>CAZAPF010000022.1:0-72685 GCA_964486885.1 uncultured Verrucomicrobiota bacterium
TACTCTACAGGGAGATTTCACATTTTAAATGTCATAGTTTAAGGGGGGCAGCCCACACTCATTTTCTAAAATGGGCAATTTTCAGGTTAGCCACCATGAACGCCTCTCAACGGAGACCAACTTCAGGTTGTTTTCGAAATATGGCCGCGATGAGTATCGCAGGCATCCTGCCTGCCAGGCCCGCAAGATGCGGGCGATACGACCGTATCGCCGACTTCCAGTCGGCTCCTGTAAAAAGTGGTATAAATTACAGTTGCTGGACAGGAATTGTAATTATTTCCGAGTTTGGGGCCGTCGTGCGAATGACAATCTGCTGATTACGTATTTGGGCTATTAGTTGGCTTGTGCGTCGCCAATGACTCGTGGATTCATTTTCTTTCTTTAATCCTTAGGCAGATTTCATCAGCATCAATAATCGAAGGCATTCCTATCACTTCTTTCTCACCTGAATGTGAAATAAGCACAATGTATTTACCGCTTTCCCCTGCATAATCCCAATCAAACAGATCTAACTTGCGAATATGCGTGAACTTGCAACTCCAACCCTTCAGTAGAGCATTATACGTAATCCTATCATGACTAACCTTGACCTTCTTAGGGAAGATGCATTCACTCAACCATTCCGAAAGTCGAGGAAATACTTCTATTGCAATAAATATGGGCACAATAAACAAAACCGAGAGCGGATTTACGACAACTCCAATTATTAAAGCAACCAATAGTAAACATACTTCCAGAACAAGTCGTCCCCCCCCCAATTTAAGTTCATTCTTTCGAAAAGTTGTCCATGCATAATCCTTAAATTCCTTGGGTTCTTTCCATGCAGTAATTTTTCTATGTTTCAAAACAACTCTCCATTGTCATACCAAACGTCATTTACAAAACTTTTATTTCACATCTAGAAACCTATCTAGGTACGAAATAAGCTCCTGCTTTTCCCGATTATAAAGCGGCATATTATTATCTTGCTTTGCTGCAAGAATATCACCGCATGCCCAAATGATCTGCTCTACTCGGAATTGCCCGACTGCGAAAGTGAAACCAAAACGAACAGATTTCTTAACATCACCATATTGCATTGCAATAGCTGATCCTATCGATAACTTGCTGACCAATGAAATGATATCTGTTGTATTATGAGCAACCTCCCCAAGCCCCTCTTTCATGTTAATTGCGGTATAGATTGCTCCAAAAGGTCCAAGTGCCGCACTCTTGAAGGTCTTAACTGGCAAAGCTCTGATGTTTCCTTTTAAAATCGCCATCATCATCTCATCCGTTTTCGAAATTGCCAAATTAGCTCCCTGATAGACAGCCAAACTGCGACCCCGTTGACTCTGGGCAACATCATCAAGAGCCATTTTCATCCAAAATCCATAACGTAATGTCAGTCCTGACAGGTATGCCTGAGATGTCCATAACATACCAACTCGTCTTGTTATTGCCGACATAGCATAGAAGTTACGCAGCATTGACATTTTACCTACCATGGAAGATATGACAGATGAAGCAGACAATTCCGAAAGACTAAACATCCCACTTGGATCGATACCATTTACCGGATCGGCATGGCAGTAGAGATATTTATGCAACGTCGCAGGATCGTGGCCACGGCCCTCATAGTTATCCATCGTCCAGAAGCGACCGCGGTCCGGTTCGAGATAGCGGGCGCGGAGGAAGTACATGCCTAAATCATTATCGAACTGCTCACCGCAGTACCGATAATGGTTAATCGTTATTAGAGATGCGTTAATCGGAGACACCGATTCCAATGTGGTTGTTTCCGGGTTATAGACCTGCTGACCGATCAGCAGGCCAAACGCGTCATAGTCGTAGGTGTCGGTGATGGCACCGGTGCCGTCCGTCAGAAAACGGACGTTGCCGTGACCGTCATAGCCATAGTAATGAGTTTTAAGTGTTAAGTTGATAGGTGTTAAGAACTCAATTTTACTTTGGCTAATCAGATCCAACCCGTAATCATACGTGGTGTGCACAAGCAGATCGCCCGTACCCGGATCGGAACCCAATTCCTCAACTACCTGGGCGTAGCCCGTGTGGTTGTTGTCATCCACCAAATACCACGTTGCCAAACCGTTGACGGTCTTTTTGACGCGGTTGCCATCACCATCGTAGGTAATTTCGATGACATCGCCCAATGCGGTGGTGCGTTTGACTAGGCGGTTTTCGAAATCGTAGACGTCGGTGACGGTAGTCGGCGAGGTGATTGCGCCAGACGGAAGCAATCTCAACCCCCCATTGGTCGAAACAGAGCTCGACCCTCCAATGGTGTTTCCGTTGGCATCGTATGAGTCCGAGTCAAGCAGGTCGTTGCCGCTGTAGGAGAACGTCTGGCTGGAGACGCCCGACAAAGTGGAGGTGCGCGAGAGGCGGTTGCCAACCGCGTCGAGGGTGTAGTCGACCGTGCCGGAGGGTCCGGGGTCACCGCCCCCGGCTACAACATCTTCCTGCAACAGGCGATGCAGGTTGTCGTATTGGTACGAAACCGTGCGCCCGGTGGACTCGGTGACTCCGAGACGGTGGCCGGTGGCGGCCAGGGTGTAGGTGTAGGAGCGGATGGGGGTGGTGAGCGCGTTGGCCGTCAAATCCGTCAAGCGGTTCAAGGCATCGTATTGATGCACATAGTTCAGCCCGTTGGGGTGGACGATGGATGACAGGTTGCCAACCGCGTCGTAGCCATACATCGTTAATCCTGTATTCGGATTGGATACAGTGCGCAGGCGATTAAGCACATCGTAGGAGTAGGCCAGATCCACACCGTTGGCGTTGCCGCTTACTGTAGATATCAGTAATCCCTGATCATTGTAGGTATAATCCAACGTACCGTTGGGCGATGCCTTCTGGATTCGCTGCCCGCGTTCATCATAGGTGTAGGTCGTCGTGCCGTGCGCGTCGGCCATCGACGTACGCAACCCGCGTGCATCGTAGCCGTACGTAATCGACGGCGCACCGAACGAGGCATCCGGCACCTTGGCCGTGAGGCGATTCATGACGTCGTAGGCAAATGTTGTGGTTTTACCGTTGAAGTCCGTTTTCATAACCGGCAGACCAATGACATTGTAAGCCACCGTTTCTACCTGCCCTTCCGGCAGAGTACGTTTGGTTCGGCGACCTAAGACATCGTATTCATAGCCAGTGACGCGACCCAACGCATCGATCTGCGCAGTCTGACGCCCGAGTTCGTCGTAGACATATCGCGTCACCCCGTCCATCGCGTTGGTTACGCTGCCAAGGCGTCCGGCTTCGGTATATCCATACCAATTGGTTATACCCGCCTGATCGATGGAAGCCGCCCTGCGGCTCAATGCATCGTAGAGCGTCGTTTGCACTGTGGCATCAGGATAGACCATCTTGGTTCGACGGTTCATGTCGTCGTAGACATAGGCGGTGACATTGCTGTTGGCATCGATGAACAGCAACATATTACCATTGGAATCATGCTGGTAGACCGTTTCGTTACCCAGCGCATCGGTGGTTTTAATCAGCCGACCCGCATCGTCGTACTCCATCCATGCACCATTACCGAGGGCATCAATGGTCTGGATGGCCTGTCCGGCGGCATCGAACACCGTCTCCTCGACGGCACCATCGGGATGGATGGTATGCGTCATCCGACCTAGCGCATCGTAGACATATTGCGTGGTGTTGGTTGCCTGATCGGTGTCAGACAATTTGCGCCCTTCGAGGTCGTAGGTCGACGACATCATGGTTCCATCGGGATAGCGGATTTCGATGAGTTCACCACGGTCGTTATAGACTTGCTCGGTGCGCCGTCCCAGCTCGTCGATCCTCGCGGTCTCCTTGCCGTTGGCATCGTATTCCACAAACGAGGAATTGCCGAACGGATCGACGGTTTCCACAAGGCGGTTTTCGGCATCGTAAATATAGTTCCAGACCACCGTCACAGTACCGGTAGAAGCCGTGTAGCTCTTGGTTTCCGAGAGGCGGTTTCCACGTCCGTCATAGGTGTATTCCGTAACCGCACCCAATGGGTCGGTCATGGTGAGCATGTTGCCGGAAGTGTCGTAGGCATAGGTTGTGATGTTTCCGAGCGCATCGGTCTGCGAGAGTAGGTTACCCCACGCATCATAGCCCAGCGTCATGGTTGAATTCCCAACCGCGTCGACCATATTGGTGAGCTGTCCCTTATCGCCATACTCAAACCAGGTCGTGTTGCCGTTGGCATCCGTCATGGAAAGCGGATTTCTGCGGGCATCATACGTGGTGGTTGTCGTGTTGCCGAGCGGATCGATTTCGGACGTCTGGTTGTCGTCGGCATCATAGGTCCAGCTCGTCGTCCGTCCCAACGGATCGGTCTTGGAAAGCTGATTATCCAGGTCGTCGTAGGTATAGGTGGTGATACCTCCGAGTGCATCGGTGGTCTTCACCACATTACCATTTTCATCGTATTCATGCACGGTAACGTGCCCAAGACGATTGGTGACCGATTCGATGCGGTTCGGGATATCGTGGCCCATGTCAATCGGATTGCCGTAGGCATCAATCTGGCGGATCATGCGCCCGTTGGCATCGTATTCGGTGCGGATGGCATCGGCACCGGTTGGATCGACGATACGCGTCAGGTAGTCCGGGAAGGCGGTGTTCTCATAGTAAAATTCCATAACTTCGCCTTCACGGTTCTCGAACTCGATCAGGTGGCCTTCCGCGTCGTAGCGGTATAACAGGGCCTGACCATCCGGGTCGACAATTGAAGTGATGCGTCCTTCAACATCGCGGTTAAAGGAAACCGAACCTCCATTCGAATGGAAGATACCGGCATCGGTGTATTCCACTTCGTTGCCAAACGGATCGATTACCTTTTCCAGTCCCGTGTCTTCATGAATAATAAAGGCCGTTCCATCCGGCATGGTAAGTCTGAAGCGTTTTGGCGCATAGTTTTCGCCCGTATCGTAATCCAATAGATCTACAAAACCGGACTGGGCACCATCCGGTTCCGGAATTTGACCAAATAGTTTTAGGAATGGTTTCTCTACCGGTTCCAAGCTTGCATGGGTTCCCGGCAAGGCGTCGAAGAGCACGTCGCCATCAAGGATCGGTACGGCATGTTGTCCCGATGGAGTGAACCGTGCTTTAAAACGATAAACCGTGTTATCCGGAAAGGTAACGCTGATAATGCGGTCGCGATAGGGCACCACTTCATAGTATGCTAATCCCAGTCCGCTGTACTCCGTGATGGCCTCTTGCCAGCGTTCACCCAAATCGCGGTTTTTCTGCAACCGGATATCACCCAGAGAGAGCGACCAACCTTTGCCAAAATCACCTGTACGTGGGTCACGGCTGTCATAGGTGCGGATCACTTCAATCGGAATACCGCTCAGCGGGAGGTTTAGATCACTAAACGAAAGGGTAAAGTTACCCACCTTCATATTGCCATCCACAATCACCGCCACCGGCTCGGTTTCAAGGCTCTCCCCAAGGATATCCAGCAACACTAACCGTACTTCATACATGCCGTTCAGAAGCAGCGTCGGATCAAATACACCCAACACACCATTCGAAACCGAAGAAGCTCCGGTTGCAAACGTTGTCCAAGCCTGTACGTTCACCGAATCCACCATTCGGTATTGCAACTCATAGGATTCCAGCAATGAACTTGAAATCGTTCCAATGATATTCGTTGGAGAAGTGATCAGCATGCCATCTTCCAGCCCGGAAAATTCCAGCTCCGGAGCAAGCGCGGGTGCCACAACGGTAAAGGTTCGGTCATCAGACGAACTAAGACGGCCATCTGAAACGGTTAGACGCAACACATAGGTTCCCGGAGTTCCAAAGACCGCATACTTCACGTCATCAATCGTTTTGATCAATGCAGCAGAGGGGCCGCTTACGGTTGTCCACTGGGCATCGAGCACACCATAGGGTAGACCGTCATCGAAAATCTGCGCATCGGCCAGCGACGCATCATTTGTCATGACAACCGTCCGGTCCATACCCGCATGCACAACAGGTGCCAGGTTCGGGTCGTCTGTCACCGTAATGATCAACTCATCCGATCCCTGCAGTTCCCCGTCATCGGCTGTAAGACGAACCGTGTAAACACCGGCGTTCGTAAAGGTCACCGTTGTGGCCGCCGATGTAGCTGGCGAGAACACGCCTGCATTCCCGTCCGAAACAACACTCCATTCTACCGCGGGCTGGTCATTCACCAATCCATCATCGATTACCTGTCCGTTCAGCGAAAGAGGTTCGCCCGTATAAATCTCTTGATCCAATCCGGCATGAACCAGCGGCTGGAGGTTTTCCCCACTCTGGCGCAGTACGGTAACCGTAACCTCATCTTCATCCGAAAGCTCCGTATCACTTCCGAAAAGCTTCAGTTTATAAATTCCTGTATTACTGAATGAAGCGGTTGTTACTGCCGATGTTGCGTCGGTAAAGAATACGGTTCCAGGTCCGTCAACCACCAACCATTGCGCATCAACCATTCCAGACGGCTGGCCATCATCGGTAATCACTCCATTCAGCACAATCTGTGCGCCTTCTAATACCGTTACCCGGGTAAAGTAGGTCACCGGCGGCGCAATGCCGTCATCCGCCGCAATACTGACCAAATGCGATCCCGGAACATAGTGGCGTGTAAAAGAGACAGGAACAGAGGCAGCAGTTGTTCCTTCCTCAAGGGAAGTCGTATATTCGAACCCATCAGCCATAGTAACCGTAACGGTAATAGCCCTGTTATCAGGGTGTCTGATCGTGGCAGTCAGGGAATGTTCAACACCATCTACAGGTGTATTGGAGAGAACTACCGGCGAAGGCGGCAGGATCTCCGGAAGCGGCGGACGGCCCCATTCGGCGATTCCCCCAACAGGCTCCCCGTCGATAAGCGTAAACTGTCCGCCTACGAAAAGGGATTTTTCCGTTGCACAGAGCGAGCGGATAACCCCTCCTGAGACCTGTAAATTACCACCGCCCGGATTCATTTGGGACCAGCTTGCACCATCCCATACGGCAACGATATCCATAAACCTTCCGCTATCGACAACCAAACCGGAGGTTCCCACATAGAGTTTTCCTTCAAAGAAGGCCAACGCATTAACTTCACCCGAAGTCTGTCCTACCGGCTCCCATATCCACTCGCCGGTCGATACGTCCTTCGATACATGGGCAATACCATTGATCGACATCCCTCCAACTGCATCAAACTTACCTCCCACATAGAGAGAACCATCAGGTGCGATCTCAATGGCATTAACAAATCCTTTTCCACCACGGAATGTCACCCCAGCGCCTACCGGACTCCAGTCGTTTCCATCCCATACAACAATTGAATTTGCAATTCCAGCCGAAGTCTGAACTGTGAAATGTCCACCGGCATATACAACGTCGTTCCCCGAGGAATCATCTACAGCGATTGCAAATACTGTGTCAGGGACACCGACCCCCAAGTGTTCCCATTCAGAACCCGTCCATCTGATAATATTTTTAGAAACCGTATTATCAGGTGTGGGTTGGTAATCGAATTGACCGCCGATATATATTCCGTTGGATGACTCCCGTATATCTTGAATATACAATCCTCCAAACGCAAAAATATCTCTAGGCATCCATTCCTGCCACCGGATCGAGTCCCAGCTTGCAGCGGGATCCAGAACCCCATCCGCACCAACGTCTTTCAGAAACCCGCCCGCTACATAAACATGAGTCTGATCCCTTGATGCACAGACTGGCCCTACACTGGCCTGGGTTGGATATCGAATCATGCCAATATTATCATCGGCCATAGCGTGCCATGCACTTCCATCCCAACGGCCAAGGCCGTTTACCTCAACACCGTTTATGTAGTTGAATATGCCTGCCGCATATAGATTAACCCCATCACTGGAAAGACTGTTCCGGGTCACTCCAACAAAACTTGACCCGTTCGGTATGCCCGAAATGCCCGGAGTACCAATCTCTTTTAACCACTGGAGTGCGAGTTCAGGGATGATGGGTTCGGGAAGAGGGCTACCTGTTACAGGGCTAAGACCTACTGTTTGATCCGGTCCAGCATTAACTACAGGAGCATCATTTACGGAAGCTACTGAAATAGAGACTGTGGCAACAGCCGAAGTGGCCATCCCATCCGAAACCGAAAAAGTAAATTGATCCAAGCCGTACGTGTTTTCCGCAGGTATATACAACAAATCCGGAACCGTTCCTGAAAGTGTTCCATTCGAGGGCTGAGATACAATGGAGAACGAAAGCGCGTCCCCATCGACATCGGTTCCCTCAAGGAGAATGTTCAGATTGGTATCTTCGGGCGTGGTAATCGACTGGTTGGATGCCACGGGGACATCATTGACCGGATGAATCGTGATTGATACGGTCGCAACAGAAGAGGTAACTGTTCCATCCGTTACTGCAAAGGTAAATTGTTCCGCGGCATTCGCATTGTCTACAGGTGTATACACCAGGTCTGGCGCAGTACCCGTCAGGGTTCCATTAATGGGTTGCAAAATTACAATGTAGGACAGTTCCTCGCCATCAACATCCGTTCCACTCAATGTAACGGAAAGACTTGCATCTTCCAACATGACCAGCGACTGCCCGGTAGCCGCTGGCATATCATTAACTGCTTCAATAGCGATTTCCACTGTTGCAACAGCAGAGGTGGCCACACCATCGAGCACAACAAAATTAAATAGATCACCGCCGTTCACATTCGGGGAAGGCGTATAAACTAGGTTGGGAGCCA
The DNA here is from genome assembly GCA_964486885.1 of uncultured Verrucomicrobiota bacterium. GTDB lineage: Bacteria > Verrucomicrobiota > Kiritimatiellia > Kiritimatiellales > Pontiellaceae > Pontiella. The sequence goes on from CAZAPF010000022.1 coordinate 8,711, forward strand.
AACCACTCAGCGTGCCATTAGTCGGCACAGTCACCAGCATGTAGCTGAGAGAATCTGCATCAACATCATTACCGTTCAAAACAACGGGAAGACTGCCGTCCTCGGATATTACCAATGATTGATTTACGGCCAGGGGCACATCGTTCACTTCATCTATGATGATGTATACGGTTGCTGTGGCTGAAGTGGATAGTCCGTCCGATACCGCAAAAACAAATGAGTCGGCACCATGGATATTTTCGTTCGGATAATACATCAGTTCCGGTGCAGTTCCCGACAATGTTCCATTGGTGGGGTACTGTGTAATAATAAAGGACAGTGCATCGCCGTCCTGATCAGAGCCGCTTAGGAAAACCGATACACTGCCATCTTCATGGCCGATCACACTCAGATCGCTAGCCGTGGGCACATCATTCACCGGAAGCAGTACGATCTGCACGGTAGAATTTAAACTTTCAAGGGTACCGTCGCTGACATTATACACAAAGCTATCCTGGCCGAAAAAATCCAGATCTCCTTTATAGAATAAATTCGTGGGTGGGCCGATTAAACTGCCATATGAAGGCTCGCTGATGATTTGATATTCCAGAGCATCATTATCCGGATCCACCCCGCTCAGAACCACAGGGAACAATGTGTCTTCATGATTCGTAATACTTAGATGCTCTGATAAAGGCTGATCATTCATTGCCTGAATTGTCAGAGAAACCGTGCCGGTGTTGGACATGAACTGGCTGTCGTAGACTACGAAGCTCAGGCTGTCCTCTCCATTATAGTCCTGTACCGAAACATACGTTACCTGCCCGGAAACATGACTCGCGGTTCCGAATCCTGGTTCCTGCTGGATCTCGTAAATCAAAAAATCGCCATCCGGATCGCTGGCAGAAAGCTGGAAGATATGTATGCCGTCTTCTTCAAGAGACACCGAGGTATTAAAGGCAATAGGCGGAGAGTTAGATGAACCGACCACCACAGCAACCGTATCATAGGAATTCAATTCCCCATCATCCGCCGTCAGCTGGAAAAAATATTCCCCGGATTCGGCAAATTGGACAAATGAGGTCGTCGCCATTGGTTCCAGAATACCTGCGGCACCGGCCACCGGCTCATTCAGTACAGTCCATTCCGTAGTAATCTCACCCGACGGCAGGCCATCATCACTCACAATACCCGACAGCAGCACTGTTGATCCCAGAGTTATCTGCTGATCTTCTCCCGCTTCCACTATTGGAGCCTGATTATGAGAATTACAATCTCCGCACTCAAAGCCAAGAAACTCAGCACATATCCATGGATTCTTTCCTCGCAGATCAAAAGCCAGCACCTTAACCTTCGCAAACGCAACGACCTGATATTGTAAATTACACCTTCTGGTTTTTGCTTCATCCCATACAGGAACAATAATCTCCTTTGAGATCAGTTTCTTAAGGTTGGTACGGACTCCCCGGGAATTACAACGCCCAGACTTCCCCGCAACCCAATCACCGAGAGTCAAATTACGATCACATGGATTATTTGGATTTCTATACAGATGACTTGTTCCCGGAAGCTTAAGTGCTTTTGCCAACTCTTGTTCGGCTTGCTTTCCATTCCAGCTCAGCCAGCCTACATGCCCCGGTCCGCCCTTGCTTAGTATGTCATTGATGATATCACCCGGCACCGCATTATTGAGGGAGTCAGCTGAAAGGGCAATCGGCATGAGGTCACAGACTGGTTCGGAGGGAGCAGAAGAATGGTGCCCTGACTTACCAGCTGCGACAGTTACGCACAGCATAATCCAAATATTTGCGGCCAAATGTATAAAAGACTGCTTCCCAAAGCATTTAGTGAAAAAGTCAATTTTCGTCATATATCCCCTCTTGTTTTGCCAAACTTACTTGATACGTAATATTTCCGCATGAGTTACAAGAAAGATGAATATATTCTGATTTATGTTACAATATTTATAATATTTTTTATTTAGTATATATTACTATTTGTAAGATGTAAATTTCCCTGCAAATACGCTGCATACCCAACTGTTCAGTTAGTAATCCGACTCGTACAATCAGGAATGGATTAAGTTGCGAGGCGAACAGTTTTCAAGGGTTAGTCAGGGGACAGGAAAAAGTAAAAACAGCATGGTGTATGGATATTTCCGATACTTCCCCTAAAACACCAAACATTCCACATCAACTTTATATTGAGGGGATTATACTAATTCTAAATTAACCTTGTGTGGCACGGGTTCTCTGCAGGAACAATGGTTATAAACTCAGCAGTTCCTGCACGTCTTCCCAGGTGAGCTTCTGCATGATCTGCTCGTCGGTGGTGAGGGTGGCGTCGATGACCATCTTTTTGCGTTGCTGCATTTCCAGAACTTTGTCTTCGACCGTGCCTTTCGTGATAAGTTTCACGCTGTAGACCGTACGTTTCTGACCGATACGATGGGCGCGGTCGGTGGCCTGGTCTTCGACGGCGGGGTTCCACCATGGATCAAAGTGAATCACCATGTCGGCACCGGTCAGGTTGAGTCCGGTTCCGCCGGCTTTAAGGCTCATTAAGAACACGGGAACACTGTGGTCTTTGTTAAATTTACGAACCACGTCCTGACGGTCTTTCGTACTGCCATCAAGATAGCAGTATTTAATTTTACGCTCGTCCATTTCCTGCTTAAGGATCGCCAGCATGGAGGTAAACTGACTGAAAACAAGCACGCGGTGTTTGCTGTCCATCGCCTCGTTCAGCAATTCAAAGAACAGCTCCATTTTAGCGGAAGGATTCTTGCTCTTTACGCCTTCGAGTTTAAGCAGGTCAATATGGTTGCAGGTTTGCCGCAGGCGCAGCAGTGTTTTAAGAATTTCCATGCGGCTCTTATTGAAGCCTTCCTTTTCAACCATTTCAGCAATCTTGTTTTTCGAGTCTTCAAGCAGCTGTTTGTAGACCTTGTGCTGATCCACCGTAAGTTTGCACGGAGCAATGCGTTCGATTTTCGGCGGCAAATCCTTGGCCACATGCTTTTTCATACGGCGCAGCAGGAATGGGTGGAGCTTCCTGCGTAATTTGGCCTGGGCGTGATCACCGTCTTCACCGCCATTGATAATCGGCAGCTCATAATATTCGCGGAACGTTTTGTGATGCCCCAGATAACCCGGCATGAGGTAGTCCATGATGGACCAGAGATCGGTCACCCCGTTTTCAATCGGTGTACCGGTCAGCACGAGACGGTGATCGGCCTTAATCTTTTTAGCCGACAATGAATTTTGCGTGGCGCGGTTTTTAATGTGCTGTGCTTCATCGAGAATGGCGATCGAATAGGTGAAATCCAGATGCTTCTCAATATCCCGCCGCATCAGGGCATAGGAGGTAATGGCGATATCACATTTCTCAAGAGTCTTCCATTTGCGGTGACGGTCTGTACCGTGAAGGGTAACCACTTTGAGGTCCGGTGTAAACTTAGCCGCTTCTTCGCGCCAGTTTTCAACCAGGCTGGTCGGACAGATAATAAGCGCGGGCTTCCCGCGGTGGCTCTCATCCGAACGGCCCAATTGGATCCAGGCCAACGTCTGCAGTGTTTTACCCAGCCCCATTTCGTCGGCCAGAATTCCGCAGAAACCGCGATTTTCCAAAAACCGGAGCCAGTTAACCCCTTCCTGCTGATAAGAGCGCAGTGTCCCGGTGAGCTTGGGACTGAGTTCAATCGGCTGAACACTGTCCTGACTGTTTTGCTGCTGCGCACGTTCCATCCACGATGGAGTGGCTTCGATATTAATACCATCGAGCGCCGAAAGAGATGACTGGACATAACTCCCGTAGATACTGCTCATACGGAAAGAGCCGGTTTTATCCCCTTCTCCGACCGCACAGTCTTCGAAGACTTCACGCGCCTGCATAATGGCATCACCATCCAGCAGGATCGTGCGGCCGTTTCGTTCGATGAACGAATCCCCTTTCATGAGTGCGCGTTGAATATCCCGTTCGGAAATACTTCCTGATCCTACTTCGTATTCGTAGCTGACATCAAAATAATCGCCTTCCCCTTCTTCAGAAACGTTGATGATGGGTGTTACGTAATCAACACTTTCAGAAAACGGTTTCACACGGCCTTCCAACTCTACCGTCCAGCCGAACCGGCGGACCATGGGCACCCCGCTACCTAAAAAGTTAAGCACTTCGCGCGGGCCGACAATATTCCGCAGGGTGTCCCCGGCCCGCCCGACAAAATCGACGATTTCCAATTTTTCGACGGCAGCCTTTTCGGCATTCATGTTCCGCGTTTTGTATTTCAGCAGGTCCCGGGGATCCGGTATGGCAAAGTTACCCCGCATATCAGCACGCCCGGCAACCAGTTCGATCTGATCTTCATACTGTGCGTAGAGCGTGGCGGCCAATGAAGCCGGGCTGCCCTTCACCACCAGCCGGAACTTTGGCTTGGCCGGCTTCATGAAAAACAGATCCGGCGTAATATCCGTGCGAACCACCATCGTTTTTTCGATCTGCGGCAGTTCGGACATTACGAATGCAGGAACCTTTTCCCGCGGAATGATCATTTTCCCGCGATAGGTTTCCAGAAAGGTCTTCGGCAGAATACAGCTCAATGGCCAGAATTGACTCGCACTGAAAATCCAGCCGCTTTTTTGACCGATAATATAAAACGGGAACAGATCGGAGAGTCCCTTGGGCAGATCCGTCGATACCGAAAGCAACAGCTCGCCATTCTCCCGGTCCATATCCATGTCCAGAACGGTATCCAGTGTACCATTGTTTACCGGACAGCCTTTCTTATTCCCTTCAATATGAATCGTCTTGCCGCGATGCATTTTGAGCAGGTTTATCAGATCATAAACAGAGAGCTCGGCTTCGTTCTTAATAACACCGCCGCAAAGCTCTTCCAACAGATGCAGAATATGTTCATCGCGAACCGAGAACGTGAACGGGATATCCGTCGGCACATCTTCGGCCGGTTTACGACCGTCTTCATAATCAACATAAACACGGATTCCAACACGGCCGGAATCCAGCTGCTTCTCCCAATCCTTGCTGAGCTCAAAAATCAGATACGCCTTAACTGCGCCTTCAACACTCTTCTTAACACACAGGATTTGGTTTCCTTCTGCCGCCTTGGCTATCCGGTCAATCCGCCGCTGCTCTGCCGCCGCTTTCTGTCGCCGTTCCGGATCGGCATGCCGACGCAGCACCTCCAGACCCAGCGCCACCAAATGAGAGCAAATCAGTCCGCGTTCCTGATTATCGCGGCACGGGCAGTGATTTTCGACGAGACCGTTCTTGAGCACCTCAAATTTACTGCGCATCCCGCGGGGCCCGAGATTAAGCATGCCCGTAATATACGGGTGCTCAAAGGTGACTTTTTCCACGACACCCCGCTCAAACAGGGCCTTGCCGTCGCGAAATGCCCGCCATCCGGCCCAATCCTTGAGTTTTTTCTCAGTATATGGAAGTTCGTCACTCATCTAGTGTGTATTCACATTACCCGTTAAAAATGGATTCCATTCTCGTTAAATTCCTTGAGAAAGCCATAAAAAACGATGCCTATTATAGTTAAAATGCGTAAATCCATTGTTTCCTCTGTTTTGCATTGAGCAGAACGTAAAAAATCGGCTCTAACAATTTATTGACGGAATCGAAGGTGAACCACATGATGCGCGCCTTTGAAACGAGGAAATTCCATGCAGCGGATCATGAAAAAATCGAAGATACATACGGCCACCGTCACGGGACTGGAGTTGTATTATGAGGGCAGTATTACGATCGACCGCGATCTGATGGACGCCGCCGACATGCTACCCGGCGAACAGGTTCAGGTCGTCAACCTGAACAATGGTCAACGCTTTGTAACCTATACCATCACCGGCGAACGCGGTACCGGCGTCATAGAACTGAATGGGCCCGCGGCACGTTTGGCAGCCGTCGGCGATAAAGTTATTATTATCTCCTACGGTAATTATGAGGATGCGGAAGCCAAAGCGCTGGAGCCTATCGTCGTGTTCGTTGATGAAAACAACTGCCAGACTCAGAAATGAGTTATCTCTATCAGGAGACCGGCCAGTATTTCGGACAGCTGGCCTCCGGCGCAGAATCCTGCGGCGAAGCTGAACTCAAAAAACTCGGTGCCACCAAAATCAACAAAGGCTACCTTGGCTTTTATTTTTGCGCCGATTCAAAAGCGATTTACAACATTGTCTACAAGACCCGGATTTTTTCCCGTGTCCTTGCACCACTGATGGCCTTTGACTGCCACTCCGAAAAATATCTTTATAAAACGGCGCAGCAGATTGATTGGACCGACTTTCTAACCCTCACCAAAACTTTTGCCATTACGGCGAATGTGGCCGACAGCAACATCCGTAACTCGCAATATGCCGGACAGATTCTGAAAGACGCCATTGTTGATCAGTTCCGTGAAAAAACCACAGAACGCCCAAATGTCGACACCCGCTTCCCCGACCTGCAGCTCAATCTCTATATCCACAAAAACAAAGCGCGCATCAGCGTTGATCTCGGCGGCGGCTCATTGCATAAACGCGGCTACCGCACCGAATCCGTCGAAGCCCCTATGCAGGAAACCCTTGCGGCCACCATTCTTGAACTTTCCGGTTGGAAGGGTGAACGACCGCTTTATGATCCATTCTGTGGATCCGGCACCCTGCTCTGCGAAGCCTTTATGAAAGCGGGCAATGTTCCCGCCGCATACCTGCGCCGCAAATTTGGATTTCTCCGCCTGCCCGATTTTGATGCCACGGTGTGGAACCAGATCAAAACCAAGGCCAATAACGAAACGGTCGATATACCCGACGGATTGATCAGCGGAAGCGATATCAGTGCCGATGCAGCCAAAGCCGTGCGCACAAACCGCAATGAGCTTCCGGAAATCGGAACCATTAAGGTCCGCCGTTCTGACTTTCAATCGTTGGAAGGGTTCAGCAACACGACCATCGTCACCAACCCGCCCTACGGCATCCGCCTGGGCAATACGGAAGAAGTCGCCGGCCTGCTCAAGGAATTCGGCGATTTTCTGAAACAAAAGTGCACCGGTTCTACCGCCTTCATCTATTACGGCGATAAAACCCTCGTCAAAAAACTAGGCCTCAAGCCCGAGTGGAAACATCCACTTCGTGCCGGAGGCCTCGATGGCATGCTCTGTAAATATGAGCTGTATTAGCCTATTGCGGACGCTCAATACGTATTCGTTCATTACTGCGCTTGACTCATTCCGGCAATCTGCACAAAATGAATCGGCAAAAGGATGCATAAGATGAGCCAAAATCAATACATCGACAATTTTATGAAAACCTTCCCCTATGAGGGATTGACGTTCGACGACGTATCACTGATTACCCAGTATGCGGACTTCCTGCCAAGTGATGCAGATATTGCGTCCAAGCTGACCCGGAACGTGGGCGTGAAGATTCCATTCCTTAGTGCGGCAATGGATACGGTAACCGAAGGGCGCATGGCGATTTCGATGGCCATGATGGGCGGAATCGGGGTCATTCACAAGAATCTCGACCCGGAAGAGCAAGCCTTACAGGTGAGCAGGGTTAAACATCATCTTAACGGCCTCATCACGGACCCCATCACCTTCAGTATTGATGACACACTGGAAACCATCGCCATCCGCCGAATGGAAAAAGGTTATAGTTTTAACGGATTTCCGATTCTCGACAACGACGGCAAGCTGGCAGGAATCCTGACCTCCAAAGATATCCGTTTTTCCCGCTCTAAACGGGCACCCGTCACAGACATTATGTCGACCGATATCATTACAGCCAAGCCGGATACCAACCTACGGCAGGCCTATGACATTATGCAGCAGCATAAAATCGGCAAACTTCCCCTGCTCGAAAAGGGCAAGCTGGTAGGCCTTTACAGTTATGCGGATGTTCGACGACTCATTGAAAACGAAGAACCGCTTTTTAACCGTGATGACAAATACCGACTGCGCGTTGCTGCCGGCGTGGGACCGGGCGACTACGAGCGTGCGGAAGTCCTGAACGAGGAAGAAGTTGATGTTATGGTGGTTGATACCGCCCATGGCCACTCCAAAGGCGTCCTTGACATGGTGGCCTGGGTGAAAAAGAAATTCCCGCACATCGATGTCATTGGCGGCAATATTGCCACGGGCGAAGCTGCACTTGCTCTTCGCGATGCCGGCGCTGACGCCGTTAAGGTCGGTATTGGCCCGGGCTCCATCTGCACCACCCGCGTTGTAGCCGGTGTAGGCATCCCGCAAATATCAGCCATTTATGCGGCTTCAAATGCACTGAAGGGCGATATTCCTGTGGTTGCCGACGGCGGAATCCGGAACTCCGGCGATATTGCCAAAGCACTCGTGGCTGGCGCTGACACCGTTATGATGGGCTCTGTTCTGGCCGGTACCGAAGAAAGCCCCGGCGAAAAGATTATTTTTGAAGGCCGCCAGTTTGTAGTCTATCGCGGCATGGGCAGTCTCGATGCCATGAAATCGCGCGAAGGCAGCCGTCAGCGTTATGGGCTGAACGATGAAGACGATCTTGTTCCGCAGGGTATTGAAGGCATGGTTCCGTTCGCCGGCACCGTCAGCAAGGTGATGAAGCAATACTGCGGCGGCCTGCAGGCCAGCCTTGGATACTGCGGCACCAAAAATATTGCGGACCTGAAGGCTAGAGGACAGTTTGTTCGGGTATCCGGAGCAGGCGCTGTCGAAGCCCATGCCCACGACATCAAGATCACGAAGGAAGCACCCAACTACAGAACGTAGCAATTTTAGATTTTTGATTGCCGAATGCCGATTTAGGGTCTGCGACAACCTTATCTTAGATAAGGCAAACGCCGCCTGAGTTCAGAAAATCAGAAATCATCAATCGGAAATCGACCATGACCATAGCCCTCGTTCAAATGAATGCCACGGTTGGAGCCCTTGCGGCGAATACCGATCGGATTATTTCCAGCGCATGGACCGCCTTTGATGCAGGGGCAAAACTGATTGTATTTCCCGAGCTGGCCATTGCCGGCTACCCCCCAGAAGATCTGATTCTTAAGGACCATTTCTGTAAAGATTGCGATGTACAGCTCGAACGGCTTAGAAAGGAACTCCCTTCTGAATGTACCATCGTGGTCGGAGCCCCGGTGTCCAGAGCCGGGAAAAAATTTAATGCGGCTCTTATTTTCCAAGATGCTGAAATCATTGGTGAATACCATAAAATGCTCCTGCCGAATTATGGCGTTTTTGACGAGAAACGTCTGTTTGATGAGGGAACCGAACCCTTCGTCTTTGACCTGTATGGACAAAAAGCGGCCATCCATATTTGTGAAGATTCCTGGGATCCCAACGGTGCGGCTGTTGCATCCGTAGCAGAGCAAAATCCGGATCTGCTGATTAACCTATCCGCATCGCCGTATTACCGCAACAAGCTCAATGACCGTATCGATATTCTCGCCCAAACAGCACAGAAGCTCGAAACCACCCTGCTCTACTGCAATCTTGTCGGCGGCCAGGATGAACTGGTATTCGATGGGGCCAGCATGGTCTTTGCCCCCGATGGATCCCGCCTCGCACGAGCCAAACAGTTTGAAGAAGATATTCTCTATTTCGTACCGCAGGCTTCCAGCCTGCCCCGGGACCGGCAAGATGCCGGCGATACGAACTCCCGCAAAGAAGCCCCCCTCCCCGACCTGCAGGAAGTGTATGAAGCGCTGAAACTCGGATTGAGGGATTATGTCGACAAGATTGGCTTTAAGCGCGTGGTTGTGGCGCTGAGCGGCGGCATTCATTCCGCGATCGTACTGGCTCTGGCTGTTGACGCCCTTGGAAAGGAGCGTGTGGCCACGGTCACGATGCCCTCACAGTATTCATCCGATGGAACACTCGGTGATGCCGGCGAAATGGCCCGTTTGCTGGATGTTGAATTCCATACGCTGCCGATTAAGGAACTTTACACTCACTTCGAACAGGATCTCTCTACCGTTTGGGGCGTTAACAAAGATCCGGGGCTGGCCGAGGAAAACCTGCAGGCCCGCATTCGCGGCAATCTGATCATGGCACTCTCGAATGAATATGGCTGGCTGGTGCTCACCACGGGAAACAAGAGTGAAATGGCCATGGGTTACTGCACACTCTACGGAGATATGTGTGGTGGTTACGCGGTAATCAAGGACGTGCCTAAGATGCTGGTGTTTGATCTCTGCCGTTGGCGTAATGAACAGGGCATTGTAATTCCGCCAAGCATTATCGAACGGCCCCCTTCTGCCGAACTGCGTCCGGACCAGAAAGACACCGATTCACTCCCTCCTTATGACGTTCTCGATCCGATTCTGGAAGATTATGTCGAAAACGATATGGGCATCGATGGCTTGATTGCCAAGGGGTATGACGAAGCGATTGTCCGGCGTGTCGTGCATGCCGTGGAACTCAGTGAATACAAGCGTCGTCAATCTCCGCCCGGTGTAAAAATCACCCCGAAGTCATTCGACCGCGATCGCCGGATGCCGATAGTGAACCGGTATCGAAATTAATGCTCCATCTACATTACAGGTCGAGGAAATTCTGAAGCAGCTTTTTACCTTCCACGGTCAGAATGGATTCCGGGTGGAACTGAACACCGTGCACAGGATGTTCTTTATGCTGCACTCCCATGATCTCGCCTTCAGCAGTCCACGCGGTAATTTCAAGGCAGTCCGGCAGGGTATCACGTTCGATAATGAGTGAATGATAGCGGGTTGCATCAAATGGGCTGGGCAATCCTTTAAAAAGACTCTTGTCTTCATGAAGCATCGGCGAAGTTTTCCCGTGCATCAGGCGGTCGGCCCGGATAACATTTCCTCCATACACATCGCCGATCGACTGATGCCCCAGACAAACACCGAACAACGGAAGGCGCGGACCAAATTCACGGACAATATCACAGGAAATACCCGCTTCCTTCGGCGTACAGGGCCCCGGGCTGACCAGCACTTTTTCCGGGTTGAGCGCAACCGCTTCTTCCACGGTGATTTCATCATTACGGAAAACGCGCATTTCCGCCCCCAGCTCACCCAGATACTGCACCAGGTTGTAGGTAAACGAATCGTAGTTATCGATAACCAGAATCATATCAGTAGTCCTTTTCACGCAAAGACGCCAAGAGCGCAAAGCTATAAGCCATTTGCAACTCTGGTTATTCCATCTTTGATTAGATTTTCTCCAAAATTAATCAGCAAACCCAATTTCAGGTTGGCCAGCCGAAGATAGGTCAGCAACTGCTTTCCATGCACTGCTTTTACTGTCTCGACCGATTTGAGCTCAACAATGACTTTGTCATTAATAATTAAATCAGCCCTAAACGCCTCGGAAAATTTCCGATCATTATATTCAATATCTATTGGTTTCTGCTGGCTAACTGAAAAGCCTCTACGAATCATTTCGTCAGCCAGCAGTGTTTCATACACGCTTTCAAGTAATCCCGGCCCAAGCTTTGAATGAATAGCATAGGCGGCATCAACCGTTTCCCGGGCTATCTCATTTTCAGTCATCTTTGCGTCCTTAGCGTCTTTGCGTGCTACTTTTCTGCAGTTCGGGCGGCGTGGTAGTGTTTTGCCAAAGCCAAAGCCTTCATCATGCCGCGCGCCTTGTTGCGCGTTTCTTCATATTCATTCAGCGGCACGGAGTCAGCAACGATTCCCGCTCCGGCTTGTACATAGGCTTTGTCCTTATCAAGGATGACCGTACGGATGGTAATCGCCGAATCAAAGTTACCGTTATAGTTAAAATACCCCACGGCACCCGCATAAGGACCGCGCTTGCTCTTTTCAAGCTCGGCAATAATTTCCATGGCGCGAATCTTGGGTGCACCGCTAACCGTACCGGCGGGAAAACTTGCCCGCATCACATCATACTCATCATGATCATCGGCAAGATGCCCCGTCACATCAGAAACAATGTGCATAACGTGGCTGTACCGTTCAATGACCATAAGATCCGGCACCTCGACCGAATTAAAATCGCACACCCGGCCAATATCATTTCGTCCCAGGTCAACCAGCATAATGTGCTCGGCACATTCTTTCGGATCAGCCAGCAAATCTTTTTCCAGCGCCAGATCCTCTTCGACGCTGTGGCCGCGAGGGCGGGTACCGGCAATCGGCCGGACTTCCACCTTTTTGTCCTCGCAGCGGACATGGATTTCCGGCGAAGTTCCCACAATGGCACTCTCGCCCATATCCAAACAGAACATGTAAGGAGAGGGATTGATGGTGCGGAGCGCGCGATAGACATCCAGAGAATCCGCCTTGTTTTCAACTTCGAACCGCTGAGAAAGAACGGTCTGGATCACGTCGCCGGAACGAATATATTCCTGCGCTTTTTCAACCATTTCGAAAAATTCTTCTTTCGTGGTATTCGACTTTGGTTCAATAGGCTCAACATCAACATGCGCATCAATCATGACACGCTCAATAGGCGTGCGCAGCGCATTGATCAGATCCTTAATCTGAGCAACAGCCTTATCATAGGCCTCCCCGGGGTCCCCGGTAATATGCGCATTGGCCACCACCTTCATACGATGCTGTACCCGGTCAAAAGCAATTAACCCGTCCGTTACCATGAACACCATATCGGGATTGCCGATATCATCATTCCCAATGACAGGCACCCGCGGCTCAAACTGTGAAACCATGTCATAGCCCAGAAAGCCGACTGCACCGCCAATAAAACGCGGTAATGTCGGATCTTCAACAACCGGGCTGAACTGTTGCATGTGGATCTTCAAGGCTTCCAGTGGGTCGATATCTTCGATAACCCAGGGCTCACCCTCTTCATGAACTATTTCAACGCGTCGGCCATAGGCGCGGATAATGGTTCGGGGGGTACCCCCGATGAAAGAATAGCGCCCAATATTTTCTCCACCCTCAACACTTTCCAATAAATAGGTGTGCGAAGCATGATCACGTTCGCGCAAATACGACCGCACACGCTGATAAGCTGAAACCGGAGTTTCCTGATCGGCAAGAAGTTCCTCCCATACCGGCACCAGGTTGCCTTTTTTCGCCTGCTCTAAAAATGTTGCTCTATCGGGTACTATCGCCATGAATCTTTCTCGTGGTTAAAAACGCTGAATGGTAGCTGCTACTCCCGCTTTCGCAACAAAAATGATGCTTATTACGTATTTCGTACTGCGTATTGCTCAGTAATACGAAATACGCAGTACGGAGTATTATCCTTTCAATCTGAGCAACACATCCATGCTGATCTGCTGCATTTCCTGCACACGTGCTACAGAACCGGCCTCGTTGTAGCAACGGAATTCGGGTGCATTCCCGGAGGGACGCATATGCAGAACTTCGGAAGACTCGAATGTGACGCGCAAGCCATCCGTACGATCGATAGATTCCACCTTGCCGAAGACATCGCCGAAGGCGGCCTCGATAGAGGTAACTTCTTCGAACTGCTCCAGAATCTTACGGCTTTCCTCGGTCGGGAAATCCTGGATACGGTCACTGACCGTAAAGCGCTGTGGCAAATCCGCCAGTAAACCGGAAATAGGCTTACCCTCTTTAATGGACAACAGAATAATGGCCAGCACAGGCAGCACGGCATCCCGCGTGGGTAGCGCCCGCAGTTCTTTGCCGAATACGGTAAAGTCACTGTTAGTCAGGAATCCGCCATTGGCTTCATAGCCGATCACCCCCTTGCATCCTGCAAACGACGCTTCAATCATGGAGGCCACCACAAATGGGGAGCCGATTTTGGTGCGGCGGATATCAGCGAACAACCCACACTTTTCCAGTGCCGTATTACAACTGACCGGTGTACTTGCCGAGTCAGCACCCAGATATTTTGCCGCCAGAATACAGGATACATCGCCGCGCAACCACACTCCGTTTTCATCGCTGATAAGCGGTCGATCGCTGTCGCCATCAGTAGACAAAATAACATCGAAGCCGTTTTCGGCGGACCACTCGCGTGCCAGTTTCACATCTTCTTCGCGGATCGCTTCCGTGTCCACAGGAATAAAGGTATCAGAAAAGCCTAACGGAGTGACGTCGGCACCCAATCCCGAAAAGATTTCTATAAGCACATCGCGACCAACAGCCGAATGCTGATACACCCCGACTTTTTTGCCTTTCAGGCAATCATTAGGAAACGTGCGAAGGTAGCGGTTAATATAATCGATGCGTGCATCAATGGATTCTTCAGGTAATCCGAAGCCATCCGCTCCAAAAATGGTTTCGTCAACTTCAACCACCTGCTCCCGGATCTGTTCTTCGTCGTATTTCAGAATTTCGCCGGTACACTTATTGAACTTAATGCCGTTTCGGTCGGCAGGAATGTGACTGCCGGTCACCATGATCGCAGGACAGGCATGCGTAATGCCATACAGCGCTACGGCCGGGGAAGGAATAAAGCCACAGTTGACAGGAGTATATCCCATGTCGGATACCGCTTTTGCCACAGCTCCCATAATCCGTTCCGTACTTGGACGCAGGTCTCCTGCTATAGCAACGGGCTCGCCGTTTTTCTTCAGTTCGCCGGTATCCTCAAGGTACTGAAAAAAACCTTTGGCATAGGTGTAGCAAACCTGATCCGTCATCTCGACAGCCAGCCCGCGAGCACCACTGGTGCCGAACTTCACACCGCTCTGCTGCATCAAATCGTTGAGTTTTATTTTCATGATAAGGTTCCGTAGTTCCGCCTTTAGGCGGCCATTCCGCAGAACCGCCTGAAGGCGGGACTACAAACTTATTTACGCATCAATATTTTCAAGTTGCGGCGGATTTTCCAGGTCGATTTTGCGGTAGTAGCAGTTGCGCGGCTCACCCTTTGCATTTTTCGTGTGGCAGATGCCGCCGCGGTTCGGGCGTACCACAAACAGCAGCGAGTTTTGCTCGCAGTTCACATAGGCTTCCAGCAGCTCAAAGGTTTCACCGGAAGTCAGGCCTTTCACCCACAGTTCCTGGCGAGAAGAACTCCAAAGCACAAGCATCTTACGTTTGAGCGATTCCTCGAAAGCAATCTGGTTAATATACGCGACGAGGATAACTTCCTTTGTATCGGCATGCTGAACGGCTACCGGAATAATACCTTTCGTTCCTTCGACCGCTTTCTCGAGCTTATTCCAATCCAGTGCCAGTTCCAATCCTTCTTCAAGTTCCTTGCTCATCTCTTTCTCCTTTTCAATTCAAATTCTAAACACCCGCTCACAGGCTCGCTCAAGACACTAAGTTCACAAAGTGCTTTTGCTTAGTGCCCTTAGAGCCTTCGTGTTTAATATATTCTACAGCCTGACCTCGATTCCCTTGTCACGCATATATTCCTTAAGCTCACCAACCGTAAGCTCACCAAAATGAAACAGCGATGCCGCTAAAACAGCATCCGCTTTCCCATCCGTTACTGCTTCTACAAAATGATCTTTTGTGCCGGCTCCGCCGGATGCGATGACCGGCACATTCACCGCTTCAGAAATCGTGCGCGTGAGTTCAAGGTCATAGCCATCCCTGCAGCCATCGCAATCCATGCTGGTAAGCAGGATTTCACCGGCCCCGCGCTGCGTACCCTCAATAGCCCATTCGATTGCATCGAGCTCCGTCGGATTGCGGCCGCCGTGCGTATAAACGCCCCAGGTACCATCGCCTTTGCGGCGGGCATCAATCGCCAAAACTGTGCACTGCGAGCCGAATGAATCGGAACACTCATTGAGGATATCGGGATTGTTGATCGCCGCGGTGTTGAACGATACTTTGTCGGCCCCGGCCTTCAGCATGCGGCGCACATCGGGAGCGGTTCGGATTCCCCCACCGACAGTGAGCGGCATAAACACCTGTTCCGCGCACCGGCGGACAATCTCCACCATCGTCTCGCGCCCATCGCTGGAAGCCGTAATATCCAGGAAACAGAGTTCATCCGCTCCCTGCGCCTCATAGGCCTTGGCACACTCCACCGGATCGCCTGCATCGCGCAGGTCCACAAAATTAACGCCCTTCACAACGCGCCCGCCTGTTACATCCAGACAAGGTATGATTCGCTTCGCCAACATAGAAAAAGTCCCCGTTTACTTCAAAGTTGCTGAAGATAAGCCGGGGACTGGCAAAACGCAAACGGGTTTTCCCGCTAGTTCAGGCTATTTAGCGGTGGCCGGCCAGTCATCTGTGCGGAACGGCGATGCGGGAAATCCCTCTTTATTGAAAAGGTTGCAATCCACAGGATTGTCTGCCCATGCATAGCGCACCGACACGGGATCAACCACACTTTCGGAGCTCACCACCACGGTTTCGCCGACAATGACCGCCTGAGCTGCCACAAACTGCCGGTCCGCTCCGGCAAGGACAAAAGTCTTGAGGGGCGAACCGCCCTGCTCAACCAGTCCGGATCCAATGTCGTCGAACTTGATAATGATCTTGTTGCCGTCCTTTTTCATCGACTTGTAGATGGGGCCGCCGGCAACCACCTTTTTCTTATAGGTTTTGGCCAACGACTGATGGGCCAGGCGCAGACCGATGGCCTGCTTGTTTTTGGGGTGAATGTCCTTCGCTTCCCCAACATCAATCCCGACGGCGATTCCTACATTTGGAACCTCCTTATGGAACTTGAGGAAACTTTCGCGGATGCGCGCCCAGGCGGTATCCTGCACCGGCTCCTTCACGGGGGCCTTGAAGTTAACCAACTGGACCGCGTAGAACGGGAATTTGTCATCCCAATCCTTGCGCCACTCTTCAACCATGTTTTCGAGCAGGTCGCGATAGAGGATAGCCTGTTCTATGGAATGGGCGTTCGCTTCACCCTGGTACCAGATGGCTCCGCGCATGCCGTAGGGGATCAGCGGATTAATCATGGCGTTGTAGAGGTTGGCCGGATAGTTCTGGTTTTTGTGCGGGTGAACCTTCTTTCGCGGCCGACGCGGCGCCTTCTTGCCGTTTTCCTTGGCCTGCTTTACCTTTTCCTTCCATTCTTCCAAAGCTGTTGCAAATCGCTCCTCCTCTTTGGCTTCGTCGAAGTTGCCGGCCCACTTGTCCTGCTGTGCCTTGTATTCCACCACGGCCGGAAATTTTTCGAGCGATGCCATCGGGCTCCATGCCTCGATGCGTGTCCCGCCCCAGCAGGAACGGATCAACCCAACCGGCACATCCAGCTCCTTATGGATTTTTCGCCCGAAAAAATAGGCCGTAGCGGAAAACTGTCCCACGTTATCCGGCGTACAGACCTTCCATGATCCCGTACAGTCGGCTTGTGGTTCAGTGCTGGCTTTCAGATCCGTCAGGAACATCCGAATCAACGGATAGCTTGCCGCAGATTGTTCCTTGTCGAAATCCATCGATTTCGAGACCGGCCACTGCATGTTTGACTGCCCGGAACAGAGCCAGACTTCCCCTACCAGTACATTCTCAAGTTCAACTGTGTCACCGCCGGATTTCACGATGAGGGAACGAGGCTCAGCTGATGCTTTAATCTGTTTCAGACGAACCATAAACTTACCGTCTTCACCTGCCTTCACCGTCTTTTCCTTTCCGGCAAATGAAACCGTAACTTCAGCACCGGGATCGGCCCAGCCCCAGACCGGCACCTTCTGATCCCGCTGCAAAACCATTCCATCCGAAAATACCGCCGGCAGTTTCAATTCTGCAAAACATGAAAATCCTATGGCCCATACGACCAGCAACAATCCTAATTTCCGCATTATCTATCTCCCTTAGTTAACGTCTTCGTTGCAAAGTTTTCCATCTACGTCGTAATGACGGGCCGTCAGAACAGGCTGACCGTCCTTCCGCTCCACCGTGATGGTCATAAAGCCGCCCTGCACATTCAAATAGCGATGCTCCGGCAGCACATTACTGTTTTTCCAACCACCGGCATGCTTCTGTGAAGTCGGTCCACACGAAAATTCTTTCACACCGGTTTCAGCATCGACCGAGACATACTGCCAATGGCGATCGCCGCAGGCCACAAACATATTTTTCTGGGAAGCGATAAACCGGCGCACTTCATCGCCCTCGTATTTGAAGCCGATATTGGCGTGATTATCGTTTTTATTGCCACGGTCGGGACCAACCACCGGCGTCGGGCTGATGAGCACCTTGAAGGTGGCATCGGATTCAGCAACCGTCTTGAAAAACCATTCCTTCTGTTCAATACCCCAGATCGTTTTTTCAGGGCCGTCCGGCAACTTGTTCGGACTTCTGAAATCGCGCCCCTCCACCAACCAGACCTGCAGATCCTTGCCCCAGCGGATGGTGCGGTAGTTTTTCTGAAGCACCGGAAAATGCTCACGGAAAAGTTCCAATCCCTGATCCCAGGTCAGCTCGCCATAATCCTGCTCCGGCCATGCATCATTTTTCGTGGTATCGTGGTCGTCCTTAATAAAGTAGCTGGGTGTCGATCGATGGAACTCGACAATATTTGGTAGTCCATACATGCGGGCCATTTTCCACCGGGCAAATTCAAGGTTTGTCGCAAAAGGACGCGGTTTGTCGTAATATTCGATATCCCCCGTATGCACAAAGAAATCCAGATCCAGTGCCCCCATCTTTGGATAAATTTTATGCCCGTTTTTCCGGTCGTCCCGCCGGTCAAAATCCTGTCCGGTCACCACTGCAAACGAAATAGGCGCGGCTGACTCAACAGCGGGAGCCGTTTTGAAGATCCCCACGAATGCCTCGCCCGAATCCGATTCGAGCTTGAGCCAATATTCCGTCGCGGGCTTCAGCCTTTCCAACTTGAACCGCGTCGTAAAATCGGTCGCCCCGTCCACAGCGTGCCATTCGGTCACGTTCTCGCGGCCATCCGCCCCAAACCAACGCAACCGTACCTTCCCGGCCTTACCCGGAACTGCGCCCTCCATATCCGCCAACGTTTTACCTTCCGGCAGCTGTTTCGAAGCCGGAACAACATGCTTTTCCAACTCAATGAATTTTGCGCCATCGATATTCTGCGCTATATGCTCCGTCAATCGCGTCCAGATAATGGCCGAATGCTGATCCACCTCGCCGATCTTGATTCCATTAGCAAAATAGGTTTCCGCCGAAACTGCGGTTACAACGAACAGGCCCAATGCAAATGGTATCAATTTCATCTAACTTCCTTTTTTAGCAGCTTCATAAACTTCGCTGACAGAAACTCCATGTTTATTTGCCGCATCCCTGCAATCTTCAATCTCGGGAGAGGTTGTCACGATTTCACCATTGCGCTTGCCGATCTTCAGACGAATCTCCCCGAATGGCGTTTCCACTGTCTGAAAACTACGCTCCAGCACGGTTCGATTGGACAGATGCTCGCGGATTCCGAATGTCGTGGATTCGCGGAAAATAAGATCCAGTATCGTTGAACGCTCAGAAGGAAGACATAATACCGTGAGTAAAATCCCCTGCCGCTGCTTTTTCATCAACACCGGTGTTGTGAACACATCGCGCGCTCCGGCTTCGAGCAGTTGATCAAACAGACATCCAACCAACTCCGGTGTGATGTCATCCAAATTGCATTCGAGCACCAGCACCTCATCCTGTCCACTGGAGGGCGAGGAAATTGCTTCTGAAGGCGCAATTATGTCCGAGCTGCTCTGTTCTACGGGGGCTCCGACAGAGCGTCGCCCTCCAGCATCTTCATAGAGCGTGGCACGCAGGAGATTAGGCCGGCCGCGCAACTGCCGATGACCAAAACTGTAGGCCGTTTTAGCAGCCTGACTGCCGGGCGCCGGAATATTCGCCGTTCGCCAGGTGGAAATCAGCGCGGCTCCGGTCGGGGTTACCAACTCAAACGGCTCATCGATCTCCTGCACCGGAAATCCTTCCAGCAAGCGCAACGTGGCCGGGGCAGGATTCGGATAGGTGCCATGCGCACATTCGATCGTTCCGTGCCCCTGCGGCAGATTGCGAATCGAAACGCCATCGACTCCCAGCTTATGAAGACCCAGGCAGCATCCGACAATATCGATAATAGAGTCCATGGCCCCGACTTCATGAAAATGAATCTTTTCAATATCCACGCCATGGATTGCAGCCTCGGCTTCACCGATGCGCTGAAAAACCCTGGATGCATTTTCTTTGACGGGTTCCGGCAAATCGCTTTTTCCAATAAACTTCAGGATCGTGCTGAGATGACGTCCGTGATGCTCATGGGAATGATCGTGATCATGTTCGTGGCCGTGATGATGGTGATGTTCGTGCACCTCGACTTTCGCACGGACACCGCTCATACCCTGCTCCACGACCTCATCGACGATAATTTCAAATGGATCCACCTGCAGCGATTTCAGTTCTTCGTTCAGTTCTTCGACCGAAACCCCCAGCCCGACCAATGCGCCGAGAATCATATCCCCGCTCGCCCCGCCAATACTCTCAAAATGTAATGTCTTCATAGTGGCGCAGAGCATGGCAGGTTTTGGTTAGTGAGCCAAGGCGCAAGGCTTGAGGAAAAGTTTGTAGTTCCGCCTTCAGGCGGCATTCAGCAGCACGGACTCTACATACGAAACCGCCTAAAGGCGGAACTACAAACCCGATTACCCGAATTTAACGAGACCCGATTCCCGCAGGCTAAGGAAGTCGGAGGCGTTATTGTGCTTCCGATGCCCGATGACGATGTGATCGAGTACTTTGATACCCATAACTTCGCCGGCACCAATCAGTTGTTTGGTGACTTTGACATCTTCTGAAGAGGGCGTTGGATCTCCGGAGGGGTGGTTATGCGCCAGTATCATAGACGCACAGGAATGCTCTACAGCCTTCTTAAACAGTTCCCGCGGATGCACCAGACTGCTGTTCAGTGTACCCTGGCTTATGAGTTTCGGCTCACCAATGAGCCTGTTTTTTGAATCGAGCATAAGCGCCCAGAACACCTCATGCTGTAATACACGCGCCCGCTCACGCAATACAGCTGCGGCTTGCTCGGGCGTCGTAATCAGCGGACTTTCGCCAACACTCTCCCGAGTCAACCGCTGCGCAAGCTCCATGGCCGCCTTAATCATTTGAGCTTTTACCGGTCCGATGCTGTCGATCGTCTGAATATCTTTTACAGAGGCTTTGGCTAACGCCGTCAACGATCCGAAGGAAGACAGCAGGCGTTGCGATACCGCCACCACATTAACGCCTTTGGTTCCAGTACGGAGAATGAGCGCAAGCAATACTGCATCGGATACATTTTCTGCCCCGACCCGCTCAAACGCTTCCCGCGGCCGAAGCTGGGCAGGCATATCGCAAACCCGCAGGTTTTCTAAACGGGTATTGTATTTAAGCGTGTGAGCGGCCCCATCCATGAAGGCATCATCGCAGGGGGAATGCTTATTTCAACTTAATAAGTAAAACAATTACTTTCCTGTGCTGCCAAATCCACCTGATCCGCGGGTGGTCTCGGAAAGCCCCTCAACCATTTCGTAGTAGATCGGAGTGCAGTCGCAGGCGACCACCTGGAACAGGCGCTGGCCCTTTTCAGCCGTGTAGGTGAAATCCTTAATATTGTCACACATCGCCATGAGCTCACCACGATAGCCCCCATCGATCAGACCCAGTGAATTGGCCATCCGCAGCGGGGTTTTCGAAATACTGGAGCGCGGCATAAGAAAATAGGCCCGGCCGTCTTCCGGCTCGCAGGCAATGCCCAGTTTAATCGGCTTGGTTTCGCCGGGTTCAATCGTGATGTCTTCCAGCACATAAAGGTCGAGTCCGGCATCACCTTCGTGGAAGTGGCCGTGGTCGGAATAGATTTCGCGTGCAGTTTCATTAAGCGGTTTGATTTTAAGATGCATGGTATATCCTGTCTTTTGTTGTTTAAGAATGCGCGGCATAGTATCTTTTCGAACTTCAAAGGACAAGGAGTAGGTACATGTTGAAGTTGGCTATTTTCGGATCAGGATCGGGCACCAACTGCCAGGCGATTATTGATGCTATCGAGGCGGGTACGCTGAACGCGGAGATCAAATGCGTGCTGGCGGACAAGGAAGATGCTTATATTCTGGAGCGCGCCCGGAAACACAACATTCCAGCGATCTACTTTGACTGCGCTCCCTTCAAAACAAAACTAGACGGTGAGGCCGAACAGAAGGTTCTCCAGATTCTGGAAGATCACGATGTCAATTTTGTCGCGCTGGCCGGCTTCATGCGGATCGTGAAAGATGGCCTATTAAATGCATTTACCGGACGCATGATCAATATACACCCTTCCCTACTGCCCAGTTTCCCGGGTTTGGATGGCGGAAAGCAGGCGTTCGACTACGGCGTTAAGTTTACTGGATGCACGGTTCACTTCGTCGATGCCGGCGTTGATACCGGCGCCATCATTAACCAGAAAATTATCTCCATCGACAATGATGACTCACTTGATTCGATGATGGAAAAGCTGCATGCGCAAGAGCACATCGCTTATCCGGAGGCGTTGCAGTGGATTGCCGAAGGGCGGATTCAGCTGAACGGGCGGCGTATTACGTTGCAGTAACCTGGGAATGTTGCTCTCCAGAGCTACACCGCGTCGATCTGGAGATCGACACTCCCAGAACTTTTATACCAGCAGATCATCCTCTTCCGGCTCGTGATGGCGTTCTTCAAGGCGGATCGGATCCCACTTAAAGTGACTGAGGATAAACGAAGCCAGCCGGGTAATGAAAAGAATGCCCCCGCCGATAAACAACAGGGCTTTCACACTGTAGCCTTCATAGCGTGCACTGAATTCATTGAGCAATGCTCCGCCGACAATAATGATCAGCATGATTGGCGTAACAAACCGAATTGCGATATCCCACAATGGAAGCAGTTTAACACTGCTGACAGAATTGACATGCTGTCGCATTACACCTGATTTCAGCACCCAGCCGATTAACATACATTCAAGGATGCCACCGATAACCAGGGCATAGTTGTTAATAAAATGGTCGACGATATCGAGGTTGTACAGTCCGGCACGGGTCGTGAACACAATGCTTCCGACCAATCCGACACTGCAGATGATGGTGGTGGCTTTCTTGCGAGTGATCTTAAACTTATCGCAAACAGAACAGGAAAACGCCTCGGTCAGAGAAATTGCAGAAGACAGCCCCGCCACAATCAGCACGAGGAAAAAGAGCGCTCCGAAAATCCGGTTGCCCGCCGGAAGTTGATTAATCGCTTCCGGATACACCACAAATGCCAGTCCGGGACCGGCCTTGATGGCTTCGCCGAATTCCACCCCGCTGGCATGTGCCATGTAACCAATGGTTCCAAAAACCGCAAAGCCGGTAATAAAGGAATAGAGACAGTTGAGAACGCACGTCATCAGGGCATTGCCCACAATATCGGATTTTTTAGGCAGATAGCTGGCGTAGGTGATCATGATCCCGAACCCCAACGATAGTGTGAAAAAGATCTGCCCGAATGCAGCCACCCAGACTGCTCTTCCCTCCGGCTTGGCTAAACTGATCTTTGAAAAGTCGCAGGACAGGTAGTGGTTTTTAATGGCATCCCATGCTCCCTCAAGCTGGAGCGACCAGCCGACCAGCACCAACGTCAGAACAAAAAGAAGCGGCATAAAAATCATGCTCGCCTTTTCAATGCCATGGCTGACTTCGCGGTAGCAGATAAACCAACAGATGATCCAGGTCAGAACGGTTCCCGCAAGAATCGGCAGGCGTATCCCCGCTAAATCAAACGGTCCTTCACTGATCTGCAGGAACTCATTAAAGAAAAAGGCGGACGTGTCTGCTCCCCAGGAAAGATTGAGGGAGAAGCAGAAATAGTTCATGCACCAGCCAATGACGGCGGCATAGAACAGGTTGATACCGAAAAAGGCTACGACGGGCATCCACCAGCCGAGGGGTTCCCAGAGACGATGCACCCGCGCAAAGGCCAATGGAGGAGAAGCTTTTTCCCGATGCCCCAGGGCATATTCGAGAATCATCAGCGGAATGCCGGCAATAATAAGGGCAACAACATAGGGCACCAGAAAAGCGCCGCCGCCGTTTTCATAGGCCATGTAGCCGAAGCGCCAGATATTTCCGAGCCCGACGGCCGATCCGATCGCCGCCAGCAGGAAACCAACCTTGCTGCCCCAGAGACTCCGCATAATGAGGTGCCGCTAGTTGCGGTGACGGAAGGTGATGCGCCCTTTTTCCAAGTCGTAAGGAGAAATTTCGACCGTTACTTTATCGCCGACTGCAATACGGATGAAATGCTTCCGCATTTTACCGGAAATGTGTGCCAGAATTTCGTGTCCGTTTTCCAACTCGACACGATACATGGTGGCGGGCAGTACTTTCTTAACCACGCCTTCAGCTTCGATTGATTCCTCTTTCGCCATAACTACTCCTTCTGAAATTTCAAAACGAGCATGCTACACGGATCAAAGGGCTTTGCAACCCTAACCCTTATCGCTTTTAAGCCGTTTCGAAAGATTCCCGCTTCTCAATCAGCAGATCAACTACTGTTGGGTCCGCCAACGTGGAAACATCGCCCAACTGATCTGTTTCCAGACTTGCGATCTTTCGCAGTAATCGACGCATGATCTTTCCGGAACGCGTTTTAGGCAACCCGGGAGCTATCAGAATATGGTCAGGAACGGCGATCGGGCCAATATGCGTGCGCACCTCGTTTCTCAGCTCCCCGATCAAACCGGCATCTTCCTCGAATCCTTCCTTGAGTATGACATAGGCAAAAATACCCATTCCCTTGATCTCGTGCGGGAAGCCAACCACAGCAGCTTCGGCACAGGCCGGATGGCTGACCAAAGCACTTTCAACTTCCGCCGTACCCATGCGATGACCGGAAACATTAATCACATCATCAACGCGACCGGTAATCCAATAGTATCCATCCTCATCGCGGCGGCATCCGTCGCCCGTCAGATAGTATCCGGGAAATGAATTGAGGTAGACCTGTTCAAATCGTTGGTGGTCGCCCTGAATGGTACGCGCCATTCCGGGCCAGGGACTTTTGATCGCCAGCAAACCGGACACGCCATTCCCGTTGATCTCTTTTCCCTGCTCCGACAGCAGCACAGGCTCAATACCGAAGAAAGGAAATGTTGCGGAACCGGGTTTCGTCGGCGTGGCACCGGGAAGCGGAGTAATCATGATTCCCCCGGTTTCGGTCTGCCACCAGGTATCGACAATATTGCAGCGTCCCTCACCCACCACACTGTGATACCAGTGCCAGCTTTCCGGATTGATGGGTTCCCCTACCGATCCAAGTACCCGCAGGCTGGAGCGGTCATACTTTTTCACAAACTCATCCCCCTCGCGGGCAATCGCGCGAATGGCCGTTGGAGCGGTATAGAACTGGGTAATTTTCAGCCGTTCGACCATATCCCAATAACGCCCGGCATCCGGGTAGGTCGGGATTGATTCAAACATGACGGTTGTCGCGCCGTTCGCCAGCGGCCCATAGACCACATAGCTGTGGCCGGTAATCCACCCAATGTCCGCAACGCAGGCAAAAATATCGTCTTCCCGATAATCAAAAACATAGCGATGCGTCATCATGGTATAGAGGAGATACCCTGCGCTGGTGTGCGAAATCCCTTTCGGTTTACCGGTGGAGCCGGAGGTATAAAGCAGGAACAGCGTATCTTCACTGCCCATGTGCTCGATCGGGCAATAAGGCCGCTCGCTCGCCATCGCCAAACCCAGGTCAATATCGCGCGGCTCGTAGAACGGTACTTTTGCTTCGGTGTGGCGAACCATGAAAACATGCTTAACCGTCGGACAAGCCATTACCGCTTCGTCGACCGGTCGCTTCAACGGAATAATCTTCTTGCCGCGGCGACCTTCATCCGCCGTGATGACCGCTTTGCAGCGTGCATCCTGAATGCGGTCGCGCAAAGCTTCTGCACTGAACCCGGCAAATACCACATTATGCACGGCCCCAATCCGGGCACAGGCCAACATGGCAAAAGCAGCTTCCGGAATCATGGGCATATAGATTGCAACACGGTCGCCTTTTCGAATCCCATTATGCCGCAGAACATTGGCGAGCTTACACACCTCGCGGTGCAATTCACGATACGTGATACGCCGGACATTGCCGGGTTCATCTCCTTCCCAAAGAATCGCCACTTTATCGCCACGGGTAAGCAAATGACGATCGACACAGTTGTGGCAGACATTCAGCCGTCCCCCAAGAAACCAGGCCACCATCCCGTTGGAAAAGTCGCAATCGCTAACTTGTGAAAAGTTGTGATACCAATCGATATTATCTTCGGCTTGCTTACCCCAAAAGCTGTCAGGATTTTCAATACTTTGGGAATAAAGCTCGTTGTAACTATCCAGAGTTGGAAAATGGGCGTCATCGCTAACGCGAGCGGGCGGTGTAAATATTTCAGAACCTTCTTGCTGACCTGCCATGGTATGTACCTCCGTTTAAAAACAAAGATACATTATATAAATGATCACCATTCAGGTAAAACTTTTTTTCCGCAATTGATTATCCCGTTAAGCGCACAATATGAACTTAGGCCGCTTCGCCGCGCAACGGAATATTGCGCTTGTAGAGGTTGATGTACCGCTGGATCTGCGTAGCCAGCTCTTTCTGCTTATTCGACTTGGCCACCTTAAGCGCTTTCTTCCCCCACTCCGTTGCTTCCGTAAAGTGCTGAAGCTCAGAATAGGCTGCGCTGATGAGCACCAGCGTTGTGGCATCGCTCTGGCCCGTAATATCGAGCAGCTTCTGCGCATACTCAAGTGCCTCATGCCCATTCCGTTCATCCGGACTCTCATCCGTTGCCAGAATCAGGATCAGTTCACGAAGTGCGGCCGTATCACGCGGATTGATATGAAGCTTTTTACGGGCTTTTTCGCTCTTGGAGGAGTCCCCTTCTTCACCAATGTCTGTATCAATATCATCCAAGGCCGATAGCGAGAGATCCAATTCAATATCTTCTTCGTCGAATTTTTTCTGCAGGAACGGTTTATCGATCGCGTTGGCATATGCTTCTTCCGGAGAAATGATACCGCGCTGAACAAGACTGAGCAGGTCATCGGCAAAGGTACACATACCAACGTTTTTACCGGTCTGCATGATCGATGGAATCTGATGAGTTTTCCCCTCGCGAATATTTGCCGAGACCGCAGGGGTCACCACAAGAATCTCACAGGATGCAATACGTCCGCCATTGATGCGCTTACATAGCGTCTGGGCAATTACGCCCTTCAGCGAATCAGCCAGCATGGTTCGGATCTGATTCTGTCGGTCAGCCGGAAATTTATCGATAATACGGTCAACGGTGGTAGCTGCCGTATTGGTATGCAACGTACCAAAAACCAAGTGACCCGTTTCCGCCGTTTCGATGGCAATTTCCATGGTTTCAAGGTCACGCAACTCCCCAACCAGCACGATATCCGGATCTTCACGCAGGGCAGCACGTAGTGCGTTGGCAAAACTCTTGGTGTGTACATGAACCTCGCGCTGGTTCACGAGACAACCGAGTGAACGGTGTTTAAATTCGACCGGATCTTCGACCGTGATCAAGTGTTGGCGACGGGTGCGGTTAATCAGATCAACCATGGCCGCCAATGTGGTGGACTTACCACTTCCTGTCGGACCCGTTACAATCACCAGTCCTTTATTTAAAAAACAGAATGACCGCACGCCTTCTGGAATATTCAATTCCTCAAACGTGGGTACGTGTGATGGAATCTGACGCATTACGGAGCCGATTCCCTCATGATCCATAAATATATTTACGCGAAAACGGGCGGCTCCCGGAAGTTCGTAGGCAAAGTCGGTATCCCAATTTTCTTCTAACTCCTCAATATTGCGTTGAGGGGTAAACTCGTAGAGGATTTCACGCAGCTCTTCTTCAGTGAGTTTTTCAGTACCTCGTTGGAACTGCATTTCACCATCAACGCGGAAGCACGGCTGATGATTCGTGGAAAGGTGAATATCACTGGCACCCTTTTCCAGCATGATTTCGAGGTACTGATCAATTTTTTTCATACATTGCTCCCTAAAAAAGTACAATACCTCCAAGCATCATCAGTGCCAGCTTTCTATAGAACATGAAGTCAGCCCGAATTAATCATCGTTTCCAATCTCACCCTGAATGGTCCGGCTCAATTCCCGCCAATCGAGCGGCTTCGCCAAAAAGGCGGCATGCCCCAGTTCTTTCAGGTTTTCCCCTTCAATCTTTTCCATGTACCCACTGCATAGAATCGCAGGTATATCCGGGCGGATTTTCAACACATGCCGGATCAATTCATGCCCGTTCATTTCCGGCATGCTGTAGTCCGTAACCAAGACATCGTAACCGGATGGATTTTGCTCGAATGTATCAAGAGCTCTGCGACCGTTGGTTCCTGTGACCA
This sequence comes from uncultured Verrucomicrobiota bacterium, assembly GCA_964486885.1. Classification (GTDB taxonomy): domain Bacteria; phylum Verrucomicrobiota; class Kiritimatiellia; order Kiritimatiellales; family Pontiellaceae; genus Pontiella. Next base: position 36,910 of record CAZAPF010000022.1, read on the forward strand.
CAGAATAGCCGAAAGACTCCAGAATTTCCCGCCCCATCGAAAGGACCGTTTCGTCATCATCCACAAAGAGGATTCGACCGTAGCCCTCCTGCGCCGATTTTTCTTTTGCGTCACGTTTATTCTGCTCGGATTCACTCAGCAGCAAAGGAAAGTACATCGTAAAGGTGGTACCGACCCCCTCTTCACTCACCGCATTAATGATGCCCCTGTGCTTCCGCACAATGCCGTGAACAATTGAAAGGCCGAATCCCGTTCCTTCCCCCTTCTTCTTCGTCGTGAAATAAGGCTCAAAAATGCGTTCCAGAACTTCCGGCGGCATTCCGCACCCGGTATCTGCTACCGTGACACAGGCATAGGAACCGGGATCGAGGTCCACGGCCAGCTCCTCTGATTTCTGCTCATTTATTTCAACCGGCTTCAATGAAACGGATAAGGTTCCTGACCCTTCTTTTCCTCCTAGTGCATGCGAGGCATTCGTGCATAGATTGACCATGACCTGCTGCAACTGGGTGGTGTCTCCGAGAATCGCTCCACACTCGGCATCGATATCCTTTTCAACCAGAATGCTCTTCTTCATGGTGGTTTGCACCATACTCACTGAATCTTCAATGACGTGCTGAAGTTCCAGCGAGTGGAATTCCTGCTCTTCCTGTCGGCTGAACGTCAGGATCTGGCGCACCAGTTTGGTGGCCCGGTCGCCCGCCTTAACGATTTCTTTAAGGTAACCATACGTTTTACTTTCCTCGTCCACCGAGTTCATGCAAAGCGCTACATAGCCCAGAATGGCCGTGAGGATGTTATTGAAATCATGGGATACCCCGCCGGCCAGTTCGCCAATTGCATTCATTTTCTGCTGCTGACGCAGGTGTTTCTCAATTTCCATTTCCTGGGTTATATCCCGACTGATTGACACATAGTTCATGACCTCATCGGAATCATTGCGGATAGGATAAATGACGACCTCTTCGACATAGAGGTTTCCGTCCTTTTTCCGGTTGGTCATTTCCCCTTCCCAGGTTTTACCGGCAGCGATGGTGTCCCAGAGCTTGGAGAAGAAAGCGTCGTCATGCTTATCACTTTTCAACAGGTCGGGATGCTGGCCGAGTACTTCCTCGGAGCTATAGCCGGAAGTCGTTTCAAACGCCGAGTTCACATACAGAATCACACCATCGACATTGGTAATCATAATCGATTCAGTGGATTGCTCCACGGCCACAGCAAGGCGCTTCACTTCCTGTTCCATTTCAATACGTTTGGTCAAATCGCGGCTGATACCAATCATGCCGGTAGAACCGGCGGCCGACTCGAGATAAGGGATTTTAACCGTATTGTGATAGACCTGCTTACCTTCCGAATCGGTCACCCATCCCTCGGTTTCAAAGGACTCGCCGTTGGCCAGTACCCGCAAATCCTCCATATGGGTTTGCTGGGCCTGTTCTACAGGAAGAACATCGGAAGCTGCCCGTGAAAATATTTCATCCGGCTCCGTACCGATGAAGCGTGCATAGGCACTGTTACACCCCAGATAGAATCCCCGGCTGTCTTTCACATAGATCGGATCCGGAATCGAATCGATCAGGCAATACAGTAGAGCCTGCTGCTCAACCAGCCGACGACCCACCTGAATACGGGCCAGCAACTCTCCACGATCAAACGGCTTTTTGATAAAGTCATCCGCCCCGGCAGAAAAACCCTCAAGTACATCTTCTTTATCCGTTTTCGCGGTCAGGAGAATCACATAGATCGGTATCGCACTGTCGATTTCGCGGATTTTCTGACAAAGCTCAATTCCGTTTAAACCGGGCATCATCCAATCGATCAACGCCAGCTTCGGAGGATCATCCTGCTGAAGAATTTCCCACGCCACGTCACCGTTTTCTGCGGCAATCACGTCGTATCCGGCCTTGGTGAGCGTCTTTTTAAGCAATGTACGGGAGAACGCATTGTCCTCGGCAATCAGAATTTTCATCAACAGTTCTCCAAATGGACAGGTTCAGGTACCGCTGGACTTCTCGTATACCCATCCTATGACCGAGGATACTCGCAAATAGGGGTGGGCGATTCAATTGTTTTCACGGATAAGGTAAGATAACAAAAAAAGCATCAGCAAATTCTTGCTGATGCATTATGCAGCTGTTTCATCATAGACGGTTCAAACTTACATATGATCTGTGTCGTCAACCACTTCTTTGACGTCAGCGACCCGTTCCTTGAGCAGGTTTTCAATGCCGTTCTTCATGGTCATGCGCGCACCGGGGCAGCCTTTGCAACCGCCTTCCAGCTCAATAAATACAACGCCGTTTTCGACCTTCGTCACGGATCCGCCACCCCCATGCGATGCCAGTGCCGGATTCACTTCCTCCGCCATAACCACATTGACTGCTTCCAAAATTTCCTGATCTGTCATGGTAAATTCCTTTTCTTTAGATGAAATTGACTTCGTTGCACATAATCCCTACTACTTTCCTCCAAATTTAACAAGCACATGGACGGCTATTTATGATCGATTACATACTGAATATTCTCAAGGGTGCGCTCATGGGAGCGGCCAACGTGATTCCCGGCGTGTCCGGTGGCACGATGGCACTACTGACCGGCATTTTTGAAAAGCTGATCAATGCCATCAAAGCCTTTGACCTGCAGGCCATTAAACTGGCCTGCTCCTTTAAATTCAAAGACCTGTTCGAGCATGTTGATATTAAATTCCTCTCGGCCATCGGTATTGGAGTGATCGCCAGCATCCTGACTTTTGCACGAATTCTGGAATATCTTTTCGAAAGCCATGCGCTTTATGTCTGGGCCTTCTTCTTCGGCCTGATTCTCGCTTCGGTCTATTTTGTGGGAAAAACCATCAGCAAGCGTACCATTCCCGTAATTGCCTTGTTCATTCTCGGCACCGCCGTTGCGGCCAGCATCGCCTTTATGACGCCGGCCGAAGAAAACGCCTCCATCCCCTACCTGCTCATCTGCGGGGCCATTGCCATGTGCAGCATGATTCTTCCGGGACTCTCCGGTTCTTATGTTCTATTGCTGATGGGTAACTACCAGCTCGTCATGATCAAGGCGGTCTCCGGTTTTGATCTTGGAATTCTGATCCCTGTGGGTATCGGAGCCGTGGCAGGACTGGCCGCCTTCGCGCGCCTTCTGTCGTGGATTTTCAAAAAGTTCCACGATCAGACCATCGCATTGCTGACTGGTTTTATTTTTGGATCACTGAGCATTCTCTGGCCCTGGAAGGACCCGGTCATCCAGGCCTTTCAGAAAGGAGATGAGCTGAAAGAAAAAGTGATTGGCTATGACTATGCGCTACCCGAGCTCAATGCCGAAACCGGCATTGCCGTTGCAATCATGATTGCCGGCATCGTGATGATTGCCCTGATCGAAACGATGGCCGGAAAACTTAAAACGGACTAGGCTTTCTCCAGCCTACCTTCGCGCACATTGAGAATAAAATGGTGCCGAACAACGCGGAACAGCAGCCATGCATCCCGGATGGGAGCCACATTGCTCCCATGCTTTTGATTGTAGATTGTTGAAATCCGTACCGTATCGATCCGAACCTGCCGTAGTGCGGCATGCACCAGAATATCGAACTCAAACGCAAAGCGCGGAAGATCGCTCATGATAAACGGGAGCACATCGGAGCGGTAAAAACGATAACCGCACGGCGGATCCGCCACATAGATTTTCACCAACCGGTTGAGCACCCAGGCCATAAACCGGTTGGTCCAGCGCCGGGTAAAAGGCATGCCGGTGGTATCAGACATCCGGTTTCCTACGAGGATCGGAATATGGGTGCGCTCATATGCATCCAGGAAACGGCCGATTTCACGGGGATCGTGCTGACCATCGCCATCGACAACAATTACGGCATCGCAGTTGAGTTCTCCCAGATAGTTAAAACCACGCCGCAGACACTCGCCCTTCCCCATATTTTCCGGATTCCGCAGAACCTTGGCCCCTGCGCGCTCAGCAAGTGCCGCCGTATCATCTGAAGAGGAGTCGTCGACCACAACCACATGGCCCGGATTTTGTTCCCATGTGGCTCGCACAACGTTTTCAATATACTTCGCTTCGTTGAACGCACAAATCAACACACCGAAATTTTCGATCTTCTTTGTGTTGATACCATGTTCCATCGGTTGCGTGTCCGGTCAGGTCGTAATCATTTTATCTGCACGATAAGAGGAACGGACCAGCGGACCGGATGCCACCGCATCAAATCCGATTTTATAGGCTGCATCTTCCAGATCCACAAACTCCGCCGGCGTTACAAACCGTTTCGTATGGGCATGGTCCCGCGTGGGCGCCATATACTGGCCAATCGTCAGCAGGCGCACACCGTGATCATAGATATCCTGCATGCACTCCAGCACTTCTTCATTGGTTTCGCCGAGTCCGACCATAATACCGGTCTTCACCCGGATGGTCTGATCTCCATATTCCGCAGCCATCTTCAGAATGGAAAGGGAGCGGTCATACGTGGCTCCCGACCGGATTGAACGCTGCAGGCGTTTTACGGTTTCCATATTATGATTAAAAACCAACGGTCCTGCATCCAGCACCTTATAAAGCGATTCCTTGCGGCCCCAGAAGTCCGGCGTCAGCACTTCCACGGTCAGCCCGGGAACACGCTCTTTCACCGCCGTGATGGTCTGGGCAAAAATCTCCGCACCACCATCGAGCACATCATCGCGCGTCACACTGGTAATCACAACGTGCTTAAGATTCATTTTTTCAACGGCATCGGCCACACGCTGCGGCTCCTCCAGATCAAGACCGGTCGGTTTACCGGTGGCAATCGAACAGAACCGGCAGTCGCGGGTGCAAATGTTGCCCAGAATCATGACGGTTGCCGTACCGTGGTTCCAGCATTCATGACGGTTCGGGCATTTTGCATCTTCACAAACCGTGTGAAGACCATTCTTTTTCATGGCATTGTGGGTTTCGGTGTAGGCTTTATCCGTCTGGATCGGGCGACGCAACCAATCCGGTATGCGGGCGGGTCTTACATCTTCAGCAGTACTCATAAATTATCTCCGGTAATAAATTTTCCACCCCTGGAAATCTACCCCTGCAGCATATCGATCATCTTCTGGAGCTTCTCGCTCTTTTCAATCAGTTCTTCCTGCCGCTTTTCCTGAACTGCCACCACATCGCGAGGTGCCCGTTCGGTAAAGTTGGTATTCGACAGTTTCTTTTTCACGTTGGCCAGATGCCCATTTACTTCATCGAGCTCGGAAGCCAGCTTGCTTATTTCAGCATCCACATCAACCAGACCTTCAATCGACATATAAACCGTACCCAACGAACTGATGCCGCTGGGCATCGCGCCTTCCGGTGTATAACTGACATCCACATCAATCCTTTCAGCCTTCAGTGCCGCCATAATCGAAGCCTTGTCCGCTTCGATTTGCTGGCCGTATTCATCCGTGGATGGGCGCACGCAAAATTTTGCTTCCTGTTTATTCGGCAGGTTATATTCCTGCCGCAGAATACGGCCGACGCGGATCAGGTCATGTTTTCCGTCCACGTACTTAACAGTTTTGGAATCAATACCCGATGCCACGGCCTGTTCCGGCCATGGTGCCAGCATGATGGTTTCGTCCGCATGGTTATAGCCCATGCCTTCCCACAGCTCTTCCGTCTGGAACGGCATAAATGGATGCAGCAGACGGAGAGCAGTTGAAAATGCAAAGTGCATCACCTGCAACGTATGCTTCTTTTCTTCCGGCGTGCCGCGGAAGAGAATTGGCTTGGCATATTCAAGATACCAATCGCAGTAGCTGTGCCAGAAGAAATCATACAGGGCCAATGTCGCATCATTAAAGCGGTAGCGTTGCAGGTTATCATTGGTCGAGGAAATCGCCTCGTTCAGCTTGGCCAGCAAATGCTGATCGTCCGGTGTCAGGTTGGCCTTATCAAAGGCCAGGTCCTTCACATCAAATCCTTCAGAATGCATTTCCATGAAGCGCGCGGCATTCCAGATCTTGGTTCCGAAGTTCCGGCCGATCTCAAACTTTTCATCGGAAATATAAACATCCTGCCCCGTTGCCGTAATCATCAGCAGCGAGAAGCGCAGGGCGTCCGAACTGTATTTTTCAATAATATCGAGCGGGTCGATTGAATTGCCAAGGCTCTTTGACATTTTGCGACCTTGATCATCGCGCACGGTGCCGTGGATATAAACGGTATCGAAAGGAATATCATCCATCACTTCCAGACCGGACATAATCATCCGGGCCACCCAGAAAAAGATAATCTCATTACCGGTCACCAGCGTCTTAGACGGATAATAAAAGTTCAGATCCTCACTTTTCTCCGGCCAGCCGAAAACACTGAATGGCCAGAGCCATGACGAGAACCAGGTATCGAGTACATCCTCATCCTGACGGACATTGCTCGAAGAACATTTCGGGCATGGCTCGCCTGATTCTTTCGACGCCCACTCATGATTACAATCGTCGCAATAGAAAATCGGAATACGGTGTCCCCACCAGATCTGACGCGAAATGCACCAGTCGCGGATGTTTTCCATCCACCCCATGTAGGTCTTATTCCAGCGCTCCGGAACAAACTTGATGCGCCCGTCATTCACGGCTTCGATTGCCGGACGTGCCAGCGGCTTCATCTTCACAAACCACTGGGGAGACAGACGCGGCTCAACCACCGTGTCGCAGCGATAGCAATGCCCCACCGCATGGTGATGCGTATCAATCTTTTCAACCAGGCCACCTGATTTCAGGTCATCCATCAATTGCTTACGGCATTCAAAGCGATCCATGCCTTCATACGGTCCGGCATTTTCGTTCATGATACCCGTATCCGTCATGACGTTGATCTGCGGCAGATCGTGACGCTGGCCCATTTCAAAATCGTTCGGATCGTGCGCGGGCGTAACCTTAACCAGACCGGTACCGAATTCCGGATCCACATAATCATCGGCAATGATCGGAATTTCCCGGTTGGTGATCGGCAGCACAATCATTTCGCCGATCAGATCCTTATAGCGTTCATCGCGCGGATTCACCGCCACCGCTGTGTCGCCCAGCATGGTTTCCGGACGCGTGGTGGCCACCACAATTTTCTGCTTCTTGCCCTTAACGGCATAACGAAGGTGATAGAGCGCTCCCTCTACATCAATATGCTCACTTTCTTCGTCTGAAAGCGCGGTTTCGCAGCGCGGGCACCAGTTGATGATTCGGTTGCCGCGATAGATCAGCCCCTTATCATAAAGGCGGCAGAAAATTTCCAACACCGCTGAGCTCAACCCCTCATCCATCGTAAAGCGTTCGCGCTCCCAGTCGCAGGAGGCGCCCAGTTTTTTCAGCTGGTTCGAGATGGTACTGCCATACTCTTCCTTCCACTCCCAAACGCGCTCGATAAATTTATCCCGACCCAGATCATCGCGGCCTTTACCTTCTTTTTTCAGCGCACGTTCCACCACATTCTGCGTGGCAATGCCGGCATGGTCGGTACCCGGCACCCAGGTCGTATTTTTACCCTGCATGCGGGCCACTCGGGTCAGCACATCCTGAATATTATTATTCAGTGCGTGGCCCATGTGCAGAATGCCGGTTACGTTCGGCGGCGGAATCACAATGCAGAACGGGTCGCCCCCTTCCTTGCTGTCGCCATGAAAGCGCCCGTCTTCCATCCACTTCTGATACCACTTTTCTTCAACCACCTTCGGGTCGTACTTCTGTGCTAACTCACTCATATCTTATCCACCGAATATTCCTCGCAGAGGCGCAGAGAGCGCAGAGGATTTCTATTCAAAGTTATTAACTATCCGTTTAATACCGTCTTTCAGTAATGGCACATTAAAATTAATCAATAGTCCCAACTGTAAATCCATCAATCTTAAATATGTTCCAGTCTGTTTTGAAAACAGGGGTTTTAATTCATCAACAGACTTCACTTCAACAACAACGCTGTTATTTACCAGCAAATCAATTCTATATGCCTTTTCCTCAATCACTTCACCACGAAATGTCAAGGGAAGATAAAGTTCTTCCAGAATATCGTACCCCATACAGCGAAGAACTTTAGCGAGACACTTTCTATATACAGATTCCAGCAATCCTGGCCCGAGTTCTTTATGGACCTCAATAGAAGCCTTAATTATATCCCCCGAAATTACATTTAAATCGGTCATGCATAGCCTCTGCGTTCTCTGCGCCTCTGCGAGGAACAAAATCAGTCAGCCTTTTCCTCATTGAGGAAAAGCTTGTATTCCACACCGTCAACGAGGGCTTCCCAGGAGGCTTCGATTATGTTTTCCGATACTCCGACCGTGCTCCATGAGCTTTCGCCGTCGGACGATTCGATCACCACGCGCGTCTTCGCAGCAGTGGCTTCTTCGGGATCAAGGATACTCACGCGGTAGTCCGCCAGATGCACCCCGTCGATACTCGGGTAAAATTCTGACAGTGCATTGCGCAGGGCCATGTTCAGCGCATCCACCGGACCATCGCCCTCGCCCACAGTAAAGGCTTTCTTGCCCCCATTCACCTTCAGCTTCAGTGTCGCTTCTGACAGACAAGGCTCATCCTTGTGGCGCTTCTCAACAATCACACGGAAGCCTTCGAGCTCGAAGAAGCTCTTATGTTCCTTCAGCACTTTCTTGATCAGCATTTTAAACGAGGCATCGGCCGACTCATAGACATAGCCGCTTCTCTCCATCTTTTCCATCGTCTGGAGAATTTCGCGGACTTCCGGCGATTTTCGGTCGATATTATCCATGCCCATTTCGAGCAGTTTATCCATCACGTTGCTCGCGCCGGAAAGCTCGGAGATCAGGATGCGGCGGTCATTACCGACAGAAGCCGGGGGCACATGCTCGAAACTCTGCGATACCTTGCGCACTCCGTCCACATGCATGCCCGCCTTATGCGCAAAAGCGCTGTCGCCCACAAAGGCAGCACGCTGATTATCGCGAAGGCTGGCCTGCTCGTTCACAAACTGCGAGACCTGCTTGAGATTTTTAAGCTGCTCGGGATCAGCCAGACAGGTCTTATCGGTTTTATGCAGCAGGTTGGCCGCAACGGATATGAGGTTGCAGTTTCCGCAACGCTCGCCGAATCCATTGATGGTGCCCTGCACATGCACTGCTCCGGCACGAACTGACTCCATGGCATTGGCAACTGCCGTTTCCGAATCATTATGCGTATGAATGCCGACGGCCACGCCGAACTTTTCGCGGACCAGCGTTGTTATTTCAAAAACTTCGTGCGAAAGACAACCGCCATTGGTATCGCAAAGCACGAGCACATCCGCTCCGCCGTTTACAGCCGCTTCGAGTGATTTAAGAGCATATTCCGGGCTGTCTTTATAGCCGTCAAAAAAATGTTCGGCGTCATAAACCACTTCCTTACCGTTATCCTTCAGAAAGCGGCAGGTGTCTTCGATCATTGCCAGGTTTTCTTCCGGCGTGGTTTTCAGCACTTCGGTAACATGCAGCAGCCAGGATTTGCCGAAGATCGTGCAGACCTCGGTATCCGCTTCGAGCAGTGCCAGCGTTCCTTTGTCTTCAGACGCCTTTACTCCCGCACGACGGGTACTGCCGAACGCCGCCACCTTGGCATGCTTCAGGTTTTCTTTTTTGATGTCCTTGAAAAAGGCCATGTCCTTTGGATTCGAAGCCGCATAGCCGCCTTCAATATAGTCCACGCCGAACGAATCCAGCATTTTCGCTACATGGATCTTGGCAACCGGCGAAAAGGTAACCCCTTCCGCCTGTGCGCCGTCACGCAGCGTGGTATCGTATATAAAGACTTTATTTTCAGCACTCATATTGGTTTACCTGTTTTTTCCAAAGGGAGGAAACATACCCCACCCCATTTAGTGGAACCAAGCCCGAAGGGGGAAATTCTTGGGCCTGATTTCCGCCTGTTTATCAGTTTCCCGTTGAAGAATGGGTATGTGCTTAAGCATAGACATCACGATTGGTCTGTTCTACTTTTTGGACTGTATTTCGTACTGAAATGAATCCCAAGGCATGCTACGTGATCGAGAACTTCCATAGACGATATAACCGGCTAATTCTCCAGTACTTGAACTTTGCGGTTCTAGCTGTGCTGACCTCAAGCCTGCTTCTGCCTGAAGCTACGGCCCAAAGCATCTATGAATCGGAGCCCATCAATTATTCCGACAGTACTCCCAAAGATATCCTTTCTGACTTTTTCTCGAACCCGGATAACCTGAAAGACTGGAAATACGACAAATCCCGGGGCTATCTCGAATCCTTTCTAACAGCCTTCAACATACCCGTTTCCTCGCAAACACTGGTATTTTCGAAGACAAGCCTTCAGATCCAGCGCATCCACCCCCGCAATCCGCGTGCGCTTTATTTTGGTGAAGATATTCATGTGGGCTGGGTGCCCTCCGGAAAATTTCTTGAAGTCGCTGTATCAAGCCCTTTCACCGGTATGAATTTCTACACGGTTGAACGCGAAAAAGAGGCCCCCCGCCTGGTTCGACAAACCCATGAATGCTTAAGCTGCCACGCCGGTTCCATCACGCGAGAAACACCCGGCCTCATGCTGCGATCCGTCTACCCTGCCTCCTCCGGGCACCCCATTTTTAAGGCCGGATCCCATGTGGTGGATCAAACTACACCGCTTAAAGAACGCTGGGGAGGATGGTACACCACCGGAGCCTCCATGAAACACATGGGAAACCGGATCTACCACGAAACAGGCAATGGAGCCGATGCCGGCTCCCTCATTAACCTAAAGGAGTTATCCAACGAAAAATATTTATTCAACGGAAGCGATGTGGTGGCCCTCATGGTGCTCGAACATCAGGCGCAGTTGCACACCCTGATGTCTGCCCTGACGATTAATACCCGCCGCGCACTCTATGACCAAAAGGTGATGGATAAATATCTGGAACGGACAGATCCGGTATCGGATTCCACCCGCAGACGTATAAAGCACCATGCTGACAAGATTTTGCAATGTATGTTTTTCGCGGATGAAACCCGGATCCCCGCCTTTGACTTAACGAAATCGGCCTTTGCCCTGGAATTCAGCGCCGGAGGTCCAAAGGACAAAGCTCTCCGATCTCTCTATCAATTGCAGATGAAGCGCCGTATGTTCCGCTACCCCTTCAGCTACATGGTCTACTCCCAAACATTCAACCAGCTGCCCCCCGAAGCACTCGACTATCTCTGGCCTGAAATCGGAAACATTCTGGATCCCGCATCCAACCACCCGGAGTATCAGCATCTGAAAAAGGAAGATAAGATCGCGATCAGGGAAATTCTGCTGGAAACCCATCCCTCGGCATCCAGATATTGGCAATAGCGGAATCGGCCGCTATCTGCTGACACCTGTACCCGGAAGATCGCTACGCACACCGATTTAAGTCTCTCATTCAAACTGAAACAACATTTAGCGGGAACATGGTTATTTATAGATACAATATTGTAATTATATGAGTATCATTATCATATATGTACTATATTTCAAAAAACTGCATTAGGCCGCAACTTGCATTTTAACCTCCCGTTTAAGGACTTACGCACTGTGAATTTCCCTCTTTTCGAATGGCACACCCTGTGCATAAGGGGCTTCCTTAATTTTGATCCAAATCAGAGGTGCATTAATGAGTTTGAAGAAACATGAGGTTGTCGTTGTAGGAAACGGCATGGTGAGTGTCCGGTTCTGTGAAAAACTGCTGGAATACGATAAAAACGGGCGATTCCACATCAAAGTGCTCGGCGAAGAGCCGCGTCCGGCCTACGACCGCGTCCAGCTGACCTCTTTTTATGAAAAGGAATCCGCCGACGAGCTCCAGATGGTGGAGCCCAACTGGTATGCCGATAACGGCATTGAGCTGCATACCGGTGACCGCGTGGTGGAAATTGACCGAAAACACAAAACGGTTACCACCGCCAATGGCCGGCAATGTGCCTACGACCACCTGATTCTGGCCACCGGATCCAGCCCCTTCGTTCCTCCCATCAAGGGCACAGACCTTCCGGGCGTGTTTGTTTATCGAACTATTGAAGATTTGAAAGCCATCCGTGATTACTCGAAGACCGCGAAAACGGCTTCAGTAATCGGCGGAGGCTTGCTTGGACTAGAAGCCGCCAAGGCCGTTCACGACATGGGGCTGAAAACCACGGTCGTTGAACGTGCCCCTCGCCTGCTTGCACGTCAGATCGATACCGGCGGCGGCGTTATTCTGAAACATCTGATCGAAGATCTCGGCGTTGATGTGCTCGTCGATAAAATCACAACCCACTTTACCGGCGATGATAAAGTGGATGGCATTGCCTTTTCCGGCGATGAGCACTTGCAGGCCGATATGATCATTATTTCCGCCGGCATTCGTCCTAACGACGACCTGGGTAAGGAATGTGGAATTGACGTTGGACCGCGCGGCGGCATCGAAGTCGACAGTAAGATGCGGACGTCCGATCACCATATTCACGCCATCGGTGAAGTCGCCCTGTTTGATGACATGATTTACGGCCTTGTAGCCCCCGGTTACGATATGGCCGATGTAGCCGCCGCCAACCTGTGCCACGAAAAGAAAACGTTCGAAGGCGCGGACATGTCCACGAAGCTTAAGCTGATGGGCGTCGACGTGGCCAGCGTCGGTGAACCGCTGATGCCGGAAGAGCAGAGCAAAGCCGTTGTCGTTTATGACAGCTACCGCGGTATCTATAAAAAACTGGTTCTATCGCTCGACGGTAAAAAACTCGAAGGCGCTGTACTGGTTGGCGATGCCTCCGAATACGGCCTGCTGAGCCAGATCTGCAAGAAAGGCATGGAACTGCCGGAAGAGCCGGAAACCCTGCTGGTCAAAGCCGGCGATCATAACGACGTTGAAATTGAATACGACGACGATGAAGTCATCTGTTCCTGTAAGAATGTAACCGCCGGCGATATCCGCCGCGTGATCGACGAAGAAAACATTACCACCTTTGACGGCGTAAAAAAGGCTACCCATGCCGCTACCGGCTGCGGCGGATGCGCGGCGGTAGCCAACGATATTTTCGAGGCGGCACTGAAGGACAAAGGCGTTGAAATTGATACGTCTCTTTGTGAGCACTTCAGCTATTCCCGCACCGAATTGTTCAACATTATCAAGGTGACCGGAGCCAAGACCTTTAACGAAATCCTGGAAAGCCACGGCAAAGGAACCGGCTGCGAAATCTGCAAACCCACGGTGGCTTCGATTATCGCCTCCATCGATAACGACTATGTGGCCAACCACGCGCAGATTCAGGATACCAACGATAAATACATGGGCAACATCCAGCGCAACGGAACCTACTCCGTGGTACCCCGCGCACCGGGTGGCGAGCTCACACCGGATCAGCTCATCGTGATTGGTGAAGTGGCCAAAAAATATGACCTCTACACCAAGGTGACCGGCGGACAGCGCATCGACCTCTTCGGAGCGCACCTCTCCCAGCTTCCGTTGATCTGGAAAGACCTGGTGGATGCCGGCCTGGAAACCGGACATGCCTACGGCAAATCGCTTCGTACCGTAAAAAGCTGCGTCGGCAGCACGTGGTGCCGCTTCGGCCTGCAGGACTCAGTCGATATGGCGGTGGAACTGGAAAACCGCTATAAAGGACTGCGCTCACCGCACAAACTGAAAATGGCGGTCTCCGGCTGCGTCCGCGAATGTGCTGAAGCCCAGTCCAAAGACGTTGGGCTGATTGCCACCGAAACCGGCTGGATTCTCTACGTCTGCGGTAACGGAGGGGTAACACCGCGTCATGCGGATATTCTCGCGGCTGACATCGATTCAGCAACCGCCATTAAATATATCGACCGCTTCCTGATGTATTATGTGCGCACGGCCGATCGCCTGACCCGTACCGCCCCATGGTTGGAAAAACTGGAAGGTGGCCTCAAGCACCTGCAGGACGTGGTGATCAACGATTCCCTCGGCATCAACGATCAGTTGGAAGCCGATATGCAGCACGTTGTCGATACGTACAAATGCGAGTGGGCCGAAACCCTGAAGGATCCGGAAAAGCTCAAGATGTTCCACCATTATGCCAACGATGAAAAACCGGATGACTTTGAATATATCGAAGTGCGCGGCCAGAAACGCCCGGCTCCGTGGAAGAAGGAATACGAGCCGTTAATCCCTGAGGCAACCGATAACGAAGAAACCCAGTGGGTTTGCTTCGGCGAAGCTTCCGCCATTCCGGCGGATGGTGGTGCCACGTTGAAATATGGTCGTCATCAGATTGCCATCTTTAACTTTAAGGCAATGGACAAATGGTTTGCCTCCCAGAACCTCTGCCCCCACAAACGGGAAATGGTCCTGTCGCGTGGTTTGCTGGGCGATATCGAGGGTTTGCCGAAGGTTGTCTGTCCGATGCATAAAAAAGCATTCTCGCTGGAAACCGGCGAAGGGCTGAACGACCCGGAATACAGCATTTCGACCTTCCCGGTTGAAATCCGCGAAGGCCGGATCTTTATCGACCTTCCTTCTGAAGAGGCGATGGATAAGCTGCACATCTGCAATCCGGAAAAGGTCTGTTCATAATCCAATTCCAGTTAACTTTAAAAATTACAACAAACGAAAAAAGCAACTAGCAAGGAGTAGCAATGGCATCGTCCAACCTTAATCCCCTGGACCTGAAGAACCCGGCAATTCGAACCCTTCACCTGTCATGGGTGGCATTTTTCCTGAGCTTTGTCGTCTGGTTCAGCCACGCTCCGCTGATGGCTGCCATTAAGGAAACCTTCGACCTGACCGGACAACAGGTTAAATCCCTGCTGATCCTTAACGTGGCACTGACCATTCCGGCCCGTATCGCGATCGGCATACTGGTGGATAAATTCGGACCCCGCCATGTGTTTTCGGGATTGCTGGTCGTCTCCTCGTTCATCTGTTTTGGATTTTCCAGTGCGCAGTCGTTCGAGCAGTTGGCGCTCTTCCGGTTCCTGCTCGGTTTTGTCGGCGCAGGTTTTGTGATCGGCATCCGGTTGGTCGGCGAATGGTTCCCGGCTAAACAGGTCGGCATGGCCGAAGGCATCTACGGCGGCTGGGGCAATTTCGGATCCGCGGCTGCCGCCATGACCCTGCCCTCCCTGGCATTGCTTTACGGCGGTGAAAACGGATGGCGCTATGCCGTGGCCACCACCGGCGCGGCAGCCCTGCTCTATGGTATCTTTTTCTACTTCCGCGCCCGCAATACTCCGAAAGGATCCACCTACTTCAAACCGAAAAAGGCCGGCGGATTGGAAGTTTCCTGCAAGAAGGATTATTACTTCTACCTGCTGATGAACATTCCGATGTATCTGGCGTTGACCGTGCTGACCTGGAAACTCTGCTCGGCCAAGGTAGCCCTGCTCCCGGTCGCGGCGGGATACGGACTCGTTGCCGGTTTCATTGCCCTCTTCATCTATCAGACGCTGCAGATCAAAAAGGTGAACTCGCACCTCTTTAATGAAAACGAAGAAGCCGGCATGCTGAACTACCGCTTCAAACAGGTGGCCATTCTCGACCTGGCCTACTTTGTTACCTTCGGCTCGGAGCTGGCCGTGGTTTCGATGCTTCCGCTGTTCTTCATGGAAGTATTCGGACTCGATGCCGTAAAGGCCGGCCTGCTCGCCTCCGGGTTTGCGTTCATGAACCTCGTGGCCCGCCCGGGTGGCGGATGGCTTTCTGATAAACTCGGACGCCGTAAGACGCTGATGGTTCTCATCTGCGGCCTTTCCGCCGGTTACTTTATACTCGGACAGGTCGGATCCACCTGGCCGGTTGCACTCGCTGTGGTGGCCACCATGTGCTGTTCCTTCTTTGTACAGGCCGGCGAAGGCGCGGTATTTGCCATGGTTCCGCTCGTTCAGCGCCGTATGACCGGACAGATTGCAGGCATGGTCGGCGCCTACGGAAACGTCGGCGCGGTGATTTTCCTGACGGTGCTGTCGTTCGTTGAATACTCGACCTTCTTCATGGTCATTGGCGGATGCTCGCTGCTGACCCTGATTTCCACCGCCTTCCTGACCGAACCGGAAGGTCACGTAGCTGAGGTGGATGAAACCGGAAACATACAGTTGATTGAAGTAGCATAGAGTACTTCGTACTGCGTATTGCGTATTGATCCGGTTAAAGCCTATCATGGCCACTGAGCAGAGATACGTAATACGGAGTACGCAATACACCCATGTTCCACCTCGACGGAAAAATTGAAATCGAATCCGGCCAGGCAACTTCGGCCGGCCGCAAGGCATCCAACGACGATGCGATTGCCGTTCATGTTCCGGACGACGACCACCTGATCACCCACAAAGGCATTGTGGCCGCCATTGCCGATGGCGTCAGCAGTGCGGATGCCGGCAAGGAAGCCTCCAACCTCTGTACGGAACGATTCGTTTCCGACTATTTTGCCAGCCCGGATATATGGACCACCAAGCACTCCGGACAAAATGTCCTGACCACACTTAACCGCGAGCTATATAACCGCGGCAAGGCGTACCGCAACGCGGAAAAAGGGTATGTCTGCACCCTCAGCATTCTGATTCTGAAATCACGTACGGCGCACCTGTTCCATATCGGCGACACGCGGATTTACCGGTTGCGGAACGGTACACTCGAACAGCTCACCTCCGACCACAGCGTCCAGGTCAGTGCACAGCAAAATTATCTATCCCGTGCGATGGGGCTCGATAACCAACCGCGTATCGATTACTCGATTACCGACCTGGTTGAAGACGATATTTTCCTGCTGTCTACCGACGGCATACATGATCATATCGATGAAGTCCGCATCACTACCCTGCTCGACTCCAACCGGGGCGACCTGCAAAAGGGCTGCGACATGCTCGTGCAGGAAGCCTACGACATGAGCAGTAGCGACAACCTCAGCTGTTCCATCATCCGGATTTGCAAACTGCCGGAAAACTCCCGCGAGGAAATCGACCAGCGCCTGACACAGCTTCCATTTCCACCGGATTTGAAGACTGGTGATCAGCTGGACGGCTACCAGATTTGCGAAGAACTGCACGCCACCAGCCGAAGTCAGGTCTACCGGGTCGAAGATGTGGAAAGCGGTAAGCACTATGCCATGAAAACCCCGTCCGCAAATTTTGAGGACGACGATGCCTATATTGAGCGATTCGTTATGGAAAGCTGGATCGGAGCGCGAATCGATAGCCCGAATGTTGCGAAAGTCATCGATCAGCAACGGCCTCGCAGTTGCCTCTACTATCTGAGTGAGTTTGTTGAAGGAGCCTCCCTTTCGAAATGGGAAGAGCAGAACCATCATCCCCAAATGCAGGCCGTGCGCGAAATTGCGCAGCAGCTGGTTAAGGGACTGCGCGCGTTCCACCGCAAAGAAATTCTGCATCAGGATCTTAAACCGGACAACGTGCTGATCGATAACCACGGGCGGGTAAAGATTGTTGATTTCGGTTCCTGCCGCGTGGCCGGTTTCGAAGAAATCTGCGGCGCCATTGAACGCGACCTGATTCTCGGGACCGTCGATTTTTCTGCACCGGAATACCTGCTGCGCTTACCCGCAGGAACCTGGTCGGACCTGTTCAGTCTGGGATGTATTCTCTATCTCCTGCTGACCGGCGAACACCCCTATGGCCCGAAATATTCCAAATGCAAAAATCTGGCTGATTTTAACCGACTGGTCTACCGCCCCTCGTACCACTTTAATCCCGACATCCCGGTCTGGGTTGACAGCGCTTTGGAAAAGGCCGTTAAAGTAAAATCTGAAGACCGCTATGAAGCCCACTCAAAATTCATGGCCGACCTTTCCAAGCCCAACCCCGACTTTGCCGAAAAAAACCGCATTCCACTCATGGAACGGAATCCGTTACTCTTCTGGAAAACCCTCTGCGGCATCCTCGCCATCACCGTAGCCACCCTGCTCCTGATGCTCGCCCGATAGAGCATTTTCGGCTCTTTTTGTCACACCCACGGGGCCGCCAAGATGGCGGCGATACGTACCGCAGGCATCCTGCCTGCCCCGCCCCAAATGACAAATAAACAGAAAATGCTCTAGGAGCCTACTGAAATGATGGCATCCAGATTATAGTGCTCAACATCGCGGGCACCTCGCGTTTCCCTTCAATTTGAACTATTCGGAAATTCCGAATAGTTGCCTCTGGGGACACCTCTGCGGCCACTGCGTCACCGCGGAAATAAAACATTCCTGACTGTAATCAATAATCCTGATAAACAGCGTGACCGGCGGCGACGAGTGCGTCGTTTACATTTCGCCAAATGCCGTCCTGATCCACCCAGATTTCCGCGAGATAGCGCCCATATTTTCCGCGCTGATCCTTCAGCGTTTCAATAATGATTTCCCGTCCATCAATCAGCCCGCGCAGGAAATCGCGCGATGCGATTCCAAGCGCCTTATCCGGCCCCGTCATCTCCGGCGCATTGATCCGCACCAGCCGCAGCTTTTCATTGCGCAGCCACATATTCAATCCCAGGTCAATATCCACACGGCAGGTGTCGCCGTCATAGACCGACCGCACCTGCGCGGTGTAATGATAAAGCTCCGCATCCTTTGCAATCAGATTCAGCTTCTTGCCCAGAGCACCCAAATAGCGTTCCAGCGTACCGATGCGAAAGTTCAGATCACCGCTTTCCAGATGACTGATGGTCGCCTGCGTAATCCCCGACGTCAGCGAAACATCATCCTGCGAAAGCCCCGCCTTCCGCCGCTCCACCTTCAGCAACGGCCCGATTTGATCACTATTTTTCCCGTCCATAACTCTCCTTTTTCCATATACTATACGAAATATTTAATGCCATTTAAGCGCCTTAAACGGATATTATATATTGTATGTGATATATTTTAAAAAAGGTTATTCCGATCTCAGACCTTATTCGGAATAGGAAGATTTGGCTGAAGAAGTAGGCGAAAAGCAGAGCAGACGGTCGGTTACTTAAATTCAAGCCTGCCCCCACTTCCCTCTTTTGGGGCCTAAGCTTCTACAGTTTTAGAATCCGACTATCCGTTTTTCCTGTGCCGACATGTCATGCACGAGCCGGTCGATCATGCCGCCGGGGTTAACGTGCGGAAGCCATAGTTTGTCGGCTTGCTGGAGAACAAAACGGTTGCGTGCCTCGGCGGCGGACAGGTCGCCATCGCGGTTGCGCATTTCCAGAATGAGCAGGCGGTTTTCTTCCAGCGCGGATAGCTGCTCGGGGCTCAGTTTTCCACCCAGTCCCCATGCGGGACACCAGATAATATTCCGTTTGTGTTCAAGCAGTTTATTGAGGATTTCCTTTTCCATGGGGGAATGGAAACCACTGAAGTATACGTCGGCTTTCGGGATGCTTTTCGGCCTTGGAGCATTCCGCGAGCAGCAGATCCCAAGCGTTGGAAAGTTCCACAGCGCTGGATTGCCCATGCCGCGAAGGCCATTGCCAAACTGTTGCACACACCGCCACGGATTCATCCGGATATATTGGCAAATATTGTTTTCGGCTTCGGGCGTGCGCACAATCATTTCATAATAGTTGCGGTGCCAGATGCGGGTTTCTTTGGGAAGAAGGACGACATGCGTGTTTTGGGCGACATGCGTGTTTTGGGCGACATGCGTGTTTTGGGCGACATGCGTGTTTTGGGCGACATGCGTGTCGCCCCTACGAATTCTTCTCGATACCGCCGCTTTGAACGCGCCGATTACATGCCCCAATTCCGACATTCCTTTTTTGATCCTGATCAATCCATGGAAATGATCGGGCATCACCACAAATTCTCCGGGAAAAACATCGTCGCGTACTTCTCCGCATTTCCGCCATTCCTCGGCGAAAATTTCCCGTACGGGCGATATGCATGTCGCCCCCTCTGCTGTCCCAAATGGCTTTCCCCCTGCGGCGGCGATATATTCCCGATGTGCGCAGATCGTGACAAAGTACAACCCACCTCCGGCATAATCATGCCCTTTCAACCGGATCGACCGCCGATGATGAATTTCCGGATTGTATTGATTTTTTCCCATGCGTGATTTTGCCTGTTTCAAACTCCCGGAGATCGTATGCGGAATTGATCTCTTCTTCCAGTCATTGAACCAAAAAGACTTGCAGGGTATTTAGCAAACTACATCAGTGTGCCGCGCATGTTCATGTCGAGGTGCATGATCCAGAGGGAGACGTAGGAAAAGAGGATCATGGCGAGCAGGAGCGGGAGCTGCACCCAGGTGGAGACACGATCTTTTCCGAACAGCTTTTCAGCCGTGCGCTGGGAAATGATGATGCCGTAGATATGCCCGATCACCACGAGGATGACCTGCAGAATCCAGACCGTCATGGCCCCGAGAATCGGCGGATAGGTTATCGTCGCCGTCCCAAACAGATCCCATCCGCGCCCCATCGGGTCGGAGAGCAGCGTGAGCACATTCTGCCCTTCCATAAACAGATGCATACCGTTGTGCGCAACGTGGTAGCAGAGTGCAATTGGCAGGACGGAATAGGCAAAGGCAATAAAGATGGTTGAGAGCGGCACACTGCGCTGCTCTTCGCTCCCCCACTGCTGCGCAATGCCGCGGGCACTGAGGCAGAAGAGCCAATAGACGATAATCGGGATAGCCAATATGGCGGCCATACCAAACGTGAACGACCAAAGATGTCCGGTGCCGAAAAGCGAACTGATCCAGCCGATGACTGTGCCTTCGGGTTGCGCCGGATTTTCCCACAACGGTGTCATCGTCAGCCCATGGAAACTGGTGAGTGATAGCAGGATGAGTGCAAGATAGGCTTCATCCTTTCGGGGCATGGTGTAGCTGAACAGATCAGTGGCAAAGGGACGCACATTCAGTGCTACATTATCGTGCGGGCAGGATTTCACACAGTCGCCGCACATGATGCAGTAGGTATTGTCTTCGAGCGTAGCAAGGTTGAGGAAGGTCGGGCACGGATTTCCGTTTTCGTTGCCGCGATAGCAGTCCTTGGTTTTACAGCCGGCGCAAACTGACTTATCGGCCGACCGAACTTCAACAGGTGCAAAGTTGGCGTAGAGCCCGGAGATGCGACCCACAAAACAGCCGTAGCGGCAGAATCCTTTACGCTCGAAAATAAACGCAGGTACAATGGTGAGCAATAGCATGCCGATGGCCATGTAGGCGGTCATCTTCGGCGAGGTGGTTACGTGGTAGCCCAGTTCCAGCCAGGTCAGTAGGATAAAGAGCCCGATGGCGGGATAGATGTTACGCAACCAGCGGGGCCATTTCAGCCCAAGTGTCAGCGGTCTGTCACCCACTCCCCACAGCCGGAGCGAGGAGAGCGCAGTGGCCATAAAATCCCATGGGCAGATGGTGCACCAGGCCTTGCCAAAAAAGAGAATGATAAAAATCAAACCCGCCCACCAGATCGTCCACGTCAGCGCGGGGGTAATGTTAATGACCTGGTGGCCATAGAGCCCGGCATAGACCAGAAACAGAAAGAACACCGCCACGACCATCTGAAAGAACCCGGGGAAGAAACGGCTCTTGAACAGCGCTTTCATCGGGCGGTGTTGGAAAAGGTTATAACGCCACAGCGGTTGCTGTTTTGCACGGCGGCCGAGCACCTCGACAATGACAAACGAGAAAACGAGTATGGCCATGACCGATGCATAGAACAGCCAATCGGGCAGCCCCGGCATGACCATCAGCGTGTCACCCTTCCAGTCGACCACCTCTCCCTTGCAACCCATCTTGCAGTTCACCATCCCGCAGATTTCGCAGATGATCCCGTCAACGGATTTATCGGTCGCACTGTTCGCCTCCGCACAACATGGCATGGTGCAGTTGACCATTCCGCATTTACAAACCTTGTTGGTTTCGGCATCCGATTCCTTCGCCGTTCCAAGATTCGGAACCACCTGAGCAATTACGGGCAGATGGACCGCCTGCGATACAACTCGTACCGTCGACATCCTGTCGGCTCCGGAGCCCGCAAGATGCGGGCGGTACGACAGCTGTAACGCAGGCGGCTCGCCTGCTCTCTGTTGGGCTGAACCATGTGACACATCAACCGTAAAAAGACCGAGCAACAGGATGACGAACAGATATTTCATTCCGATACGCCGCTTCGTTTTTTGATTATCGCAACCCCTGCCATCAGCCCAACCACCACCATAACTGAACCGCCGAGAAACCAATAGTTGGGCGGCACGGTGCCGACCTGAATGTTAAACCGCTCGGAAATCTTTTCGTCACCTTCACCTAGATCGACTTTCACGATGTAGACGCCGGCCTCTTCATAAACCCACCCCACCTTGTGGATGTTGCGCGGGTTGGCGTAGGCATCGAAGGGATGGTTGATCGTATTCGTTTCTTCCTCGCCCTGTTTAAAGACCTGCAGCTTTACAGCTCCGGAATAGGGTTTGTCGGTTTCACGGCGCTTCACATACAGCGCTAGGTCGAGCGCGGTTTGCGATGGAATCTGCCAATAGGTAAACTGCATTGACCACGGGCCGGACTCGCGGAACTCCTCAAAGGCCGGTGCCTGCGGATAATTTTCCTGATAGCTGTAATGCGGAATGCCGCGGATATGGTGGGCGACGACGGTGGAGGCAACCAAAACTGAAAGGGCTATGAGTTCTTTTTTCAATTCTTCATTCCTTATTACTTACTGCGTATTTCGTATTATCTGGCTACTGGTGGGACGACCTCCGTGTCGTCCTACGGAAGCCAAGCCTCCCTTCCGCTCCACCGTTAGGACGACACAGAGGTCGTCCCTCTAACTGAGAAGCAATACGCAGTACGCACTACGTAGTACGCTTCGGATTCATCCGATAGTGTATCGCATCATCGTTGCAGGCCTGAACACATAATCCGCAATTATCGCATTCGCCGCCCAGCGGCAACGAGCCGGGCTCTAGGTCGTAGGGGCAGGCCGTATCGCACTTACCACACTCGGTGCAGGCGTGGACATCGCGAATAACACGCAGCTTTCGCCATTTACCAAGCAGGGCGTAAACTGCGCCACCGGGGCAGAGGCATTTGCACCACAGCCGCTGGCACAGCATCAGCTCACACAAGAGGATGATTCCGAAAATGATCAGGTCGATGCCGGAAATCGAACTCGTCCATCCATCGCGCACCCAGTCGGAAATAATGCGCGGGGGATAAAAGATGTAGAAAAACTGAACCGAGAGAATCAGCGACACCACGATTCCAAAACCCAGCAGCCAATTCTTGATCCGGCGACTGACCGGAAAATCAAAGAACCCGAACCCGATCTTCCCGAGTATTTTTCGAATCCACAACAGAAGATCGCCAAACATACCCATCGGGCAGATCCAGCTGCAGAACACGCGGCCCAGCAACAGCGTCCCAATCAGCGGAAGAATAAGTGAAAGCAGCATCAGCTTGTGCAGTGTTTTTGACGCGGCAATATCGCTGACAACAGCCAGCGGATCGCTGATACGGAAGCCTTTAATCTGGAACGACCATAACCCGCCTCCGGCCACATGCTCGTAGATCGGGCGATGCGGCGAAGAGCCGTAGAGTTTATCGACCATGCTCAGCATGATCGAATCGTTGATCATTTCCTGCCCGCCCTGCTGCGCCTTGACAGTGGAATAGTGATTGATCCCCGCAATGCAAAAAAACAGGGTCAGGATCAACAGGCGGATAATGGTGCGAATCTTGGAAATCTTCAACTTATACCACCGAGCTGGGAATCACACGAATGGCTTGAGGGTAAACGATGCAGGCCTTTTCGCACAAGCCGCAACCAACGCAATAGTCGGGATCGACCACCGGGCGCTCCCATGTGAGCGATTTCAATGCCGTACCCGTAAACGGGCAGGCAAATACGCAGGCACCGCAGACATACCCGTTGTACGAGTTGCAGATATTTTCGTCGACCTTGGCGGTCCCCATTTTAACATTAGTCTGAATGTCTTCCACCGAATCCGTGGGAACGGCTTTCAACGCACCGGTCGGGCACACCTGAGTGCATTTCATGCAAAGGATGCAGGGTTGATCACGCGTCTTCAAATACGGCGTTCCCGGAGCATGATCCCACCGGCTGAATTGGATACAGCCGTTGGAACATACTTCGGCGCACTGCTTGCAACCGATGCACCGGGCAATGAATTCCTTTTCGGGCAGTGCACCCGGTGGACGCACAACAGCCGTCCGGCCATTTTCCGAACGCGCAATGGCTTCGGATTTGTTACCGGACATGACGGCACCCACCAGCGCGGATGCACCTGCAACTGCCCCGGCTTCGAAAAACATGCGTCTGTTTTTGTTACCCATTATTCCCCGCTACGATAGCCGCTCAATTCGCGCCGCCAGCTTCTTGAAATCGACCTGCCCGGAAACCGGATCGTATGCCCGGTGGCTGGTCGCATTCACGAGCCACTTGTTTTTCTTCGGATCGGCCGAGTCCGCCACAGAAAGGTTCCAAGGGCTGAACACATACCCACGCGGCACTTCATTGCGCGCGGGCTTCACCTTCGAACGGATGCCGCCGACCGAAACACGGCCCTGGTAGCTTCCACGCTTTGTGACGATGCGCACCATGTCGCCGTCCTCCACACCAAGCTCCTTCGCATCCTGCTCATGCATCTCAAGGTATTGCTCCGGAACAAGCCGGCGCGTGGTTGCTCCGCGGATGGTCTTGGCCGTGTGGAAATGTTCATACACAATTCCAAGCCCCAGCCAGAACGGATACTTACCTTCCGGCACTTCATCCCACCGTTTGCCGAGGTGTTCCTTGTCCGGCCATTCGGGCGTCAGCCCCATATCGCGCGCCTTCACCAGCAATTCCTTATTGTCGGAGGCAAACACCGTTGGGTCAGTGCCCATCTTGGCAAGCTCGGCATGGATCTCTTCTTTCTGGCTATAGTCCTGACGACACGGCTTGAAGGCCATCTTTCCATCGGTGCGGCGGAAATTACCGTAGGGCTTTCCGTTCCATTTTTCCTGCCCCATGTAGCGCCGCGGCGTTCCGCCCAGCTTTGCATGGGCGTAGGTCGGTGCGGGCCACTGCATACCGCGCAGTTGCCGCAGCTGATCATACAGCCCGATGCCATCGCGCTCGCGCACTTCCAGCATACCGGTCAAATCGCAGTCGGATCCCTTCGAGGCTTTCACGATTTCTTCGAACACCTCTTCCGCGTCATACAGCTCCGGTCCATCCGGGTGGTATTTCTTTTTCTTATACGGCCACATCTTCTGAATTTCCGCGTCGGACATTCCGATTGCATGGGCAACGCCTTTGGCTTTGTCGATCGCCAGATCCATATCCGGCAGGCACTGCTCCATACCGGGAATACCCTTGCCGACGCCATCGACCACATTAAAGCGGCGTTCGGAGGAAATATAGGTTCCGCCCTGCCATTCACCCCAGGTCAATGCGGGAAAGATTACATCGCCATACAGCAGGTTCGGTGCGTGGCGGTAAACATCCTGCACCACGACAAACATCTTGCTGAGCGCCGGACGCACCAGCGTGTTCAAATCCGGTTGATGAACGTGCGTGGTGTAGCAATAGACCATCGCTTTCACGGGATCGAGCGCATTACGCTTCAGTGTTTCTTCATCCATGATCGCCCGCTCAAACAAGCCGACCATCATGCCGGGATTCTTCGCGTTGGCAGAGGTGTGAAGTTTTTCAGGAGAGCAATTCCACGCCTTGGCAATCGTATCAATACCCTTAAGGTTCAATCCGCTCGAATTCTTGATACCCTGATTGAACGGCAGCCGTCCGGTCAGTCCACCCATCAGGCGCTCGCCCATGGCATTCGGCTGGCCGGTCATCGAAAAGGGTCCTGCGCCGGGACGGCCAAGGTTTCCAGTCAACGCGTGCAGATTGATTACCGAAATCACGTTGTGCTGCCCATGGATGTGCTGGTTATAGCCGATGCCCCAGAAAGAAATAACGCCGCCCTTTCCGCGCCGCTTGCCCTTGCGGGTTGCATTGGCCCATTGATCGGCGATGGTCCGGATCAGTTCCGGTTCGACCCCGGTCACGTCCTGTACCTGCTCCGGAGCATATTCCTCGCGGCACATCTTAATATAGTCTTCCCAGTTGACGGTATTTTCCTTCATGAAGTCATATTCCACAATGTCTTCGTGCTCCGTCAGGATGCAGTGGGCAATGGCGTTGAGCACCGAGATATCACCGTTAATGGTTTGGATGTGATACGAGTTTTCAGGATCAATCGATTCGAGTGCCTGCACACTACCTGTTCGCCGCGGATCGGAGATCACGGTCGGAATGCCGTTTTTCGATTTATGGTCGGCCGCCCTCCAGAAAACGATCGTATGCGCACCGCGTGGATTATGCCCCCAGAAGGTAATCATGTCGGACATCTCAATATCGTCATAGCACAGCGGCGGGGTATCCGAACCCAGCGTCGCAAAATAAGCCGTTACCGCCGAGGTCATGCACATGCGTGCGTTGGCTTCGATAGAGTTCGAACCGAGCACGCCTTTCATGAACTTGTTTTCAATCCACTGGGTCTCTACCGTCAATTGGCCGGAACCATAAAGGCCAATCGAGTTGCCACCATGTTCCTTATAGATATGCCCAAGTTTTTCCGCGACGATATGTTCCGCTTCTTCGTAGGTCACTTCATCAAAATCGTCCGGATTAAAACTGCCCTTGGTTTTGGAAACGTGGCCGGTCAGCGGGTCGCTCATATCCTTACGCACAAGGACCTTTGTCAGGCGGTCGATATAGACCGGCTCGTCGGCGTTCAATCCTTTGATGCACTGGATACCTTTATTGGTCGGATGCTGTTTGTCGGGTACGCAGCCGAGGATGCGGCCGGAGTCAGCTTCATACTTGATCACAGAACCGCAACCGACGCCGCAGTACGGGCATTGTGCGAGGCAGGTTTTAATCGCAGGGCCGCCTCCTTGAGTTTCTGCCAGGATTTCATTCGGAGCAAAAATCTGACCGCCCAGCCCCAGTGCTGCCGCACCCGATACCGCACCGCCCGTAAAATTCCTTCTCGATAGGTTGATTCCTTTGCGTCTCATGTTCCCGTCTCCTTGTTAACCGTTTTCAATCGCTCTTGTTCCACTATTTTAAAGTACTGCGCATGTAGGCGATAATGTCGTTGATATCGCGTCCCGTCATTTCCACCACACCGCCTCCGCCGCGGATCATCGACCGCATGTTGGTGCCATGCCCCATCGACATCGTTGCCTGCAAATACGGATCGTCCGCCGCCGCCAGATATTTCGGATTCAGCAACCACGGCGCAAAACTTTCGCCATTCTTGTCCCCGTGACATTGCGAACACTGTTGCTTGTACAGTAATGCACCACGTTCCGGTGTTCCAATGACTGCACGCGGTTCCAGCTTGTCGACATCAATACCCGAACGCAGATAGGCCACAATGGCGCGGACTTCTTCTTCCGCGAGATCCGCCAGCGCATGCTGCCCTGGTGAAAAGGCGCGCATTTCCGTTCCCGTGCGCCCGTTGGCAATCGTTCCCTCGAGAAAGCCGTCACTGACCGTGGCAAGGAAGCCCGGACGTCCAATGCCCGGTCCGTCGCCACCGCTGCCGGCCACTCCGTGGCACTGTGCACAGTTACGGGAAAACAAATCCCGTCCCGTTCCGATATCGCCGGCCGTCACCGTTCTTCCGATAGTTGAGAAAGGTTTGGTTTCGAGCACGCGCAGATAGGCGATCACTTCATCGACCTGCTGTTCGGACAAACCGGCAAAACCATCGGTTCCCTGCAGGTTTGAACGCATCCCCGTACCACTTCGTCCATGACTGATCATTTCCCGCAGGAACTGGTCGTCCACTGAATTAAGGAATTCCCTGCCGCCG
Source organism: uncultured Verrucomicrobiota bacterium (assembly GCA_964486885.1). Taxonomy (GTDB): domain Bacteria; phylum Verrucomicrobiota; class Kiritimatiellia; order Kiritimatiellales; family Pontiellaceae; genus Pontiella. The sequence goes on from CAZAPF010000022.1 coordinate 64,649, forward strand.
ATTGCCGGGCCGATATGCCCTTCCCCTTCCGGCCCGTGGCATTGCGCGCAAACGCTGTTAAAGGAGATTTCACCACGGCTCTCGCTGGCAACGGCCGTATGTGCCGCCGAACGAACGGAACCTTTATCAAAGGTCCGCAGATAGGCCATGATCGATCCGACTTCTTTTGCGGTCAGGTGCGCCCATCCGCCCATCGCCGTTCCTTCGCGGCCATGCGTGATGGTGTGATGGAAAAAGTCATCCGATCCCATCGCCTGAAGCTCCGGCGTATTGAGGGAAGGACCGATGCGGCCTTCGGCATCGAAACCGTGGCAGGAAGCACAGCGTTTCTGGAACATAATTTGTCCGTGTTCGGCGGCGTTGGGCTGAGAGGTAACGGCCAGGCATTCCGCCAGTTCCGGTGCCTGCTCGCGTCGCCCGGAGAGGAACGCCACAATATCTTTCACTTCTTTATTCTGAAGGAAGTACCACGCCGGCATAGCCGTACCGGCACGTCCTTTGCGGATCGTGGTTTCGAGGAAGTGCGGAGTGGCGTAGGTCTTAAATTCGGGGCTCGTCAGCGTTGGCCCGACCAGATCCATTTCATAGTTTCCATCGATGCCGTGACAGCCAGCACAGCGACTTTGGAAGCGGATTTTCCCATACGCCGGATTCCCGACATACTCGATATCACCATCCTTTTCTTCGGGCAGTTCTTTCAGCGAGAGAACATAAGCAACGACCTTGTCGATCTCGGCTTCCGACAAACCGCCGGACTTACCCCACGCGGGCATGGCCGAGCTGCCGGAGTCTGTAACCATGGCTTTTACAAATTCGGGTGTGGCAATCGACTGGAAAGCGGAATTGGCAAACGACGGCCCCAGCTTTTCCATCTCGACGAGCGTTGCACCCTGCCCTTCCGAACCATGACAGGCAGAACAATTGGCCATAAAGATATCGCGCCCGGAAGCCACCGGAATATTTTTATCAAAATCCTGCAAGGCATCCGGAACCCGCCGCGTCTGAAAACTCTTCATGTAGACCGCCAACGCAAATGCTTCCTCATCAGAAAACTTATTATCGACCATCTTAGAATCTTCGGCATTGGCGGTCGGATCCTTCACCGACTCGAAGAGGTAGGCCAGGTTTACATTGTGGTTAAACTTTCCGATGGTTTCCTCCCGGTCATGCGACACCGGTGCTTTCAGATGGAATGAAGCATCGCCTATGAGTGTAAGGTCGGGGCCGAGAAATCCACCGGAGTTGCCGACCACATGACAACCTCGGCAGCCCTTCTCAACAAACAGCTTATGGCCCAGCTGCAATGTTTTCTGCTCTGGAAGGCTTTCCACATGATGGCAGCGCAGGCAGTTGGCCTGGACCAGATCGCCCTGCAGGCGGATCTTTTCCCAGAAGTGAATCTCGTTGGCGTGAGCTTCCTTCTTGTTGGTTGCCAGCCCCTGCCCATCATGGCAAACCGTGCAGCCGATCTTCCGGATATCATGAATGGCAAGCAGGCCGTGCGGGTGCGATATGAGCGGTTTCACTCCATCCGTTACACGCGTATCTTCGATCGCTGCATGGCAGGAGATACAACGGTCGGTCTTGTCCAGTTCCGGTAAAACCAGCTGGCGCAATTTGACCTCGTAGGCTTCAGCCGCCAGCTTTTCATCGTCGGTAACCGCCATTTCGGCCAGCATTTTTTTGTATTGTTTCTGATGCCGTTTGTACTCGGGCGTAACCGACAGGCTGACGACCTCGATTCCGATCAGCAAGAGAATCGCGATGCTGCATCCTAGAAGAAGTTTCTTTATCATCTATCCATTCCCCTTAATGAGTCGGCCAAAGCGAAGGCCACCAGAAAAAGTCCCAGTTGGGTCCGCGGTGTACGGATGCGAAATACGTCAGGATTACAAAGCTTACAAGGAAGTAGGTAAACAGCACCGTCACCCCGATCCGCGTGGAACGCGTCTTCGCCACTGCCCCGAAGGTGACCAGCACAAACGCCGTCATCAGCACCGTACCGGGATTCACCATCGTGATCCAAATCTGGTTAATGTCCGGGAACCAGTTGCGCAGCCAGCCATAGCTGACCGTGAAGACCAGCATGCCCACTACCGCGATGGTGGAAACAATTGCGGTCTTGATCGTGGTGCGCTTAACCCCTTCGCCGACAAACCAGCGACCGCAGTCGCCCTCTTCACGATCGAGGTACGGAATGCCCATCAGGAAAAGAACCGTCAGGCCGGGCATGACCATGCCGCCGCAAAAGGCGGAGTAGGAAATAATTTCCTGCATCGCGAGGAAATACCACGGTGCCTTCGCCGGATTTTCAGGAACCGACGGATTCGCCAGTTCTTTCAGCGGAGCGTCAACCATCAGGCCGAGGATCAACAGGAACACCAGAATCAAAGCGAAGATCAGCATCTCTGCATTGAACAAATGCGGCCAGCTCATAACGGTACGTTCGGGGCCGCGGTCAACCGCAGCCGTTTTGTTGCGCACCACACACATCAGGCCATAGCTCTTACGCGACTTTTCGGTAAAAGCTTCCTCCGCCAATTCCTCACACGGAGTACCCTTTAAATCATCGTCGGTAATATCCGAGGGACGGGACAGGCCGCCATCCTTGCGCACACGCCAGACGTGGGCCATGATCAGCACCATCATACTGATCGGCAGCAGGATGCAGTGCGCCCAGTAGAAACGCAGGAGCGCGGGTCCGCCGACAAATTTGGAGCCGAGCATCAGTTCCTTCTGCATGGCACCAACATCCATCATGTGGGTAACGCCCAGCGCGTCGGTCACTTCGACCGGGCTGCCGGCAATGTTTGCACCGATCGTGATAGCCCAATAGGCCAGCTGATCCCACGGCAAGCAATAACCCGTGAACGATAGCGCCAGCGTGAGCACAAACAGAATCACGCCGAGCACCCAGTTAAACTCGCGCGGCTTTTTGTAGGAATTCGTAAAGAAGACACGAACCATGTGCAGGAAAACCGTCACCACCATCATATAGGCGGCCCAGCGATGTACGTTGCGGATCAGTCGACCGCCCGGCACCACGAAGGTGATGTTCTTAACCGATTCGTATGCGCCGCTGGTCGATGGTTCATAGTAGATCATCAGCGCAATACCGGTTACGGCGAGAATAATGAACGAAGCCGCCGAAGCAATTCCAAGACCGAACGTGAAGGTCGGCTTGAGCGACCAGCGGTGTATGCGCACCGTATGGATGTGCATGAAGACATTATTGAATACCGTCTGCGCCCGCGTGCGGCGGCTGCCGTCGGCCGGGCCGCGTCGGCTGAAACTCGCCTTGGCGTTGGCCGGCAGGTTTTTCAGGTTTTCCAAAAGCTGGACCAACCCGGGTTTCTTTACCGAATCGCTCATACCACCACCTTCGTTCCGCTCTCGACCGAAATCCCTTTATCCACCATCAGCTGCCCGCCGGGTTGAGGTGTAATCTTAAACCATGGCAGCGGTTTCGGTGCCGGAGCCTGTGTTACTTTGCCTTCCAGCGTAAATTTGGACCCGTGGCAGGGGCAATCGAACCGCCCTTCTTTGCTGTTGAGGCTGACGATACAGCCCAGATGTGTGCAGACCAGCGAGATGGCATACAGCCCGTCCCGTTCGCTGAAGACCGCAACATTTTCTTTGTCGAACACCTTGACCGAACCCACCGGAAAATCCGTTGCGGAGCCTATCTTAAACTGTTCCGACGGATCGGGCAGCACGGAGGGTTTAAGACCACACAGTGAACCTGCCGCCGCAAGGCCAACAGCTCCGACAAATGTTCCCGTTGCGCACTTACCGACGAAATCACGACGGTCACCCGAACTGTTCTGTTTTTTGTCTGATGCCATATTATTTCTCCGCTATCGCCAATTCACATTCAGATTTCGCTTCGTCCCGGAAGCAGAACCGTTCCATGGAAACCGCTCCTACCGGACACCGCTCTGCGCAGGAGGCGCAGCGAATGCAGCGGTCTTCGTCTTTGATGATCACCGAACACTCCGACAGATCGACGCCCTCAGCACAGTCGGCAAGCACGGTGTTCAGCTCCTCGCTTGAAAGATCCAGCTGATCGATCGAAGTCAGCCGCAGACACAGCTCCGGACAGACATCCGCGCAGCCGCCACACAGGATGCATCGCTCGCCATCGAAAATGGTATTCACGCCGCAGTCGAGGCAACGCGATGCTTCAAGTGTGGCTTCATCTTTCTGGAAGCCCAGTTCGACAATTTTGGAAAAACTGCGGCGCTCTTCAGGATGTAAGGTGGCGATCTCCGAGCGGCCGACGGCTTCGTAGCCGATTTCGCGGGAATAGTCTTCCAGCTCGAAATGGCGCTGCTGGCTATTAACATCAATGCCTTTCCCGGTCAGGTGCTTATAAATTCCGCGCGCACATTGCTTGCCCGATGCCACGGCATCGATAATCAGCCGCGGCCCGGTCTGCAGATCGCCCGCCACAAAGATACCGTCGGCGGAAGTCATAAACGTTTCGGAATCGTGGGCGGGATACTTGCGGTCATTCAGCTCTACACCGTGCTCTTCGCCGAGGAAACTGAGGTCACACATCTGGCCAATGGAAACGAGGACGGTATCGCACTCGATGATTTCCGAATCATCATGATCGAAGGTCGGGCTGAAGCGCCCCTCTTCGTCGAAGAGACTGACCACCTTGGAAAATCGGAGTCCGCAAATCTTACCCGCAGCATCGCGCATTACTTCCTGCGGGCCGACGCTGTTGTGGCGCACAACGCCCTCTTCTTCAGCCTCTTCCACTTCAATATCATCGGCCAACATCTGTTCCCGGCTTTCCAGGCAGCAAAGGTGTACTTCGGCGTGGTCGGCTTCATGGATCGCCACGCGTGAAACATCCTCGCTGACAAACCGCGCAGGATTCGGCTCAATTTCCTCGCCCTTCTTTCGCCATGCACTGCGGGCAACGTCGTAGGAAACATTGCCGCCACCGATAACAACAATCTTTTTGCCTAGTGTTACAGAACGCCCAAGCGCAACGTCGCGCAGGAAATCGATGCCGGGCAGTACGCCGGGGCCTTCGGCTCCGGGGATGGGGAGCGCGCGGCTCTTCTTGGCGCCGACCGCCAGCACCACCGCCTGATAATCCACCAGCAACTGGTCGAGCGTGACATCCTTACCCACGCAGGTATTGCACTTTATCTCAACGCCGAGCGATTCCACCACACCCACCTCCGCGCGAATCAGGTCACGCGGCAGTCGGTATTCGGGCACACCGACATAGAGCATGCCGGCGGCAACGGGTTCCATTTCAAAGATCGTCGGTTTAAGCCCCATCAACGCCAGGTCGTGTGCACAGGCAAGGCCGGCGGGACCTGAACCGATAATGGCTACTTTGGCACCGGAACCTTCATAACCATCGATATAGTTCCGCAGTTCTTCAATGCCTTCGCACTGGCGCTCTTCGAGCTTTTGCTTGAGGTAATCGAACAGGCCCCCATCCGGATTGGCTTCGGAGCCGTACTGGGTGGTCACAAAGCGTTTGAGGCCGCGGATGGAAATAGGATCGTCAATTTTACCGCGGCGACAGGATGCCTCGCAGGGGGCGGCGCATACACGACCGCATACGGAAGCCAGCGGATTCGGGCCGCGGGCAATCAGGTAAGCCCGTTCAAAATCGCCGTCAGCGATGGCCCGGACATAGCCCCTTGCGTCGGTATTGACCGGACACGCATTCTGGCAGGGAACATTCTCTTTCCAGTATTTAAAATCCGGTATTACCGTTGGAAAACCGCTCATAACCGAGACACCCTTTTAGCACAAACCTATTGAGATTGAATATCAGTAAGGTTTACTAGTAATAAGGGTATTTAGCCGGACTTAATCCGTAAATGGCGTTTTTTCTATCGATTTATTTATCGTGAGTTAAACCATCGTTTTAAAGGGGTTTTTTAAAACGATAAATGTTAGGCACGCCTAATTAGGATAAAATCCAATTAATATTTCTGCTAGTGCGCAATAATGAGTACGGCCCATCCCATCACTTCAATCCGGATATCCCTGTCTGGGTTGACAGCGCGCTGGAAAAAGCCGTCAAGGTCAATGCGGAAGACCGTTATGAAGCCCACTCAAAATTTATGGCAGACCTTTCCAAGCCCAACCCCGACTTTGTCGAAAAAAACCGCATCCCCATCATGGAGCGCATTCTGGAAAACCCTGTGCGGTATCCTCGCCATCACCGTGACCATCCTGCTCCTGATGCTCGCCCGTTGACCGACTTTACTGAATTACGGGACTGCCCTCTTTGCAGGTATAAATTAATTCCTCGCAGAGCCGCAGAGGGCGCAGAGTGTGAAGATATTTTTCTCTGTGAGGAATAATACACGGTTCAAATGATGAACGGGAACAACCCTTGTAAATAGCACCTCGTTCAGATCGGATTACAAGATTAATGAACAGACTCTATATTTGCTGCATTGTCTGAGGGAGGAACGTTTTCTCCAACTTTAAGTTTTGGCATCCTTAAGTATTCCTGATAGCTCCTCGATGACTTCAAAATGTAGCTTCGCCCTTCAACTACAAATCCATCCAATTTATGCTTCATGATATATGATGAAAGATCATCTATCTTGTTTATAAACCCTCTGCCGTTGAAGTTCAGTGAGGTATTGCACAACACGCCGTAACCAGTACGCGCTTTGAATGCGATGAGCAAATTGTACAGGCTGTAGTTAGTCATAGATGACACCGTCTGAATGCGGGCAGTATTATTCACGTGAGTAACAGCAGCCAGCGCATCGGTTCTTGCTTTATAAGTATAAAGCATATACGGACTCATGTGATCGCAACCAAACCACCGTGCAGCATCTTCTTCCAAGCAAACAGGAGCAATCGGACGGAATTGCTCGCGTTGCTTAATATCGTTCAAGCGAGTTTTAGTACTTTCTCGGAATGGTGCGGCAATAATTGAACGATTACCCAGAGCCCGCGGGCCGATTTCATATTTTCCACTCACCCATCCAAGAATAAGGTCATTGGCCACCATGTCTGCAATCAATTCATCATCAGCCTCGTATATATCATAAGGCGCAGTATCAAAAGACTCACTCATGTCGAAAGCAAGGCCGGCATAGACGTCCCATTCGATCTTTGGATTCCCCGTATAGTGAAACTGGGCATCGATAGCTGTCCCAATCGCAGAACCTGAATCGTTTGCAACAGGGGGCACGAAAATTTCTGAAAAAAGGCCCGACTCCTTCCACTTGGTATTCCAATCGCAATTTAGCCCGCTTCCACCCGAGATGAGTAAGGGGAAGCCTTTCTTCATGTTCGACTTAGCGAACTGATGAAAAACATCAAATATTTTATCGCTAAAAATACCGGAAAAGTTGCGGAATTCTGGATCATCTACCCCCACGTTATAGTACCGCGAATGCTCAAGACCTTCGTACATATTCAACTGGACATGTGGGGTTCCCAACAGAAAATCGATCAACTTCTGATCTTCTGCTGAAGGCGTACTGCGCTTTGAAAATGAAGCAAGGGCCATGAGCTTCCCTGCGTCTGAAAAACGAGAAAAGGGAGAATCCTTCGGAAAGGTTGGGTCGGCTAAGCCATAGATCGATGCATAGCGATTTCCCGGTTCATTCATTACATTGGCAAGTAGCGTTATATTCAACTCAGAATCAATCTCGTAGAAGGCGCCTATCGTGCCTTCCCATACCAACGCATAGCATGGAGTGCCTTTCGGTAGACTTGACATACCGAAAGCGCAAAGCAAGTGCGACCGCTCGTGAGAAGACGAGAAATTATGAACCGACCTTCCAAATAGGCGCTGTTTATTTATGCTGACGTCGCTCTTCAACACGCCACGGTAATCCACGTGAACATGCGACCCGAGCATATGGTCCTCGCGTGGCCACCAGCCACCGGTACAGATAACGTCTGGTATTTCATCAAGTTCGCCAAGGGCATTGAACACGTCATGACTGGATATTGGCGAGTATCGGTAGTTCGAGTGTATGCGCCTTTTCGGGCACCCCATTGACAACGGCTAAGCCGTTTGAGTGCGGA
>CAZAPF010000023.1:0-71449 GCA_964486885.1 uncultured Verrucomicrobiota bacterium
CCAACGTGTAAACCCGAAAGCTGTCGTTCAAAAAAAGGTGCTGTATTTTTTCGGCCATATCATGGTCACGGGCAGCAATGGCAACCGCACAGGGAATTCCGCGAGCCACTTCTTCAGCATGGCTCGGTCCCGAAAGAACGGCCACGTCCCGCCCCAGAATTTCTTCGGCGGTTTCGCTCATACGCTCATGGGTCTGTTCATCGAGCCCTTTGGTTGCACTGACGATTAAAGCATCGGCGGGAATGTGCGGCTTAAAGGCTTCGACAACGGGTTTATAAAAACGCGACGGCACCACCAGGACCACCAGCCCTGCACCCGCAACGGCCTCGGCATGATCTGAGATCCAATTGAGTGATGACGGCATTTCCACGCCTGGCAGATAGGTTTTGTTTTCTCCCGAGGCTTTGATTTCTTCAAGATAATCAGGAAAAGGACCCCAGACCGTTGTATCGTGCCCGTTACGGTTCAGCACCATAGCCAGCGCCGTGCCCCAGCCACCATCTCCAATCACCGCAACCTTCATGATACCACCTCTTTCTTTTTTCCAAACCGGTGCTCTGTTCCATTCAGCAGGCGCTTCACATTAGCGCGGTGCAGCCAGACGACCAGCAGCGCCATCAGACTTAAGACGCCCTGTATAACCGTATTGTCCAGCTTGGGATCAAACCAGACCGCCACCCCAACCGCAATGGCCGCAAATATAGAGGCCAGCGAAACATAGCGGGATATGAGTACGGTGACCACAAAGACTGCAATCGCCACACCCACCGAAAACGGTGCAACGCCAAGAATCATGCCCGCGCTCGTGGCAACGCCCTTGCCGCCTTTGAAGTTGAGGTAGATCGGAAAGGTGTGCCCGACAATGGCCGCCACTCCAAACAAGACCCCAAAAACCGGATCCTCATTTCCCATAATCGGAAACAGGTAAGCCGGAACAAATCCCTTCAGGGCATCGAGAATCAGCGTAAAAATCCCCCATCCTTTTCCGATAACCCGCAGTACGTTTGTTGCACCGATATTTCCACTGCCGTGCTGGCGAATATCAACGCCCTTGGATTTAGCTACCAACAGGCCGAAAGGAACGGAACCGAGCAGATAGGCAATGATGGTCAGTATAATTATATTCATGTATAAACCGGCTATTTGCCAAACAGCCATTTCCCCAGATTTTTAAGATCTTCCTGCAGCTCCTTGTCTTCACCGATTTCATCAACCTGTTCGGCAAGAATATCAACAATTGTATCGGAACTGACTGGATCAGGCGCGTTTGTAGCGGATGGCTCCCCATCTGCCAAATCCTTTAAGATTTTCTTCGCCGTTTCGCTCTCCCCGATTTCATCCACTTCCGCGGCCAGGATCTCAACGGCAGCTTCCTCCAGCGTGGCCGGAGGCTCTTCCAAACCGGCTTCTTTAGCAGCTGCGCCTTTGAGCAGTGAATCGAGCAACGTTCCCGCATTATTTCCGACGGCTCCCAACAGGGCGGATTGTACGTCGATTTCGGGTTCCTGAAGCGATCCTTCCACCGGAACCGTAAAGCGCAGGGTTCCGATGCTGCTCATACCCCCCAGCTTTTTAGCCAGCTTATCCTTAAGCACAATATCCCTGAGCGTAAGAGAAAGGCCTGAGTTTTCATACCATCCCTTTCGGCAATGGAATTGGGGATCAATACCGAACGGTGCCGAACGGATACGCAGTTTGTCGTAGGCCTCTTCCATGATACGCGGATCAATTTCCATGATTTTCCCAGACAGGTCAAAGGACGGCGCCTGCGGATCAGTAACGGGAGCCAGACGGAGTTTAAGATCGGTTATAAAGCTGGTGCGGTCATCGCCTAGCGAACCGGTTACCGCCACATTACCCCATGGCGTATTTGGATCGCGCTGGGTCGATACCCCCTGACCTCTAAGCTGCAGATCCAATGCAATATCCAATTCGTTCAACTTAAAGTCGATATACCTAAGTTTCGCGTTGGCCGAAATGGCTTCAATAACCAGCTCCTGGATTGGCTTCTGTTTTTCAACAGGAACAGACTTTTCAGGTCTGGGCTGCGGAGAAGGCTTTCCAACCTCGGGAGCTGGCTCCTGTCCTGTGGATGGCGGAACTGGTTGCTGCAACCCTTCCTGCAGTTTACTGATATTCAGGTCGCCGACCTGATTGCGAATCACATTGAGCAACCCATTTTCCACTTCAATATTTTTGACCTGGATCAGCTTTTGCTTAAAGAGTGACAGAATATCGACTTCCACTTCAATCCGCTCAACCGATGCGAGGTTTTCCAGCAGAAATCCTTCAGGGTTGCGGACTTCCACATCCTTTAAATACAGCAGGCCACTGGCCATATTGATCGAGAGTCGACCCACCTTTGCATCAATTCCGGTTTCCTCCTGCACGCGGGGCAACACCACATCGCGCATCGCCTTTGTCAGGCCATACTGCATAACGATGTGCAATCCCACCAGAATGATCAGTCCCAGCGCAAAGATGGATCCCAATAATTTAATCATAATTTTCATAACGTTCTTCCGTAATGAAGCAGAATACAGCAGTTGCCTGAATAATCCACAATTCGATTCCTGTTTTATAGCCTCGCACAAAGCCACGGAGACACGAAGCGTTTGAAGACCAAGCCCCTCGCGTACCCATCTTCCCCAAGCAATCTGTATCATTTCTAGTTTATCCGGGATTCAAAACCGCAACCTTTGTGTCTCCGTGGCTTTGAGAGAGAAAATGCTCGTCGGAAGTTTGCCTCCCAACCTGCATCCCGCTATGTTTCTCATATGGGTTTGTTGAATAAAAAATTTACCATCGTGGTAGCATGCAAGGCGAATATTACACGGAGCGCCTACCTGCATGGCTATATGGAACATTACCTGAAAGAGCATATGCCCTATGCCCGGAAAAAAGTGCGCATCCTTTCCGCCGGTGTTCAGGCGCGCAGAGGAGGTTCAGCCAGCTCGGTCGTCAAACACGTGGCCCGGACCAACGGATTCCACCTGCGCGGACACCATTCCGATCCCTTTACCAAAAAACTGATCAAAAAGGCCGACATCATCCTCGTAATGGAACAATGGCAGAAAGACGATGTGCTCGAACGTTTCCCGCAGGCCGATGGAAAAACCTTCCTGATGATGGAATATCTCTGGAATGGGGAAGCCGATGAGATACGCGACATCCCCGACCCCACCGGTCAGAATCTCGTCGACTATGAAGAATTCATGGACGCCGCACATTCCGAAGTCGACCGTATCTTCCGCGAACTCGGCCGCGAGGGCATTATCTAGTTTCAACACCTGTTTTGATGCGCGCAATGCCTACCTCAAAAATATTGAACCCGTAGCGCACTCTAGGTATTATCTCGATTCTAAATCGGGAACTGTTTTCAGAATCCCGAGTGTGTGAGAACCTAACATGGAGATGGGGATGCAAAAGGGATCAGGGAAAGTTAAGCGTTATGCAGTAGCAATTCTTTTAATGGCGGTATCGGCAGTTCATGCCTATGACCTGCCCGCAGTTAACCTCGGTTTTACCAGCTTTCTGGATGGCGGTCCTCCGGCAGGCCCCGGATTCTATTACACCCAGTATTTGCAGCGGTGGCACTCGGATGTCTTCCAAGATCATCAAGGTGATGACCTTCTGCCAAAGGCCGGCGAAAATCTCAATGCATGGATCAGCTTGAGCCAAATTATATATCAGTCTGATCAGGCGTTATTCCTGAATGGAAAATGGGGGCTCGATCTGATTATTCCTGTCGTCTCTTTGGATCTGGATTACGACAACCCTGCGCCACCCTTCCCTCAAGATAACGGAACAGGAATCGGTGATATACTGGTTGGCCCATTTATCCAATGGGATCCGGTGATGGGCGAAAACGGGCCTATTTTTATGCACCGAGTAGAATTGCAGTTTACTCTACCCACAGGAAAATACAGCGACAGTAAACAGCTAAATCCGGGCAGTAACATTTATACCTTCAATCCTTATTGGGCTGGCACCTACTTTTTTACCCCCAAGCTGACTGCCACCACCCGTATTCATTATTTATGGAACGGGGAAAACACCGACGACCCTCGGGGAGATGTCCGGCCAGGCCAGGCGGTGCATGCCAACTTTGCAATGGCCTATGAGGTTGTTCCGAAAATGATGCGCGTCGGCATTAACGGTTATTATCTGAAACAGATTACTGACACGGAAATTGATGGCAGTGATGTTTCCAAAAGCAAGGAGCAGGTATTCGGCATCGGCCCAGGACTCCTCTGGAGTCTCAGTCAGGAAGACCACATTTTCCTCAATGCCTATGTTGAATCACACGCCCGGAATCGTCCGGAAGGCACCCGCGTTAATGCACGCTGGGTACACCACTTCTAATCTATTTGAGTCAACGGGTAGAGTGAAAACTCTACCCGCGCGGCTTAAGCTGCGGGAAGAGGATCACATCGCGGATGGCATCGGAGCCGGTGAGCAGCATGAGCAGTCGGTCGATGCCGATGCCCATTCCACCGGTCGGCGGCATACCGTATTCCAGAGCAGACAGGAAGTCTTCGTCAATTTTTGATCCATCCCCTGCCGCCTGTTCCTCAAAACGCTTGCGCTGTTCGATCGGATCGTTCAACTCGCTGTAGGCCGGCGCAATTTCCTTACCGCCAATAATCAGCTCGAACACATCCACGAGTTCCGGATCATCGGAACATGGGTTGGCCAGTGGAACCAGTTCGGCCGGCAGACGGGTAATGAAGGTTGGCTGAATGAGCGTACCCTCAATCGTCTTGTCGTAGATCTCATGGGTGACCTGCTTAAAGTCGGATCCCTCTTCAATATGCACTTCGAGCTCATCCGCTTTAGCTTTGGCTTCGTCGAGTGTCTTCTCGAACCAGTCCGCACCGAGGTGCTCCCGGATCAGATCGTGATAGGGAATTTCGCGCCACGGTGATTCCAGGTTAATGGTATTACCCATCCATTCAAATTCCATCTTTTCGAAGATCGTTTTGGCGAGGTGCGTAAACATGCTCTGGATCAATTCCTGCATCGTGCGCATATCCCCGAATGCCTGATAGATTTCGAGGCAGGTAAACTCCGGATTGTGCGTACGGTCGAGCCCTTCGTTACGGAAGTTGCGGTTCATCTCGTACACGCGATCCATTCCGCCAACAATTAACCGCTTCAGATAGAGTTCGGGAGCAATGCGCATGAATACATCAATACTCAATGCATTGTAGTGCGCCTTGAACGGCTTGGCTGCCGCCCCGCCGGCAATCTGCTGAAGCATCGGCGTTTCAACTTCATTATAGCCCCGGCCATCCAGGAAACTGCGGATTTCGCGCATCACCTGCGTACGCTTTTTGAAAAGATCCATCACTTCCGGATTGGAAATCAGGTCGAGCGAACGCTGACGGTAGCGCGTTTCCACATCGGTCAGTCCGTGGAATTTTTCCGGCAATGGAAGAAGTGCCTTGGATAGCAGCGTCCATTCACTGACCCGGATCGTCTGCTCCTCGGTCCTTGTAATAAACATTTCACCGGATACGCCTATGATATCGCCCAGGTCGAGCAGTTTGAAAGCTGCAAAAATCTCCTCGCCCAGCAAATCCTTTTTAACCATCAGCTGAAACTTGGCCGATCCATCGGAGATATGGGCGAAAGCCATTTTTCCCATTTTACGCATGGCAACGATTCGCCCGCAGGCTTTAACGACATTGCCTTCTTCAAAGTTCGCGTGCAGTTCGTCCAAACGTGCCGTGCGTTCAAAAGCAGCTCCAAAGGCAGGAAAACCGGCCTCTTCAAGCTTGTTCATATTTTCAATACGCTGCTGGCGGTACTCGTTTCCTGAAAGTTCTTCGCTCATGATGTTCTCCTGAAAAATTGGCCGCAAACCATAAGGATTCAGCTATAGCAAGTCAACCCACCAGAAGCAGCCTCTCTGCTTAACGAACCTGAGGATTAACCACGAAGACAGGAAGAACACGAAGAAAACAGGCTCACAGACCGAAATATATAAAACCTTCGTGCTCTTCCGCAATTGAGTCTCAATTGTGTGGTGAAAAAAAGATCAGTCCCAGTCGGCGAGTTTGAGGTTGGGATTAACGTCATTGGGTTCTACGTCAGCTTTGCCCATACGAACCTTTTCATAGGCCGCACCGGCAATCATGGCCGCATTGTCCGTACAGAGCGACGGCGGGCAGAGCAACAGCGGGATTCCGGTTGCTTCGGAAAGGTTGGTCAGTTTTTCCCGCAGAACCTTGTTCAAGGAGACTCCTCCTGCACAGGAAAAGCTTTTAACCGGAAATCGTTCCAGCGCCCGCTCCACGCGAATGGTCAGGGCATCGGCAACTGCTTCCTGATAGCTGGCGGCAATATCCCTCAGTTCATCCCCCACCGGCTCATGATCCAGTTTTTTGACATGGGTGAGTAAGGACGTCTTAAGCCCGCTGAAGCTGAAACAAAGCTCACGGTCATATTTATAAATCCACTTGCCGCGATCAATGCCATCAAGTCCGCGCGGGAAACGGATGGCATTCGGATTGCCGCCCTCCGCGGTTTTCTGAATAACCGGTCCGCCGGGATACCCCAGCTTCAGCACGGCCGCAGCCTTATCGAGGGCTTCCCCGGCGGCATCATCGATCGTACTGCCCAGCAATTCATACTGTCCGGTTCCATGCATTAGTACCAGACTGCTGTCGCCGCCCGATACCAGCAGGCCTAGCATGGGATAAACTTCGCTTTCGGGCGGGGCATCCTCTTTCATGAAAACCGAATGCAGATGCCCTTCGTGATGGTTTACGCCGATCAGCGGTTTGTTCAGGCGGTGCGCCAATGTCTTGGCGGCGGAAAATCCGATGAGCAGCGAACTGGCCAGGCCGGGACCATACGTAACGGCTATAGCGTCGATGGAATCATAGGTCTCACCCGCATCCTTTAACGCCTCTTCAATAATACCGGGGAGTTTGGCCACATGATTGCGTGATGCAATTTCCGGCACAACTCCGCCATAGGGCCGGTGCTTTTCAATTTGCGAGTAAATGGCGTTCGACAAAACCGTTCGCCCGTCCTCCACAATGGCGGCGGCTGTTTCATCACACGAGCTTTCGAGTCCTAGAATTTTCATGGCGCATATAAAACGGGGCTTGAAATTTGATTTCAAGCCCCGTTTACAAACTTTAGCTGTCCGGAAAACTACATCGCGTTCATCGCGGCCTTCTCAGCGGCTTCGTATTCCTTCATTTCCCGGTCGAGTTCTTCGAAGGCCTGGGAGGCACGAAAACGCTCATACAGGTGCTTTTTATTGTTATTTTTCAGGGAATCGTGCAGAACTTCCGGATTCAGCACCATAAGAACATAGGCGGTTGTGATCCCATCGTTGACTTCATATTTCTGCTCTTTCGGAGTGGTACCCTGCAACGTCTGCGAAGTAATCTGCTTGGTGGCGGAACTGAACAATTCGTTCATTTCCGAACCACTCGCTTCGCCGACTTCTTCGACAAATGCCTTTTCAAGGTTTTCGATTTTAACGGTTACGAGCTGTGCCAGATTTTTACGGGCTTCCACTTTGGCTTTGGTAATGGCCAGTTGCGTATTGCGGGATTCACCGAGTCCGACAGCTGCCATGCCGCCCTTTTCCGTAATTTTGCCGACTTCTTCCTGCATGTGGTCAAACATGGTTTTATCGGAGTCCATCTTGGGCTTGGATTTGCATCCTGAAAATCCGATACAGACTGTCAACGCCAACAAACTAAGGGCAATACGTTTCATCTCAACCTCCTATATGTAGTTACCAATACTTGGAACCGATGCTCCAAAATTCTCATTTATCACGAAAATTATTATCCAAGGAAAAGAAAGCGTCCGCAACTGTTTTTTGGATGTAACTGTCTGTTTCATCAGATATGGTGTCCGCTCGATGAAAATATTATTTCTAGCCAATCGTTTGCCGCACCAAAACGTCGCAGGAGGTCACCGCCTGATCTACCAGCGGATGCATCAACTGGCCGATCTTGGTCATCAGGTTGGTCTTGCCGCATTTGTTGCCCCGGAGAATGAGCCTCATGTTCAAGCCGTACGCAATGAGTTATTTGAAGTCGAAACTGTACCGACTAAAAATATTAAACTGACGGTGCGGATGTTTCACGACTACATCAGCTTTTCGCTTCCTGCCATTTTCTGGAAAAACTATTCAAAGGAAATGATGCAGCTGGTTGGAGATATGGTGGAGCGTTCCAAATATGATGTGGTGGTTGCCGAGTTTGGAGAAATGGGCATGTACCTCTACCGCAATCCCTACCTCTCGGCGGTACATAAAGTTGTTTCCTGCCATCGCTGCCTCAGCTCTTCATTCAGCAAATATGCCGCAACATCAGGTGTTCCGGCGATGCTGCGGCTGAAGAGTGCATCGCAGATCCGGGTACTCGAAAAGTTCGAGTTTGAAATGTATAATGCCATGGACCACATCCTGACACTCACAGGCGAAGACCGGTTCACCCTGCTGAATTATTCGCCACAACTTCCGGTCTCCGTTATCCATCCCGGAATAGACTTTGACTATCTGGACCAGAAAACCACCGAAAGAGATCCTGATCCCATTGTGATCATGTGCGGTTACTTTGCCGACAAATCAAATCATGACGGTGCCCTCTGGTTTGCCGAAGAAGTCTGGCCGCTCATCGCAAAGAAACATGCTTCCCTGCAATGTCATTTTATCGGAGAAGGTGCCAGCCCTGAAATGAAACGTATTGCGGAGAAACAGGACCGTATGCTTGTTGCGGGGGACGTTGGAGACCTTCGCCCGTACCGGGAAAAAGCAACCCTGTTCATCAATCCCATGCGGTTGGGTTCCGGGCTGCGAATCAAAGTCCTTGAAGCCATGGCCTCTGAGCTGCCGGTGGTTTCCACCGCACTTGGCGCAGCGGGCATACCTGCACAGAACGGTGTAAACTGCTTTATTGCCGATACCCCGGAACTGTTTGCCCAATCGATTGAGTGGCTGCTGAATGACAGCGAGCTGGCCGGTAATATGGGGCAACGCGCACGCGAAATGGTTAAACGTAAATATAATATTCGTTCTACCATCAGTGAACTGGAGCGGGTTCTCTCAGACGTCGTTACACTCGAATCCTGAGTTAGGATACTGCCCGCTTAATGCGGAAATAAATCTTCTTTTTTTCCAGACATTGAAAATTTATTCCCTATTTTGAAATAACTCGACCAAGGGGATGCAGATGTCTACGGGCTTCAAGGGGAAATTCCATCGTCAGAATATTCTTTCGCGTTTTGCGAAGGATCTCGTTCGCCGTTCCCGCTCCCATTGCGAGCTCTGTGCAAAAAACGGAGTTAAGCTTGAGGTATATGAACTCCCCCCCCTTGAAGAAGAACCCTTTTTGGACGGGTGCATTTTTATCTGCGAAAGCTGCAACAAACAGATTGAGTATCCCAAGAAGATGGTTCCGTCGTATTGGCGTTCGCTCAACAACTCCCTGTGGTCGGAGGTTCCGGCTGTTCAGGTGATGTCGGTTCGCATGCTGCGACGACTGGCCAAAAAAGAGGAACGCTGGGCGGAAGAACTTCTGGAGCATGCCTATCTGGACCCTGAACTTGAAGATTGGGCTGATTTAGCCAAATAGACCAGGCGCGATTTCCCGTCTTCCAGCCTTCCATCAATTGACGGCTCGTGGCAGATTTGTCCTTTCTAAAGACAAAGCGGGAGAATACATGCAACGGGTCAGTGATAAAAAAGCAGATCAGATGACGGTCAGACGTCTGAACATGTCGGCCATTCTGAAGCTGTTAAGGGAACGCGGCACCCTGGCCCGTGCCGATCTGGCAAAAGAGCTGGGCATGACCCGCAATACGGCTTCAAATATTGTTACCGACCTCCTGCAGGCCGGGCTGGTTGTGGAAACTGAATTCCGTCGGGCAGGCGCGGGCCGCCCCGGACTCCTGCTGGAGCTGGCCCCCAACGGTGGTTTTGCTATCGGGGCAGAAATCGATATTAACCGCATCATCGTCGTGGCCGCCGATTTCAAAGGCAAGGTTCTATGGGAATCCTCTGCCAAAATAAGCCCCAAACAACCTCAATCTAAAAACATCGCCACAGCCGAACAATTGGTGCAGGACGCTTTAAACTGGGGGCAAAGCGAAGGCCTTAATCCGCTGGGAATCGGACTTGGCCTGGCCGGATTGGTCGATGCTGAAAACGGCAGCCTTACCTATGCCCCCACGTTGGACTGGAAGGACGTTCCATTTAATAGCATGTGGGAAACCAAATTTAATATTCCCGTATACCTGGATAATGAAGCCAATACTGCCGCATTGGGATTCCAGGCCTACTCCGACCAATCCAAGGCCAGAAACCTGGCCTACCTCAGCATTGGTGTCGGCATGGCGGCCGGCCTGATGCTGGAAGAACACCTGTTTCATGGAAGCAGTGGATTTGCCGGGCAGGCCGGCCACATGAAAATCCGGACCGATGGTGAACCGTGCAACTGCGGCGATCAGGGATGCTGGGTAACCGAAGTCTGCCTGCCCGCCCTTGCACGTAAAACCGGCAAGGAAAACATTGATCTTTCGGAAGTGGTTCAGGAAGTCCGTAACGGCGATGCCGATCTCCAGGAAGTCATTGATGAAATCGCTGAGATGCTGGGTCTGGGTATTGCCAACCTGGTTAACCTGTTTAACCTCGACTCGGTAATTCTAGGCGGAGCCATGCGTCCGCTACTCCCCTTCATGCTTGAGAAAACGAGAGCAACGGTTGATCAACGGGCCCTGCCGCAACCGCGGGCCAACGTACGGATTAAGGTGTCGGGGCGTGATGACGATAGTGTGTTCGGCGCAGCCTGCCTCGTGCTCGATGCCATTATGAACGATCCGGTCGCCCTCGTACGTTCAATGCTTTAGAATATTTTTTGTTTTTCTGACGTTCTCAGCAAGGCCGCCAAGATGGCGGCGATACGTATCGCAGGCTTCCAGTCTGCCTCTGCACGACAAATGCGCGAGAATACTCAGACCGGTTTATCGGTATCAGTGTCAGCAGGCTCATCACCAGAAACCGCTGTTTCTTTTTTAGCAACCTCTTCAATCTCAGGTTCCATTGCCGCTTTGTGCATATCGGTCTGAACTTCACGAATTTCCTTTTCGAGGTCTTCTTTACCCTTCTTGAATTCACCAAGGCTCTTGCCGAGAGAGCGCGAAAGCTCCGGCAACTTCTTTGCACCAAACAACAGCAGAATAATAAAAAGGATCAGGAGCACTTCCGGTCCGCCGGGCATTCCTCCAAAATAGGCAATCGTGTTCATAAGTTTTTCCTAGTAGTTTTTTATCGTATCCGCAATTGGTTTGGGCCGGAACAGAATGAAGACCTGCGTTATTTCATTTCCCTGCACCGCCCTGATTTCAATAAATTCGTCCGCAGTTGAGGCTAGGGTACGGAACGATTTATTCCCCAACTCGGTCTTTTCCGTTTTCCACCCATGAGCATCCAGTGCATCGTTAAACCGACGCATCGCAATTTTCAGATCCAGTATGGTGCGCATCCCGGCACCCACCAGATCGGACTCAGGAATAATCCCATGTTGATTGAGCTCAAAATCCTCCATGAGTAAATAATCAGGAAAAAGCAAAACCTCGGGCCGAAGACCGGGTTCCAGAAAAACCATCGATTCCTCAGATAACACCACCGGTTCAGCAGGTTCTTTCGCAGTCATGCAGCTGCTGAGCATTGCCGACACAGCCATCAGGATTATAAATTTATTCGTCAATTGGTCACCATTTTTTCCAGTTCGTAATACAGGAATGGAATCTAGACGTTTCAGGCAGGTATAACAAGGTTTGCCCGAAGCATAGAATGCCATCGAACCACCCATCAATGTATCGTGAGACTCTCGACCATCTCCCGCACCTTTTTCTTCATCGTATCCCTCGTATCCATATCGCCGAAGCCTTCAATCCAGAATGCTTCTTTAAGCTTACCCACGATAAAATACCCTTCATAGGCCAGCGGCACATAATCCTTTTTAAAATAAGGCCTGCTCGTGCCACTGATATGCCAGGCCTTCTGGCCATTAATTTCCAGCTCCGTCCGCCGGGCAGAATCATCGTTGATATCCACCATTTTATTATTGGCAATTTGACGCAGTAAATACGTACTTTCCACGGATGTGACCGCTCCCCATCCGGCTGAAAGACTGTAGGTATCTGAGACAAAACTAATAAAAAAACCTTCTTCCTCCTGCTCAACCAGAAACCGTTCCGTATAACTGATGTAGCCCGCAGCCGCATAGCGACGTTCTTCTTTCATGAACCATTTCTGAAAATCTGTAATCCGGGCGGATTCCGGGTCCGCAACGGACGGATTAAAAACCGTCATTCCTTCCGGAGCCTGAATGGAATATCCATTCCATCCCACCTTTGGGTTGGAGATCACTCCGTTTTGCACGGTGGCGGGTTCGTAGTATCCAAACGGCGAGGTGCAACCGCCGATCAGAATAGACAACAGCAGGCCCCAGATCATTGTTCTCATGCATCAGCTCCTTATCCAGATCACAAAAACTACCGCCAAGGGCTCGCTGTTTCAAGTATACGCGTATTTAGATTAAGACCGTGCACGCCCGAACTACAGCACCCCTATTTTTTGATCGCCTATCACCGCTCTTTTAGAGATATTGCCCCTCCATTTCCCCCAAATAGAAGGATCTATAATGAACGGCTATCTTATCTTTATTCTCGCACTGCTGGTTTTTAACTGGCTGCTTTCACTGATCGTTGAAACGCTCAACCTCCGCAACCTATCCACCGAAATTCCGGAAGAGTTTCATGGCGTCTACGACGATGAAAAATATGCAAAGTCACAACGCTATCTCAAAGACACCACCCGCTTTGAACAGGTGCAGGCCAATGTTATGCTTCCGCTCACCATCGCCTTCATTCTTCTGGGCGGCTTCAGCTGGATCAACGATGTGGCCCAAAGCACGACGGAACACATGATCCTGCAGGGACTCGTATTCGGCGGCACCCTGATGGTGCTGAGCCAGATCGTCGGCCTTCCGTTCAGTATCTACAGCACCTTCGTAATAGAAGAAAAATATGGCTTCAACAAAACCACGGCCAAGACCTTCATTGTGGATATCTTCAAAGGCCTCCTGCTCACCGTCCTGCTGGGGGCGCCGGTCTTTGCCCTCATCCTCTGGATCTTTTCCTCCGTTCCCCATGCATGGCTCTGGGCCTGGGGCGCGCTCAGCGTGATTCAGCTGTTCATCCTCTTCATTGCCCCGGTGGCCATCCTGCCGCTGTTTAATAAATTCACCCCGCTGGAAGATGGGGAACTGCGCACGGCCATTGAAGAGTTTGCTGAAAAGCAGCAATTCACCCTCAGCGGCATCTTCAAAATCGACGGCTCCAAACGCTCCACCAAATCCAATGCCTACTTTACCGGCTTCGGCAACACCAAGCGCATTGCCCTGTTCGACACCCTGATTGAAAATCATTCCACCGAAGAACTGATCGGTGTGCTGGCGCATGAAATCGGCCACTGCAAAAAGGGACACATCAAACAGACCATCGTCATTTCCCTCGTCTCCACCCTGCTGATGTTTTTCATTCTGTCGCTCTTCATCACCAAAGGCGGTCTCTACGCCGCCTTCGGTATTGAAGGCACCCCGCTGTATGCCGGATTAATCTTTTTCGGATTCCTCTATACGCCGATTAATATGATCCTCGGCTTACTGGGAACGATTCTTTCTAGGAAGCATGAATTCGAAGCCGATGCCTTTGCCGCCGAAACCACCCAAGCTCCGGAACAGATGATTATTGCGCTCAAAAAACTTTCGGCCGACAACCTTTCCAACCTAACCCCCCATCCCCTGAAGGTCTTCCTCGAATATTCCCACCCGCCCGTACTCGAACGCATCAAAGCCCTGCGCTCCTTCGTGGTGGATTAATAAACATCAGGAAAACTGTAGCCGAAGTGTAGCATGGGCATCCTGCCCATGATCCCTGTGTTCGGCTATATCGCACCGCGACCTGATTCACAGACAGCCCAGCCTTCCAGTTGTTTTAAAACAGGCGTTTTCTCCAGAAGACTAACCTTTTAGAAAACGGGTAAGATGCCCGTTCTACTTCATGACCAGCGCAAGGAAGGCGTCGAACATACGGAGCACGGCGGCCTTGGTGCGAACCGTTACGCGGGCGCATTCAGCGAGAAAATCCCAGAAGTCGCGGCGATGCACCGTGACGGTTTCGGAGGCTGGATCAAAGGCATCGCAAGCGTGCTGCTCTTTCGCAAGCCACCGCGTAGCGGCGGTTGTACGTTGTTTCCGGCGGCGGTGACGGCGGGAGAAAAGCAGAATGCCGGAGCCGAGACCCAGCAGTCCGATACTTCCTGGTTCGGGCACAACACTGAGCTGACCGGTTGTGTAAAGGTTGGTGGCATCCCACGACTGTCCGGTAGTGAGGGCATCAGTGCTGATGGCTGAAAAAGTTCCGTTTGCTCCTCCTTCCCAGTCAAACAGATTAAATACCGCGCCATTGGTCGGAGCAAAATCACCCAAAGATACAATCTCGAGAAGGCCGTCAAGTGAAGTCAGACCTGTGACGGTCAGCCGGTCATATTCAGCACCTAAAGCATAACCGCCCAGTTCCATTTCAAGGGTACCATCCGATGCAATCGTTAAGTCACCATCTACAAGGCTTCCTGCGGGGCTGGTGCCGGGTGCAAAGATGCCATGCACCGTTAGGTCGCCTAATAAGTCGGGCGTTTCCAGCCGTCTACCCGACTCCAATGTACCCACTCCGGAAAGTTGACCTTCCACAGCCAGGGTACCCCCAGAAAGATGATTAAGGCCGTGCATGGATGCATCAAAATCCTTGCAAACCGTCAGCTTCCCGCCGTCCTCAATATTCAGCCAGTTTCGTCCGACAATAGTTAAATCTCCATATAGTATGAGTTCTCCTCCGTCTGAAATAATAACTCGGTTCAATTCATTCTCCAGATTTACACAACAATAATAATCTCCAATGGAGAGTGACCCTTTATTAGTCCATGTGGAACCAGCACCTGTTACATACACAGCATTATCAGCGGCCATTGGAGACAATCCGATCAAAGTATGTTTACTTGAAACCGCACCGCCATTCTCTATGAACAAATGATTACTCGTAGATTGCTCACCACCACCGATTATCAATCGGTCTGAAATTTTCCATTGTGAACCGGCCCCGGAAATGCCCACTTGATTATGAATCCAAGGAATTCTATATCCAATGGTACCTGTTATGCTTTCAACGACCCCTCCATCAGAAATTAATAATTTTGCCCTATTCTTATTGGAACCCACAGAAATATTTCCACCATCCCAATTAGAGCCTGTACCAGTTACTTCAAGCTGTCTTTCAATATTTGCACCGTCACTGACCAATGATGCTCCCCCAGAAATGACAATGTTGTCCGCATGCCGTGTATCGCCATCCTCATCATGAATAAGAAGCCTACCACCGACATCCCATGAAGCTGATGCGCCATTGAGAACAAGGCTTCGTCTTGAGTTGTCTGATCCGCGCATTTCAGCATCCAGCCCCGTCAACAATCCAGCAATCTCAAGGGTTCCTCCATTAAAGGCGAAACCGGCCATGGATGCATTAAAACTGCCTACCGATAACGTTCCTTGATTATTTAAGTTAAGCTGGTTTCCGGACGGGATAGAGTTTAGCACCACGTTATTCATTGTGGCCCCCGAATTAATATTCAGGGTTTTACCTGATCCGCTCTCATGTCCGTACCATGTTGAATGCGTTCCGCCATTCAAAGACAGCGTCCCTGAGTTCCACGTAAAATCATCTTCATCAATCAACGAAGACTCTACAGTGCCACCGTTAAGAATGAGTTGGTTACCATCGTAGATGTTGCCGAGTTCAGTACCGCCCGGCCTTAGAATGGCAGTCGGATTAACATAAAGGTTCTTAACCGTTGCCGGATCATACGTTTCAACTCCGTAGCTGGTGGTGTGGGTTCCATTGGTAAGATAAAAGTCCGGCCACGTCTGAGCGGATCCCTGCGCCGCAAATAACACTGCAAGTACACTTACTGCCGCTGATTTGACCATGCCGTCCCCTGATCCTTAATCACGTACAACTTAGTGCTAGTATCATCCACACAAGGATCGTTCACAATTAAAATATCAAACAAAGAGCACTTTATTATTCTTTAATACTTGGCAGGTGATGTTTTTGTAATTGCCATGAATGAGGCAACGCCCACCCCATATTTATCATGTGGTGTGAACGTATGAATCAAGCAGTAGATCAGCCTTTCAAGCTAGTCCGTTGATTCCCACAGATACCAGCAGGCGATGGTTCGATAGGGTTTCCAGGTTTCGCTGATGCGGGCGAGCAGGTGATCCTGTGGCTGGCCGTGATTATACAGTTCCCGTGCGGCCCGCTGGAGGCCGACATCGCCCAGCGATACAACATCCAGCCGCTTGAGCCCGAACATCAGGTACATTTCAGCAGTCCAGGCACCGATGCCTTTGATGGCGGTCAGCGAGCGCATCACCTCTTCGTTGTCGAGTTGCTGCAGCTTACGTTTGGACAAGCCCTCTCCCACAATGGCCGTTGCGATGTTCCGGATATAGGAAACCTTGGATTTTGATAATCCGGCAGCACGTAAATCGTCATCACTTACCGCCAGATAACTTTTGGGCGTCAGCGGCTGGGACGTCAGTTTCATAACCCGGTGCTGGATGGTATCAGCGGCTTTAACGGACAGCTGCTGGCCAATGACCGAGGAGGCAAGACTGTGGAACAGGCTGTGTTTCAGTTCGTGAATCCGGCAGGGCCCGTGCCGTTTGATCAACCGACGCATCACCGGATCAACTTTGCTGAGATGCTTTTCCGCCTTACTGCATTCTTTTTTGAATTGTTCCGCTTTCATAGGCATGCATTCACTCAGATAAATTAAAACGCAGTTAAATAAACCACAAAATGCACAAGAAACTCAAAACATCAACCATAGAGAAATCTGTGTATTCTGCGTATCTTGTGGTTAAGCCCTCCACGGCATGAGTCTCAAGCCTTATCCGCAGGACGAATAATCCATCGCAACAAACTTTAATAGTACTATTTTTATCTAATTTATGTTGAGTTGCTGGAAAAACGCATTAGGGTTCCCGCTCATTTTTAAGACATCCCCATTGTAGAGAAAATTATGGTTACACAAAATAAAGAGCAGGCACCACTACGGGAAGATATTCGTCTTTTGGGCGATATTCTGGGCGAAACCTTGAAAAACCAGGTCGGAGAACGGTTTTACAACATGGTGGAGGAAATCCGTGCCCTGTCCAAATCTTCCCGGCGGGACGATAATAAGGATGCAGAGGAAAAACTGAGGAAGCTGATCCGGTCGCTCAACGATGAAGAGACCCTGGTGCTTGCCCGGGCCTTCGGTCATTTCCTGAACCTGGCCAACATTGCTGAAAACTATCACATGATGCGGACGCACCGGAATTATGACGAGAGCGCCATGTCGGATCAGATCAACCAGCTGGAAACACTGCTTCCTGCCCTGCTGGATAAAGGCGTTGATCCCAACACCATTTTCGAGACGTTTAGCAACATGGAAATCGAACTGGTGCTTACGGCCCACCCGACCGAAGTAAAGCGCCGCACGCTGATTCAGAAGAGCGGCCGTATCTCCGATATGCTGGCCAAACGGGACCGCCTTAACCTGACTCCGTTCGAGAAAGCGGAGATACGCGAAAATCTGGAAACGATGATTACCAGTGTCTGGCAGACGGACGAAATCCGACGCGTACGCCCCACCCCGGTTGAAGAAGCCAAATGGGGACTGGCCATCATTGAGGAAGTTTTGTGGCACGCTGTTCCGCGCTACCTCAAGTCGCTCGACAACATCGTTGGAAAGACACTTGGCAAATCGCTGCCACTGGCATGCTGCCCGATTAAGATTGCATCCTGGATGGGCGGCGACCGTGACGGCAATCCGAATGTTACTGCCGAGGTGACCCGGGAAGTATCCCTGCTCTCGCGCTGGATGGCCGCGGACCTCTATCACCGTGAAGTCAACAAACTGGTGCAGCGCTATTCCATGGAAGAGTGCAACGACGAGCTGCGCGCATTGGTGGGTAATGTGCGCGAACCGTACCGTGCTTATCTGAAGACGGTTCGCAGTAAGCTGCTGCTGACGAAGGAATGGTGCGAAGCCAAACTGAACGGCACCAAGGGACCGGACTCGGATGAGATCTATCAGGAGGTCGAGGATCTGCTGGATCCGCTGGAAACCTGCTACCGCTCTCTTGTCGACAACAAGGGCCAGCTTCTGGCCGATCGCGGCCTGCGGGATCTGATCCGCCGCGTGGGCTGCTTCGGTCTGTCACTTGTACGTCTGGATATCCGACAGGAAGCGCCGCGTCATGCGGATATGATGAATGCCATCACCGAACATCTGGGATTGGGATCGTATCTGGACTGGACCGAAGCCGAACGGCAGGAGTTCCTGATCCGCGAATGCCAAAACCGCCGACCGCTGATGCCGCAGGAAATGCCGCTGACGGCTGATCAGCAGGAATTAATCGATACCCTGCGCATCTGCGCAAAACTTCCTGCCGATGGCCTGGGTGCTTATGTCATCTCCATGGCCAGCTGCCCTTCGGATGTTCTGGCCGTCCGCCTGTTGCAAAAAGAAGCCGGGATCAAAGAACCCATGCGCGTTGTTCCCCTGTTTGAAACGCTGGCGGATCTGGATAACTGTGCCGAGGTAATGGACCGTCTGTTTTCAACGCCTTGGTACAAGCAGGATATTAACGGCGATCAGGAAGTTATGATCGGCTATTCCGATTCCGGCAAGGATGCCGGAAAACTGGCCGCGAGCTGGGCACAATACCGAGCACAGGAAGCTCTGATGGCGGTCGCTAAAAAGCACGATCTGCGCATGAACCTGTTTCATGGTCGCGGGGGCTCGGTGGGCCGCGGAGGCGGCCCCGTTGAACATGCCCTGCTGGCCCAGCCGCCCGGCACCGTGGATGGCCGCATGCGCGTTACGGAACAGGGCGAGGTGATCCAACAGAAATATTCCATCCCGGAAGTTGCCGTTCACAACCTGATGCAATACACCACCGCCGTTGCGGAAGCCACCCTTGCCCCGCCGACAGAACCTAAACCAGAGTGGCGGGAACTGATGGAAACTATGTCAGACATCTCCTGCCGCGAATATCGCGGCGTGGTGCGCGGACATGAAAAGTTCGTCGATTATTTCCGGCAGGTAACCCCGGAGCAGGAACTTGGGCGCCTCTATATCGGAAGCCGTCCCGCCAAACGGAAACAAGGCGGCGGCATTGAAAGCCTGCGTGCCATTCCATGGGTATTCGCCTGGACCCAGATTCGCCTGATGCTCCCGGCCTGGCTCGGTACCGGTGCCGCATTAAGGCTGGCGATCGACGAGGGCAAGGAGCCCCTGCTTCAGGAAATGATTGAGCAATGGCCCTTCTTCTACTTCTTCATGGATATGCTCGATATGGTTTTGTCTAAAGCCGACCTCCGGGTATCAGCCTATTATGATGACTGCCTTGCTGATGAAAATGTGAAGGAGCTCGGAAAAGAGCTGCGGAAAAAACTGCAACTCACGAAAGATGTTGCTGAACATATCGTCAAGGATCAGCCGGTCGAAGAAGAGCGTCAGGTATTGCGTGCATCCGTCTTTGTACGGAATCCCTATGCCGACCCGCTCAATATGCTGCAGGGAGAAGTCCTGCGGCGCATCAAACATAATGAATCAGAGAATGTAGCCGTTTTAGAAGATGCTCTGATGGTGACCATCGCCGGTATTGCGGCCGCCATGAAAAACACCGGTTAGCACCCTTTCGTAAAAATTCCTGTTCTGCCCGCAATCCGTTTGTTATTAACTTTTGAGCACTTCTTTTAAAAGGGTGTCGGGGATTGAATATGAAACAAATACTGTGGGCGGGACTTTTTGCGGGGATTTTCACGAGTGCTCTGATGGCGTACTCCGGCCAGGGACAGGAGACCTTCCGGATTTTTACGGCAACGGACGGGCGCGTTATCGAGGCTAAAATTGTCTCATGGAACCCGACCAGTCGAAAACTGCAGATTGAGCGTAACACCGGAAGAAAGGTATGGGTTAAACCCGATATCTTCAGCGAAGAAGATCTTACGTATATCAAAACGTGGATTTCTGCGAACCAGTTTCAATCCAATGCAAAGTTCCGGATCAAGGCGGATAAAGTCAAAGGAAAGTCGACTGATAGCGGCCGGGATATCCACTATGACCTGTCGTTCGACAACCGGACAGGTATGCCCCTTGAAAATGTAAAAGTGGACTATCGCCTCTATATCGATGAGTCCGGTCATAATGGGCGAAAAGACACGGAGCGTTGCGTTGGAGGGCAAATCAACGCGGAAGATATTCCGGAAGGTAAAAGGATCAAGGTTTCCACAACTGAGGAACGCCTGAATAAAATCTACAAACAGGTCGCATATACGGAAAGTGAAACTGACATTTACGGCTACACACGAACATGGACTGCGTATGAAAACAAAAAGGTTCAGGAGGACCGGGTACAGGGAATTTGGTTAAGGATCAGCGGACCGAGCATAGACGGCAAACCGGTCGTGCGGGAATTCTGCGATCCGTCAGACCTGAATAAAAAATTCAGTTGGGTGGAACATCCTAAAACCGTTTCACGGGCAAGAACACCATCCACAACGACGACTGGAAATTCCGCTACCAAATCATTGCTGACCCAGGCCTGGAACTATCTTAAGGGAAAGGGTGTTAAAAAGGATCCGACAAAAGCATTAGCCCTCTATGAACAGGCCTATGGAATGGATGCCAACAAGAGTACAGCGGTAAAAATTATTAATATTTACCTCAGGGAAAGCGGCCTACGCAATGAAGCTGAGGCAGAACTATGGTCTAAACAACTGGAGGATCAGCAGCAGTCCGGCTGGGGATACAATGCAATGGCATTATATTTTGCCAATGCACGGAATAAGAATAGCGACGGCGAAAAAGCTGTCAAGTTTGCGCTACTTGCCGCAGATCTCGAAAATGACGCCGCCTGGATTCTGGATACGTTAGCCTGTGCCTATGCCCGAAATGAACAGTTTGACCTGGCCATAAAAACTCAGGAAAAGGCTTATAAGAAGGCGAGAAGCGGAAATGAGTCGGACAAAAGACTAAAAGGCTATCAGGACAGACTGGATCTCTTCAAACAAGGGCTTTCCTGGCCACAGCAATAAAGCGTTCGTACTGCAAACCACATTCTCGACCTCCATAAAAAGCAGATGCCATTTGCGACTGTACCTAATTCAGCCCCTCTCCTATATTCTTCGGCACATGAAATACAGACCTAAACACCTTATTGAATATGCCGCACTTCGGGGCTTCCAGATCTTTGTAAACATTCTGCCCTATCGCGTTGCCCTTGCGATCGGCGCAGGCTTTTCCTGGATTGCTTTCAACCTGGTGCGCTGGCGGGTTGCTAATGCCAAAAGCAGGATCCGCGAAGTGCTCGGTGACGATCTTCCCGACCGGGAAGTCAGACGGATTGCCGCCCTTTCCATGCGGTACATGTTTTTTAATGCTGTCGATGTGCTCCGGGCAAACCGCTGGACTAAAGAAAAGTTTACAAAGCGCAGCAACTTTCATGAAGCGGCCGATGCCATGAGCAGGCTGATCGAAGATGGACGCGGAGCCATCTGCACCCTTCCTCATATGGGCAGCTGGGAACTCGGCGGGGTTGCGGCATCCACGCACAACATACCGCTGTTCTTTATTTATGGCGAACAGCGCAATCCCTTGTTCAACCAACTCATGACCCGCCTGCGGACCGGCAGCCAGACTGAGGCCATTTCCCGCGAGGACAAAACGCTGTTACGTAAAGTGGTCCGCAACCTGAAGAACGGGAAAATCCTGGCGATGACCAACGACCTACGCTCCAAGACCGAGGGTTTGCCGATTCAGTTTCTTGGAAAAGAAGCCAATATTGTTGCCGGCATGGCCCTCTTTGCGAGGCAGGCTAAGGTCCCTATCCTACCGATGGTTGCTTTCCGCGAAAGCTGGACCCGGCACCGCTGCATCGTATTCGATCCTATTGAACCCGACCTGTCACTGGATAAGCGGGATGACTGGATTCGGATGACCCAGCTCACGATGTCCATCTATGAAAAAGAGATACGGAAACGACCGGAGCAGTATTTCTGGTACAACAAGCGCTGGGTACTCGATCCGTTTATTTCGGAAGCTGCCGCGCCATCAGTCGATCCAGCAGCGCAGCCGGAACAAAGCGCCCCATAAACCCGCCGACCTGAGCAGTGAGGGTAACAATATAGCGCCGACGCGGTTTAGCTGATTCAAGTGCATGGGCAATGCGCTTGGCTACGTCTTCCGGCGGACGATTAATGAAGTCGACTTTCTTAAACTGCTTTTTACGGCGGGCGGCTTCTTTCCGGTAGGAGTCCGCATATCGAACATCGTCCGAGATGACATCTTCTTCCATCGCCGCAGCTGCATTTCGTCTAAAGGATGAAACAATCGGCCCCGGCTCAATTAGACTTAAGCCGATGCCTGTTCCTGAGAGCTCAATCCGCTGTGCATCCGACAAAGCTTCCAACGCATATTTTGACGCACAATAAGCCCCTACCATCGGCGCGGTGATCAATCCATAGATGGAGCTGACATTAACGATTCGTCCCCACCCTTGGTTACGCATAAGAGGAATCAAACCATTGGTTAATTCCTGCAGCCCAAAAACATTCACTTCAAATTGTTTGCGGAGGGCATCGCGACTCATGTCCTCGACCGCCCCCGGCATGGCCATGCCGGCATTATTGACAATACCGCCGAGTCCATCCGGTACGCGACTCGTGATTTCCTGAAGCGCACGCTGAACCGACTCACTGTCGCCGAGATCCAGTTCAACGGGATTGAAATCAGATGCGCGAAGCACATCAAGGTCACGGGATTTGCGGGCCGTGGGGATCACGTCCCAACCCCGGTCGCGAAGATAGAATGCAGTGGCCTCGCCGATACCCGATGAGCAGCCCGTAACCAGTACGGTTCGTTTTTTAACTTCAGCAACTTTCATGCGTGAAAGTCATCCTATCCGAAAAAGGCGGTGCCCAGTGCATGAACAGCCTGCTTGCGCTGTGTTTCTTTTACACCAAACATAATGCTGATTTCGGACGCCCCCTGATTGATCATTTCAATATTCACACTGGCATCAGCTAGTGCCTGAGTGGCTTTGGATGCCATACCAACCGTGTAGTGCATGCCTTCGCCCACCACCATGAGCAAAGCAAGTCCGTGTTCCACTTCAATTTTATCGGGTAGCAGTTCATCGTTCAGCCGCTTAACTACCAGCGCTTCTTTTTCAGCGCTCAGCTCTTTCGATTGAAGAATGATGGAAAGGTTGTCAATTCCTGAAGGTGTGTGCTCAAAGGAAATCCCCTCTTCTTCCAGAATCTGGAGGACGCGGCGGCCAAAGCCGACTTCCCGGTTCATCATATATTTGTCGATATAAATGGCACAGAATCCATCCGCACTGGAAATGCCAACCACTACGCGTTCTTTATTGCTTCGTGTCGGGGCAATCATGGTGCCCGGTGCCTCGGGACGGTTGGTATTCTTGATACAGATCGGAATTTCCGCATGTACCGCAGGAATAATCGCCTCGTCGTGGAACACGCCAAAACCGGCATAAGCCAGTTCCCGCATTTCACGATAGGTCATCAGGTCAATAGCGGGGGCAGTCGGAACAATGCGCGGATCCATGGCATAGACCGAATCCACATCGGTAAAGTTTTCATAGACGTCCGCTTTAAGTGCCGCTGCAAGAATGGCCCCCGTGATGTCCGATCCTCCCCGCGGAAACGTAGCGACCTCACCGGCTTTGGTGCTGCCGAAGAAGCCGGGGAAAATTATGATGTCGGTTTCATTCTTTAATTCAGCCAGTTTTTCGAAGGATTCCGGCAGCACTTCCGCATTACCAAACTCATCGCTGAGCAGCATGCCGACATCACCCGGGTTCACATATTTAGCCGGATGCCCGAGTTTCGTGAATGCTTCGGCAATCACTTTAGCATTATTGTCTTCGCCCGACGCCTTCATGGTGTCCATGAACTGCAGATCGTTCGAACCGCGGTTTTCAATTCGGCCGCGCAGATCCGCTTCAATCGTTCCAACCACGGCTTCCGGCAAATCAAGATCCTTCTGAATTTCAGCATAGCGGGAAACCACTTCCATCAATGCGGATTCGTAGTCATTCCCGGCAAGCACCGTATCGGCCAGTGCAATCAGCAGATCCGTTACTTTCGTATCATCACCATGCCGTTTGCCCGGAGCTGATACCACCACCAGCCGGCGTTCGGCATCGGCTGTAACAATTCCAATTATTTTAGAAATCTGTTCCGCATTCGCAACGGACGAACCACCAAACTTTACTACCTTCATTTTTTACTACCTTTATCTTAACCGCGAATAGACGCTAATGAACACTAATGTTCAGATAGTACTACTCGCTTCCAATCTAATTTTGGATTTTTAAAATTTACTAAAAGACCAACCTTCAATCCAGTGATCCGGAGATAATTCAACATCTGGCCTATTTCTCTATCTCCAATCCCGTCAATTGTTTTTGTATCTACAACTACCCGTCCTTCAGCAATCAGGTCTGGAATGTATTCATCAATTTCCTCGCCCTATATAAGACCGGGTAAACAGCTTGTTGATAAAATTTAATATCCTGCAGTCTGAATTCTACGCATAGCGCCCGTTCATAGGTCTTTTCCCTTAAACCATGACCCAACTCATTCAGAACTTCCATGGAACAACCAACTATCTGAAATACCAGGTCCTTTTCTTCCAGTTGTTGATTTGCGTCCATTTGCGTTTATTAGCGGTTCCTACTCGAAGTCCTCGAGGCGCATGCGGATCGGATCGCAGCAGGAAATTTCCAAGGCTGCAATTTCTTCCATCGCTCCGACAAACTCGGACTCTTTGGCTTTCTGCGTGAGAATTACCACGGGAGCACAGCCGCTTTCATGGAGTTCTTTCTGAACGACCGATGCAATACTGATATTGTGCTTGCCGAAAATCGACATCACCTGTGCCATGGCACCCGGCTTATCTTCAAGGCACAGGCGAACATAACAGCGTTTTTCAATGCTTCCGGCATCACAATATTTCAACGAGTCCTGCTGCAGCATCATGGTCACGCTGACGGGCGTTCCGACGCCGTGCAGTTTATCGGCCGCCGCTTCCATAATATCGCCAATCACCGCGCTGCCGGTCGGCAGGCGTCCGGCGCCACGGCCATAGTACATGGTATCATCAACGATATCGCCCTTCACAAAAACGGCATTAAAAGAATCACTTACGGAGGCAACCATATGTTCTTTAGATACCAGTGCTGGCTCTACGGAAAGTTCCACTTCGCCGTCGTTATCCTTAATGATGGCCAGCAGTTTGATACGGTAACCCAGCTCATCGGCATTGGCGATTTCCGAAGCATCCATGCCCCGGATTCCCTTGGTCGGGCAGGCATCCATCGGAACGGGAGCACCATAAGCCATGGACGCCAGTACGACGGCTTTGTGCGCCGTATCAATGCCATCGATATCGAGATCGGGCGGAGTTTCGGCATACCCAAGTGCCTGGGCATCGGCCAAAATTTCGTCGAAGGGCAATCCTTCACGCTCCATACGGGTGAGCATGTAGTTGCAGGTTCCGTTCAGGATTCCGTAGATGCTTTCAATATTATTCCCAATCAGGCCGGCGCGCTGAGAGCGCAGAATCGGAATGCCGCCGCCGACGGATGCTTCGTAATAAATTCCGGTATTGTTTTCCTGAGCTACCTTGTAAATTTCTTCACCATGGTCGGCAAGCAGCGCCTTATTGGCGGTAATCACCGGTTTACCCTGCTTCAGTGCTTCCAACGTAAAGGTACGTGCAATCGTCGTTCCCCCAACCAGTTCGACGATCAGATCAATCGATGAATCAGTAATGACGGACATCGCATCGGTGGTTAAAACGCCTTCATCCAGGGTGATACCGCGATCGGTGGTAATGTCCAGATCAGCAATCTTAGCTACAATCGGCGTAATGCCGGTTCGTTCAGCCATCAGCTGTCCGTTTTTCTGAATGCCTTCAACCACACCGGCACCAACCGTGCCGAATCCGAGAATCCCGATTCTGATTTCTTTCATAAGTCCTTTTCCTGTTACTCAAAATGAAGCGCAACCATAGTGATTTGCCTTATTGACTCAAGCCAAAATCCCGCTTTTCAAGGGGTTTCGGCACCAAAAACCCTTACAAAGCGAAGGGCTTTCAGAATATGATCTGAAAGCCCTGAAACCTGACAAATTTTCATCATCTTCAGTTAAAAGCGATTTCCCTCCAGAAAACTACCCTGCTTCATTGTACCTTGATTTGACAGTGATATGTCGGTCCAACGACCAGTAAGTCGTTTTCGGTTACGGCGACGTCCATAAAAAATCAGCAGGCTGCCCAAGCCAATTAACGGCATCGTTGACGGCTCCGGAACCAAAGCGACATTATCGATCCCCACATCGCCAACAAATTCATCCCCGATAGCACCAAACGGGACCGTAGCGGATAGGATGCGGATATTTTGAATATCGTTGAACGTATCAACAAAAGAGTCGTTGTCCGATTCTCCCATAATGTTTCCAACCACTCTCATATCGGGTTCAGAAAAGGGAAGAAATACACTCGTCCATTCCGACTCCAAAGGAATGATGGTGGCTGTTTTACTCAACCACCAGGTGCCGCCCGATTGTTGAGGCGATGCCCGATTGCCCAACGCCACGCGCAAATGAACGTCGTCGGAATCACTCATATTAGCGATATCCAGCCGGATTCCTGTTATGCCTGCCCCGGAGTAGTTACCTGTCCACTCAGGATTTGAATTGAAGGTGATCATTTTTCCAAAAACGCCGGAACCGTCGGCAGCGATTTTCAGATAGGGATTACCCAGGGAAATTCCGTTCACATCATTGGTGGTCCATGGCTGCCACCCTTCACGACCGGTATCAAACGTATTGGTGGTAATAACAGGGTCACCATATAGGCAACCAACGACACCCATGAAAAGTACTGAGAGAACAGCGTATTTCGGAAAAATCAACATGTATAGCCTACGGACCCAGAATACCCAACGGGTACGGCGTTGTGGCGGAATCAAAGAAGTTGTCCGCATTAGGGAAGATGGTACCCAGTTCCGAACTTTGCACGCCGAACCACGAAGCGAGTTCCGCACAATATTCATCCACTGAGGTGGTGGGCAACAGCCATCCGCGCCCGATATCAAGAGAATTTCCGGTAGCGAGCTCTGGATAGTGCCCGTAGATATCCCCACCGTTGACATTTCCGCCGATCATGAAGCCGTTACCGCCCCATGCGTGATCCGAACCGGCCCCGTTGGAGGTGAGAGTACGACCGAAGTCAGAGGCGGTAAACAAGACTACGTCGTTCTGCAATCCCAAAGTCCCCAGTTTGTTCCAGAAGGATTCAATGGCATCATTTATTTCGGTGAACAGGTTTTCCTGGGAAAGAAGCACTTCATTATGGTGATCCCATCCACCCCGTTGGACAAAGAAAATCTGCCGATCCATGCCGAGCGTCGTTCGAGCGGAAAGAATCTCAGCAACCGTCCGTAACCTATCTCCGGTTTGAGTAGAGGGAAAATCCGCACTATAATCGAAAGGGCTGACTGCGGCATCGAACTCCACAGCTGTGTCTATGGCGGAACGATTGGCATCTACGAGCGTCTTCTGGTACAGGCTACCATATTGTTGCGCCAGAATACTATCCACTGCATTCGAATAGGATCCTCCGTAATCCTTCAAGAGCACAGCACCCTTCGGATCAGTAATATAGGGAATGGATGTTGGCCCCACCTGGAAAACATTATTTCCGGAAAGGGAAATGTTCATTCCTACTTTACCGCTAAGGTTCGCCTCGGTCATTACATCAGCCGCGCGACCAGCCCATCCTTTAGGACCTGCTCCACGTATCTGGGGAACCAAGGTTTGCCAATGGATTTGTTCATCGGCATGCGAAAACAAACCAACCGGCGTTAATGTTGTCCCTGCATCGTACTGGGATTTCGTGGTGGGCTCGACCAACGTGCCCACATTACTGACAAACGCCAGTTTACCCGAATTGTACAGGGTTTGCAGATAGGGCAGATGATGATGAATGCCGAAATCCGAATAGGACTGCCCGCCTACTCCGGTAGATGCAGTTATCGGCAAAAGTTGGGTGTTATTATCCAGCGCAAGGCCACCCCCGCCCACTCCGCCGCGTACCGTGGAATATTCAGCGTAGGCAGTCGCGTCCTTGGGAGCCAGCATGTTAAACGAGTCATTGCCGCCTGCCAGGAAGAGACAGACCAGTGCTTTATAGCCGACCGGCGGAGCGCCGTAGGCAGCGCCTTCCATCATTTTCAAGGTGAATAAAGTGGAGGCGATTGAAGCCGTGCCAACCGCTGCGCAATTGGCCTGTTTAAAAAACTGTCTGCGCGTATTCATAATGTTTCCTCTAGTAGATCACATTAAATTCAGGAAGAAGTCCAAAAAGCCACAGAGCACGTTCGACTCGATCTTCGAGCTCCGCATCACTTCCACTCGGCATGGCATCAATCACACTTTTAATCGTAGCTCGGTTCGAACTGGTCAGGCGTCCCGCCGTGATCATCATATCCAGATGGTCGAGCAGCACATCCGAATTGGATGCCAGCGACTTTTCATACGTGAGATCAAGGTCGCCCTGGCTATACCACCGTTGGCCAATGCCGACCTCAGAATCTCGTGTAATGCCTTCAAACACCAGCCACCATATCGCATTGGGCAAACTGAGAGCGGTGATATCATTGTGAATCTGGAATTCAGGAGCGTTAAGATCCCTGTCCAGAACACCGCCGATCGGCTGGTAATCCGGCAGGTAGAAGTTAAACACGGTCGGGTAGTCGTATGGCGACTGGGCAAAAACTTCGTCCAGCTTATAGAACGGAAAGAAGCCATAGGTTTGCGGCGATGTGATGTTAAATGCACGGGCATAGCTCATTAACCGAATCAGCGGTTCGCGCAGTCGACCATGGGAGGAATCGTAGGCTAATGCCTGCTCACGCGCTTCGGGGTGTAGTAAAATCGCCTTGATTACAGCAGCGAGATCGCCTCTCACTCCGCTTCCATTATCTATAAACGCAGCCGCAACATCATAAATATAATTCGGCGATGGATTTGAGACCGTAAAGCGCTGGATTAATCTACGGGCTATGAACGGAGGGGTGTTGTCATGTTCGAACAGATGTTTAAGCAGACAGTTAACATCGGCAACCAAACCTGTATCGTCTTCAGAAAACGGTCCAAGGGAACTGCCATCGAGCAAGGTTTTTGCCGAGAAGTCATGCCAACTGGCCTGTAGACGAACAGTATCGATATAATTGACTTCGATATTTTCCCGGTTATTCGGTTTTCGAAAACCGGTAAACACTTTCGCAAATTCGGTGATATCATCATTGCTGTAGGTCGGGATGGATTCGCCGTTCGCATCAAGGATGTGCGTCCCGTCCTGATTCAGCTTCCAAAGGCCTATGGTAAAGAGCTGCATGACTTCGCGTGCATAGTTTTCATCGGGGAAGGTTCCCGCAACCAGATCGGCCTTCTCATTATTTTCATAGGTCAGGTAGCGGGCCATATGCGGACTGAATGTGACCTCTCCGAGAATATCCCGAAAGTTGCCGAATGCATGCCGAACGAAAATATCATAATAGGTCAACCAACGTTCCGCATAGTTTTCCTGATTCGATCCCTCCTCGCCTACGACAAAGATTTGACTTAAAGCCCAAGCCATTCGCTGGCGCAAATGGTCATCGCCCGTTAGCGCTCTGTGATACCAGACAATCTTTTTCGTCTCGTTATTGCTGAAGGTCACATCATTCCCCTTGGGGGCAGATGGAGGGTTGATGGAGTCGTTGGTATTTGCCTTATAGGCGGTACCGCCTTCATAATA
Source organism: uncultured Verrucomicrobiota bacterium (assembly GCA_964486885.1). Lineage (GTDB taxonomy): Bacteria > Verrucomicrobiota > Kiritimatiellia > Kiritimatiellales > Pontiellaceae > Pontiella. Next base: position 30,041 of record CAZAPF010000023.1, read on the forward strand.
GGTCATCTGATGGCCATACGCAGGATTATGCCCGACTTCATACGGACTAAAGCCGGTGTTATCTGTAAAATTGGTATTGCTCCGTTCCCGCCAGAACGCACGATGCGAATTCGTCGGTCCGGCAATCTGCGCATCAATCCATGCTTCGTAGTTCGTGTACGGAGCATCGTTCAGATTAGGATCGCCCAGTCCCGGAAAATTATTAATTAAATCAAGGGTTGGCCCAAAGGTGGCCTGCTGCAGGAAGCGGGATACCGAGTTGGAATTATTCAGGGAGCTAGTCGTTGCAGCTACCACGCGGTAAAAGCGAGACGGTGTAGTGGTCGGATCCGATAGCACCTGATTCACCCCGCCGGTTGAAATCGGCAGAGCATGCGGAAATGTATTTCCCCAATCTTTTCCATAATCCCGTCCAACCGGAACCCAGTCCACCAGATTGGTTGACCACTCCACCATTCTAAACTGGTTAGATGCAGCGGAGGCGGGAAGAAGAACGTCAAACTGACCGTTTGTTACATTCACCCCCAGTTCATCTGCCGCATAGCTACCGAGCGAAAAATAGAGACTGCTGAAGAACAATGTCAGCGCCATGGATTTCTTATGCATGTTGATCACCATAATTTACCTTGATTCGGCATACCCAGTACTACGATCGCATACTGATTGTCGCCAACCCTCATCAGGTTTTATAAATATAACAGATATAATGGTTTGTCAATTTATCGCCTATTACGCTGAACGAATGGTAATCACACAATCTATGTACCTAAAATAGATAATTATGCAGTCTCAAAGCGGACCCAATATCAGCTAAAAAATCATGTCCCATTTCCGGGGAGAGGCAATGTAGACGCGTAGCGAGGCGAAGCCAACCGACTCCCTCGTCGCTTTGCACACGCATAGTCTTCCGTTCGGCGGGAACGCGACGAGGGCGTCGCGTCTACATGCAGTGCATGCGATTTTTACCCGCAGATGGGCATGAACAAAAAAAGCCCGCCAATAATGACGGACTTCATACAACCGGAGCAGCAAGTGTTAAAAGGGGCGGCGACCTTGCGCATTTCCGCGTACCCGCTTTTGTTTGGGAGCGGGGGGATTTTCCAAATAGAGGCCGTACCACTCTTCGCCCAGTCCTGAGTTGGAAAAGTTTTTGACTTTGTCATTCGCAAGATTTTCCCAATTTCGTGCAAGTACCATATTGGCGGTATTCTCTTTGCCCTTCAGCAAAAGTTCCTGCGCTTTATCGGGCTCACCATTTTTCACATAGATCCAGGACATCAGGCCGTAAAGCAAAGTGCCGCGATCTCCCCTAAACCATTTAATGCGCCTTTTGAAGGTTTTCTCAGCCGCCGGAATATTTTTATTTTTAAACTGCCGCGCCATTTTCATTCCCACCACCAAGGGCTCCATCAGCATCGGGCCGGAAAACAGTCCCTTCCTCGCTAAGATTTCATCAACCTGATCAAATTCTTTCAGCTGATAAAGAAACTGCAGTCGCATGGTGGCAATCTGCCTTCCCATCAGAAGGTTCCACTTTTTAAGGGGTTCCAGGTTTACCGTAAAATCGAGCGCCTTCTTAATCAGCTCCATTTGATCTTTCTCAATCTGGCGCTGCATCATTGTGGGGTTGCCCCCGGGCTTTGCCTGGAACTGGTTTACTTTGTGGCTGATACGCTTCTGACCGGCCAGCAGAACATCCTGAAGCTCTTTATTAATCCGTTCTGTTTTCTTTCGGATCAGGAAACCGATCAGGAATATCGATATAAAGAAAACCGTAATCCCGCATGAAATTGCGGCCCCTTTCCCCAGATTATTAGCAACACAGGCATAACTGCATCCGCCCGCTACCAGCAGTGAAATCAATAGTGCAAACATGGTCTGCTTTCCCTTCGTTTAATACGTTATATAAATAAAAAATTAAGCTCTTTTTGAGGAGCAAAGCGGGGACACTACAACAGGCCGTTTAAAAAGTCACCCGTTGATTGTCATCTGCTTATCCGTGATTTCGCAGCAGGGAGGACCGACGGAGAATTTCTACATCCCCACGGACATCCGGTTATTTCTTTTTTGCCTTCCCGGATTTATTTTTTGGAGGAAGCGGCTCAACTCCATTTACATCGCAGACGGCTTTCGCATTAAAGAATGGTTTATTATCTTTATCCCAATACGGATTGGGCTCATGAGCCTGAGCCAGGAGCTGCCGTATCTTTTCGACCACCTCGGGATGTTCTGCAGCAAGGTCCTGCTGTTCCCCTTCATCTTCGGTAACATCGTACAATTCAATTTTCACACCCGCCCGACGATCAACGACAACGCCCTTCCACTTCCCATAGCGTACCGCCTGGTTCGGCTTTTTCTCGTACAGTTCCCAATAGAGATATTTGTGCTTTTTCTGCTGATCACTCTTACCGAGCAGTGTCGGCAGCATGGAAATACCATCGGTCTTTCCCTGCACCGGTTCACCGGTTAATTCTGCCAGCGTAGGCAGCATATCCCAGAATGCTGACAGATGATCACTCACCCTCCCGGCGGGTACTTTTCCCGGCCAATAGGCAATCATCGGTGATCGCACACCGCCTTCATACATACTGCGCTTAATGTCGCGCAGATTTCCCGATGTATTGAAGAACTCTTCTGAACCGAACTGACCATGCGCCCCGTTATCGCTGTTGAACATAATCAGCGTGTTCTCTGCAAGCTCCAGTTCTTCCAGCCGTCGCTTAATCGTTCCGATATCACGGTCCATCCGTGAAGTCATTGCCGCATGGATTTTCATATTCTTCGGCCAGTCCCGGCCCTCGTACTGCGCCAGATCGGGAACCTGATAACGCGTATGCGGAATCGTGTAGGCCAGATAAAGAAAGAACGGCGTCTCCGCATGAGTGTTGATAAAGCTCAGCGCTTCTTCCGTCATCAAATCATGACTGTAGTCATTTTCTTTTCCTTTGCCGTTATCCAGCATGATCTTCTCGCTGTTACGCCATAGATATTCGGGATAATAGTTGTGCGCCTTACGCTGATCGGTATACCCAAAGAAATGATCAAAGCCCTGCTTATTGGGATGTCCGCAGTCCCAAGTGGATCCCAGGCCCCACTTTCCAATGATCGCTGTCTTATAACCAGCGCGCTGCATCAGTCGGCCAACCGTTTCGGTGCCCGCCGGCAGCGGGGTTTGCCCTCCGGGATAACCGGGGCTGTTGGCGCGGATGTAGGCATGCCCCGGGTGCAGTCCCGTCATCAGCGAGCAGCGTGACGGCGCACATACCGAGTTCCCGCAATAGTGATCGGTAAACCGCATGCCCTGCGCAGCCATGGCATCAAGCTCGGGTGTCTGGATCATTTTCTGCCCATTATACCCGACTTCTCCATAGCCCAGGTCATCGGCCAGAATATAAATAACATTCGGCTTGCCCGCTATCACGGCAGTTGCCGAAAGAAATAAAAGTGCCGGAAAAAAACATTTCAACAGCTTCATCTTTTTTCCTTATTTCTCAGCAGACGGTTTATATTCAGGATTCTGCTCCGTCGGAACCGGAGCACCGGTTGCCTCCCGCCATTCTTTTAATAACTGGTGCAGTTCAGCCGCCTTCCGTGAATGGATTGCCGCAAGGTTCACCCGTTCGCTGATATCCGCTTTCAGGTCATAAAGTTCCAGTCGGCCATCTTCAAAATATTCATGAAGCTTCCAGTCATCCAACCTAATCGCAGATCCCGGCCGCGTACGGAACTGAACATCGTGTGAGTCGTCTTCAGCTCCTGCATATTTTTGAAGATATACGGGAAAATGCCAATAAAGCGCCCGGTAAGGAAATTCACCCTCATCACTTAATATGGGCATTAAACTGGTGCCATCCAGCACCTTTCCTTCGGGAACTTTCAGTTGTGCGGCTTCCAGGAAGGTTGGATAAAAATCAATACCGATCGCCGGAATAGAACAGGTGGACCGCTCCTCAATAACGGCCGGCCAGCGAACCACGAGCGGCACGCGGATGCCTCCTTCAAAATACGATCCTTTACCGGATCGGTATGGAGACTGTGTTGAAGTTTTCCGAATGCCGCCGTTATCCGATGTAAAGACCACCATCGTATTATGCTTGAGCCCGAGCTTATCCACCGCATCAAGGATTTTACCAATGCTCTGATCCATTTTTTCGATCATTGTCGCGTATGTAACATTGATATCTTTCCGGCCGTGATATTTTTTCATCAACTCAGGAACCGGCTCCAGTTTGGTGTGAACCGAATAATAAGCCATGTGAATAAAAAAAGGATTTTCTCTGTGTATGCGCATGAATTTAATGGCCTGGTCGGCAAAAATATCTGTCCGATGCGTCCCCTCAGGATACTGATCGCTGAACGGCTGCATCGGCCCGCTGGGAAACGGCGAAAAATATCCGCCGCCGCTGGGGCCACCCTCGGAGCCACCCCCGATATTTATATCAAAGCCCTGCTGCAGCGGATCGGATCCCACATGCCATTTCCCTAGATGAATCGTCTTATAACCGCCCTGCTGCAGGGCAGCGGCCAACGTCAGGTTATCCGGCTTGAGGTGCACCGTATTTTTGATCGGAATCAATTTGCGGTCTTTGGATTTTCCACGATCGGAATTTCCAACCGTGTAAACCCCATGCCGCGGTGCATACTGTCCACTGAATACACAGGCGCGGCTCGGAGCACAGTTGGCCGCCGGAGCATACGCCTCGCTAAAAAGCATGCCCTCCAACGCCAGACTGTTAATATTCGGAGTATGGTAACGGGATGAAGTATAGCCCACATCCATGATCCCCAAATCATCCGCATTGATATAAATGATGTTGGGCCTCTCCGCGAAAACGCTCGCGGTAAGCATCAGGAGAGCTATTGTGACCCATCGACTAATCGTATTCTTATTCATATCTTCATGCCTTGCGTTAGTGCTGACCTAATAAACGGTTCAGTGTGAAACTGTTTTTATTTCCGGTTGGAATGTATCTGATCCGGTATACTTCGGCAATGCCGAGAATGCACATACCGACATCCGACCGAACAGGTCAGTCCCTCGAACTCCCCCACCACGGTGCCTTGCCGGAGGGTTGCCAATCATTACCCAGAAAGTCTGCATGCTGCTTTTCGAGTTTCTGCATTCTGACCGTACGCACAGATTCAACCTTGGCATCAAATTTTTCCTGGCTGAAACGCGGATCGCGCGCCGGAAAGGTTGCCCCGGTTTCAGCCAGCCATTGATTCAGTTTCTTTTGCAGACCGGACACCTTTTCCGGGTGCGAGTCGGCAACATCGTTCTGTTCACCAATATCTGCTTTGAGATTGTACAGCTCACAGCGACCATCCTCGTGGTAATAGATCAGCTTCCAATCCTTGGAACGAATGATGGATGACGGCTCACCGCCCTGATTACCATAGTGAGGATAGTGCCAATACAGGTTGCGATCCGGCATCTTCTCCCCTTTCAGCACAGGCACCAGACTTACACCATCCATATGCTGCTCCGGCATAGCCGGAAGACCGGCGAGTTCGAGCATGGTCGGATAAAAGTCCATCCCGATGGCCGGAACCTGTGAAACGGATCCGGGTTCAGTTATGCCGGGGACATGGATAATGTATGGCTCACGAATGCCGCCCTCCCATTGGCGCCCTTTCCCGCCACGGAACGGCAGCAGGCTGGTTGAATACGCATCGCCGGATGAAACCCCGCCGTTATCTCCGGTAAAGATGACGACGGTGTTTTTATCGAGTCCGGTCTCCTTCAGTTTTTCCATCACCATGCCAACGGCGGTGTCGAGTGATTCGACCATCCCGGCATAGATCGGATTGTCCTGTACCTGCCGAACCGCAAGACGGCGGTCAAACTTGAAGCGGGTGGCGTTATCGGTTAGCCCCATCTCCATCGCTTTATCCGTATATTTTTGATGTAAGGCTTCGGTGGTTTGAATCGGACCGTGCACCGTATAGAACGAGAGAAAGGCCAGGAACGGCTTCTTCTGATGCCCCTCGATAAACGAAGCGGTTTCTTCCGCCAGGCGCAGGGTCAACAATTCACCATCCGGTCCACTTTCCAAGCGCGGATTTTTCCACGGCGCAAAATAACCGCCCATCGGCGACCCTTTATCCCAACCGCCTTTATTAATCATAAAGCCATGGTCTTCCGGCCAGGATCCTTTAGCCCCCAAGTGCCACTTGCCGGCAAAAAAGGTGGTGTAGCCGCCCTCTCGTAATGCTTCTGCCAACGTCGTATCTTCATGCGGCAGATTGCGGACATACTCCACCGGCAGGACAGGATCGTCGCGGCCCCATTCCATCCCGACCTTTGAGCCGATCCATTGGGTGATACCGTGGCGCGGGGTCGCCTTCCCCAGCATGATGCTGGCGCGCGACGGACTACAAACCTGACAGGCGGCGTAGCCCTGATCAAAACGCATACCCGATGCCGCCAGAGCATCAATATTCGGCGTTTCATGAAACGTGCTGCCCTCATACCCCAGATCCCGACAACCGAGATCATCCACCAGAATAAATAGAAAATTAGGGCGTCCGGCCAGTGCACTGCTCACCGCCAAACAAAAAAAGATTATCGACAGACGTCTCATCAGAAATCTCCATAGTATTAACTTCATTACGTTATTAGGAATTGTATTCCATAAGTAAAGCAACTCTGCATATTAGGCCAACGCACTCGGGATATGAGTGATGCCGCTTTTACTTTTTTCGTGCCGCTTTTTTCTTTTTCTTTGAGCCTTCATACTCCGGATCATAATCCGGATTCGCCGGCATTTCCTGGGCTCCGACTGACTTACGCCATGCCTTCAATTCCGCAAGAAGAAGCTCCGCCTTTTCGGGTTGTGACACGGCAAGGTTTGTGCGTTCTTGCGAATCATCCTTGAGGTTGTAGAGTTCCAGCTGTCCATCCTCAAAAAACTCAATCAGCTTCCAGTCACCCTGGCGGATAGCTCCGTAGGGTTTGGTGCGATGATAGTGTGGATAGTGCCAGTAAAGTGCTTCCCGGTTCAGACTCGTAGACGGACCGGTCAACAGCGGCACAAGACTCACTCCATCCTGATGCTGCTCCGGACGTTGTTTCAGCCCCGCCATCTCCAGCAGGGTCGGGTAAAAATCGGTGCCGATGACCATTTCGTCGCATGCAGAACCCGGTTTAGTTTTACCCGGCCACTTCACAATAAACGGTTCGCGTGTTCCGCCCTCGTGGGAGAATCCCTTAAACCCCTTCAGTCCGGCGGTAGTTTCATCATAGTTACCCCCGTTATCTCCAGTCAGGATCACGACCGTATCATCTGTAACACCCAGTTTATCCAGCTTGGCCATGATACGGCCAACACTGTTATCAAGACTTTCCACCATGCCGGCACGCCGGGGATTCAGATATTCATTTTTCCGGTTGTCGAACGTTTCAGCCTTTGCTTTGTATTTTTCCTCCAGCTCCGGCGGACACATGATTGGCCCATGCAGGGTGTAATAGGAAAAATACATCAGGAAAGGTGTTTCTTTATCCGTTGAATCCAGGAAATCAAGCGCGGCATCGGTTAACTTATCCGTCAGGAAATCGCCCGATTTTCCATCGTCCAGATTCGGCATATCAAACGGCGAAAAATATTTACCCGGCCCTTTAGGCTGACCCCATTCGCGGCCGCCAATATTAACATCAAAACCGTGGCTCGTCGGATAGTGTTCATCAAAGTTATCCAATCCATTCGGCATCAGGTGCCACTTACCAAGAAACGCTGTCGCATACCCCGCTTCCTTCAATGCTTCCGGCAGCAGAATACGCTCGTGGTCCATCCAGGTTTGCCAATCCGGCACCGAGAGTTTTGCATACGGTTTTTTATGGCCTGTAATCCAGTCCGTCAGCTTTAAACGGGCGGGATAGCATCCTGTCAGAATGGCTGCCCGGCTCGGCGAGCAAACCGTACATGCTGCATAGCCGTTGCTGAACTGCATGCCTTCACTTGCAAGCTTATCGATGTTCGGGGTTTCATAGAACTCTGCGCCGTAGCAGCCGAAATCCCCCCACCCCAGATCATCCACCAGCAGGAAAATAAAATTAGGCCGCTGGACTGCGGCAACCGACATGACAGGAAACAACAGCACCAACAATATTTTTAATCCCTTCATCAACACTCTCCGATTATGTGGCCGGAAGATACTATCTGCCCCTTCTCTTTCACATCAAAATCCCCTAAAAGAAGAATAAACGAGCACGCTGCTGGATTACGGACACCCTGTTCAACAACACTGCCTTCGAGAAATAATCGTCCATATTTGTTATCGTGCTACGTCATATCTATTCAAATCAATCAAAGAGAAAGAGGAAACTATGACAGTCAGACGTTTTATTACTATCGGTGCAATATTGCTCAGCTGTACTGCGCTGGCGGAATCAACAAAACCCAATATTGTCCTGATGATGTGCGACGACCTGGGCTATGGGGATACAGGCTTCAACGGCAATACGATTATCCAAACCCCGCACATGGACGCCCTGTCCAAACGCGGCGTTGTACTGACACACTTTTATTCCGGCAATTCAGTGTGCTCCCCTACCCGCGGAACCTGCCTGACCGGTCTGCACCACGATCGCTATGGCATCTACACCGCAAATAAAGGGCATTTGCCAAAACAGGAAATCACATTGGCAAAAATGCTGAAGGAAAAAGGATACACCACCGGTCATTTTGGAAAGTGGCATCTAGGAACGCTTAGCAAGACCATGTCGTCAAAGGGTGAACGCCGCAAGCCGGAACTAAATTATGCCCCGCCATGGGAGCGTGATTATGACGCATCGTTCGTAACAGAATCGGCGGTCACCACCTGGAATCCCGGCATCGGCAAACGGGCGAAGAACAATCCGTTTTTTGAAAACGGCGTAGAACTAGACGGCAACGACGAAAGCCTTAAAGGCGGTGCGGCCCGCGTGGTCGTTGACCGCGCCGTACCCTTCATTGAAAAGGCCGCGGCTAACAAGCAACCGTTCCTGGCCGTTGTTTGGTTCCACGCTCCGCATGAAGATATTGAAGCCGGACCGGATTATTTGAAAATGTATGAGGGTCACGGCGATGCCGCGCACTTCTACGGCTGCATCACCGAACTCGATGAACAGGTCGGCCGAATTGCGCAGACACTGAAAAAAACCGGAACCGCCGACAACACCCTGATCTTTTTCTGTTCCGACAACGGGCCGGAAGGGAAAGCGCCTAAAGGGCGGAGAGCAGGCACGACGGATGGATTGCGCGGCCGCAAGCGCGCACTCTACGACGGAGGCGTCCGCGTTCCCGCCTTTGCGGTCTGGCCGGGAACGATCGAGCCGGGTACGTCTTCGGACTCCATCCTGACGACGCTTGATTATTTCCCGACCATTCAAAACCTGGTCGGCTACTCCATGCCCGACAACCGTCCGGTCGACGGAGAGAATATCCTTCCTATCCTCACGGAACAAATGGAGAAGCGCCGCAAAGCGATTCCGTTCCGTTATGGCAGCGGAACATCTTCGCTGGTAAAAGACGGCTACAAATTTCTTCTGCCGTCACGCGAGCTCTACGATCTTTCCAAAGACCGTCCGGAAGAAAACAACCTGAGCGCAGCCATGCCGGAGAAAACTTCTGAAATGGAACAGGAACTGATCACATTCTTCAAAAGCGTGGAGCAAAGCCAAAGCGGTGCAGACTATAATGACCCATCGTTCAAACCGGTTGATGCGTGGAAACCGCTGAAAACGGAAGCGGGGGCAAAGAAGAAAACAAAATGAATCTGTGACCCTGACCATCGCGTTTTCAGTTTCGACTAGCCGGAGAGGGGTTCTGCAGCCAACACCACCGGCTTCACCCCTTTTTGACCAAATAACTATTTAACAGAGCTTTTAATCGCCTCCAGCCCTGCGATGGTGCGGTATTTACCTCTGAACATTCCGGTTAGTTTTCCGAAATTCTCTTCTGTCCGCCCATCATAATACTCACTCCATTCCGCATCTACCTTGGCAAAACGCACCACATTGAATGAAACTTCAGAAGCCGTTTTTTTCTTATTCGACAGACCGCTTTTAACCTGCATATCTTTCGGCCTGTACTGTTCGCGAACCTGAACAAACCCTTCCGCAAATTCTTTGGGTTTGTGGTAATAAAATTCCGGATCCGGAGGCCGTTCAATATCCGGGAAATAGGCACGGTTCATATCCCACGCATTTTCACGGCGAATCACCCGGGGAGGCTCACCGTTTTCAGCACGTTTTTTATTTTCCTCATCCAGCAAAAGTTTCGCTTTCTCATGGCTTTCTTTCCAGCGACGCCCGGCAGAACCCTCATACCAACCATCATCCCTTTCGCCTTTCAGAATGCGTTGATGGCCCCATCGGGAGGTCAGCACAAATACGGCATCAGCCTGCTGCTTCATGGCGAGCATGGAAGGTCGGTACCATAATTCCTGCCGTTCAAATTTTCCCACACGAAAATCATCCGTACTTTCCATTCCTCCGGGTCCCAGCGTGGAACCGCCCCATTCATTGGCACCCATCCCCGGCTTAATAGAGTGCAGCGGTTTCAACCAGGCATCCACCTTCGCCACATTAGATGAGTTTGCAGAAACCATCTTCGGGAAAAGTACATAGGTGCGCCCGCTGTCGTAGACGGCCACATTAATCAGGGCGGTTGCCGGAAGACTGCCAACGATGCTGACGAGCTCGTCCTTGATAATGGTATAAGCTGCAATGCCGCCCATTTCGTCGTACATCATTTCCGGCGAGGAATCCAAAATGATAAATACTTTTTCGCCCCTGCCCTTGATACCGAACACCTCGATTTCAGGCATGGAGAATCCAACGCCCCCGGCTCCGCCGAGACCACCGGCTTCGCCACTACCAATGCCCCCTTTCACTCCGCTGATTTCCGGCATCTTGATGTCGGGCATGGTCTGGTTCATTTTCGGCTGCACCACAATGCGCTTCCGCAGCTTCGGTTTCTGCGCCTTCTTTTTCTTGATATTGACCGGAACCTGCAGCTTCTTGAGCTTCATCTTTGGCCGGGCAATGGGCTTGGCCTCAAACGCCTTTTCTTCTTTTGTGATGACCGTAACCGCTACGAACGAAAGCGCCACAACGATTAAAATGGCGTGAATCCCCAGACTGACCAGCGCTGCACTTGATTTGGCATGATTAGCAAAAAACTGTTTCTTCATACACCCATCTCCTGATTCCCCTGTATTCATATAAAGAATCGGAATTCGCCGCCAAAATCCACTTATTTTTACACCTGTTGCTTTATCAACCACACCCCCGCTCTAATGCCGAATCATGCTCAGCGACCTACCAGACCGGTTCAAACCGACGACAGCATCCGCACCATAATGGGTGGAGGAGCTCCGCTAGATACCGGCATAGCCCATGTTGGGAATAAAAAATCCCGGTCGTGGATTCACAGCCGGGATTTTGACTTTTCACGGGATGGAAATCGGACCTAGTCCAGCTTACCCCGGCGTTCCTCGAGCTGCTGGCGCACATCCGCCATGGTCTCGCGGGTCAGTTTATAGCGAAGAAGCAGGAAAAGCCCTGTGGCAAAAATGGCGCACGGGATGACAACCAGGTAAACATGCATGCGGGTCAGCACCTCGGCCGGCTGCTCCGGCAGGGCAACGTCGAAGCCCGACATGGTGATCAGCACGCCTGAATATCCCACCACCAAGGCGATGGCCAACTTGAGCACCCAGGTAAAGACGGCGTTGAAGCTGCCTTCGCGGCGCGCACCGGTCTTCAGTTCGTCCAGATCAATCACATCGGCAATCATCGAAGGAATAAAGAGCCAAATCGACGGCATGGACAGGCCCAGTACAAACTGCGGGATGACCTGCAGCCAGGGATTTGCCGGTGTGTAGAGGAACCACATGGATGCCTGGCCGATAATGTTCAGGAATACGATAATCACCAGCGCCTTGCTTTTGTCGATAAACTTGCCGACCCAGACCCAGAATGGAATGCTGAGCAGGGCCACAGCGTATTGCGTGACTTCCACCACCGATTGAATCTGAAAAGCGAGCGCCGTATCCCCTGCGCATACCTTGTATTTATTGACATAGAGCCCCAGGCTTTTCACCGATAGAGCACCGGCCAGCTGCGCGATGGTAACCCCCAGAATAATCAGGAACGGCTTGCTGGAGAGCGTCTCTTTGATGCTCCTGAGCAACGGTGTTTTTTCCGCTTTTGCAGCGATCTCATAGTAGCGCTCTTTAATGACCAATCCCGAAATCGGGCCCAGAATAAGAATGGCGCCCCCCATGCAGATACCGATCCAGCCGATGGCGCGCAGCAGATCGATGTCCCCGGTTTGCGGATCCTGGAAAATGGTAAGCGTGGTCAGGCCCCAGACCATGCCACCGACGATGGCGGCAATCTTGGTGCCCGCCGCGCGCCAGGCAATTACACGGGTACGCTCATCATAGTTGGGGGTCATCTCGCAACCGAGTGCCAACCAGGGCATCTGGAAGACCGTGAAGCTGGTATAAACCAGCAGGGAGCAAATGGTCAGATAGCCCAAAAGAAAACCATCGCTCCAGTCCGCAGATGCATTGAACAGCAAAGGCAGGGTAATTCCACAGCAGATTGCGCCGATGATAATGAACGGCTTGCGGCGGCCCCAACGCGAGCGGAAGTTATCGCTGATATTGCCTACCAGCGGATCGGTAACCGCATCCCACAGGCGGAAGATCACCATGGCCATGGCCATCTTGACGGGAGAAATGCCCAATGCCATATTAAAGGCTGGCAGCAGCGTAAACAACGGTACCCAGATCGTAAACTGTTCCACAGGAGATCCCGTAGCCAGCGCCAGCTTTTCCCAGGCAGGCACCCGCTCGTTTTCCGGGATGTTCTTTTTTTCCTTCGGTGTATATAATGCCATAATATTACGTTTTATTTATGATTGAAAATTAAACTGATTTTGTGCTGTTCATTTGCGAGTTCTAACCTTATAAAACGATTGTATTTTTTACACACTAAACTCTAAGGTGCAAGCAAAATTGATGATCAATCCGAAGCTTTCAAAAACCGTTATCGGCGTCCTGCTTTCCTGTCTGGTTGGCTGTGGCTATTCCCCTCTCGATACAGAACCTGCGGCTGAAGAGCTGGCGGGCATCTACCTGCCCGGACACTCCGTTGTCATCAATGCCAAGCAGGCCTACAGTGCTGAAGACCTGCTCCGCCTGCACATTACTCTTTCCGCGGACCAGACCATCGAGGCCGTTCTGCCGGACGCGTGGCGCGCACCGATGGGCAGCGACGAAAACGGCCGCGTAGAGCACTACAGCGGAACCTGGTCGATCGCAAAAGACAGCAAGGAAAGTCCGGCACTTTCCCTGCAGCTGAAAAACAGCGATACCGGGAAACCGCAGGAGTTTTCCCTTTCGCTCGCAGAACATGGCGATCAGCCGATTATAGGCCTGAATGTGATCACGGATAAAACGAAGTGGTTTGGCTTTTCCAGCACGCATATCCAGAAAGACATCTGGTTTCGCAAGAAAAACGACAAGCTGGACGCCTACCTCGAAAAGAATCTCCAGCCAGAACCTGAAGAACAACCCGAGGCCTGACCACCCGCATCCATCTGCGGGAAACACGATACAGCCCACACCGCCGCCATCATGGAGACCACGCAACGGTTTTCGGATTGCAGGGCGGGGGCAAAGACCCGCCTTCGGCGGAACGGCCTTGCGACCGACCGAACGGGCAGGCCAAAATTGATTGCTATCCGCGCTCAATTACCTGCGGCACGTTTTCTGTACCGCCCGGTTGCCACTCCCGTTGGTCATTGCTTTCTTCCGGACAGCCTCGGTTGAGCTTCGCTCTCACTTCGTGTCGCGTCCAGCGGGCTTTGCGGAGCCGCCAGGATGGCGGCGGTACGAGCTGTACCGCAGGCGGCTCACCTGCTCCCTGAAAAGAAAAGCCTGCTTAAGCTAGCGGTATTAAAGCCGAGACCCCGCCTTCAGAGGAACGGCCTTGCGTCCGATCCAAGGTCGAGGACCTCGGCTACATGGGATTCCATGCAAATGACCATTAAGTCAGTGCCTTTCCGGCCATGAACCTTCTTTTATTCCAATCAGCGCGTGGATTCGCCGATGACGAGCTCAGGCTGAAATTTAATGGAAGGAAACTGCTTCTGCCCGGAATCTTCAATGATCTGGAGCGCCAGCTCAAGGGCGGCATAGCCCATTTCATAGGATGGAATCCGCATGGTGGTCAGGGGTCGCCAGGCACTTAACGAAGCATAGGCTCCGTTGAAGCCCGCCAACACCACATCCTCTGGAATCCGCACCTTTTTTCGGTATAGGATTTTGGCAATGCTATTGGCCAAATCATCATCATAGGCAAAAATCGCATCCGGCATAGCCTTGCCTTCACCATAAAGCCATTGATCTGGAATGCGCTGGTTGAACTCCAGCGTTTCACGCATCGTAATAGTGCGCACGTCCGGCTTCAGCCCGGCCGCTTCCATGGCTGCGGTGTAGCCATCGATGCGCATTTTTGCACTATAATGCATGTCCTCGATATTTTGATTTTCCGAATGGGTGCGCATGGCAAATACAATATCTTTCGAACCGCGTTCGATGAGATAGTCCGTCATGACGCGGGCACCGGAGACATCATCAACCCAGGACGAGTTAAACTCATGCCTGTCGTTCACATAAACCACGGGCAGTCCCATGTTTTCCAGCTCGTCATGGATGAGCGCGGAAAGCTGATGGTAGGATGCCACTACGAGGGCATCGAGATTTTTTTCGCGCAGCAACGAAGGCACTACATCCTGATAATGCCCCTGTCCGTTTTCCAGCCCCACCAGCACAATACGATAGCCACGTTTTTGCGCCGCGTCGCTCACGCCCATCAGATAGCCCTCGGGCGGACGGTCGTAGGCCCCCTTCTTCGCCACAAAAAAGCCGATGTTATGAAACTTGTTGGAGCGGACGGACTTTGCGCCTGCATGAGGACGGAAGCCCAGTTTACTTGCCGCCTTCTGAACCTTCAGCCGGGTTGCATCGCCCACCTTAATGGTGGACTGCGGATTCGGACTCAATGCCTGCGATACCGCTCCCAGACTAACCCCCGCCTCGCGGGCGACATCCTTGATCGTTACTCGTGCCATACCATACCTCTCAACTACTGCTTCCCGCAAAAGGAAGCTTCATAAACTTTTTTATTAAACTATCCCCATCCGCCATATTAACCAAGCGTTTCTTTCCGAAAAGTGCCTTTTTACGAGCAGGAACAGTAAATAATATTTTATTTCATTCAGATAAAATCCTTTCCCGGACTAAGGGATCCGGATTTGAATATCGTCAAAACGCGCGAAAGAGTTGACGGACGGGGCCCATTCCGGCGTCTGCCCACCGTGGAACGTTGAAAAATAGAAGGAATCAATATATCCCTGCTCCCCAATACGCAAACGCAGGTTTTTAAGATCAACCACTTTTTTTCCATCGATCCAGGCCTGAATGACACCATCTTTTCCATCCGGCGCATTCAGCCTGATGCGCTGACGGAACTCATACCACGTACCCGGCTTGAGTATAACGCCCCCGAACGGATACTGATCACCCCACTCCGATTTGTTATCAACATAATAGAGATAGAGCTCGGCCGTCGCCCCTTCGCGCCACATGAAGCGGGCGCTCCAGCCCTCACCCTTGACGGGATGATGGCCTCCCGTGTATTTTTCACCACCGCTCGTCAGCCCGGGCAGCTTGCCGCCGAGCCGGAAATCGAAGCCGTCCTCAAACTTTACCTTGTAGGAGAGCTCGTATTCATCTGCAGGGGGAAGCTTCAGCACAAATTGACCTCCCGTCTCCTGCGGCCCCACTCCACCCTGCGGATAGGAGATTCGCAACACCTTGCCCTGCGCATCGTCTTCAACCACCGCGAGTTTACCGTAAAGGTGTGCCCAATTCATGTTTTTCCAATATTCGGAAAATTCCGCATCGGCATAAATCATCGGCGAAAAACGCTCAAAGTCTTCCTGCACCACCTTCGGCCCGGCATCGCAACCCGTCGCAACCAAAACACAAACCAAACCTGCAGATAATCTATTCATCAAATACTCCTTAAATAGACAGGAATATAAAAAACCGCCCGGAGATGCAATCCGGACGGCTTTGTTTCATTCGTGAATCAGAATGCTTTCAGCCTATTCGCTGAGTCCGACTTCCAATCCCATGAACTGCGTGTCTTCGGTTGCGGTAGGCACACGGTTCGTGACGGACTCGAATCCACCGCCGACATCAACGCTGCCCGCTTCCTCAGTATCATTGGTCATTGGACCAATCACCAGATTCAGCGTGGAATCCACATCGTAGGTCAGGCCACGGGCCGCGGCATCCGTGCGGCGACTGTAGACATAGTTCAGGTAGGTGGCATCCACGCTTTCAACCGGAAGGATGGAAGCCGCATCGTCCACGAGCGGGTCGCCGCCAAGGGCATATTCCAGCAGGTTGTTTACGCCATCGCCGCCGCCAGCTTCGGCATCATCGTACAGACCATCATTCACGCCTTCTGTCAGTCCCATGTCTTCCGCCCAGTAAGCGAAGTTATTGGTATCAATGCCTGCTGCACCGGTGATCTCAACCAGCAGATTGGTGATGATCAGGTGGTTTTCATTATCCAGGTTGATGCGGAACCCGATGGCATCGAACGAGTCGAAATTGAAGTCGGCATAACTCTTCGACAGGGTCACGTCATCCTGCGTCAGCGAGAGATCGACGGTGGTCAACCCCGTGCGGGTCAACCTGAGCACAAAGTCCGACTCGTCGCCCTGATCAACCAATGCACCGGAAGGCACCAAGGCCGAATTGGTGGTTCCGCCAATGTTACCGACATAGCCGGAGCCGGAGATGCTGCACTTCCCTAGCTCCATGGTGGTGCCGCCGACATCACCATAGTCCACACGGAAGCTGAGTCCGTTATTCTCAGAAACTCCCTCGTCCCAGATGGAGCCGCGGAAAACCCGGTCGGCACCATTCAGCGCTTTGTCGCTGCCGATTTTTGCCGTGAACGAGACAGTTACGGTTTCGGAAACCTGCACCGGGGCACTCGTAAACTTGCCATCGGAAGCGCGCTGGAAAAAGCGACGGTTGGTTCCGTCGACCGTGTTGGTGAACGTTGCGGAGGCATGGGTGGCCGACTGGTCGAGCAACTCCAACCCACTACTATTGCTCCACATTGAATTCAGCGCCACTTCACCATGCGCCGGATCCAGCGCACCGGTCAGGTAGGTCAGCGCAAAGGCGCCGACACTGGACGTTGTATCATCGCCGGTCGCCGACCAGGTTAGTTTCCAGGCATTGGTGTTGGACTTGCTCAGCTGCTCCAGCCCGGTGTTGCCGTAGGTGCCTTGCACAAAAGTATCGTTATCCATTGCCACGATGTCATAGGAGCCGCCGACCGCATCGGTGACGGTGGTCGTCTCCGATGAATTGTTGCCCCAAATCGCACCGATGCCGCTCATGCCAATATCGAGCAGCGAACCGTTGGGGTCGATATACGAAATGGTCACCTCTATTTGCTCATCGTCATTCAGGCGGCCGGTGTTGACATCCGTTTGGCGTGCGGAACTGTCCACGGCAACGTGGGTTGTATTGAAAGTGAGCACGTCGGCCGGATTGACCGCTTTGAGCATCACCTGGATCTGCAGGTTGGTATCGGCGGCATCGGTGATAGTCAACGTGGCCGAATTGGTGGTCGCATTGGGAACGGCCGAATTCCAACCCTCATTGCGGTGAAAGCCCTGCCCTCCGATCTGGAACACATTCTCAACCAATGCCGGCTCATCGGCCGGGTCGTAGGAAAAGCGCAGGTAGGGCGCATCGCTGTGCGACGCCCCGCGGAATGTCCCAATGGAACTCCCACTGCTTGACCCGAAAACCAGCGTCAGCGTATTCGACCCATCGGCCACCGCATCGTTGACCCAGGAGGCCAGATCATTCCCCTTGAACGAGGAAAAGGATTCCCAGTTGTACTGGCTGTCGCCATCGTCCCCTGCAAAATGCTTTACACCGATCAGGTTGAGGTTGGGGTCGCTGGCCTTGTAAAGCCCCGTCTGGGGATCGAACAGCCCGCTGGAGAGCACCGAGTCCAGCGTCGCGGAGGCCTCCGTCCAGTCCTGCCCGGGAGCATCATGATCGACCGTCCAAACATAAAAGTCGTAAGGATCCGGCTCTTTTTGAAACAGATTGATGGATGCGGCATAGACCGTTCCGGTCACCCCGGAAAGATCGAGCTTGAGCATGCCGATCCGCAGGCCGCCGTTGTCGATGGTTCCATCGGAACCTGCGTCTTTTACGGAGATTGAGGAGGCGGCCTGCACTACATTGGTGGATGATCCACCTTTCAATATCGCCCCGTCGGTAGCATTGGTTGTCACAAACGCCGCCTGCGCGGTGTAGGCCGCAACCGCGGCCGTGCTGAATAAAACAAGCTTCTTCATTTGATTTCCTCCGTATGGCTTCCGTTCAGTTGCCCTCCGCACCCGCGGCTTTAGTTAATGCGCCCCATCACCACCACATTATGGGCATGAGGCCTTTTGTTATGGTCGCCTTATATAAAACAATTTATTCCAGCGCAATCCTTTTCCTCCGGAAATATTTACCTTGAAGTCATTACCCTTATGAAATCGAATTTTTCATGCAAATCCAAAAAAAATTATTCCCATATTCGTGAACGTCCTGCGCGTACCCGCGTCTATGTTTGTTAACGCTTGTATTTCATCCTGCCCACTGCTATATACCGTTTTATTTCAAACGACTAACGGACGCTACAGCTCGTTCCGGCACCGTTGCACCAAGAGGGAAAACAGCATGTTCAGAGGAAAACAAATCCTGGCCGGCACCGTAGCCTGGGCGACCCTGTCTGGCATTGCGAATGCCGACAGCCTTTCGCTCACCGACTCCGCATTCGTGCGGGGCGGCGCCCATGCCGACACCCCGCAGGCATGGGACACTGCGCTTACCCTGAAAAATGCCAACAACGACTACTGCCGCATTGCCATGATGAAAGCCGACACCTCATCCATCACGGGCATGGTGGTCGCGGCCGACTTCAGCATCTATGCCAAGGACGCCGTCCCGCACACACTCTACGTTTACGGAGTCATAGATTCGGCCGGCTTCCAGAACTGGACGGGCGGTGACACGGGCAATGCAACCTGGAATTCGGTTGCGACCAACGGCCTTTTCCAACCCCTGGAAAACCTCCACCAGATCGGCCACTCCAACCTCGTATTCCTCGGCTCACAGACGCTGCCCGGCGCAAATGCAGGCGATGTTTCCGTCACGGTTTCCGGCAACCCACTCATCAACCTGCTCAACAGCGACACCGACGGCCTACTGACCTTTGTCTTTTGCGTCGACACAAATGCCAACGGCATGGCCATCCGCCCGCACAACAATGCCAATCCCGCAGCTCTGAATGTTACCATTGATCCCGCGGCAGTGATCGTGGAAACAACAGGCTCAACCGGCCTGAAACATCCCGGCTGCCTGCAGAGTGCCGCCGAGATCAATGCGCTGGCCGCCGCGATGAACGAAAACGACCCCTACCGCGACGGGCTTTGGAGCTCCATGATGAGCAATGCCCGGGGGCGGATCGACAAAACCGACTGGATCCCGCCTACCCATATTGTCGGCACAGCCTATGCGGCCCCGGCCAAATATGCGGGAGCGGGTTTGATCCGCTATATTAACGACTGGATCATCAATGGAAACACGAATTCGGAAGCGGCGGCCATCACGATGCTCAACACCTGGGCGGACATTGAGAGCTTTACAGCGGAACCGGGCGATCCGCTCGAAGGCCAAAGCCACGCCATGCACTGGTGGGGCTACCTGGCGCATGCGGCCGACCTGCTGACCAGCAGCAACACCTCATGGCCGGCGGTCGAACAAAACGCCTTCAAGGACATGATGCGTACAAAGGTTCTACCGATTGCCGACGGGAGACGCATGGTCGGCTACAATGGAAACTGGGATCTGAGCGCCACCTGGGCGGTCATGACCATCGCCGTGCTGCTCGACGACAAGGTGCTGTTCGACGAACAGATCGCTTGGTTGAAGGATGGTGACACCAACGCACGCATCTCCCACTACCTGCTGGCCAGCGGGCAGTGCCAGGAGAGCGCCCGCGATCAGACTCATTCGTCCATGGGGCTGACCTTCCTTTCACTGTGCGCGCAGACCGCATGGACACAGGGCATCGACCTCTATGAATATGACAACCGCTCGGTGGGCAGGGCGTTCGAGTATTATGCCGCCTACAACCTCGGGGAAAACCACCTGCCCTTCCAGGTCTATCCCTCGCCCACCGGCAGCAACAGCGCCCACGACTACAACACGGCCATCTCGTCCATCGGCCGCCCGACCTTTTTCAAGGTCTATGAAATGGTCTACCACCATTACAAAAACTACCGGGGCATCGAGCTGCCCCACTGCAAGACCGTCCTCGAAACCGTCACCCGTCCGGAGGAACCGGGCGGCAACTGGAGCAACCACAACTCCGCCCTCTACTGGAACCTGACCATCAACCATTCGCCAACCCCCGGCACGGACGTGGCGCTTGCCGTCCATTCCAACTATGCCGGCCGCGCATCCCTCCGGCTGAACTGTGGTGGCGGGGATTATCACCTGGCCTCGAACGGCCGCGCCTTCACCAAGGAAAGGGGCGTATGGAACGACGGCGGCTCAGACCTGTCCCACACCAATGCCATCGCCGCAACGGACGAGCCCGCGCTCTACCAGACCTACCGCAGCGGCAACACATCCGGCTCCATCCACTACCATTTCGGCCTGCCTAACGGCCTCTACCGCGTACGGCTCCACTTTGCCGAACCCGACCATGCCCAAGCCGGTGCCCGGCGGTTCAACGTCTACCTCGAAGGCCGCGAAACCCTCGACCAGTTCGATATCTTCGAGACGGCCGGACAGAACGCGGCACATGTCCACGAAACCTTCCTCCTCCTGTCCGACGGCCAGCTGGACGTGGAACTCGAAAGCATGGTCGACCGCCCCGTCATCGCCGCCATCGAAATTGATCCGGACATCATCGACATCGACACCGACGGCCTGACGGACGGGCAGGAAACCCTACTCGGCACCGATCCGCAAAACCCCGACTCGACCTTTGCCGTAATGGACACCACCCCGTTTCCAGGGGTTGGAAAAATTGAACTGTCGTGGCCGAGCCGAAGCAACGTGCTCTACCGCGTCTGGCAGAGCCCGAACCTCAGCGACTGGACGGTGGCGCGCGACTGGGCAGCCCCCGCCTCCCCGCCGGAGGACGTCCTGGAACTCGACCTTTCCCCCTCCAACGGCTTCTTCAGGATCGAGGCCGAAATTAAATAACCCAAACGTTCATCACGAATTTCACATTAAGCAGCGTGTCTAGTTTCATAACGAGGATATTCCCATGTCTAAACCAAATTTATCAGCAGCATTATGTACCCTGTTTTTCCTCCCCATCCTGGCGGATGCGGCGGAAACCACAGCGGCCTACATCCCGTTTCCCAGCGCGGCATCCGCACAGGCCGCAGCCGACGCCATGCCCCCCATGGGCACCGGCTATTCCAACCGGCTTGAACGCATGACCTATTTCATGAATGGCAGTTTCACCTATCCGCTGCGCAACATTCCCGACTACGCTACAGGCAACCGTTCGAAGGCCTTCCAGCTTAACCATCCCCTGCGCATCCACAGCCACAATGCATCCCACGTGGCCTGGGCCGATGCCAATGTGGTTAATCCATACACCAAAGAAGAAGTGGCCGCCTGGGCGCCGCTTCATACTCCCGGAATCAAGACCCCGCATCCCGTCGACCACAACGTGGCGTGGAGCTGGAGCCCGGCGAACCCTGATGTGATCACCGATGTTTACGGCACCGATTTCCCCAACGCCACCTACCCCGAAAACCAGACCGGCTACGGCGTCTCCGCCCAGGGCGAAGTGGTTTCCGTCACCTACTGGGAAGACCCCTCTTTTGCCTCCAGCCCCTACACGGTGTATTGCACTACCGACACCAGCGAGCCCGACCTGAATATTTTCAACGGCCGCTACTATTTCACGGGCATGCGCGACTATCTGCGCAGCGAATGGCTGATGACCGCCATGGGATACCTTTCCAAGGCCTACCTTGAAAGCGGCGATGAGATCTATGCGGAATATGTCGTGGAGATTCTCACCGCCTATGCCGCCAACTATTCCTCCATGTTCGGCGTGCGCGAACACATCAGTTCCAAGGGACGCATGGGCAGCTATGTCTTCGACCCCACGCTGGATCACATCGGTTCCGCCATGAAGCTGCTGCAGCGCCTCCACCGCGACACCGGCTACCACGTCGGCATCGACCGGCTCAACGATCTGATCGATATCTACGACCGCATCTACAGTGCCGATGCCCTGAACGCCACGGTGCCCGGCGCCGGACTTAGCGCACGCGACTTTATTGAACAGGAATTCATCGAGCCGATGTTCGACCTTTCGTGGGACACCCGCCCCAGCGAAGACGAAGTGGTCGGCAACATTGCCGACTACGCCATCGACACCACCTATGCCGCGCTGGTGCTCGGCAAGCCGGACTGGGCGCGCATGTGCAACGACTATGCGCACATCGGTTAACAACTATGCCCGCATAGCGTATCTGAAGTTTATGGTCAGTGGCCTCACCGAAACCATCAGTAACGCCACTTTGAAGGTTTATTCAACCACGCAGAACGGCCAGATCGACCTTCACGAGGTTGCCGACAACGTGTGGGATGAAAACAGGCTGACGTGGAACAACATGCCCGCACTCGGCGCCTTGATTGCCAGCCCCACGGCCTCTCCGGGAACGTGGATCGAAATCGATGTATCCAGCTACATCGTAAGCAACGGCACCTACAGCTTTGCCATCCAGACCCCGGTCGATGCCCTGGGCGAACTCTCGAGTAAAGAAGGCTCATACCCGCCGGTGCTGGAGATCACTGCGGTCGCTGCAACGCCAAATAGTCCGCCCGCATGGAGCGAGAATCCGTTCACACAGGCTGCGGCGACCGAAGATACGGCTTACAGCAAATATATCAACTGGCGCGCGAGCGATCCCGAAAGCGATCCGCTGACCTTTGCCAAGGTTTCCGGTCCGGCCTGGCTGACCGTGGCCAATGCCTCCAACGGTAAAATTGTCGGCACACCAACGCAGGCCGATGTGGGCAACAATGTCTTTATCGTCAGTGTTTCGGATGGAATCAATCCTCCGGTTGAGGCGACCATGAACCTCGAGGTGCTGAATGTGAACGATGCACCGGTCTTCACCGCCGATCCAATCATTGGAACCGATGCCACCGAAGATTCAGGTTACAACCAAACCATCAATGGTTCCGCTGTCGATGAAGACAGCGATCTCCTGACCTACTCTAAGGTATCCGGACCGGCATGGTTGAGCGTTGCTTCCGGCGGCGCGCTGTCCGGCACCCCGACTCAGAGCGATGTCGGTGCCAACGTATTCACCGTGCAGGTAGATGATGGCAACGGAGGAACCGACACGGCTACGCTGAACATTACCGTCGTCAACGTGAACGATGCCCCGGTCTTCACCGCTGATCCGATTAATAAGCCGAATGCTTATGAAGATTCTGCCTACAGCGATACCATTGCCGGCTCTGCAACCGATGAAGAAAGTGACCCGTTGTCCTATTCGAAGGTCTCCGGTCCGGCATGGTTGAGCGTTGCTTCCGACGGCGCACTGAGCGGCACTCCGACTCAGAGCGATGTCGGTGCCAACGTATTCACCGTGCAGGTAGATGATGGCAACGGAGGAACCGACACGGCTACGCTGAACATTACCGTCGTCAACGTGAACGATGCCCCGGTCTTCACCGCCGATCCGATCAACAAGCCGGATGCCGACGAAGGCGTCGCCTACAGTGATACCATCAATGGTTCGGCTACAGATGCCGACAGCGATCCATTGACCTACGCCAAGGTTTCCGGTCCGGCATGGCTGACTGTGGCTGCCAACGGTGCCCTCTCGGGAACGCCGGAAGCAGGCGATGTCGGCTCCAATAGTTGGACGGTACAGGTGGATGACGGCAACGGAGGCACCGATCAGGCCACTCTGGAAATCACGGTGGTTGCAGCTCCTCCGAGCTGGACCGAGCTGACCAACGATGACTTCGAAAGCGGCTGGGGCAACTGGGTTGACGGTGGTTCCGATGCGCGTCTCGCCACAAGCTGGGCCGTCGGTTCCCAGTGCTTTGCCATTCAGGATAATTCAGGCAGTTCCGAAGTGGAAATGTCCGGCACGCTCGACCTTTCGGGCTACTCACAGCTTAAGATCAACTTCAGCTATGTGGTACAGAGCTTTGAGAATGCCGAAGACTTCTGGGTACGCTTCAGCTCGAATGGCGGCTCGTCGTGGCAGACGATCAAGGCCTATGTCAACGACGTCGACTTTGTCGATGACGGCACGCGCTACAACCCGGAACTCATCATCGACAGCGGCAGCTACACATTTAACAACAACGTGAAGATCATGTTTGAATGCGATGCTTCCGGTAATGCCGACGATGTCTATATCGACAACGTCGTTATTTCCGCTCAATAAGGGTACAAAGCAGATTTCGTAATACCCTCAAACATCTACAGCCCGGTGGAGCATATCCGCCGGGCTGTTTCTTTTTCCAGACCTTGGAAAGCACACCAATCTACCACTACCAAACATCACAAACTTCCTACCAGTCGTGCCATGGACGTTCGGCATGCGCATGGCTAATTATGACACCCTAGAAATTCAGGCAAGGTGTCTCGATGAAGCAGCTGCGATCAGGTTTTTCGCACCAGGGAATAATTCAGAATCTCGAGCTGTCCGTTTCACCAGACTTGTGACGAACCAAGGTCTCCCCGAATGAATCGGGAAGGCAAAGAAGGAGATGGAAAATGATGAAACTTGCAATAATTCAGACGATAATGCTGTCCATGGCATTGACGACTTCGGCCGTCGTCCTGGAAGACTGGCAGATGAACGATGCCGGAGGAACCAAGCTGAAAAAACTGGACAATGCTGTGGGCACGGCAGCTTTTGATGCAAATAACGACGGTATGTTCACAACGAACAACTATCTCAGGACGACCAATTTTGTGTCCAGTTTCGGCCTGTTGTCCAATGCGGAACTGACCACACCGGACCTGACCAGCGGCGTCTATACGCTCGAGACTAAATTCGCCGCCGGCAGTACCATCAACAACAATGGCGGAAGCTGGACGATCGGACTATCCGATACCAACGGAACCGCCAGGACCGACCTGTGGAGCATTGGGCTGATTCGCAAATCCGGGGAGCTCCGCATACAACTGAAGGTTAACTCCAGCAGAACCAATCTTTACCATTTCGGCACGTCGTATCTTACGAACGACCTGGTCGTTCGGGCAGAGGTGGACCTGGATACCGACCTGCTGGACGTCTACTACACGATCGGCACCAACGCGGAACAATCCGTAACGGGTCTGACGGTCAACGATGGTGCGGTCGATGTGATCCGACTTAATGTGGCGAACCAAAAGTATGTGGCCGGGGACGCCATTGACGTTGACTACATTACGTTCAGCGACGATGCCGCACCGCCGTCCGATCCCTACACCGACTGGACCGATGCGTTTGGCCTGACCGGATCCGACACCAACCTTACGGCCAATCCCGATGGGGATGCGCTGAACAACCTGTATGAATATGCGCTGGGAGGCGATCCAACCAATGGAAGCCACACGGGCCATGACTCCTCTTACCAAACCGTGGAAGACGGCGGAACCAACTGGGTGGAATATGTCCATGCCAAACGCAACGATGCCGCCGCACTCGGTCTCGATTACCACCTGGAACTATGCAACGACCTGGCCGGGGGATCGTGGACCAACGATGGCTATACCGTATCGGGAACGGGCGTCCTTGATGCCGAGTTCGACTCGGTTACCAACCGCATTTCCACAGCCGCTGAAAATCAGCAGTTCCTGAAGTTGATCATCAACCAAAACTAACAGGCTGTGCCATGTCACGAGGCGCTGCACGCCTCGTGAATACCCATTTTTCCCGAGTAGTTCGGGCGATAATAAAGAAAGGAAAAACATGAAAATGAAAACAGGTCTTATCATCAGCTCAATGGTCTTCGCGTCTATGACTGCGACGGCGGCATTGGTTGACTTCCAGCTCGGCGAAGCGTCCGGAACAACCCTGACAGGGGTTGCAAACAGCGGCACCATTAGCGGCAATTTCGATAATGACATTGCCGGTGTAACCGCCGACGGCGCCGGCAACCTGCACCTCACCGGTGCGACGAACAGCGTAGGAAGCTCGGTCAGTGGACTGGGGCTCAACTCGGGTACCATTTCGTATGAAGTACGTCTGGACTCATGGAACTACAGCGCCATGGCTAAGAATGGCGGATTCCAACTCAACATAAAAAATACCGCCGGTGATGTCGTCAAGTTGATCTGGCAAAACAACAAGGGCAACGCCGATACAAAGTTGCAGACGGTTGACTCCGCAAACGGGAAAATCAACACAACGGGTTTTGCTTCGGTATCAGGAGCCGATGGGATTTTATTCAAGTTTGATGCCAACCTGGATACGGGTACCTTTGACTCCTTCTATAAGATGGACAGTGATATCGACTGGACTCAGGTCGACTCAGGCTCAGCCGGCCTTTCCGATATCGATTCCATAGGTATCTGGATGACCGCCCCGGCCTGGAACGGTTCGACTGCGGACATCGACTACATGAGCGTCATTCCTGAGCCGGCAACGCTGGGACTGGTTTGCTCCTGTGGCGCGGGGCTGTTGTTTATCCGTCGAAAGTTTTCCATGTAGTCCCGCTTCAACGTGCTCCTCCTTTCCCCCGTACATGGGGGAAAGGCAGCATCAACTCACCATCCTGGCGGCGCATCCCGGCGCCGCCATTTATTTTCCGATGCAGACGCACAAAACCTGCCGGATTTCAAATTTAGAACAAAGAAGAGAAAGCTCACATGAAAGCACAACCGCGAAAACATTCCCTCCATACGAAAAAGATCACATTTTTCCTGTGCTCTGTTTTCGCTGCACTCCATTTCACCGCACAGGCGGAAATTCTCATCCACGACAGTGCGTTTGCCAAAATCAGCAGCGCCACGCCGGCAAGTACCGTGTTGAATTCCGTGAGCGCGGAAGCCGGCGACTACCTGGTCGTTCTGGCGGCCTCCAACCTCAGCGACCAGCCCACAGAAAACGATCTGATTTTGACCCTCTCGAATGGTGCTGCGCTCGACACGGTGGTCTATCACATGGAAACCGACGGAGGGCCTTCCGCACACCGATGGTACGCCCGGGTACTCAACGACGGAACCATTCAGCCCACGGTCGGGAACGGAAACTATATGCTGGCCGGCGCCTACGTGATCCGCCCGACCGCCGGAGAGACCCTGACTCCCGTTCCCGCTGACGCCTCCGATGGCAGCGGCTCGAGCAGCGCCATCACAAACAGCTATTCATTTTCAGAGCCTGCGGACGGCGTGCTGGTCGAGGTCATGTCGACCCTGGCTGCAGACGGTACTGTCGCCACTTCCGGAATCACACTGGACTATGTGAATAAAGCATCAAAAGTTAAACGTAGTGCGGGCAGCCTTACGCTAACCAACGCTACCGGCTTTACCAGTGGATATACCCTGACCGGCTCCAACTCCAAGGCTTCCGTTTCGGGCATCGCTTTGATCGATTCCGGGCTGCAGCCCCCGCCGCCCGTGGCATCGCCGCACCGTACCCGGACCCTTCCCGAAGGAAACTACAACGTCCTGTTTATCTCCATCGACGACCTGCGCCCGCTGATCAACGCCTATGGTGAAACCGAGCCGCTGCGCCCCATTACGCCGAACCTCGACCGCCTGGCAGACTCGGGCATCATGTTTGCCAATGCACACTGTCAGCAGGCGGTCTGCAATGCCTCGCGTGCTTCGCTCATGACCGGACTCCGGCCCGACACAACCCGCTGCTGGAAACTGAACACCTTTTTCCGCGACACCATTTCCGACACCATTACCCTGCCCCAGCACTTTGGTGAGCAGGGCTACCGGGTGCATGGCATTGGTAAGATTTACCATGGCTCCACGTCCACCAAACAGGACGCGGCTATTTCCTGGAACGACGGGTGGTCGAGTTCCGACACCGGATACGAATGGTATGAATCCGCCAAGGCTGTCGCCGAAGACGCCGGTACCAGCAAGGTTTCCGCCACCGACGCCGGCGAGGTTGACCGGAACGGCGATCCGATCACCGACGAAGCCTACTACGACGGCTATGCCGCCGCCCAGGGCGTTGCCAGGATCAGCGAATATGCGGCGGACTACCAAACCAACAACACACCGTTCTTCCTAGCGGTCGGCTTTAAAAAACCGCACCTGCCGTTTAACTGCCCCAAGACCTATTGGGATCTCTACAATCCCGCTGAAATCGACCTGACCGGCTATACCGGTATTCGACAAATGCCTGCCGGAGCCAATAAGTTTGCCGCCCCGTTCGGGAGCGAACCCGAAACCTACGGCGACATCACCGGCACCAGCGATAGCGGCATGCCCGATGCCACGGAGGCGCGCCACCTGATTCACGGCTACCTGGCCTGTGTCTCCTACATCGACACACAGGCCGGCAAACTGCTCGATGCCCTGCAAGATCCCGACGGCAATCCCGGAACCGATGACTCCATTGTGGATAACACCATTATCATCGTCTGGGGTGATCACGGATTCCACCTCGGAGACCACAACGGATTCTGGGCAAAGCATTCCAACTATGAAACCGCCACACGGGCTCCCCTGATCGTCCGAGCCCCCGGCATGGAAGATCTCGGCTCGGCCGGAAGCCGCAGCATCGGACTGGTTGAACTGGTAGACATCTACCCCACCCTGCTGGATCTGTGCTCCCTTCCCGCCCCGTCACAGCCGGATGGACTGGAACTGCAGGGAACCACTTTCCTTCCTTTACTTGAAGATCCGGCGCAGCCTTGGAAAAAGGCAGCGTTCAGTCAGTATCACCGCAGCTCGATCAATGATAATGCGCCGGGGGATCTGCCGGTTGCCAACAAAGGGCCCGGCATGGGCTACAGCATCCGGACCGATCGCTATCGCTACACCGAATGGTGGCGCACCGAATCGACCGACGAGACGGATCGGCACATTGTCGCATCCGGCATCACTGCGCCCGAGCTCATTGAGCTATACGACTATGTGACCGATCCGGGTGAAACCATCAACCTGGCAACCAACCCGGCCTATGCCGGCCTGATGACTGAACTCTCCGGCCTGCTCAACGATGACGATCCGGCCCATGCAGGTGATGGGTGGAAAAAAAGTTCGGTTGATGCCCCGGACGCCTTTCCTGAAACGTTCTGGGCCTGGAGGGCGGGATATCTCACCCCGGGAGTCGTTACCGGGGATCTGGATCCCGACGGCAATCCCGACGGCGACACCATGACGAATGCACTGGAATACAAGTTCGGCACCCATCCGCTGGAGGCCGGCACATCACCGGTCGCAGTGCACATGACCGATGGGAGCATCGCACTTCGCTATCCCGATGTGACAAACCGCACCAATATCGAGCTCCGCGTTGAGGCGTGCACCAATCTCAGCATGGGCGCATGGAGTTCCGCAGACATCGCCCATAACAATATTGGAATACAAAGACTGGCCACCCTGCGCGAATCCTCCGCCTCCACGGACGTCCCGAGCCGCTTCCTTCGCCTGCAGGCTGAAGTGCCCTGATGCACAAATGTATGTGACCGGCACGTTGCAATAGGCACGGTTGAACACCATCCCCTCCGCACCCAGCCGATAAATCAAGGGGGCTTCTGCGTCTAGCCAGCACCATTAGACTGCGTGCGCAAATCATCTATCACAAAAAAAAGAACATTGCACTCAGGTGCCGGCGCCAGCGTTTCGCCAACGGCCTACCCCGTGCAAAGCAGTGCCATAAGCCAAAGGCCCAACGTCCTCCGGAAAAGTAAAATGATCATGAATGCTCCTCTCCACCATCATACGCCTCATTCAGGAAAGCACCTTCGGCCTCAAGGAAGTCATCCATACCACCGCCCCCGGAATCTGCAAAAGTCAAAGCCTCATCGCCCACCTGTGCGAGCTCACACACACCATGCTGGCAGGCATCGAGCACACCCTTTCCATCGACGAAACCCCTGTTTACTTTCGACAGATGGAGCGCCATTTGGCGAGGGCTTGTTTCCAGGCTTCGGAATCCTGTGGCTCGAAGGTGCGGGATTCGTCGGCGAAGGAGTTGGCCACAACGGCACGTCCTTCTTCCAGGGATTGGATATCGCCCATGGCCAGCATCTGGGTGATGAGGTTGCCGATGGCGGTGGCCTCTTTCGGCCCGGTGATGACCTTGCGGTTTAGCGCATTGGCTGACCCCTGGTTGATGGCCACGCAACTGGAGCCACCTCCGACAATCCGCAGGGTATCCAATTGTTTACCACTCAGCTTCTCAATCGTATTGAAGGTATCCGCATAGAGCAGTGACAGGTTTTCAAAGCAGGCCTGGATGAATTCGCCCGGTTTTTCAGGGACGTCCTGTCCCGTATTCCGGCAATAGGTCTGAATGCGCGCCTGCATATCGCCCGGTGTTGCAAAGACGGGATCGGCCGGATCGAAGAAATATTTGAGCGGCTCAACTGCTTCAGCCATCCGGTCCATATCCGGCCAGGAATAATCATTCCCCTGTGCTGCCCATACCCGTTTGAGTTCCTGCAGGATCCAGAAGCCGGAGAGATTCTTGAGGAAGCGGATGGAATCGCACACCCCGACTTCATTCGTAAAGTTGGCTGCCAACGCTCCATCGTTAATGACCGGCTCATCAAGTTCCGCTCCCAGAAGCGACCAGGTGCCGGAACTGAGGAAGGCCGACTGCTCACCTGCGGCTACGGGAACTGCAGCAAAGGCACTGGCGGTATCATGGCTGCCCACCGCAACAACCGGCAAACCTTCCATATCGCCGATTACGGAGCCCGGATCCGTCAGTTCGGCAAAGAGGTCGGTGCGGATGCCCAGCTTTTCCAGCATGTCATAGGCCCAGTCTTTGGTGACCGGGTTGTAGAATTGGGATGTGCTGGCGAAGGTACGTTCGGCTTTCATTTCTCCGGTCAGCCAATAGTTCAAAAGGTCGGGAATGAAGAGCATCTTATCCGCTTGTTGATATTCAACGGAATCCGACAACGACAGGGCCATGAGCTGGTACAGCGTGTTGAGTTCCATGAACTGGATACCGCTCTGTGCAAACACGTCCGCTTTCGGAACTTTATCAAAAACCTTATCAAACATACCGGACGTACGCGCATCACGATAATTAACCGGGTTACCAAGCAGTTTTCCGTTTGAATCCAGCAGGCCGAAGTCGACCCCCCAGGTATCGATGCCCAGGGAACTCAGGCTATCACCATACTCCTGTTGAGCCAGCGCAATGCCTTCTTTGATGTTGCGGAACAGATGAACGATGTCCCAGTAAAGGGTTCCGTCTATTTCCGTAGGCCCATTCCAAAACCGGTTCATTTCCTTGAGCGTTAATTTTCCCTGCTCAAGCGTTCCAACCATTACGCGTCCGCTGGACGCCCCTAAATCTACTGCAATATAATGTTTAGCCATGTTACGCCACCTGTTTAGACCGATAAGATTCCACTTCCCAGTTTTCGATAAATTCGCGTTGGGCATCCGTCATATAATTAATGCCCCCAAAAGCTTCTGCCAGCCGCATCACCAATGCACCGTCCTGCGCCAGCTCCAATGCAAGGTCGGCATTTTTCTGCGAATTCCCGATGCCGTAAACGCATTCGCCGGCGATCACCACTTTCGGAGCATAGCCCCGCTCAGCCTGATAGGCTTCCACACCGGCAGTATCCAGGTTTCCAATGTATGGAAAGGCTTTGGAGTAAACCAGATGATCCGGCGTGATGGGTCCCGGTGCTACACTGAACATACCGGAAGATGATGTGAATGCTGCATCGTCACCCAAGACAGTTTTCAACTGCTCAATCACATCCTGATCCCCTGCCGTGTCTGTAATGCTCAGGGTTTGTTCAAGACCAGCAGCAGTATACGCCGCTTTGAGCGCATCCATAAAGTGAGCGTATAGCGCGCGGATTTTATCCGGTGTATTCCCCGAAATAAAGATGCCATGATTCTGCAAAACCAAAAGCTCCGGCTCTTTGCCATTCGCGACTTTATACTGTTCGATTCGCTCACGCACTTCCATGCAGAGCGTGTAGCCCGGATCGATGTATTCCACCCAGAGGGATTCCGGAAACAATTCTTTGCAGGCCGCTTCACCGCCTGTCGCACAGGTCAAGCCGTTCACCAACGCCGGATGCGTGTGCACCACAAACTTTGCTTCGAAAACATTATGCAGCGGTGCTTCAACCGATGGACGTCCGGCATCATTTTCCACCGCCTCCGCCATCAGATTTTTCACCAGTTCTTCGCGGAAGGCCGCATCGGAAGGCGTTTCAACTTTATACAGCTCGTTGATTTTGGCGCGGTTCATCGCCACAAAAGTTTCGGAGGTCAGGCCGCCAAGCGTGGTTCCGGATGGTTTCACCCACAGCGTGCTTTCATTTTTGACCGAGGTGTTTCCGCCTCCGCCTTTAACATAGTCATCGGTTCCGAACTCGTGTGAGAGCTCAACAATTGTTTCTAAATCAGTCATATCAGTGTCCTTAATCCATGTGAAAAACTTCGCGCAGCGGTTTGAAGGTCGGCATATTGTCCGGATGGGTTTCCATCAAGTCCGCCATGTAGTCCCACCACTTACGCACAATGTCCAAATCCTTCATTCCGCTGGCGGTGTTGTCTTCCGTGAGCTTCTGAAAAGCAAACAGCGCCAGCGTCTCTTCATCGAAATAGATCGAGTAGTCGAAGATTCCGGCATCCGTATGCGCCCGGGCCAGCTCCGGCCAGATTTCGTCATGACGCTTTTTATATTCCTCAACACTCCCCGGCTTGAGTTTCATTTTAAATGCGTTTCGAATCATTGTTCCGTTTCCTCGTTCCGGCCGATCCAGCAAAGCGCACTGGCGAACCAGAGGACCGTTGCGATCAGCATCAGCAGTTTATTTTTTTCCAACGTTATTTTTTCCGCATAAAACAGCACGGGAGCTGTAACCAGCAAGGCCAGCGCGAGATAAGAAATCAGTTCAGCAATCTTTTTCATTAGGCCTCTCCCTTTTGCATGACCTTGCTTAACCCGATATAGAGGGCCGTGGCAATGAACCACCCCGGCAGTGCGACAAAGTAGAGCTGGAAGATCGGATTGCCCGACTGAACCAGCGTTACGCAAATGGCCAGCGTGGCAATCCAGGCAATACCTGCCGCCCAGTTCAGCGTCAAACCGCGGTGTTCGGCATAATATGATTTCAGTCCGCATTTTGGCAGCAGCCAGAAATCAGCAAAGACCACGGCTCCCATAGGCATCAGGATCAGGCCATAGAGCGCTACAAATCCGAGCAGGCGCATGGCAATGGCCGGAAACATTCCGGCGAGCGTTGCGAGCAGACCGGTTCCGATCGTCACCGCAAATCGCGACTTGCTCGGCATGATGGCCTGGAAGGCAAGGCCGGCGCGATAGATAGTCGGGTTGGCCGTGGTCCAACCGGCAACAATCACACAAATCAAACCGGCAACACCCGCCGCACGGTAGGCCAGCGGCCCCGGCAGCACATCGGTGTTGGACGGATCAAGATGAAGCTGCAGCGCGTAGAGAATCGAAGCCGCCAGCCACGCCATGAAGTGTCCCACATACATGCCGGAAGCCGACGCGATAGCATGCCACGGTTTTTTTGCGAAGCGCAGCACGGAGAGATCAGACATGCCGACATGCATGGCCATGTTGCAGAACCAGGCAAAGAAGGTGACATGCCAGAATGTAAACTTGACCTGCCCGGGAAGCGGATCGCCACCCTTCCAGATCGAGGTCGTGCAGAGTTCCCAAAGGCTCGACAGCGAATTCACTTCTGCTCCGGTTACTTCAATAAACTGGCGCAAACCAATAAAGCCGAAACCGAGGAACACCAGCACCATCCATGGCGCAGCAATATTGGCCACTTTTGAAACCGTTTCATAGCCCCACGCGGCCACCACCGAAATTACGGCGCCCACACCCAGCACAGCCAGCACCCAGCCCATACTGTTGGGCAGCAGATCGTTCAGGCCAGGCATTGGAAAATGGAACCAGACCCCCAGCGCCGTCGCCGACACCGTAATCATCGACCCCGCCAGAAAACAAAACATGACGCCGTTGGCGAGGTTGTAGAGCGTAACCAGATTCCGTCCGCAGATCTTCTCGAGCTGGTAGTATAGTGTTAAACGTGCACGCACCGCGATCGGAGCGCAGAGGAACATCCAGCTGAGCACCGCCAGGAGATTACCGAGAAACAAACCCCCGAGCACATCGAACGCACTCACGCCCGCTGCCACAAACAACGGACCGATCATCAGCTCTGTTCCTGCGCAATGCTCGCCCGCATACATGCCCACAAAGGCCTTCAGCCCCCGCGTTTTTGATTCGGGAACCGGCTCGCGCTCAAACTCGCCGTGTTTTTCCTGCTGCTCTTCCTGCATCACATTACCTCCAGTTCAAATGTATAGGAACCTGCATCCACCGTTTCACTTTTTCGCCCATTCGGGAATTCAATGGTGGCCGTGGTGTTGGGCGGAACGACGGCTTCCAGGATTACTTTACCGTTTTCCTTTTTCCAACCACTGGAAGCTTTGCCATAGGCGGTTTCGAGCTCGGCTCGCGCCCAATCAAGTTGCGGAGCAATGAGGGGGCGGATATAGAAATGCTTATAACCGGGATTGGCCGGATCGGGCGCGAGGCCTGCGACGCGTTCGTACATCCATTGGCCGATCGCGCCGTAGGCATAGTGATTAAACGAGTTCATGCTCACCTTACCAAACCCATCCTTGTGGCTATAGCTGTTCCACCGTTCCCACATGGTGGTGGCGCCCTGGTTGATCGAGAAGAACCACGAGGGATAGGTTTCTTTGAACAACAAATCAAACGCCAGATCCACGTGCCCTTTGCGGTCGAGCACACCTGCAAGGTATGGTGTTCCAAGAAAGCCCGTTCGCAAATGGTTGTCCGCCTCACCAATCAACCGCACCAGGTGCCCCATGGCCTTGCCCTGCAAATCGGAGGGAATCAGATCAAACTCAATCGCCAGCAGATAGGCGGTCTGTGTTTCCGGTGCGTTTTGCAGTTTGCCGTCGTCATCAAAATAATACCTCGCGAAAGCTGACTTAACAAACGCCGCTTCGGCGGCATACTTTTCGGCATCGCCCACCCGCTCAAGAACGCGTGCGCTATCGGCCAGGATCTGAACGCTTCTGGCGTGAAACGCCGCACCCAGCAGCGCATGCGGCGTATCGCCTTTGACCTTCTTGGAATAGGGTTGGAGCCAGTCGCCGAAGCCTTTCATATCCGGCGACAGCCCATCGACCGATTGGCCGCGATACCAGCCGACCAACTTTTCCATCATGTCATAGTTATCAGCCAGCACATCAAGGTCGCCGGTGCGGACATAAACCTCCCATGGAATCATGGTGGCGGCGTCCATCCAGCCGGGGCTATCCCCTTGCTTCAGCACGTCGGGTATAACGTGTGGAATCCGGCCATCGGCGATCTGATCGTAGCGCATGGAACCGAGCCAGCTTTTCCAGAAAGCGTGGCAATCATAGTTGAACATGGCGGTTGGCGCGAAAGCCTGCGCATCGCCCGTCCAGCCGAGGCGTTCATCGCGTTGCGGGCAGTCGGTGGGAATATCCAAGAAGTTGCCGCGCTGTCCCCACGTAATGTTGCTCTGCAGCTGGTTCAACTTGTCGTGCGACGATTCGAAGGTTCCAATCCTTGGAAAATCGGAGTGAAGCACCACGCCTGTCACCCATTCCGCTGAAGGCTTCGCACCCGCAGGCAACCCGGATAATTCCACATAGCGGAATCCGTGAAACGTGAAAACCGGCTCCCAGTCAATGGTTCCGGTTTCAGCCGCCGTATAAAAATCGGTTGATTTGGCACTGCGATAGTTTTCCGTATACATCGTGCCGTCTTTATTGAGCATTTCCGCAAAACGGATCGTCGTGGTCTGATCCTTTTCGACCGGAATGTTCAGCCGCGCCCAGCCGACCATGTTTTGGCCCAGGTCGAAAACAAAACGCCCCGGTTCCGGCTCGGTTATTTCCAGAACAGCCAGCGCTTCCGTTGCCCGAACGGGAGCAAACGGCTTTGGCACCAACTCGGCGGAACCGAGGTCGGGATTGAAGGCAACCGCGCGCCAGTCCGAAGGCTCCTTGCGCGCATCGTATTCCTCGCCGTTGTAGATACTCGAAGACCGGATCGCGCCGTCGAACGTTCCCTGCCAATCGCCATCCGAAACAAGGGTCTCGGTTCGTCCGTCCTTGTAGGTAATTTCCAGCTGAAGCAGCAATTCCGGATACACTCCATAGAACTGCCGCTGACCACGGAACCCAATATTCCCCGCATACCAGCCCATTCCCAGCAGCACCCTAAGTTCATTGCCACCGGATTGAAGAGAACCGGTCACATCATAAGTCAGCGTATCGAGACGATGCCTGTACGATGTCCAGCCATTCGCAAAATGATCGTTGCCCACCTTCGCACCGTTGAGCCGGACTTCAAAAACGCCGCGTGCCGCAACATACAGTCGCGCCTGTTCTATCTTTCCAGACACTGGAAAATCGCGTTTCAAATAAGCGACCGGCTCTTTCGTTGTTTTAGATGGAGGAATATTCCCCTTCGTATTTTCATTCAGAATTACGGTCGCTTGTTTGCCTCCCACTTCATAGATAACCGCCAGTTCCTTGACTTTCCCAACCGCGGGATCACCCCCGAGCGCATGGTTGTTCACATTGACGGATAAGACGTCGCCCTCGATTCTTTTCCGGAGCAGCGCGGTCACATCCTTGTTGCGTTCCGGATTTTCCTTAGAACGGTAGAGCGCCTTGATCAGTTGAAATTCGGCTTCAGGCTCCGCTTCAACCACCGGGCGGATCCATTGCGCCTTCCAATCATCGGAAGTCAGCAGCCCCAGTTCGAACGATGCGGATTTGCTCCAGCCGGAATCCTTTCCGCCTTCATCCTTGAAACGCACACGCCATTCGAGCCGCTGGCGCGAGGCGAGAGACTCGCCGCCATAGGGCACGAATACCGATTGATCGGACTCAACCCAGCCGCTATCCCAAACATCTTTCACCTGAATACGGTAGGCGGTTTGCTTTTCAATCCCAACCGGTAGCTTCCAGGAGAAAGCCGGCGTTGCATCGTGGAATCCCAGCGGATCAACAAAGCCTTCGCCAACGGTCAACGAATGCGCCTCGCCTCCGGCATACGCTAGAACGGTCAACGCCGTGCATAAAAGAGCGGTCTCTACTTTTTTCATTATTCCAAATCTCCCTGGTTTCTTCATCTTCCCTACTTCTCACCGGGCTTGCCCGGCGCTTTTGGGTATTCGGCCAGATAGCGGTCGAGCCGCTTGGACAACCGCATCTTTATGGCGGCATATTCAGGATTGGCGGCGAGGTTCACAAGTTCCGTCGGATCCTTTTCCAGATCGTAGAGGCACTCATGGGCATCGTCATAATAGACGGCATACTTGTATCGCTTGCCGCGAACACCGTGCCAGTTGTTATAGCGATTGAACAGATGCTCGCAAAAAGTATCTTCACGCCAATCGGAAATTGTTTTGTCCTCGACCAGCGGCACCAGTGAACGGCCTTGATAAACAGCGGGAACTTCTACTCCGGCCATATCCACAAAGGTCGGTGCCATATCAATGTTGTTCACGAGTTCCCGCACCACACGGCCGCGTTGGTTTTCCGGCAGCCGCGGATCGTGGATAACCAGCGGGATGCGCAGCGACTGCTCATAGTGGTTCCACTTTCCGGCGGTGCCCCGGTCGCCCATCAAATAGCCATTGTCGGCGGAATAGACAATGATGGTATTGCCATCGAGCCCCTGTGCCTTCAGCGTTTCCAACACGCGCGAAATGGCGTTGTCGATACCGGAGATCATCCGGTAATACGCCCGCATGTTGATCTGGTATTTTTCCGGCGTATCCCAGCGCCAGAAAAAGCGTTCACGGCTGAGTTCCTTTACATCCTGGAGAAACGGTGGCATGGCCTTGAAATATTTATCGTCAGCCAGATTTGGTTCGGGCATTTCAACATCTTCATACAATCCGTCGGCCGACTCCGGCCATTGGAAATGAAAGCCGGGGCGGCGATCTTTGTCCTCCGCATGCGAAGCATTGAAGCTGACCGACATACAGAACGGTGTATCCTTCGGATTGGCTTTGATAAACTCGATCGCGGCATCCGCACAGAGATCCGTTTCATGGCGCAGGGAGCCATCCGGCATTTTTTTCAAATAGGGATTGCGGTTGATCGCCTTGAAGAAATCGAACTCCGGCTTCAATCCCGGTTTGGCGAAAGCCATACCGTATTTCCCGGCAAAGCCAATGCGGTAGCCCGCGCCTTTCAGCACCATCGGATAGCTGGTGGCCATGTGTTCCGCCGACACCTTGGGTTCTCCAAAGTTGTAGCCATGGGTGCGCTGCGAAAGTCCGGTAAAAAGCGTCGACCGGCTGGCCGCGCAGATCGGCACCTCGCAAAAAACATTTTCAAAACGAACGCCCTCGGCGGCGAGCTTGTCAATCGTCGGCGTCTGGATCACATCGTTGCCATAACACCCCAGCACATCATCGCGCTGATCATCTGCCAGGAAGAAAATAATGTTGGGTTTTCCAACAGCGCAGGAGCCGGTCAAAAGTATGCTAATGAAATACAACCGTGTTCTAGTCATGGTTCATCCCGGCCTCGTTGGTGGAAAGTTTGTACAGCTTCAGCTTGCTAGGATTATGCACAATATGGATTTCCTTATCCAGCGGGTGAAGGGTCTGCTCATCAATCTGATACGAAGAAGAACCTTCCGCATGAAGAGTTGGAGCAAAAACGATTCCGCCCCATAACAGTCCCAGAACAATCCGGTTCACGTATCTCATGCCAACTCCATTGTACTTCAAATGCCCCGAAGGAACCGAAATCAGAGGAAAAGAGGAGGGAAACCCCTGATCCCAATCCTCCAGGGTAAAGGTTGTTATCCTCGTTGGGACAGCTCGTCGGATTCGTAGGCTTCCATCTCGGCCAGCCAATCCGCTCCCACCGGAACGCCGGCTTGTTCGCAGAGCTTGTCCCAAACGGCGGCGAACGGCATGGTCTTGAATTCTTCCATTAAGGCCAGGCGCTGCGCATTTTTACCTTCCGCTTCATAGGTCTGAAGCTGTTTGGTCGGATCCAGCAATGCATTGAGAATACCTTTGCGGGCGGCTCGGGTTCCGGTCACGTAAGCGCCAATGCGGTTAATGGAGGCATCAAAGAAGTCGAGCGCGACAACCACCCGATCCCACACATTGCCGCGCTGAATTTCAAGAAAGACATTTTTCAGATCGTCATTAAACAGCGTCACGTGGTCAGAATCCCAGCGGATCGGACGACTGACGTGCAACAGGATCTGATCCATAAACTGGAGGTGGCTTGAAATTTTTCCATGGATCGTTTCGGTCGGATGAAAATGCCCCATATCCATGCAAAGGCCCATGTTACGGCTGATGGCATAGTCGGAACAGAATTCGCCGGAGCTGACGACATATTCCTCTGAACCGATTCCGAAGAGCTTGCTTTCAATAAAGTCGACGCACTTGGTTTTATCCACCGAATCGTCGGCCATGATTTCATCGTAGGATTTGGCCATGCGGGCACGGGGACCAAAACGATCGGCCGGAATATCCTTGGAGCCGTCGGGCGTCCACCAATTGACGTAACACGGCGAGCCCTGTGCTTCGGCCATTGCTTCAGCGATCTTGCGGGACGCTTTACCGTGTTTCACCCAAAAGGCTCGAATTTCTTCGTCGCGGTTGGAAAGCGTGAAACCGTCTTCGGCTTTCGGGTGGGAAAAGAACGACGGGTTGAAGTCGAGCTTGATGCCCTCTTCTTTCGCCCAGTCCATCCATTTCTGGAAACCGGCCGGCGTCATTTCATCGCGATCCACATATTCATCGGTTTCACAATAAAGTGCGTGAACATTACAACGCTGTGTACCGGGGATCAGCGACATCGCTTTGGCGATATCAGCGCGGGCTTCCGTACCGTTGCGGGCACGGCCGGGATAATTACCCGTCGCCATAATTCCGCCACCCGCAAGACCATCGGGCTTGGTTTCAAACCCTACTACGTCGTCTGCCTGCCAGCAGTGCAGGGAAATGGGTAGCTCCAACGCCTTTTCAATGGCGGCATCGGTATCAATACCAAAGGCGGCATACCGTTCTTTTGCGAGTTCGTACGCTTTTTCTACACTCATAATCTTTCCTTCCTCAGGGTTTCTAAATCTAAAAGGATGCCCCTTGAAGTGGCGTCCCCATGCTCTTTTGGAGCAGTGATGATTTGAATAAACTAGTAGAAAAATGAAGGGTGCGCCTTGACGATCCCGACAACTTGCAGCACGATCCGGCCATGACAAATCATCCCCTTGGCCTCGGTGCCCGACTGGAAAAACAGGATTTTTTTGAAGATCCCACCCTGCCGCTACAGGTCTATATCCGCGATCCTCAGCCCGAGTTTCCCCTGCACAGCCATAGCTTTGATGAACTGGTCATTATTCTCAAAGGCACGGCCATGCACATGATTGATGAACAGCATTTTCCGGTAAAAGCCGGCGACGTCTTTGTGATCTCCCAAAACCATGAACATCAGTATGTCGACATGCACGGGCTGGCGCTGGCCAATATTCTCTTTGATGCCGGCGCTCTGATGATGGAGCAGTGGGACATCCGGGCCCTGCCCGGCTTCCATGCCCTGTTCTCACTCGAACCGGCGTTCAGAACACAACACAATTTCAAAAGCCGGCTCCAGCTCTCCGACCCGCAGTTGAATAAGGCGAATGAGCTGATTCATGACCTGACCATGGAATCGGAACAACGAAGTCCAGGATATCGCGTCATGGCCAAAGGACTCTTTATGCAGTTGGCCGTTTCCCTGTCCCGCGCCTATTCCTCTGAACCTACCGAGGAATCACTGGACCTGCTGCGAATCGGCGATGCCATCGCCCACATAGAAATGCACTATGCCGAAAAAATAACCCTCGACGAACTGGCCGTTAAATCGCATTTATCCCAACGTCATTTCTGCCGGGTTTTTCAGGAATGCATAGGACGTTCCCCCATCGACCACCTGATGCATGTCCGTTGCCAGAAAGCCGCAGAGCTGCTGAAAGGCACCGACCGCACCATCACCGACATTGCCTTCGACTGCGGCTTTTCGGA
>CAZAPF010000024.1:0-66914 GCA_964486885.1 uncultured Verrucomicrobiota bacterium
AATCTTCGGATTCAACCCTTTTTGCGCTTGCCCATGTTCGGGGTTAATGGTTGTTTTTGTTCAGTTAGAACCTGTGTTCCATTTTCAATAATGAATTTTTTAACTAATGAAACCTTATGTAAATAATAGGCAAAAAGGGTAACCATTGATAACCCGAGTAAAACGAGCTTGATGTCGGAACTGGTAAATGGGTCAGCATTTCGGAATATAAAATGGTGATTCATCATATAACCGCTTAAAATCAAACAGAGCCCACCAATGAGTCCTTTTTTGGTTTTAGATAATACTTCGAGATCAGAACCACTCCATGGGCATCTGCTTATAAACTTTTCTGCCTTTTGTTGATTCATATTCTCTCCTTAGCGAACGTTAAACGTGAGCCTTGCTGCGCATAAACTTCAACTTACTCAGCGGACGTTTTCAGCATAGGCTCCATGTTCTGGTTGGGCTTATTTAGTTTCGTGTTCTCTGCCTGTGAGGGGGCTTCTTCTTGTTCCTCTGAATGGTAGTTATAAATTGTTTTCGGAATCGTGTACGGAAGTATGACTGTGTCCGCAACAAAGGAAAATGGAAGGTCATAGA
Source organism: uncultured Verrucomicrobiota bacterium (assembly GCA_964486885.1). GTDB lineage: Bacteria > Verrucomicrobiota > Kiritimatiellia > Kiritimatiellales > Pontiellaceae > Pontiella. Next base: position 583 of record CAZAPF010000024.1, read on the forward strand.
CCGTGTCGTACCACCCAGTTAAATCACAGTGTCTAATTGTGCCAGAATAGATTTTGTTTTTGGTCTCATCTTCTCTGAGGGTCGTTCGGGTTGCACAGCCAGCAAGTAGGGATGAAACCATGAATAATGTTATGAATTGTGATTTCATTATTTTATGTCAGCCCAACAGTTGGTTAAGTGGACTATTTTCCACATATCACCCCTATAGAATGGAATGATTTTCCACCTATTACCATATTAAAGGGGCAAACATGGAAAATCGGGGCTCCTGTTTTCCATATATGACCGGTTCCTGCTAAATTTTCCATATATTGCCATATTAAAGGGGCAAACATGGAAAATGGACATTTGAATTTATGAGGTGCCATCGTCATGCTGTCTCCCTTGTCCATTGAGCGCAGCGTTCGTAATTCAGACGTAGCCTTGTAGGCTAAACACGCTGCCGCCCTTGGTCGTACGGGGTTTACTGCTAATGTGCAAAGTGAACACATGAACTCATTGTGCATATTCTTATTAAAAAAATGAAGTAATCTTTGTGCCTTAGTTAATTTATACAAAATGCAATTAGCCGAGTTCCGGGACCGGCAGGTGATTGAGCCCAAAGGAATCAATCTCGGCGGTACAGGGTGCGGGGTGCGGGATGGTGTCGATCTGGAGATCGATATTCCCGGGATGGGGGTTACGGTGCGGTATAAATATTCACACAGAGGCAGCAGGGACAACAGAGAGGTAAAGCTCTGTTAACTCTGGTGTCTCTTGTGAGGTTTCCCGGTGCGGCATGAGGGGGGGTGGGGTTTGGAGTTTGAGATTGTTGATTCTGCGGGCGCCGGGTCGGGGATCCGGCCTACAATGGGGTCCGTGTTGTTGTAGGCCCGATGCCCTCATCGGGTGTGCGTCCGCACTGCATTACGGAGACGAGAGCGTGTATGTCGATCTGGAGATCGACATTCCCGGGGCGCGGGATTCGGGGAGGGGCAATACACTAATGCCTAGTGCCTCTTGCCTAGTGCCTGGTACTGAGTACCTCTTGCCTATTCTTTCCCATTCAACTGTTGGGTAACACGGTAGAGTTCGGTGACACCCCAGGCCTGGGCGCCGCATCCGCGCTGGGTGTGCGGGGTGTTGCCGTCGATCACTTCCGGCGACTGCCGCAGGCATCCATGGTTCAGCACATCGGATGCACTTCCGAGAATGGCCAGTGCGGTTTTGCGTGCGGATTCACCATAGATCATCACGAGTGCTTCCGCATAGGACGGGAAGGGCCAGGTCCAAGCCGTGCCGTTGTGATAGGCCGGCTTGCGGCGGGTATCTTCGTCGCCGGTGTAATGCCCCCAGTAAGGATGATGCGGATCGTTCAGCAGGTGGCCGTCGTTATAGACCGGGCAGGGGTGTTTAACCCGTCGGTCGGCCAGGCTGCGGATGGCGCCGGGAATCAGCAGTTGCTCGCAGGCTTCGATAATATGTTTACAAAGTGCTTCGTCGGTCACGGCGCCAAGCGTGATGGCCAGCAGCTGGTTGGAGCGCAGGGCATCGTCTACAGATGCATGGTGTGCGCCGGTGCCGGGTTCGCAGGCCAGGCAGTCGGCCAGATAGGTAAAACCGTCGGCTTCCACCAGGAACAGTTCCGAGATGGATTGCTCTACCTGTTTCGCCATCTTCGGCCACTCCGGAGCTTTATCGATCCGGGTGAGCATATTGAGGGCATATTTCCACATCGACTGGATTTCGATCGGATAACCCTGCCGTGGTGTTCCGGCCGGATAGTTGGTGTCCATCCAGGTATAGTGTGACGGGCTGAATATGAGACCGGAATCCCAGTCGAAGGTAATACCGTTCTTCGTTCCGTTAATCAGGCCGGTTGCCAGGGAAACAAGTACTTCATGGACGGTTCGTCCGTCGCCGCAGTCGGTCTTCAGCAGTTTTTTATTGCCCTGCGCCTGCATCAGTTCTTCGCAGGCCACATAGAGCCAGAGCGGGGCATCGGACGTTTCGCGGTTGTTATCGTCGTTGCCGCGGATCATGTTGGGGATGGTTCCGCCTTTTTCATATTTGGCAAACTGGAGCAGAATATTCTGCGCTTCGTCCAGCAGGCCGGCGGCAATAATTCCCCGCAGACAGATGAGGGTGTCGCGGCCCCAGTCGAGGAACCACGGATAGCCTGCAATCACGGTCTGGAAGTCGTCGCGTTTGACGATAAACTGTTCCATGGCCAGCTTCATGGATGCTTCAATCGATACGTCCGGCTGCTTGACTGCAAGGGTCGGTTTTTTAAATGCCGGAATCTTGCCGACGGCGGCTACGAGCTCGGCGGTTTCTTTGCCGAGCAGGTCGATTTTAAAATAGCCGGGGCTGAAGAGGTCGGACTCGCCGTCGATGCCGCGCGCCTGATCGACCGGATGGCCGATCTGGTAATACCACTCCGGCTCGGAATGGAATTCGCCGCCTTGGACCGAAATATTCAGTTCCCGTTTCCGGTCGGGTTTAAAGGTAAAGCCGTCCGCTTCCGTGTGGATGGCATTCGGCCAGTGTTTGTCCGCGCCGTAGAGGGCTTTCGTCACTTCGTGGTTATTGCGGTCTTCGATATCCGCCCGCAGGATCAATGACACCGGGAGTTTATTGGCGAGGTGTTCAGGATCTTTGCCGGCATCTTCACGCAGGAAACTGAGTTTGATTGCGTTGGTGTCCGGATGGAGCTGCAGCATGGCTTTGAGCGGGATCAGCTGGCCTTCGCCAACGGGTACGGCAAAGTTCCAGATGATGGTGCCGTCGTCGGCCACGGAAAACTGTTTCTGGCAATGGAGCGACAGCTCATTCGAATAGTCGCGGCAGACCACCCAGGCACGGCAGCGGGTAAACATTGTATGGCGGTCGACCGGAACTTCGTCGTGAAGATTGGCAATGAGCAGGCCGTCATATTTGCTGCGCAGCTCGGCCCAGCCGACGCGTACCTGCGAGAGGGCGCCATGGTTGTTGGTGCAGACGGCATACCGGTCGCGATCATGAATCTCGCCCGCTTGGCAGGTGGTAATCACCCGTGCATTTTTCTCTTCGCACAGCTGCATGACGGGTGATTCCGCATGGCGGATTCCACTGTCCTCAAAAACAGTCAGCTTCAGTGTGAGTGCCTGATGCTGTTCCGGGGTGGGCATGGGCTGGAACAGGACAAAGGTTTGCCCGTTCATCTGGACCAGTGACTTTTCATGGGCCAGCGTTTCGCCGTTTTCATTTTTCAGTTCAGCAATAAATCCGCAGTCGGCTTTAACCAGAAGGAAGTGTTCCGGCGGAAGCAGGACGGTACGCCGCGTGTCGCGATCCCATTGCCAGGTGGTGACCACCGGGCCGCCGCCGGCCAGCTCCTCGCAAAGCATTTTGGGGTTTTCGAGCATCCTTTTTTCATCGAACTCGTCCAGGGCATTAAAATAGTTAAACACATCCATGGCTTTGGCCTGCAGGCATTGCCGTTCACTGGCCGCTGTTCCGCTGAATGGAAGGTCCAGCGTTTTAAGAATGCGGTTCATCCAGTTGGGATTATCCGACAGACAAAGCACCTCGCCGGGCTGCAGCGGATAGGAACTGTTGTGGTGATGCACCGGTTTGCCGGAAAGCAGGTCCGATCCAAAGGCATTGAAATCGCCGTGCCATTCGACCTTGCCCTCTATTTCGGAATTCAGGTTGGCCAGCACGAGCAGGCGGTTTTTGCAGGAGGCATCGGTGCGGACAACCGCGGCCGAGTTATGATGGTTGTTGGTAATCACTTCCACCTTTGCATCCGCATGGAACGCCGGATGAGTTTCCATGATCGCGTGAATACGGCGGATCCAGTCGATCATGTTGTTTTCCGCACCCCAGTTCAGTGAGTGGGCATTATGAACGCTGATCTGCTGCTCGGCATACCATTCAACGCCGTTGGCAAAACCGAATGCGCCGTTATGGGAAGTCAGTGCACAGAAGGCGGCGCGCAGGCGGGCAAATGTGTGCGAAGTGGCCGCCAGCCGGGCGTTGTCGTGGGTTTCGCAGAAGTGAATCAGGTTGCCTTTGGATTCAGACACACGGATTGATTCCGGCAGGTAGCCTTCGACCTGGGCCTGGTCATGGTTTTGGAAGATTTCTGAGTAGGCCCAGTTCATACCCGAGTTGGCCAGCAGGTTTTCGGTGACGTGTTTATGGCCGCCGAGCCCTTCGAGCATAAAGATGGCATCGGGATATTCCATACGCACTTTGGCAATGATGTACTGCCAGGCTTCGAATGGAACCATATAGCCTGCATCGCAGCGGAAGCCGTCGACCCCTTTGCGGCACCAGAATAGAAAGACTTCGGCCATATGTTTCCACAGGTCGCGGTTGGAATGGTCGAGCTCGACGAGGTCGGCCCACTCCACGCCCCAGGCACCCGGCGATTTAAACGAGCCGTCTTCCTTGCGCTCGTACCAGTCGGGGTGGTTAATCTGCAGGCTGGCGGCCCAGCCGGTATGGTTGATCGGCATGTCGAGATAGATGCGTGCGTTGCGGCGGTGGACCTCGTCGACCAGCTCCTGGAACTGCTGGAGCGGCGTGGTCAGTTTGTCGAACTCGGCATGGGCCGGATCGACATCAAAAAGATCGAGCACCGAAAACGCTCCGCCGAAGCGGCCCATGCGCCCGTAGGTGGTGGGGGTGGGGTGGATCGGCAGCAGCTGAACAATTTTACAGCGCAGGGTGCCGACGATAAAATCCAGTTCCTTGATCAGGTCGCGGAATTTTCCAGCTTTTGGGATGACGGTATAGCCGGCATGGTCGAGTTGCTGAAGGGCGCCTTCGTCGTGCGGGTTGATGGCACCATTATATTTTGCGTCGCCGAACTGGCGGACATAGGCGGTGTACATGGTGTTTCCGGCGCAGGTTTCCGCGGGCTCAACCTTCATGACGGAGTTGCCGCCCTCGGGCCATTGGATCAGTTCCGCTCCCTCTTCAATAAAGTAGGCTTTGGCTTCATAGCGGCCCACGCCCAGCAGGGGCAGGGTGATGGTAAACCGGTCTTTACCTTTGGCTTCCATGGGATGGTCGTGCCAGTCGCGCGAAAGCGGAGGCAGTCCCTGTTCGGCGTGCATAATAATTTCGGTATGCCGCACATGCGCATGCCCGATGTTTGACCGGAGCCAGGCTTTGCCTTTTTTGCCGGTTTTGTTCTGGAGTGTAAATGTGACCGTGTCGCCCCGGAAACGGATCGTATGTTCACCCGGTTCGGGATGCTGAATAAAATTGCCCATCGTAAAAAACCTTTTCGAAAAATTCCACTGGCGGGAAAACTGCGGGTTTTATAGGCGTTAACGGTGTCAATGTCTGGAAAAAAGGAGGTGGAACTTTAAAGATCTGTCGGAAGTGATGGGGATTGTTATTCGGGTTTTTAGTTGATAAGTTGGCCGACTTTAAGCATATACGACGGCTTTTCTCCGGGGGATTACCATGCGGATAGTGATTATTGGGGCAGGAAATGCGGGGCGTCAGCTGGCTATGCGTCTGTGCGAAGAAAAGCACAGTGTGGTGATGGTGGATGCCAATCCGCAGGCGCTGGCGCAGGCCGAAGCCGGTTTGGATATTTTAACCATTTGCGGACAAGGATCGAATCCTGCCATCCTGGAACAGGCCCAGGCCGATAAATCCGATCTGCTGATTGCGGTAACGGATAACGACGAAGTTAATATTCTTTCCTGCCTGCTGGGACATGCTGCCGGGGTGAAGGGCAAAATTGCCCGGGTCACCAATCCGGACTTCCTGCGCAACGGCTCCTCGCGCTATGATCTTAAGAAAATGGGCATTGATCTGGTCATTAATCAAAAGCATGAGTGTGCGCGCGAAGTGTTCAATATGCTGCAGATGCCCGGAGCGATTGAAGCGTTCGATCTTTTTGCGGGCAAGGTCATGGTGGCCGGCTGCAGCATTAATGCGGTGAGCCCGCTGCTGGACCGGACGCCGGCCGAATGCGACCGGCTTGACCTGATCCAGAGCGTCCGGGTTATTGCAATCCGCCGCGACAATGAGCTGGTGGTGCCGCACGGCAATACCGTCTTTAAGCAGAATGATCTCGTGTACCTGGTAGGCCAGCGGGCCGATATTTCCAATTTCTTTAAGTGGGTGTGCCCGGACATTGAACCGTTTGAAAAGGTGATTATCGCCGGCGGTGGTGATCTTGGGCTGATGCTGGCCAAGTTTATTGAAAACGAAGTGGATACGGTCCTGCTGGAGCAGAACGAAAGCCGGGCCAAATATTGTTCTGCTGAGCTCGATAAGACGTTGATCCTGCGGGCGGATGCTTTAACGGAATCCGCACTAGAAGAGTCGGGGCTGCATGATAAAACAGCCTTTGTTGCGCTGACCGGTGACGACGAAGGCAATATCATGAATTGTCTGATGGCGCAGAAAAAGGGAGCATCTTTTACGGCCACGCAGATTGCCCGCACGGATTTTATTCCGGTGGTCGAGCAGCTCTATCTGGTGAACCGCGTGGTCAGCCCCTATATCTCCACCACGAATGCGATTCTCCACTGGTTGCGCTCCAAGAAAGTCCGGGCGGCTTCGCTGCTGCATAATCTTCCGGGCGAGCTGCTGGATGTGATCATTGCCCCCAATCATAAAATGGACGGGCGGTGCATTAAGGAAATCAAGATACCGAGTACCGCCATTATCGCAACCGTGATGCGCGATGGCGAAGTGGTTACCGCTACCGGCGATCTGCAGTTGCAGGCTGATGACCGGGTGCTGATCTTCTGCCACCCCGATGCCGTGAAAAAGATTGAGTCGATCTTTCTCTAGGGAACCGCGAATAGACGCCAATGAACGCGAATAGAATCACGAATCACGAATCACGGATCACGTCTTATGAATAAACGTGCTGTTTTCCATTTGGTTTCGTATATGACCCTCGTTATCGGCGTGGCGATCATCGGGTGTGCGGGTATCTCGTACCTCTACGATGAACCGGTCGATGTCCAGATGAGTCTGATCTATTCAGGTATCATCGCGATAGGTTTTGCCAGCGTTATGGGCTTTTTGACGCGGGGGGATATCAACCTTTCCCGGCGCGACGGCTTCGGCATTGTTACCTTCGGCTGGATATTTGCCACGCTCTTTGGATCATTGCCGTATATTTTTTCGGGGGTTATTGCCCATCCGGTTTCGGCCATGTTCGAAACCATGTCGGGCTTCACCACCACCGGGGCTTCCGTCCTTGGCGATCTCGAAACTATTCCGCGCGGCATTCATTTCTGGCGTGCGCTTACGCACTGGTTCGGCGGCATGGGGGTACTGGTGCTTTGTGTTGCGATTCTGCCGTTTCTCGGCGTGGGCGGCATGCAGATTTACCGGGCTGAAATGCCGGGGCCGTCAAAGGATCGTCTGACCCCGCGCATCGCCACCACGGCAAAGCTGCTCTGGGCGGTCTATGCCCTGCTTACCGTGGTTGAGGCCGTCCTGCTGAAGTTTGCGGGCGGAATGGATTGGTTTGACTCGTTCTGTCATGCCTTTGGCACCATGGCAACCGGTGGGTTTTCTACCCGATCGGCCAGCGTTGGCGCATTTGACAGTGCCATTGTGGATAGCATCATTATCGTGTTTATGTTCCTTGCGGGGGTTAACTTTTCCCTGCACTACTATGCGCTGACCGGCAAGCCGCAGCGCTATTTTAAGGATCCCGAATTCCGCTTTTATTTTATCTTTATCATCTGCGCAACGATATTTGTTACCTTCAATGTCTGGGCCGACAGCGCACTGGCCTTTACCCGCTGTTTCCGCGACTCCGCCTTTACTGTTGTTTCAATTCTCACGACAACCGGGTTTGCAACAGCAGACTTCGATCAATGGCCCGATGCGTCGCGCCTCTTGCTGGTGGTCATGATGTTTATGGGAGGCTGTGCCGGATCAACCGGCGGGGGCATGAAAATTGTTCGTGTCTTTATCATGTTCAAGAAAATGGTCCGTGAGCTGAAGCTGTTTATGCGGCCGTCGGCGGTCATTCAAATGAAGCTCGGAGGAAAACCGGTGGAGCAGGAAATTATTTCCCATATCTCGGCCTTCTTCGCCATCTTCGTCCTGATTGTGGCGCTGGGCTCATTCATCATGACGTTTTTTACTCCTGATATTGTAACAGCCGTTACCTCGGTAATCGCCACACTGGGCAATATCGGGCCTGGTTTAAATGCCGTTGGTGCGTCCCAGAATTATGGCGGGATATCGCCGACGGGGCAGGGCATTCTTACCTTCTTCATGTTGCTAGGCCGTCTTGAGCTCTACACCGTGCTCATTCTCTTCCTTCCAAGCTTCTGGAAGAAATAACCGAAGAATCCACACGGGAACGCGTCTTTATCCATGGCTGCTGTCTGTCGGCAGGCTGCGTCTTTTTGTCATCCTCCGTATAAAATTAGCCTGATTCAGGATAACAACCGCATGGAATGAGACTGAAACCATGTATGTGGGTTGGTTTTCTTTTAATAGTTTTGTAAGTGGTTAATAGTTAGATCGTTGAGGGATTGGAAATATTGAGACCGTTCTTAAAAATATGACCTATTTTCTTCCAATTCCCCATCTTATTTAGTAAAACATACTACCCCTGAAGAAAGGTTTTTATGTTGGGTCGGGTGATTGTTGGGTTCACGTATTTAGGGATTACTATGAAGAAACAACTGATTTTATTCATATCGTGTAGCTTAAGCTTGGCCGGGCCGCTTTTTGCGGCGGATGGATCATGGACCAATACTGCGGTGGACGGGTTCTGGACGAATAGCGCCAATTGGTCCGGCGGGATTCCCGGCAGTGGTGAAAAAGCAACCTTCAGTGGATCCGGAAATGGTCAAACATTAATTGACCTCAGCAGTGCGAGCACAGTGACGGTTAAGAATGTCAACATTTCTTCCATCAATGCCGCATCCTATACCTTTGGTACCGGTGCTGCCGGCAGCCAGCTGCTTGCCCTGGACAACGGGGCTTCTTTCCGGGTGTTTGAAGGGGTGACCAACGACCAGACGGTCAATGCCACGTTTGTGTTGGGCGGTGGTGACGTCAGTAAAACAACCACATTCCGGAACGACAGCACCCCGAGTCTGCTGACTATGAATGGCGATGTGGATCGTCTGGGCGGAACGGGCACCATGTGGTTTAACGTCGAAAGTACTGGCACAACCGAGCTCAACGGGCAGTTTCTCAATTCCAGTGGATCGGCCGGCGATATCGATTTGGTTGTAAAAGGATCCGGTATTGTCATCTTAAACGGCGGCAACAACTGGGACGGCGATGCCCGTGTGCGGAATGGCGGCACGCTCACCGTAAGCGAGACCGGCGTGCTGACCTCGCAGGGTGAGATTGATGTCTTTGACGGAACGCTGAACCTGAACAGCGACCAGTCGATCAATAAACTGCATATTGGCGACACCTCAAACGGTGGCGATGCCACGATCAATATTGCTGCGGGGAAAACGCTGGAGCTCAACAATACCGTCTTCTACTACGCCGATTCCGGAGAAGCTAATAATGCAGTCATTACGGGAGGGACGCTTGAACTGGGTGGCGTGAACAGAACGATTAACATCGCGGACAACAGTTTGATAGACGGTCCTGAAATGACAATCGAGAGTGCCATCGTCAATACCAATGCTTCCGGGCAGCTGCGCGACATTATCAAGCAGGGCGCAGGTACGATAAAGCTGGATGCTTCCAGCTACAATTTCGACCAACTCAATATACAACGCGGGCGGGTGCAGGTCACATCGACTGATGCGTTTGGCCAGGGCGGTCATATGCTCATCGGGAACAATACGTTTGACGGTGAGCTTGAACTGCTGTTTTCGACGGATACTTCTTCAGCTAAGCAAATGAAGGTTGGGGACCCCAATAATACGGGTGCGGCGGAAACCGGCGGGGCCTATATCCTGAACAATGGCGCCGGAAAATTCACGCACACGGCGGGCTTTATCAACGCGAGCGACACCACTCCGACGGTAGCACGCACGCTGACCCTGGGCGGTACCAATACCCTTGATAATCAAATCAACGGCATCCAGGACAACAATAATCCCACAACAGGCGGAATAATCAATTTCGTCAAGAAGGATTCGGGTAAGTGGATTCTCGCCGATGACAGCACCTATACCGGTACGACCACGGTTGAAGGAGGCACGCTGCGGATCAACAAGCGCGTGGGATTGTATAACGCCACGACCGCCAGCTGGACCGACAGCAATATTGCCGTGAAAGATGGAGCAACCCTGGAGCTCAGGGTGGGCGGTGTTGGCTTCTCCTCAGCCGACCTCGACACACTGCTCGCGCTGGGCGGCGCGACGGGCGGATTCGAAGACGGATCCGCTATTGGAATCCATACCGGTCTCGGAAACTTCACCTACAGTTCCGTCATTGCCGATCCCAACAGCGGGGCCAACAGCCTCACCCTCAGGAAGACGGGCGGCAACACACTGACCCTGGATCAGAACAACACCTTTTCCGGCGGCGCGACCATCCATGACGGCAAGCTGAGCATCCAGGACAGCAATGCCCTGGGTACCGGTACCATCACAATCCAGGACGACGGCACCGCAAATTCAATTCTGGACATGGGAGCCGACGGTCTCAACCTGACGAACAATATCGTGATCGGCAACACGGGCGGCTTTAAGCAGATTCTGGCTGGTGTAACGTCGGGCAACAACAGCATGGAGGTTTCGGGCGATATCACCGTCAACGAAACCACGTCCGGTAATTTCGAGCTGCGCGCCAACGACCCGGGCAGTGCCGTAAATGTCCTGAACGTATCGGGCAAGATCACCGGCTCCGGCGGGGCGGGGCTCAAGAAGACCGGCTGGGGCACGATAATCCTCTCCGGCGATAATGACTACACCGGCGATACGATCATTCAGGATGGTGAGCTCCAGATTGGCGACAACGGAACTTCAGGCGATATCCAGGGTAACGTATCCTTTGTTGGCGGCTCCGGCGGCGACGCGCTCCACTTTGCGCGCAGCGACACCTACGAATTCGACGGCACCATCAGCGGGGACGGCGAAGTGATCCAGAAGGGTGACGGGGCGGCGAACGGAAATTTTGCCGGCGAAATCCTCGAGCTGAGCGGCGACAACTCCTACACCGGCGGCACCGAGATCAACGCCGAAACCCGCGTACGGGCCAGCCACAACAATGCCCTGGGTACGGGTAATGTTTATCTGCAAGGACAGGATGCCGGGCTGCTACTGGCCGACGGTATCAGCATTGCCAACAATCTGGTGATGGACAATATTTCTTCCCGCAACCATGTTGAAGCAGAAGGGGATGCTACCTACTCCGGTGACATTGCGATTGACAACGATAATGAATGGAATTTCCACCTGCGTGCGGCCGACAATAAAACCCTGACTGTTTCCGGTGATATTTCAGACGATACCGGAGGGGCCGGAGGTTTGGTAATCTCGCGGCCGGGTACAACCGGAGGAACTGTGATTCTTTCGGGAAGCAACACCTATAGCGGCGTCACACGGATAAGTGCAGGCGGCGGTGTCCTGCAGATCGACGGAGACAGCAGCGGCGCGACCGGGGATGTTGAAATTGATTTCGGCACACTATCGGGTAGCGGAACCATCGGTGGGGCTGTGTCGATCAATGCCGGTGGATTCCTTGAAGGTACGCTTACCTTTGATGCCGGCGTGACTGTGGCCGGTAATTTGAACCCCGGTAACAGTCCGGGAACCATGACCTTCAACAGTGATCTCACGATCGAGGACTCTGCCACACTGACGCTGGAGCTGGATGGGACAGCACAAAATCTGTATGACATCATCGTCAACGGCGATGCAAACGACACCATCACCTTTGAAGACGGTGCCACCATTGCCTTCGAGGTCGGTTACTCCGCGCAGTATGGTGATTCCTTTGAAGTGCTTCAGGACTGGAATAGTTATGCAGGTACACTGGGCAACCTGAATATTACCGGCACCGATCTGGGCGGCGGTTTAAGCCTGGATACGAGCAGCCTTCTGACTGATGGTACGGTCAATGTGATTCCGGAACCGGCAGTCTTGAGTCTTGTACTATTGTTCGGCGGCGGCATCTTATTCCTGAAACGACGTTTTACCAAATAGCTTCTGTTAGAGGATGTGAGTGAAGTCGCTCAGCATTGCCGGGCGGCTTTTTTCTTTCTTATCTTCGTGTTCTTCCGATCTTCGTGGTTAACTCTGGCTTATGGAAAAACAACGTTTATCAAAAATCATGGCATCGCGAGGCATGTGTTCCCGTCGTGAGGCCGATCGCTATATCGAGCGCGGACTGGTGCTGGTTGATGGGGAAGTGATCTCTGAACTCGGCACCAAAATCTTTCCCAATCAGGAAATTGAACTGGCTGAGGCCGGATTAAAACGCCGCGATGCCCAGGCAACCTTTCTGATCAACAAGACTATCGGCTATGTTTCGGCTCAACCGGAAGACGGCCACCGTCCGGCCTCGGATCTGCTGACGCGTGAAAACCACTGGAAGGAAGACCGGACAAAAAAGACGTTCCATCACGGCATGCTGCGCGGGCTGGCACCTGCGGGACGACTTGATATTGATTCCAATGGCCTGCTTGTCCTTACGCAGGATGGGCGCGTGGCCCGTCGTATTATTGGGGAAGATACGGACGTGGATAAGGAATATCTCGTGCGCGTGGTTGGTGAGCTCGATGACGAAGGTTTAAAACTGCTGAATTATGGCCTAACGCTGGATGGGAAACCGCTTAAGCCGGCCAAGGTGACCTGGCAGAATAAGGATCAGCTTCGCTTTATCCTGAACGAAGGAAAGAAACGGCAGATCCGCCGGATGTGTGAACTCGTCGGCCTGAAAGTGGTTGGTCTTAAACGCATCCGCATTGGAAAAATCGTGCTCGGTAACCTGCCTGATGGCCAGTGGCGCTACCTAGGCGAGAACGAACAATTCTAAGTTTTTCCTATTGCGAACCAATTCAACCTCTGGAAGCGTGGTGGCATGAAATATTTTTTATTCGATATAGGGCATGTGTTGGTGGATTTTGATTTTCAGGTTTTTCTGGATACCGTTTTCCCCGCTTCAGAACAGCATCAAAATCCTTTATCCGATCGAGATCTGGAAATGCATAATGCCGTAGAAACCGGGCATATCAGCGATGCGGACTGGGTGGATTATCTGAATGAGACCAAGGAGCTTTCGTGGACAACCGATGATCTGATTTCTTTGTGGTCGGAGATGTTCAGTATCCATAAAACGGGGCACCGACTTTTTAAAGAGGTGATGGCTTCCGGTGTGAAGGTGTACACGCTGAGCAACATTGCCAAACATCATATGGATGCCATCGAGAAGAATTGGAGTGGCTTTTTTGAGGGTGCGGAAGGTTTGTTTCTTTCCTATCAAATGGGGGTTCGCAAGCCTGCGCCGTCCATCTACCAGCAAGCACTCGAAACATTGGAAGCAGAAGGAAGGCAATGTTTTTTTATTGATGACCGACCTGAAAATATTGAGGCCGCTCAGGCCGCGGGTATTCAGGCTTATCAGTTTATTCCTGAAAATTATGAGCTCATTCGGGAAGCGGCCTCGGCATTCTTTGAGATGACATGAACCAACAAAGGATTTTAACTATGATGAAACTGATTTTATTAACCGGGCTCCTTACCGTGGCAGGAGGATGTGTGCATTCGGAGACCGGGAGGGATGACAAAGTGAATGTATTGATAGTCGATGGCTTCAGTAATCATGACTGGCAGCATACGACGCGTTGCATTAAGGCCGTTCTGGAACAATCCGGATCCTTCGATATAACGGTTTCAACCTTTCCTGCAGGTGGAACGGCTGACGAGATTGGTGCCTGGAATCCTCAATTTCAAAACTATGATGCGGTCATCCAAACCTGCAATGATATCGGCGGAGGGCCAACCTGGCCGGAGTCTGTGGAGCGCGCACTGGAAAACTATGTGGAGCAAGGCGGCGGGCTGTATATCTTCCACTCGGCAAATAATGCCTTTCCGCATTGGGATGCTTATAATCGTATGATTGGTCTCGGCTGGCGGAATAAAGATTTTGGCTGGGCCATCACGATCGATGAGCATGGCCATGAAATCCGTATACCGGCAGGGGACGGGGAGAAAACCGGGCATGGGAAACGGTTGGATGCGAAGGTCTCGAGGGTCGGAAGTCACCCAATCCACGCCGGACTTCCGCAGCAATGGGTTGCTGCTGACATCGAGGTATACCGTTATGCCCGAGGGCCTGCCGAAAACCTGACGGTATTATCTTATGCTCAGGATCCGAAGACGGGGCTTAATTTTCCCGTGGAATGGATCACATCATTCGGGGAGGGGCGGGTTTATAATTCAACCTTCGGCCATGTCTGGAAGGATCAGCACGAGCCCAAGGGAATATGCTGCGCCGGAATGCAGACACTAATGCCTCGTGTGGTGCAGTGGCTGGCCGGGCAGGAAGTCGACCCGACGGTTCCTGAAGATTTTCCATCGACCGAGTCCGCCAGTTTACGTGTTTATCCGGTAAAATAAGTCCGCAGCATGGGCATTCCGCCCATGATCTGCAGCTCGGTTGCAACTTGCTGGGGAAACGGACAGGATGTCCGTTCTACACCCTCAGCTACTGCACTGCTTCAATAACATAAAAGGGGCATTTAACGAATGTGGTGACGTGTGGAGGGACGACCTCTGTGTCGTCCTAAGGCAGAGCGGAACAGAACCTTGGCTTCCGAAAGGACGACACAGAGGTCGTCCCTCCAGTTAAATCTTATGGCATCTCATCTGTTCTATGCTCTAATTGTCCTTGGCGCCGGCTTTGATCCAATCAGCAACCTTTTTCAGCTCTTCGTCGCTGAACTTGGGCAGTTCTGATTTTGGCGGGGGCATAGGCATATTGCGCTTTCCAAATTTAGCGGTTCCATCCAGCACTTTCATCAGCCCGCTTCCCTCCGGATTGCCGGCTTCGATATGTTCTCCAACTTTGCCTAGCAGGTCTGCTTTTGTATTGAAATAGGCTTTGTTCTTAATGGCTCCGCGGTTGGTGCTTTCCGGATTATGGCATTCGCCACAGGATCTTTTAAAAATCGGTATCAGATCCGTTTCCAAAGAAACTTCTTCAGCGAATCCGGACAGGGCGGTAAGACAAATGAGTGTGGCGATAGTTGTTTTAAACATTGAAACTCCTTTGCGGGTTATTGAGATCAATTTCCAACAAACACCGGATGCGTTCAAGAAAAAAGCCCCGCAGGTGCGGGGCTTTTGAGAGTGGCACGGGCATTCTCCCCGTGAGCCATGGGCTCGAAGCCCTTGCTACACCAGCATCTCGTTGAGACGTGTGGCAAAACCGGCCGGATCACTGAGCTTTGCCCCGGAGGCAATGACGGCCTGATCGTGCAGCAGCTGCGTCAGCGTTCCGACTTTAGGATCCTTGGCATCTGCATCGTAGAGCGCCTGAACTTTTTTAACCACGGCATGTTCCGGATTCAATTCCAGCACGCTTTCACGCGGAGGAACTTCCTGGCCCATACGGCGCATCATTTCTTCAATATGCGGGCTCATTGAGTGCTCTTCACCAACCAGCACAGCCGCACTGTCTTTCAGGCGGGTGGTCAGCTTGACTTCCTTCACACCAGCAAGCAGATCTTTGGCATAGCCGATAAAGCCTTCGAAGGTTTTGCTTTCTTCTTCCAGCTTATCTTTGTCGTCGATGTCGCCCTTGTTGACCGCCTTAAGCTTTTTGCCTTTGAATTCCATCAGCTGCGGAATCACAAAGTCATCGATCGGGTCGATCATCAGCAGGACTTCTTTACCGTCGGCCTTGAAGGATTCGAGGTAAGGGGAGTTTTCGATGGATGCGCGGTTTTCGCCGGCGAGGTACAGGATTTCTTCCTGATCGTCGGCCATATTTTCAACATAGTCCGTAAAACAGGTTTTTTCGCCGGCTTCTTTGTTGGTGGATTCAAACAGCAGCAAGTCGGCAATTTTTTCCTTATTTTCCCAGTCGGACTGCAGGCCTTCCTTCAGGATGGAGCTGAAGTTTTCGTGGAAGATTTCGAATTCCTTGTAATCCGTCTTCTTCATGTTGGCCAGCGTTTTCAGAATGCGCGTGGTCAGGTTTTTGCGGATCTTATCCAGCAACGGGTTTTCCTGCAGGATTTCGCGGGAAACGTTCAGCGGCAGGTCGGAGGAATCGACCACGCCCTTCACGAAGCGCAGGTAGCCCGGCAGCAGATTGTCGAATTCGTTTGAGATGAAGACACGCTGCACATACAGGTTCAGGTGCGCTTTCGGGTCGTTGTTCATCATCATGTCGAACGGCTTGGCTTCCGGAATGAAGAGCAGGGCCTTGAATTCAATGGCCCCTTCGGCATTGTAATGGATGGTTTCGGCCGGGCTGTTCATGTCGTGCGAGATATGCTTGTAGAACTCGCCGTATTCTTCGTCGGTGATTTCGTTCTTCGGACGCAACCAGATCGCTTTCTGGGTATTGATCTGCTCTTCAACCTCTTCCTCAACCTCGGTCTCTTCATCCTTTTTCGTGGTGAACATGACAACCGGGTGTTCCAGGAAATCGGAAAACTTTTTGACGGTGGATTTAATGGTCCATTCGTTCAGGTATTCCTCTGCATCTTCTTTTAAGTGCAGGGTAATTTCTGTACCGCGGGTTTCCTTGTCGGAGTCGGACAGCGTAAAGCTGCCGGTTCCCTTGGATTCCCATTGAACGGCATCTTCGCCGTGGGCTTTAGTAACCACGGTCACATCGTCGGCCACCATGAAGGAGGCGTAGAACCCGACCCCGAACTGACCGATCAGTTCTGGGTTGTTTTCCAGATCAGCTTCTTTTGCTTTTGCCAGGAAGGCCTTGGTACCGGAATGGGCGATGGTGCCGAGGTTTTCAATAACCTGATCCTTGGACATGCCGATACCGTTGTCGATAATCGTCAAGGTCTTGGCTTCCGCATCGGCACGCAGGGAAATTTTCCAGTCGTCCTGCCCGTCGAGCAGGTCCGGGTTATTCAGCCCTTCGAAGCGCACTTTGTCGATGGCGTCGCAGGCATTGGAAATCAGTTCGCGCAGGAATACCTCGCGGTGGGAATAAAGCGAATGGGTGATGAGATGAAGCAACTGCTCCAGCTCGGTCTTAAATTGCATGGTTTCTTCGGCCATTGGTGTTTCTCCTAGTTACAGTTATTGCAAAAACAGGCGGTAGGTTTACGGAAGCAGATCGCGAGTTTCAAGCCTATGGTGTAGAGATTTTAGGCTGTAAGGGCAGCGGTTGACCGCATATACTTCCAAAAGTTCCCCGGGATAGGAGGCACACCTGCGGAAGGTCGCGTCCCATTCTTGATCTGGCGGATTAGCAACTTCTTGAATTTCTGGAGGTTTTTTTTGTCTCTCATAAGGCAAATTCGGAAACAACTGGCTGCAGCAAAGGACGAAAACGTCTGGATGCGCCTGCTTTGGACAGAAATCAGCCGTCTGCAACGTGAACGGTTGGTAGAAAAATATTCAGATCAGCAGGCCGTTGAAATGCGGTATTTTAAGAGTGCAGGCAGAGTGCCAGACCTGGAGAACCCTTCCCGGCTCAGCGAAAAAATGCTGTGGCTTAATCTGAATTATCAGGATCCCCTAATGATTCGGTGTGCGAATAAACTCAACGTCCGGGAATATCTAAATGAGATCGGGCATGGGGAACTGCTCAATGAACTGATTGCGGTCTATGAAACTGCGAAAGAGATAAACCATACAGAATTACCGTCGCGCTTTGTATTAAAGTGTACGCATGGAAGCGGCTGGAACCTGATTGTAAACGGCGAGCGCCAGGTTAACTGGTTGCCCTGGCGAATGCTGTTTGGAAGCTGGCTGAAATATGATTTCTACATCAATGGAAGAGAGCTCATTTATCGTGGCGCACCGCGAAGGATTGTCTGCGAAAAATATCTTGAAGATTCCAAGGGTAGGCTTACGGACTATAAATTTTTCTGTTTCAACGGGGAGCCCCGGTTTATTCAGGTTAACTTAGGTCGTAATACGAGCCAGCACGTACAGAATTTTTATGATCTCGAATGGAACCTCCAGCCGTTTGGTAAGGACATGCCGCCTTGCCCGGATGAGAACATCCAGGCACCTGAAAACTATGATCAGATGGTCGAGGTAGCACGTGATCTATCCGCTCCGTTCCCGTTTGTCCGGGTAGACCTGTACAATGTTGACGGGATTATCTATTTCGGCGAATTTACCTTTTTCCCGAATGCGGGGAAACCCGATTTTGTACCATCTGAATACGACGCCATTGTTGGAGAAATGCTGGAACTGCCAAGTGCATTATCAGGTGTTTAAACTACAAAATCAGCATGCAGTCGCCATAGCTGAAAAAACGATACTTTTCCTGTGCGGCAGTTTCATAGGCCTTGAGCATCAGGTCCCGTCCTGCAAAGGCGGACATCATCATGAGCAGGGTTGACTTGGGCAGATGGAAGTTGGTCAGGATCGCGTCCACGTTTTGGAACTCGTAGGGCGGGTAGATGAAAATGTTGGTAGAGCCTTCGGCCTGTTCAATCGCCGGCAGACTTTCCAGTGTCCGGACAGAAGTTGAACCAACCGCAATAATCCGCCCGCCGTTCTTCTTAGCCTTGGTTATCGTATTCGCCGCTTCTGCCGAAACGGCATAACGCTCGTGGTGCATTTCGTGGTCGGTAATGATTTCCGCCGAAACCGGACGGAAGGTTCCGAGTCCAACATGCAGGGTCAGTTCGGCTTTGGATATGCCCCGGTTCTTCAGTTGTTCGATCAGGTCCGGCGTGAAATGGAGTCCGGCGGTGGGGGCCGCGGCGGCACCGGGTTCGGAGGCATAGACCGTCTGATACCGGTTCTTGTCTTCCTCGACCTGTTCCGGGGTCTGTTCTTTTCGCGCAATATATGGGGGCAGGGGAGGAACGCCTTCCTCGTCGAGAATTTCCATCAGCGGGCGGTCTGATTCGATCTGCAGCACGGCCTCACCCTGTTCGCCGTCGTACAGCATGGTAGCCGCGGCTTTGCCGGAGCAGAGGGAGAGTGAGTCACCGACCTTGGGGCGGCGCGAGGTTTTCATCAGGACTTTCCACTCGGACGTGTGAGTGTAGTGCGTGCTTCCTGAAAGGAGCGCGCTCTCTTCGAGAAGCCCGCCTCTACACCCGTTTGGTTTTGCAGAAACCTCTTCCAGAAGCAGAAGCTCTACTTTTCCGCCGGATGCTTTATTACCGAAAACGCGAGCCGGGATGACTTTGGTGTTGTTGACCACCAGCACATCCGGCGCTGAAAGGTATTCGACGATGTCGGTAATGACCTTGTGTTCGATCCGGCCGGTTTTACGGTGCAGCACCATCATACGCGCCAGCTCGCGCCGTTCGGGCGGGTGCTGGGCGATAAGCTCAGGCGGCAGATCATAGTTGAACAGGTCGGTTTTCATCTGATAGTTTCTCAAAACCGCAGAAGGATACGTAACCGCGGAGGGAAATAAAGATGAAACTGTTCACGACTTCGAGCCGGAAGCAAGGTTTTACACTGATTGAACTGCTGGCTGTGATTGCGATTATCGGTATTCTGTTTACCTTGGTATCTCCGCAAATTGGTAAGGCCAGGCTGAAAGGCAAGCTGACGCAACAGGCGCATCACGCGAAGTCTATCGTTGAGGCCATCCTGTCGGCCGAATCCGGCAGCCGCTTTTCAACCGGTTGGCCGCGCAGCGGCGACACCAATACGACTTCTTCAACAGAATACCTGATTTCATTGGTGAACGGCGGTCATCTGGATGTGGATTATTCCTTTTTTGCCGCACCGGGAATGCGCCCTGCGGTTGACGAGGAGGATTTCAGAAATAATGGAACCGAATGCAATGCGTGGTCTATTATTATGGATCTGAATGACGCCACACCGGGGAACCTGCCTGCCGTATTCATGAGCAGTTATGATATGGCCTCGCGGGGGTTTTCTTCGGCAACGATTTCAATTGGGGAAAAGGGTTTTGCCTTTGCCACAAAAAACGGGGAAGCCATCGTTGTGCAGGCTGCTGATATGGAGGGAGAAAACTTTGATTCCATATTTAACCGCGAAAAACTGGATAACCTGAACGTACTCAATGTTATGACGCCATCGGGCAATAAGTAAGCATCCGGTTATCCTGATGCACAAAAAGTGTTTTCATCGAAACCTTCGTTGGGTATGTTCCGCGGAGGTTTTGAATTTTTGAAGGAGTTGAATATGAAAATATTGGTGGTAGGTAACGGCGGGCGTGAACATACGTTGGCCTGGAAACTGGCGAATGACAGCGCTAAACCGGATCTTTTCTGTACCCCGGGTAATGCCGGAACGGCCGAGCTGGGAACAAACCTTGACTTTGGCGCCACCGATATCAACGGCATTCAGGGCTGGTGCGCAGAACATAAACCCGATCTGGTGGTCATCGGGCCGGAAGCTCCGCTTTGCGCCGGCCTGACCGATGTGCTTGAAGCCGATGGTATCCGTGTATTCGGTCCCAGCAAGGCCGCAGCTGAGATGGAAGGCAGCAAGCAGTTTGCCAAGGAAATCATGAAAGCGGCCGGCGTTCCGACATCGGCCTACGAAACCTTCACTGATCCGGATGAAGCCTGCGCCTATGTTCGTGAGCGTGGTGCTCCGATCGTGATCAAGGCCGATGGGCTGGCGGCCGGAAAAGGCGTTACCGTTGCCGAAACCGTCGAGCAGGCCGAAGCGGCCATTAAGGATGCGCTGGAAGGCAATGCCTTCGGCGATGCCGGAAGCCGGGTGGTGATTGAGGATTTCCTCGTGGGCGAAGAAGCCTCCATTCTGGCGCTGATCGACGGTGAAAACGTCGTCATGCTGGCTTCGTCGCAGGATCACAAACGAATCTTTGAAAAGGACGAAGGGCCGAATACCGGCGGTATGGGTGCCTATTCGCCGGCGTCTATCGTGAACGAAACCGTGCTGAAAAAGGTGAAGGAAGAGGTCTATGACCGCACGCTGGCCGAACTGAAGAAACGCGGCATTACCTACAAGGGCGTGCTCTATGCCGGCCTGATGATTGAAAATGACCAGCCGAGCGTGGTTGAGTTTAACTGCCGATTCGGTGATCCGGAAACCCAGTGCGTTCTGGCTCGTTGGGACGGGGACATGCTTCCAGCCATCAATGGCGTGATCGACGGCAACCTGTCCGAAGACATGATTTCCTGGAAAGATGAGCATAGCGTATGCGTAGTGATGGTGGCTGGCGGCTATCCGGGCGACTACCCGAAGGGTGATGAAATCCAGAACCTTGACAAAGCCAATGCGGTTGACGACTCCGTCGTATTCCATGCCGGTACGGCCCTGAATGGGGATCAGGTGGTAACGGCCGGTGGGCGCGTGCTGGGTATCACTTCACTGGGCAACGATTTGGAAGACGCGCTTTCCAAGGCCTATATCGCCGTGGAAACTATCAGTTTCAAAGGCGCTTTTTACAGAAACGACATCGCACACCGTGAACTGAAACGTTTGGGTATCGATTTTAATAACGAATAGAGAGGCATATAAAATGGCAGCTAAGAAAAAACCTACAGTAGCAATCGTAATGGGCAGTAAAACCGACTGGCCGGTCATGGAATACACACGGAATACGCTGAAGGAATTCGGCATTGAAAGCACCGTGAAAGTGATGTCTGCACACCGTACTCCGCACGAAGCGGTTGAGTTTGCAGAAAGTGCAGCGAAGAACGGATATAAAGTAATCATCGGTGCGGCCGGTGGAGCCGCTCACCTGTGCGGCGTTCTGGCAGGGCACACCATCCTTCCTGTGGTCGGTGTTCCGGTTAAGGGCTGGTCGCTGGATGGAATGGATTCCCTGCTTTCCACCGTTCAGATGCCGAAAGGCGTTCCGGTAGCCACTGTGGCCATCGGTAAAGCCGGTGCCATCAACGCCGCAATTCTCGCGGTGCAGATCATGGGTACTGCCGACGCAGCCCTGCGCCGCAAAATGACGAGCTACAAGAAAGCTATGGCTAAGGAAGTTCTAAAGGCCGATGCCGAGCTCCAGAAGGAACTCGAAGACTAGAAAATATCCTGCAATCCGTCATTTGTGATCCAGTGATCGGAACTTCCGGTCGCTGGATTTTTTGTGCCTGTATGTCTCTGGAATTTAGACTTGTAATAACATAAGTTATAACTACATTTAAGGCATGGCCTATAAAACTAAAATCAGAAAAATCGGGAATTCGCTGGGAATCGTTCTTCCGAAAGAAGCGCTTCAGGCAATGAAGGTCGAAGAGGGGGCTACCCTGTACATCACGGAAGCACCTGACTGCTCTGTACAGGTGACACCACAACAGCCTGGTTTTGCAGAAAAATCTGAAATTGCTGAGGATTTGATGAAGCGCTACCGGAATGCCTTGCAGGAATTGGCAAAGTGAAAAAAGAACCGGTATGGATTGATGAAACTGATGTTCATGCATTCCAGTTAGAATTACTTTCTATGTTCGGGGGGTTGAGCGGAGTGCGTGATGCAGGATTGCTGGAATCTGCTTTAGCCAGACCTAGGCAGCTGTTTACTTATGGCGAGGCAACGCTCTATCAGCTTGCTGCGGAATACGCGGTTGAGATTGTTAAGAATCATCCTTTCCTTGATGGAAATAAGCGGACTGGCTTTCTTGCCGCGGCTCTATTTCTTGAAGTGAATGGCTTGCGGTTCGCTGCATCCGAAGAAACGGTTGTTATTCATACGCTTGGTCTGGCGGCGGGTGAAATTAACGGTGTTGAATACGCGGACTGGCTTGAAGCATCCTGTGAACCGGCTGAATAGAGCTTATTCAAATATAGTCTTCCAAAACCCCTCGGGCCCCTGGCTGACGCGCCAGAAGGCGACGCCGCGGATGGGGCGCTGCGCGTATAGGCCCATCTTGGCCTTGATGGATTGGCTGGTTTCGTAATGGACGTTCACTGTGACGGTTTCGCTGAAGCTGTAGGAGCCGCCGCTTTCGGCATCCCAGTTGGATTTGATGCCCTTCTTCAATAACTCATCGACGACTTCGCGGTTTTTATAGGCCTTGGCGAGGGAGGGGGACTGCCAGCCGCGGCCGTAGAGCGGGATGCCCATGACCAGTTTATCACGCGGGATGGTTTTCAGGGCATATTCATAGATATCCCGGCACCAGGGCAGGGAGGCTACAGGGCCGGCGCTCCCGCCACGGTAGTGCTCGTCGTAGGCCATGATAATGACCCGGTCGGCCATCATACCAATGAACGGGTAATCGAAGGCGTCGTCCGGATTCTTTTGCTTGTGGCTTTCCCAGCGCGCCATCACCGCAACACTGAACAGCTTGTCTTTCGGGAGTGCTTTTTTAACAGCGGCGAGGAAATTCAGATAGTTGGTGCCATCCTTGGAGCTGACGCTTTCAATATCGATCTGGACTCCATCGAAGGGTTTGCAACGCTCGAGTATTCCATCAATGATTCGCTGGCGGAAGGGCAGTTTGGGATCCAGGTAGATATGAGCGAGGGTAGTGCTCCAAGGAATGGTGATTACAAGGTGATACCGGGTGTCGGCATTGGCTCCAGGAAGCACCGGGGGCGTCATATGTCCGCCTGTCAGGTTGCCGTCGCCATTGACCGCGGCACTGAAACAGCCCACATCTGTAATCGGCGACTGCGCCGGAAAATGTTTTTCCTCACCTTTCATCAGGTAGGCCCAGGTTTCGGGAAAAGATTCAGCCTGCACACCAAGGGTGCACAGGCCCAATAAGCAGGCAATCATGACACGTTTCATGCATGCCACGGTACGGGGGCAGGGGCAACGTGTCAAGGGCGGCAGGAGACTATGCGGCGCCGGCCTGTTTTCCTTCCGTCTTCGAAGGTGTAACGCCTTCTGAACCAACCCGTTTAAACGGGAATTCTACGGTGAGGGCCGTGATGCCCGCATCCCGGTATTCCAGTTTGGCTTCCCCGCCCAGCATGCTGATGTAGCGCCGTGCCAGGGTGAGTCCATACTGCAGATCAACAACTGTTTCCACATTGGTATCGAAGATGTTGGAGAGCAGCGAATCCTTTGCTTCTTTGCTGGTATACGTCAGCTCAAATGCAATATGGGTTAAACGGTCTTCAGAGGATTTCCGCGTTGCATGTAAGCCCAGGCGTCCTTTTTCCGTTTTTTCGACGGCATAGCCCAGGAGTATCGATAGCAGCTTCCGCAGTTTGGTGTCGTCGGTTTCAATCAGCTTCGGCACATTATTGGCTGCCTGATACTGAGCAAAACTTACGGCAAAAAACAGTTTCTTGGTTTCCGCCCGGTGGCAGAACTGACGGTCGACTTCGGCCATGAGTTGGTGCAGGTCGCACTCGGCCGTATTCACCTCATCCCGTCCGTCGGCGAGATGGGTAAGTTCCGTGCGGTAGTTCATGGTATCTATCAACGTGCGGCAGGACAGGTTGGCATGTTCCAGTTCCTTTTTCTGTTCAACAGACAGGTTTTCCGCTTTTTCAAGAATCAGTGTGGTTTTAACCACCGGATTCAGCGTGTGCTGCACGGTTTCATTCAGTTCGTCGACCAGCTCGCTGTTCATGCGGCTTACTTCAGTGACTTCCGCCAATGATTTCTTAAGCTCGGCCTGGTGTTCCTCTTTGATAGAGGCCAGGCGGGTTTCTGTTTCCTTCAGCAGGGTGGTGGTTTCTTCACGTTTCTTCTGCAGTTCGGTTAAGGCACCATCCCGTTCCAGAATGAGCTTTTCAGACTGGTCGAGTTTCTTTTTCAGCACGTCTTCGTTCGTTTTGTACTGCTCAACCTGCTTGGTTAATTCCTTGGTTTGCTGCAGTACGAGCGAGTCGGCGTTTTCCAGGCTGGTTTCATAGGATTTCTGCAGTTCCTGCAGAGCCTTTTGTGATTCTACCCGTTTCGAGGTTTCGCCCTTCAGCTTGTCGCTCAGTTGATCGAGTTCTTCCTGCCGGGTATCAATGCGCGCCTGAAATTCCTTTTCCTGAGCACGGAGCTTTTTATCTGAAGCCTTCAGTTTCAACAGTTCCACATTCAGCCCCCTCGTGCTCTCGGCAACAAGCGATTCCTGATTGTCGGATAGCTGCTTCAGCTTGGACTGGGAATCCTTATAGGCATCAACCACCTTACGGTATTCCCGCGCAGCATTGGTTAAATCGGTATTGCGTTTTTCCAGATCCTGCTCCACCGCATTCTTCTGCTGGAGCAAGTCATTCAGCTGTTCATGCAATCCGTTGCCGGTCTGTTTCAATTCTTCGATCTGCTGGCGCAATGCTTCTGTTTCTTTATCAATCACTTTAGATTGATCGCCCGTCAATTGTTTGAGCTGGATCTGGGTATCGGCAAGTGTTGCTTCAATTCGTTTAATCTGCTGACCGGATTTTTCCAGTTCCTGATTGCGCGCTTGAAGGGTTTCTTCCAGCACTTCCTTCTCGCGTTCGAGATCGCCGGCGCGTTTGCGCAGTTTGACTTCGTCCAGGCGGATTTCGGCAATGCTAAGGTTCAGTTTCTGTGTTTCGCGGGCAATCAGGTCACTCTGTCGCTTACTGAGCTGCTCCATTTTTTGTTCAACCTGCTGCTTCTGAACTTCAGCACCTTCGCGGGCCTGAATCTGCTTGGCCTGCTCCTGCGTTTTCAACTGCAGGGTCTTTTCCAGCTCTTTGATGCGCTCTTCGAGATCTTTTTCGTGCTGACGCAGCGCTTTTTCGCGGATCTGTTTTTTGGCCAGTTCCTGCTTAATCGTTTTGGTTTCCTCTTCGATACGTTCGTTAAACTGCTGCCTCAACTCGTCGAGTTCATCCATGCTTTGGATTAATTTTTCTGCCGCGGCTTTGCGTTCGGCCACTTCCTTTTCAAGCTCGTCAGCATGCTGTTCGGTCATCTGCTTGACCCGGTCTTGTGTGCTCTGCAGGAACTCCTCCGACTTAGCCAGTTTATTTTCAGCCTTCTCGCGGGCACCTTTCTCCGCTTTGAAGCTGGACGTGTGTTCGGCATTAAGACGTTCGACTTCCTGCGCATGGTTAGCGGTGAGGCCTTCCAGTTTTTTGCGGGTTTTCTCAAGCGCGGCCTCGCTGGTGGAGAGGGTGGTTTCGGCCTGCTCGCGACGGGTGGTTTCCTGTTCATAGAACTCGTTCAGTCGCGTGGCATGTTCCTCAATCTTCTGCAGTTCATTTTCTTTGATCGCCAACAGTTCTTCCCATTTCGTGCGTTTGTCGGTTTCTGCTTCGAGGTCAGCCTGACATTCCGCAAGATCCTTATTCAACTGCTGCTGGCGGGCGAGCAGCCCTTGTTCGCTGCGGCGTAATGTTTCTTCGGCCTGTTTGCGTTCCGTAAGGTGTTCCTTGAATTCGTGTTCACGATTCGCTTTTTCGGTATCGGCAATCTGCAGTTTCTGGTTGGCCTGGGAAAGGGCCGAGGCTGCTTTGCTGCGTTCACTCTGGGATTGATTCAGCTCCGTCTTGGTCTGCTTGAGCTGTTTCTGCAGGTCGCTATGCTGCCGGGCAACCGTCTCTTCATTTTTCTTCCGTTCTGAGATTTCCAGCGACAGGCCGACAACGCCTTCAACCAATCCTTCGTCGGATACCAACGGGATCTGGAGGGTTTCCATCCAACCGGATTTTCCGCGTGCTTCATACGGGCGTTCAGTCCGTGTCAGCTTATTGGTTTTCATGGTACTGATTGCGGTTTGATCGTGATCGCGGGGGGCACCAGGCATCACTTCAAAGATAGTTTTACCCACCCAGTCTTCCTGGGCAATTCCGGTGCGGTCTGCGAGCTTCTTACTGGCGTATACATAGCGGCAGCGTGTGTCTTTCACGTGCACATCAGCCGGCAGTGCATTCAGTATGCGGTGCATGAATTTAACCTGACTGGACAGTTCAGCTTTTTCCCGTTTCTGCTGGGTAATGTTGCGTTGAGATCCCCAGATGCCGATCAGTTGGTTGTCTTCAATAATGCCGACCACACTGTTTATCAGGTTAATGCGGCTTCCGCTAGAATCCTGACGAACCGATTCCAGGTCGATTGACTTAAAGCCCGATTCCACAAAACTTTTGAATGATGCCGTATTTTTAAACGGACCGCAGCCGCCCGTCAGATCACATACGGCTTTTCCATTAAGTTCTTTCGGTTTAGAACCATACATGGCGGCAAAGGTATCATTGCACTTAGCCAGACTCATTTTTTCCATGAGGGTCTCGGCCATTTTTTCAGAACTCGATCCCAGCGGAATAGGGGATTCCGGTACGAGCTGGTAATAACCTTCAATAGTTTCTGAAACAAAATAATCGTAGCGATCGGCGGTGGCCTGGTGTTTGAGTTTTTCTTCGTGGAAATGCGTTACGTCCGTAACCCAGCCGATATAACTTTCCACTTCCTTCTTGTCATTCAGAACTTTATTGGCCCGGCAGGTCACATGCACTTCCCGATCCTTCGCGAGACGGAAACGGAAGATCTGATTGAAGGTTTCGTTGGACTCAACAAATTTATCCCAGGCATCTTTAAAGGCGGCGCGATCATCGGGGTGGATTGCGCTCGGCAGTCCTTCGGTCATCGCTTTCTTGGGGTAGAGGCCCGACATGTCCTGAAGGGCGGTATTGATGTAGGAACATTTGCCGTTCACATCCATCTGGAACATGCCGACATGGGCATCGAAGAGAATGCCTTGATAGCGGTTGCTAGTGGCCTTGAGATCCTGTTCAGAAAGCTCCAGCTGGGAACTAGTGTCGACGAGCCGCTGGCGGGTGGTGGCAAGCTCGCCGGTAACATCCTTCAGTGCAACCGTAAACGAATTGATGCGCTGTTTAAACAGGACGCCGATGATGGTGCCGAGCACGAGAGAAACTCCGAGTATAATATAGGATATCGTAGTCATCTCGAACGCGTTACCACTGGCCGCCTGATTCTGGGCATGACTGGCTGCAGGTATGGAAGATGCCCCGATTAAAAGTGAAATACCTTTATGCCGAAGGTGTAATGAAAATTTATTAAACTGGTTATTCATGGTTCCGCCTCGCTTGATCCTTATTACAGTTCTCTTATAGAAAGCATGTTATATGCCAAAGGGGAGGACGGATGAACTTTGCCGGTATGAAGAAAAAAATCTTCAGGGGGAGGAGTGTATTAGCGGGCGTTCGATTTTCTGAAAAGCAGCAGGAGACCGGCAACGAATACGATGTATCCGGGCATGGTTTCCGGTGTATTCGGAGCTTCCGGCAGGGGTGTCGGGGCTACTTGAACTTCTGGAATATCTTCAACGACCGTCTTAGCCACCTTGATGGGCTGGGGTTGGCTGACCGGCTGCGGTTGCTGAACCGGTTTGACCTGCGGGGCAGGCGATTGAGCGGGTTGCATTGGTTGGGGCTGGCTGCGTCCGGCAACTTCGAATGGCGACTGCACCGGCTGACTGGCTTCAAAGGGGGGAGGTGAAATACCCAGGCGCATTCCATCGGTGATTTCAGGCGGCCGGGATGTCGGGGGATGGGGGTGGCGGTTGTGGCTCGGCCGGCCGGAATTGTCCTGTGCGAAAGCCGTAGAAATATGTGCAGCCAGCAGCATTATGACAGCTGCCGACCACATTTTTCTTTTACTGCATTTTCGGATGAACATTTTATTCCCGTCCGGCTTACCGGACAACCGGCCCTTACCGCAATTTCTTCGTGTTAAAACCCACGGACTGAAAACGGTTTTTCAGTCCATGGAATGTTATTCTTCTTCCTGAACTTCATTTGGGCGGCGCAGTGTAAGCAACGCGATTCCAAAGAATACGATATAGCCAGCGAGTTTGGTGTTGGAGTCTTTCTTTCCTTCCACCGTCGCAGCGGTCTGGGCTTGCGGTACAGCAGCTTCGGGTTTTGCAACCGTTGAAGCCGCTGCCGGCTGGCTCGTACGCATAGTGTTCAAAAGTGATTCCAGTTTTTGGGGCTTAGAGCTGCTTCCGGCTACTGC
This sequence comes from uncultured Verrucomicrobiota bacterium, assembly GCA_964486885.1. GTDB lineage: Bacteria > Verrucomicrobiota > Kiritimatiellia > Kiritimatiellales > Pontiellaceae > Pontiella. The sequence continues at coordinate 29,494 of CAZAPF010000024.1, forward strand.
GGATGCAGATGAGCTGTTTGGAATTCGGTCGATTGCAGCAATTAATGCTTCCGTGGTTTTGACACCGGAATCGTTACGTTCGTCTTCTGCCCGGATAATCACCATTTTGTCCTGAATAACAGGCGGCGTAAGGCGGCATCCCGGAGCGGCAACCAGACGACCTTCAAGGATCAACGCTTTGACGGCGTCTTTTTTGCGATATACCGGCAGGCTGTATTCGATCCGTAATGTACCGGAATCACCAAGAATAATCTTACGGCTGGCATCTTCCATAAATACGTCGAAAGGATTGTCTTTGGTTTCAATGCGAACCGTTCCGCCCAGAACATGGATTTCGGCTGAACCGCCGGATTCTGCTTTGGTCGCCAATTCCAATCCGGTAATGCGATAGGTTGAATTACCTTTCACGAATACCTGCCCGGTTCCGTTTCCGGCATTGCCAATTGAAAGGGCACCTTTCACATTGGACCGATCCTTGAGTGTGACTGATCCTTTACTGGCTGAGGTGCCGAATCCTTTTGCGGAAAGAGCAATGCGGCCGTTTAGCGAGAGATTGTCGCTAAGGGTCATATTGGCAAACCCGGTTGCCGACGCAGGAATGTTGACCGTGCGCTGGTGGGGTACCGAGCTCCAGAGATTAATATTACCGTTTCCCTGCAGGGACAGCTCCTCACCATAGAGGTGCATTCCGTTATTCAGCTGAACGGTACTGTTGACGTTAATCAGGCTGCTGCTTTCGCGGAAATGGACGGCTTCATCGCCTGTAGGCAGATGCTTAAGTTTCCATTTATACTGGTCGTTCCAATCAGCGCCGGTTTCATCGCCGCGCCAGTTGTTAACGCTTGTCGCGTATGCAGATGTGGCTCCCACCACCAGTGCCGCGAGTATACTTCCTTTTACTATATACGTATTCATTTTCATCTTTATGTCCTCACTTTTCCCTAACTGAGATGCGGAACATAGAAGCATTATGTGTGCCTGATTTTATTCGAAATTTTTTTAATCGGGAAAATCAGGGTGGTCGGAATGTCTGGCACGCAAGATGCTTGAATGGTGGCAACTTTGGTAACCCAAATAGCGAGGTTAGGGAAAAATGAGTAACATGAATAAATGTTTAATATCGCAGGACAACGGCAAGCTGCAGATTCCTTATGAGGATTATAAGACCCTCATGGATAAGCTGCAGGAAGGCCGGCGTCTGCAGGAAATTAAGAATGCTGTGGTAGCGAAGCTGTCAGTCTTCCTGGGAGGGGAGAATGAAGTTCCGGCCATTGCAGAGGTGATAGAGGCGGCCACAGCTGCGCCGGCTACTACGCCTGAACCAGCACCCGCGGCAACGGTTGCGGTTGCACCCGTGGCTCCGGCTCCGGAGTCCGAAAGGGAAAAGGTTTCAGTTGAATTCGATACTGAAAAGGCGGAGGTCGCATCCCCTAAAGTGGAAGAAGAAACGGCGAAACCTGTGGTGGAAGATAAGGACACGGCTCCTAAGGTTGCGCGGAAAATGGATGAAAACATTGCGATTCCGCCGATCAAAAAGGATATTTCGGTGCATTTTAATAAACTCGATGAGTCCGGCCGACTCTTCAATGTCTTTAAGCAGTACTATTCCTGCCTGAATGACACCTGCGGCGGAACCGTTCGTGTGACGATGAAAGATGGTTTCTGCAGCCTGTGGAACTATGACGAATGGGAAGAATTTGCATTTGTGGACATCTTTGAAGGGCATCTGCGGATTTCAATGGATCCGCGTTACACCAGTGAGCTGCAGTCGCTCAACTTCTGTGAAGTGCCCCGTTTACTCTCCAGCCGCCGGAATCTGGTCAGTGTCCAGATTGACGACTTGAGTAATACAATGCTCGATCTATTGGTTAAGGCCTTCGAAGAAGTCGGCCTGACCGCAAGTTAGGAAGGGAGTCCTATGAAAACAAAACAAAAAAACCTAGTAATGATAATGATCGCCGCGGTTATCCTCGTTGCCGTCAATACGGGAATCTGGTTTGCCGCAAGTAAAGGCACCATTGCGCCAATTGATAACATGCTGTTATGGGGTGCGTTTGTTGTGCTCAACGTTGCGTCTATTCTATGGGCCATCAGTCTTCTGGGGCTGCAGCCGTTTGTGGTTGCGCTCTCCTATGTGGCCGGTGGCTATCTGGCCTATCAGGGTGTTCAGGGAATGGGCGAAATCAGTGTGGCGGAAGTCACCACCGCCGGAGCAACCTATGGTGCATTCGGTGCGCTGGCCATTGGAAATGTAACGGCCAAAGTACGACTGGCCTTTTTTCAGAAGGGACAGGTCCCATTTATATTTATCATTGTCGGCCTGCTGGTGGTTGACGCTGTTCTCAACAGCGGTATCTCCAGTGCAAGCGGCAGTGTAATTCTTAATGCGGTAGTCTTTCCGTTCGTCATTGCCGGGATTGTGGTTGGGGCGATCTGGTCAGTGCTTAACCGGTTCGGCATTGGCCGTAAACCTTCCGAGTTACTGGCAGAAGTAGCGGAAGAAGAACGCGCCGAGGCCGCGGAAACCACCGAGGCGGTTTCTTCAGAAAAACTGGTTATTCAAATGCCGGAACATGCCGTAATGGCCGAAGAAGAACAGACCGTTGAAAAGGTCGCAGTGGCCGAGCCGGTTGCGCCTGCAGCTGTAGCTGCAGCTCCTGTTGTGGCTGAAGCCGCACCCGTTGCCGAAAAGAAAGACGACGAACAGTTCTTCCCGCTCGAAATCGATAAAGATGAAGAATATGAGCTTCCGGAAGATGATTCCAGCCTGATGGATGTGGTCGCCATGATGGACGATGACAGTCAAAAGGAAGAGGAACCCTATTCTCTGCCGGCTTTCGATGACAATCTCTACGCTTCGGGTTCGCTTGACGATGCGCAGGAAGGCGGTGTAATGGTTAAGGAGTCTGTTCCTTCTGTTGCTGAAGAAAAGGCACCTGCTGCTGTGGAAGAAGCCCAGCCGGAGTCTGCACCTGTTCAGAAGGCTGAGCAGGAAGAGAAAAGTTCCGACTGGCTTGGTGGTCACCTGGATTTGTTAAATAAACTAAAATAAAAACTAGGAAGAAGAAACGAAGGAGTAAGTCATGGATAACGATAATGTACAGATATTCTACGATGGTAATGGTACTGCTGTAGCTGTTCAGATGCCGATCTCGGACTACGAGAAGATCATCAAAGGCGCCAAGGAAGCTGTTGACGCCAAAGATGCGATCGCTAAGGCCGTGGAAGCGCTTCAGAACGCACTTTAAGCAGGGCTGTTAACCTCGCAAAAGGTTTCCCGGAATCTGGATTTTCCAGAGATTGGGAAACCTTTTTTTATGCGCTTATTGAGATTGAATGCCAATACGCATGAGAACGTCCATATATTATGAGGAATAGCGTCATATTAGTGGGTAAAGGGGCATTTCCTGCGAATCGGAAATCAGTTTAATTAAAACAGGGTAACGTTAGATGACAGGAAAATGGACAAGTCGATGGGTATGGAGTATTGCGGCGGTTGTGCTCGCGGCGTCTCTCCCGGCTGATGCGGCTCAGAATAAAGCCAGTTTAAAAATCGACCGGATGGTTTCTTCACGGCTCGATGAACTGGGTATTCCGCCCTCCGATCCCTGCACGGACGAAGTGTTTCTGCGACGCGTGTATCTGGACATGACCGGCACCCTTCCAACCCGAGAGGAAGCGAAACAGTTTTTATCCAGCAATGGGGTCAATAAACGCAGTGAACTGATTGAAACCCTGTTTGAACGTCCGGAATTTGCGGACTACTGGGCGCTCAAATGGTGTGATCTGCTCCGGGTTAAGGCTGAGTTTCCCAGCAAGCTGTGGCCGAACGCGGTGCAGGCGTATCATCGCTGGGTTCGGACGGCACTCTACAACAATATGCCTTACGATGATTTTGCACGCGCATTACTGACCTCCAGCGGCAGTAACTTCAGGGTGGCTCCGGTTAATTTTTACCGCGCCATGCCTAAGCGTGAGCCGAAAGAAATTGCCCGTATCGTTGCGCTCACATTCATGGGGATGCGCACCGATTCCTGGGATGAGGATAAGCTATTGGGAATGGCCGCCTTTTATGGTCAGGTCGGATACAAGGGCACGGCGGAATGGAAAGAGGAAATTGTTTTCTTTGATCCCTCATTGGAGTTTCAGCATCCCGAAACAAAGGAAGCGATTGTTGCAAAGCTGCCGGATGGAACGGTGGTTGAGTTGTCTCCGAATCAGGATCCCCGTATGGTCTTTACGGACTGGCTGCTGGGTAGCCGGGTATTTGCCGACAACATGGTCAACCGGATCTGGTACTGGCTGTTCGGGCGGGGAATTATTCATGAAGCCGACGATATCCGACCGGACAACCCTCCGCAGAATCAGCCGCTTCTGAATTTTTTATCTCAGGAACTGGTGAACAGCGGATACAACATGCGGCATATCTACCGTATTATCCTCAATTCAAAAACCTATCAGCTCGCATCGATTCATAATGAAGGCAACCTGGCTGATGTGGCTAATTTTTCGCACTACTATCCAAGACGGCTTGATGCCGAAGTGCTCATAGATGCCATTTGCCAGATCACCGGAACGACGGAGTCCTACACCAGTGAAATTCCGGAGCCGTTTACGTTTATTCCTGAAAAACAGCGTTCCATCAAATTGTCCGACGGCAGTATTACCAGCCCGTTCCTCGACCTCTATGGACGTCCGCCGCGCGATACCGGCTATGAATCTGAACGCAATAATACACCTTCTCCATCGCAGAAGCTGCATCTGCTCAACTCCACCCATATCCAGCAGAAGATCATCAACAACAAGCCGCTGCTCGGCATGTATGAAAAGAAAGTCAAAGGCAGGAAAAAGCCATCGGTAGCGTGGCATCCGCCGGAGCAGGTCATCGAAGAAATGTATCTGACTATTCTTTCACGCTATCCCTCGGCAAAGGAAACAAACCTTGCCTTGAACTATATTCGGAACAGCGGACACAGCCGTTGGGATGCATCCGTGGATTTAGTCTGGGCGCTATTGAATACCAAGGAATTTATTTTCAAGCATTAAGCAAGCAAGGAGCATGATATGAAAACCAATGGTCAAGTTGAATTATCGCGACGTGAAATGCTGGGTTATACCGCAGCGGGTGCCGGTGGGGTTATGCTCGGATCACCTCAGCACGCCGCCGCTGTAAAAGCAGGCAAAGCTAAATCCGTAATCCAGATCTGGATGTGGGGAGGGCCATCGCATCTCGATACCTTTGATCCCAAACCCGAAGCCGGATCGGACTATTGCGGCCCCTATAATTCTCCGATTGAAACGAATGTAAGCGGTGTCCGGATCGGGGAACGGTTGCCTTTAATGGCCAAACAGGCCGACAAGTTTTCCATTATCCGAAGTATGACCCATGGGATTAACGGCCATGAAACCGCTTCGTATGTCACGCAGACCGGCCGCCCGGTGGGAGGCGAGGTTTATCCGGCTGCCGGTGCCGTGGTTTCCCGGTTTAAAGGAGTCGATGCGGGATATGATGGACTGTTGCCTCCTTACATCGTTCTTACGAGGCCTCAAGGCCGGTTTTCTGAGTCCGGTTTTATGGGATTGCGCTACAAGCCTTTTGCAACCGGCGGCAAACCAAGTGCCCCGGTCTTTACGGTTGAGGGTATTATTCAGCAGGGTATTACGGAAGCGCGCCAGCAGGATCGCCGGAACCTATTGCATACGCTGGATACCTACAGCAATAAGATGCGGGGAAACCAGGCTTTCCAGCAGATGAATATGTGCGAAGAGCAGGCCTATGAACTGATTCTCGGGGATGCCGGAAAAGTATTCGACATTAAAACCGAAGATGCAAAATTACGGGAACGCTATGGCCGAAGCGACTTCGGCGCATCCTGTCTGATTGCCCGGAAGTTGGTAGAAGCGGGCGTGCCGTATGTGACGATTAATTACCGTGGCTGGGATACCCATAAAAAGCACTTCGATATCATGAACACCAAACTCACCGAAATGGATCGGGGCTTTTCGACTTTGCTCGACGACCTGTCCCAGCGTGGCCTGCTCGACAGCACGATCGTCTGGTGGGGCGGCGAGTTTGGTCGCGGTCCGAAGATACAGTGGGACGCTCCATGGAACGGTGGCCGCAGCCACTTTGGAAAATGCTTCAGCCATGTTGTGGCGGGCGGTGGTTTCCAGGGAGGACAGGTTGTTGGTACGTCCAATGACACAGGCATGGAAGTTGCGGACCGTCCGGTTTATCCATGGGATCTGATCGGAAGCATCTATGAGCAGCTGGGGATCGATACCAATGCCCGTCTGCCGCATCCGCAGGGGTTGGATGTTCGCGTCAGCCCGACTGAAGCTGATGGAATAAGCATGGGCGGTCGTTTACGGGAAATTATGTCATGAAAATCAGATCGATGGGCTGCATAGGAGTCCTGTTATTTGCCGTTGCTGCCTCCTCTCATGCGGCAAACACCCCGCACATCGGTTATGTCTTTCCATCGGGGGGACAGCAGGGGAAAACATTCGATGCCATGATTGGCGGGCAATATCTGAATGGCTCAACAAATATCTTTGTGAGTGGAGAAGGCGTTAAGGTCCGGATCCATAAGCACACGGTGAAATATGACCCGAAGAAGATGCAGCAGTTCTATAACCGGAAGAGAAACCTTGAAGGGTCTCTGGAGGACAAAGAGGGAAAAGCCCGAGAAAAAACCCTGCAACAGATTGCGGATGTTGATAAGCAATTGGCGAAAGCAGACTTGCCCGACACCGTTGATCCGCTGAATAAAAAAGAGGTGCAGAAATACCTGAAAAGCATCACGAAAGAGCAGTTTAATCCTCAGATATCCGATCGATTACGCATTACGATAACCGTGGATAAAAAAGCGCCACCCGGGGAACGCGAACTGCGGGTCTACACGCCTGCAGGCCTCTCCAATCCCATTTATTTCCAGGTGGGCATGTTGCCCGAAACACAGGAAGTGGAACCCAACGACGACCATATGAATCCTGAGTTGCAGGATATCCCCGTTCCTTCAATTGTGAACGGCCAGGTGCGCCCGGGCGATATCGATCATTTCCGGTTTAAGGCCCTGAAGGGTGATTCAATCGTAGTCGATGTTGGTGCCCGCCGCATTATTCCGTATCTCGCCGACGCCGTGCCCGGATGGTTTCAGGCCGTCGTCGCTTTATATGATGAGGACGGTAACGAGGTCGCCTATCAGGACGATTATAAGTTTAATCCCGATCCGGTTTTGTTCTTCGATGTTCCCGCAACCGGAATCTATACCCTTTCGATTCGCGACTCGATCTACCGGGGGCGGGAAGATTTCATCTATCGGATCGCCATTGGCGAGCTGCCCTTCATCACCAGCATCTTCCCGCTCGGGGCAGAGCAGGGAAAAGATGTAGACATTGCGCTGAGTGGCAGAAACCTGCCTAAAACCAGGCTCACCGGAAAACTGCCGAAGAATGGTTTTGAAGTGCGGCATATCTCCGTAAAGCAAAAGGGGTACCGGTCTAACCAGATGCCTTTTGCGATCGGAGATATACAGGAAGTGTTCGAAGCAGAGCCGAATAATGTACGCGAAGAAGCGCAGCCGATCCGGAAACCCTTGCTGATCAACGGGCGCATACAGCAGGCCGGCGATCGTGATGTATTCAGTTTCCAGGGAAAGAAGGGCGATTCAATTTCGATTGAAGTGATTGCCCGTCGCCTGAACTCTCCGATCGATTCTGTGGTTACCTTGACAGGGCCCGGTTTAGGAAAACCGGTCCGCAACGATGATAATATGGACAAGGACAAGGCGCATCTGCATCTCGGCGCCGGTCTGGTAACCCATCATGCCGATTCCTACCTCCTTCACGAGCTTCCTGGAAACGGAACCTATTATGTGGAAATTGCCGATGCACAATCCAAGGGCGGTCACGACTATGGCTATCGCTTGCGCGTGAGTAATTCCAATCCCGACTTTAAACTTCGTATGGAACCCTCCGGCCTGCATATCAGCCCTGGAGGTACGGCCGCCTTCACCGTCAGGGCCATGCGCAAAGATGGTTATGACAACAAGATTACACTCAAAGCTGCAAACCTTCCGTCCGACTTTGAAATGAGCGAGGCCGTCATTTCAAAAGGGTCCGATGTGGCCCGCTTCACCATCACGGCTCCAAAGGAAATCAAGGGAAAGCTGGTCAGTCCGGAAATCACCGGCATGGGTATTATTGACGGCAGTCCTGTCACGCGTCCTGCAGTTCCGGTGGATGACCAGATGCAGGCCTTCCTCTATCGTCATCTGGTTCCGGCTAAGGAATTGGTGCTGGCACCCGTCTCCACCAAACCGCCACTGTCCTTTGAAGCCCGTATTCCGAAATCCGGTTTCATCGAACTCGCCGCGGGAAGGGAATCCCAGATATTCTTCAATGGGCGTATATCGTCAGGACAACGGGGGTATTCGGTAAAACTCGACAATCCTCCTGAGGGTTTTTCTACCGAGAAAAACGGATGGATCAGCAAGAAAAAACTCAAGGGAAAAACCAAAGATGGTAAAGCCCGGTATGACAAGGCAGTTGCGGCGGGATCCATGAAGGTTACCGTCGACGAATCCATTGAGCCCGGTACGCGGTTAAGTCTCGTGGTTACAGCTGAGGTCAGAAAGGGCAAAGACAAGGTTTATCATCCAGCACCTGCCATTCCGGTTAAGGTGGTCAAAGCCCCGTAATGTCCTAAAATCAAGCTGATAGAATGACGAATAACACTCTTTTATATTTACAAGAGCACTCTTTAGAGTACTCTTTCGGGCGTTCTTAAGGAGGTTATTATGACAACAATTACAGCAAATGATTTGAAGAAACAGGGCGTGTCATTACTCGATCCTATTCTAAAAGATGAGCAAGAGGCCGTGATCACAGTTCGCGGTGAACGGAAATATGTTGTCATGGATATGGAGGCCTACAATCACCTTCGTGAATGCGAACTCGAAGCAGCACTTATGGAATCCAAGCGAGATCTCGAAACGGGAAAGTTTGTTTCTGAAAGCGTTGCAGATCATATCCGCCGGATAACCGATGACCTATAAGATCATCTTCACAGAGAGCTACAGTAAACGGGCACGCAAGTTTCTGAAAAAACACCCCGGTCTGGTGAGGCAATACGAGAAAACGCTCTCCCTGCTCGAACTCAATCCGCACCATCCGTCGCTTCGTCTTCATCGGTTAAAAGGTAAGCTATCTGACCTGCACTCCATATCTATCAACATCAGCTACCGCATCACCATTACGTTTCTGATCACCGAAAAAACAATCGTCCCCATCGACGTCGGCTCCCACGACGAAGTGTATTAAGTCGTAGGATGGAATTCCAATTCCGTCCAAAGCCCGCAGAGGATCGATGTTGATCGTCCTTCAAAGTGGGGCACCACGTTGGTTACTCCGTTATAGAAAAACGGTAGACGCGATCCATGATCGCGGTAGCGTGCGTAAGGAATCCGCCCTACACATCCTCTTTGGCTTTGGCCTTATTTAATTTGCCCTGGCCGGCATCCGGTTTTGCCGGAGGCTTCTTTGTTTTCTTTGCAGGCCGATGATCAGGCTTTGCGCTTTTCTGCCGGTCGGCAGAGGGCAGGTCGATATCCATTAAGTCATGCTGTGTGCTGAGCAGCAGCAGGCGAAGTTTTCCGTCGACATGCACTGGATAGGGCAGGACTCGCATTTGCAACAGTACCTGTACCTGATTTTCGGTGAGCTTTAATCCTTTGTATTCGGATTCCAGAACAAACGCGCAGCCCTCTTTCCACCCAGAGCACCCATAGGCAGCCTTTCCTTTAATCACGTTCTTCCCGCACAGGGGGCAGTCGCCTATGCGGTTGGTGTCGAGTTTGGTAGAGGTGCTGCTGTCAATAAGGCCGCGCGTATAGTCGGAGATACCTCCCATAAATTCAGACGCCTGGGCTTCTCCCCGTTCGATCTGCTTGAGTTTTTCTTCCCATTCGCCGGTCATTTCAGGCGACTTCAGCAACGGATCTTGAATGAGGGCAATCAGGCAGCGGCCCATGTCGGTGGCACGGATCTGTTTCTTGTCGCGGCGGATATAGTTACGCCGCAGCAGTGTTTCAATGATGGCCGCGCGGGTGGCGGGGGTTCCGATGCCGCGTTCCTTGAGCGCTTCGCGGAGTGTGTCATCGTCAACCCATTTGCCAGCGGCTTCCATGGCGCCCAGCAGGGAGTTCTCATTAAACGCTTTGGGCGGTTTGGTTTTTCCTTCGCGGGCGGCGGGTTCGTGCGGTCCGCTTTCTCCTTTATCAAAGGAGGGTAAAGTCTGGTTATCATCGGTGCCGTCCTCCGATTTTTTCTTTTTCTTCTTCTTGGGGAAGAGAACCGACCAGCCGGGCTCAATAATCTGCGTACCTTTGGCCTGGAACTTAACTTCGGCGCTTTCGCCATCGACCGTGGTGATCTTTTTGACACAGATGGGATAGAATGCGGCAATAAACTGGGTGGTAATGGCGTCGTAAACGATCTGCTCATGAGCACCGATCGATCCGGGAACAATACCGGTCGGAATGACGGCGTGGTGATCGGTTACCTTCTTGTCATCGACGATCCGTTTAGTAAACGGGAGCTTTGTCAAATCCAGGGGTTCAATTTGCTCGGCACGAATCCTTTTGAGCTGTTCAAAAATTTTCGGGATACGCGATTTCATATCGGCGCTCAGATAGCGCGAGTCGGTTCGCGGGTAGGTAACCAGTTTGGATTCGTAGAGGTTCTGTGTGGCCGCCAATGTATCGGCGGCGGAAAGTCCGTGGCTCTTATTGATTTCCCGCTGAAGCGTTGTGAGGTCAAACAATTGCGGGGGCTGTTCTTTTTTCTGTTTGCCGGTTATGGCGGTTACCGTGAAAGGCTGGCCGGTGATCTTATCCAGAAGCTCCTGTGCCTTCTCGGACTGGTCAAACCGGTCGCCGGTAAATTTAAAAACCACTTCGCGGTATTTGGTGGTGAGCTCCCAGAATGGCTTCGGCCGGAATTTGGTAATCTCATCGTCACGCTGAACGATCATAGCCAGAACCGGTGTTTGCACGCGGCCGATACTCCATAGAACCCGGTCTTCGCCGGAGGCGAGGCGGCCATGGCGTACCGTGAAAAGGCGGGTGGCGTTCAGACCGACGATCCAGTCGGATTCAGATCGGCATTTTGCTGCGGCATAAAGCGGATCGTAGTCATGTCCGTCCTTCAGGTCTTTAAAGGCCTCCTGAATGGCATCGGGGGTGAGCGAGCTGAGCCAAAGCCGGCGAATGGGTTTATCCTCGCATGCGCTCAAGGCCAGAATATAACGGAAGATCAGTTCACCTTCGCGGCCGGCATCCGTAGCGCAGACAATTTCCTCCGCCTCCTGACAAAGCTTCTTAATCGTTTCAAACTGCTCGGCAACCCCTTGGTTTTCGATCAGCTTGAGTTTGAAATCATCCGGAATAAACGGGAGGGAGTCGAGCCGCCATTTTCGCAGTTCAGGGTCATATTCTCCTGGATCAAGCAGCGTGACCAGGTGGCCGAAGGCCCAGGTGATGGCACAGCCCCGCCCTTCAATATAGCCGTTCTTCTTTTCGTTAATTTTAAGAACGTTTGCAATATCCCGGGCGACAGACGGTTTTTCTGTAATGATGACTTTCATGAATTAGGCTGGTGCACTGTGTATTCCGTATTCCTTGGATTTGAAAACGATATCTTGTACATTGGAACGCGTCTATTCAAACAATAATGGAGACCGTAATGGAGCGACGCAGTTTTTTGGCGGGTTTAGGGGTCGTGATGACTGTGCCGATATTAAGGGCGGAGAAAGCCCGACGGCCAAATATCCTGTTTGCCATCGCAGATGACTGGGGTTGGCCCCATGCCTCGATCCATGGTGATACGGTGGTTAAAACACCGACCTTCGATTCGATTGCCCGTAACGGTATGCTGTTCGAAAATGCATTTGCCATTGTTCCGTCCTGTACCCCCAGTCGGAATTCAATCCTGACCGGGCAGTATCCATGGAGGCTTAAAACCGGAGCGAGCTTGTGGAGTGTTTTTCCTGACGACGTATCGACCTATCCGAATATGCTGGAGAATGCGGGCTATCATGTCGGTTGCTACCGCAAGGCATACGGCCCCGGTGTTGACCGGAAGCGTCCGGTGGCCGGGACAAAATATAAAAGCGTCGATGATTTTTTCACTGCCCGACCCGAAGGTAAGCCATTCTGCTTTTGGTTTGGAACGTCCGATCCGCACCGCGGCTACAAATGGCAGTCGGGAATTAAAAGCGGCATGAAGCTTGAGGATGTTGAGGTACCTCCCTATTTCCCGGATACTGAAACGGTTCGTACGGACATTTGCGACTACTACTTCGAGGTGCAGCGTTTTGATCGAGAGCTCGGCGAGGTGCTCCAACGGCTGGAATCGATGGGAGAGCTGGAGAATACACTGGTGTTGATGACCGGCGACCATGGCTGGCCGTTTCCGCGATCGAAGGCCAACCTCTATGATTCCGGCACGCATGTCTGTCTCGCTGCGCAATGGGGAGACCAAATCAAAGCCGGCCGGGTGATAGACGATTTTGTGAGTTTCCATGATTTTGCACCGACCTTCCTGGAAGCGGCCGGCTTGCCACCGTTAAAGGCGATGACCGGCCGCAGCCTGATGAATATTTTTAAAGCCGGAACGTCGGGACAGATTGAGCCGCAACGCGATCACGTAATCCTGGGTAAGGAACGCCATACGCCCTGTCAGCCTGATGATGCATCGGGAACGCCGATGCGCGCAATCAGAACGAAGGATTTCCTATACATCCACAACTTTAAACCGGAGCGCTGGCCGGCCGGAGCTCCCGTAGCAAAATACAAAGATGCCTATTTTGATATCGATGGAAGTCCGACAAAAGATGTGATTGTTGAAAACAAGGATGATCCTTCGTTGGGAAAATTCTTTGATCTGGCGATAGCCAAACGTCCGGTTGAAGAATTGTATGACATGCGTAAGGATCCCTTTCAAATCGACAATGTGGCGGATCATCCGGAATATACCGGGCGGATGAAAAAGCTGCGCAGTCGGTTGATGGGGGCACTGGATAAAAGTGAGGATCCGCGCGTGCTGGGTGCAGGTGATCAGTTTGATGAATACAAATATTATGGGAAAACTAAATTTGGAAAAGGAACGTAATCAGGAATGCATATGAAAAAAATAGTATTGTTTCTCACGTTGGTGCTGATTTCGGTTTGTATGGCAAACGAGGTCGTAGTGCTGACAGAAACACCGGTGGCTGAATTTACTTTGCCGGATGGATCGGTGCTCAAGAATGCCTTCGTCTGGAAGCGCAGTTCCCAGGGCTTGATGATCATTCATGACGACGGCCAGCATTTTCTGAATTTCCAGTTGCTGACCGGTGATTGGAAAAAAGCGTATCTGGGCGAAGATGAAGAGGAAAAGCCGGCCGAACCGGAAAAGCCGCCTGTAGTACTCGATGATCGTTATAAACTCGGAAGCGTTTTAAATGTGGTTCCGGGACTCAGTGATGCGGGGGTGGAATGGTTGTTGCGAGATGGTGCTGACGAGGAAGCCAAACAGAACGCGCTAACCATTGCCCTGTTCCAGAGCCTGGTTTCGAATAACCGGGATAAGGCCAAACGTTACTTGCTGATTATCGAAGAACGCGACTACAAGATTGATGCAGTAAAGCTCGATAATATTTTCAACACATGCATTAAGTGCGCGGGCAAAGGCGAATATGAACAGGATTGCCTTGCCTGCGAGGGTACGGGCGAGTGTATTGAATGCGAAGGTAGCGGTCTGAACAAGAAAGGTATGGGTAAGAAAAATGCCGATTGTAAGGTTTGTGAGGGCGAGACGGAATGCATGGAGTGCGAAGGTGAAAAAACAGTCATTCGTACCTGTGGCACGTGTCGCGGGCGTGGTCAGTTGCTGGATCGGGCCTATTGCGAGGTTAACCGCAATCATATTGTGCGAAACGTCAATATCCTCGTTGGAGCATCGGAGGATGTCCCTCTTGTTCAGGATCCTGCAACCGGAATTGAAATGGTATTTGTCACGTTGCCCGGAATCGAAGATGAGGTAGAAGAATTTTATTTATCCGACGCTTATACCGGTGCCATGGGAACCAATATCCTTGCGGCATGCGTCATGCAGTCCATGCTGAAAAAACGGTTAAAAGATGCAGACCGATTCCATCAGATGATCGAAGTTAATTTTCCAAAAAACAAGATTCTGGACATCGAAGACTACATCAAAATCTGCACGGACTGCAAAGCCGTCGGTTATCTTGACCAGGATTGCACCGCCTGTAAAAAGCAGAAGAAAAAAGGGCAGTGCAGCGAATGCGAAGGGAGTGGCACGGCTAAAAAGAAGCTGGGTGCTAAAAGTGATTGCGAAGCCTGTGAGGGATCCGGGGATTGTCCGGTTTGCGAGGGCGAGGGAACGGCACGCTCTCAATGTGCGACCTGTGACGGCCGGGGTAGGAATTTTGAAAGCTTGCGGGCCGAAATCAAACTGGAACTGCTCGTCGATGACCTTAACGACTACTACAACCTATACCTGAAAGAAAAAGACGCACCGCCCCCCGTCGAAGAGGTGCCGGCCGCCGCAGAGTAGTTTGCTGTCAGCCTTTGGTCAGGATTTTTCGCATATCCTGAAGGCCGCCGCCATTGATCACGTTGGTATACCCTGCGCTTTCAAGTGATTTCTTTGCGACAGCTGAACGGGCCCCGCTGGCGCAGTAGACAATGATTACCTTCGCCTTGTCTTTTTCGTGCAGGGCAATCTCCTTCGCGATCATCACGTGGGGAATATTGATGGCGCCATCGATGTGCCCTTCGGAAAATTCTCCGACAGAGCGCACATCAATCACCAGGGCACCATCGTTAATCATCGCCGGAATATCGGAGGGCGTTCTTGACCCGCCTCCAAAAAGTAAATTGACCAGAAAACCCATAAGAACCGCCGCCAAACCTGCTTTTTTCATGCTCATAACGAGATCAATTTATTCAAGCCTTTAGCGGATTCAAATCGAACTTCCTCTGCATCCAGTTTGAGTTCCACATTTCCCTCGCCCGAAGACAGTTCAATTGTGGATTCCGGGTAGCGGGATCTCCAGACAATCGAAAGGGCAATGGCGCGTTCGAGACCATCGCCACGCTGGAAATTCCACACTTCATCGGGTTGGGCAATGCGTGAGCCGCCATAGATCGACTCATTCGTCATGGCTTTTACGCTTTGGATCAGATCGCTATCAGACAGATTCCCGGTTGCTTCAATGACAACAGGATTGCGTTCAAAGGCCGCCTTCAGGAAAGGTTCCCAATGGGTGGTGGATAGATCGCGGCTCGCGTAGAAGGATAGGTCCGCAATGGTATGTGTTGATCGGATGGAATCCAGATAGGTGATGATCTCATCGCGTTGCATGCCGGGTTGAATGGCAATGGGTCCCGGACCGTTAAACTGCTTGTTTTCAATTTCAGGAAGTTCAGGTTCCAGATGGACAAAATCAACGAGTCCTTCAATAACCGACATCTTCCGGTCCATATCTCCGGTGCAGTCAATCTTTTCAGCCAGGCCGCGCATGCTCTCTTCATCGAAATGGGAAATCGGATTGTTCTTCAGGTAGTCCGACAGCTTATTAAGCTGGATCCGCCCTTCGATGGGATCGGTATAAAAATCATATTCATCGATCTGGTCCAGCAGCTTGTCGCGCGTGGCATTATCCGAAACTTTATAGGGGCTGCCGTGTTCATAGGCGTAGGCCCGCTCAATCGGCAAGTACTGTTCCTTGCCGTGACGGATATATTTAATCTGGAAACATTTTTGGAACTCGGAACGTTCCCGCAGGAAGTTGGCCAGGATTTCAAACGTGATTTCCGTGGTCGTAAAGGCATCCAGTTTTTTGCGGAACAGCTCAAAACTTTCCAGGGCAATGGTGGCTTCAGGATAGACCGTATGAATATAGCCCGTGTTGTTCGCCACAATGGTAACCTGTTCATTACGCAATGCACGCTGCGCACGTGCGGTCAGGTCCGTCCCGTTAAACCACATATTCTTGGTCACCAGTCGGCGGTTGTTCGTCAGCACGCCGTCATTCACATTAATAAAGTTCTGGGAATGGAGCGGGGTGGCAATCAGGAAAATATCCTCCAGCGGAATATCACAGATAATATAGAGGGCTGCCGCATAGAGGGTTGAAAGCGAAACACATTCGCCGGCCCCGACGCGGTAGTTGTCCTTATGCCGAAAGGCATCCATGGCCTCCAGCGTCTCCGTTTTCCAGAACGGGATAATATTCGAATTATACTTATCCAGACCAAAGTGCTTGCGGATATCCAGCGAGAAATAGTGCTTATCCCCCTCGTATCCAAACAGGGCATTCGACTGCCCGATCGTCTTTTCATCCATGTACGGAGCAAAGCGCTCAACTTCCGACTCCTTAGTCGTCAGTCCCCACGTATCCAAATCCAGGTTAAACTCATAATTATCGATAATAAACTGCTTCAGCCGCTGGATTTTTTTATACGGCTTCATCGTGTCGAGCTTTTCAAACCACTTATGATTTTTCCATTCCCAGATGCGCGGCGACATAATATTCGCCAGCACCAGGCTGTACAGCAGTTCCGGAAATACAAAAATTTCCATATCCGAGAGCGATATGGCGGATGAATATTTTTCAAGCTGGTCGTCAGGAATATCTGGTATTTGGTTCATAGCGCGTAATTTTAGGGGGCAAATGTGGTTTTAAAAGAAAACATTAGGCGGAATATGCGTCTTGGACGTATTGGTCGGAAATCTGTTCATTATGAATCATGCTGACATTTCTGTTTAGACGGCGTTGACGACCTATAGGCTCCATGCTACGTTCTGCCCTCAATTTTTCCGGAAATTGAAATGTCGGGGCGTGGCTCAGCCTGGTAGAGCGCTACACTGGGGGTGTAGAGGCCGCTGGTTCAAATCCAGTCGCCCCGACCAAATTTTCTTACGGCGAACTCATTACGAGTTCGCCTTTTTCATTTTTACGCGAGTTTTCCCCAGTAAATGCGGTATTTCTCACATTCTCCCCTCATGCCTAATCCCCAGTGCCTAGTGCCTGTTGCAGTTTTCTTGGTAACTTTTCTCCGTTCGCTCGTATGCGTCTTTTCGGGCACCCCACGATCCGTTTGGTTGATATTAAGTGAGGCTTGGGTCGATGCGGTATTTCTTCCGATACTCCTTCGGGGAGATTTTCATGTATTTTCTGAAGAAGGTATGGAAGCGCTGGTAGCTGTTGAAGCCGCTGTCGAAGGCGATTTCGCTGATGCTGATGTTGGAGCGCTGCAGCAGGATGCAGGCGCGCTGGATTTTCTGCCGGCAGATTTCCTCGTAGATACTGTGGCCGCATATTTTCTTAAAGTTGATTTCCAGCGTGCGGCGTCCGACCTGGCAGTGGTCGATGACATCCGTTACGGTGAGGGCGACGCCTTTGCTTTTCTGTATGAAATTCATGGCATCACGAACGGCCAGGTTGCTGGCGTTGTCATAGGATATGGAAGCCCGGGTTACCATGGACAGGGGTTGGATCTTTTCCGATTCGTGGACTTTATCTTTTTTCCGGGATGTCATGAGTTCATTGAGCGAAACGGAAGCCTGCTGACCGATCTGAATGCAGTTGAGCGGGATGCTGGATAAGGGAGGATTGCAGAATTCGCAGATCACCACGTTGTTGTTAATGCCCGCTACCGAAACTTCGTTGGGGATGTGGATTTTCGCAATATTGCAGGCTTCAATAATCTGCGCACCGATTCCGTCATCGGCCGCCATAATAGCCAGCGGGGCCAGCGGTCGTTTTTTCAGCCATTGAATAAGATCTTTTTGGGGAACATTCGATGTCCAGTAGTTCTGAGGGCGCTCAAAAAGGAGCGGCCCGGGGTGGGATGCCGGAAATGCCTCGATAAACCCTTGTTTTCGCTTGGTGGACCAACGCCGTTGCTTGACACCGACAAAAGCAAACTCCGTGAAACCCTCCTGAAGAAAATATTTGGCCGTGTTGGCGCCGGTCTGGACATCATCATTGGTCACCTGGATGAGTCGGTCGTAATCGATGTCTACTGAACCGCAGACATCGATAATCGGAAGACCGAGGGAGCACAGTTTGTCGGCTTCGCGCTTAGTCTCGATGTGGGCGATGATACCGTCGCCCTTCCATTTTTTGAGATCCGTCAAATTGTGAAGCACCCGGTTCTGGCCGTAGAGCGACCAGTGGTCGTTCTGTTTGGCAAACTGGATGATGCCCCGAACGATTTCATACTTATAATGGGTGTCCAGGGTCATCAGCACCCCGATCTTTAATTTTTTCATGTTGCCATTTATTCCATGAAGCAGGCCGTTGTCAATGCAATTGCGCATAACGTGATGAAAAATACGCAAAATGGGTATGTTTTTCGGCGGCCGTCCATTGGAACATGTTTTTTTGCGACCGAGTTGTGAGCGCATCAATTTATGAAAGGAAGAAGATGGAAAAACTGATTCAGCTATCCCGAACTGCCGATGGGCAGTTTGAGGTGGGAAAGCAAGGGGTGGTTGCGGTGGAGACACCGGCTGACCGTAAAGTGGAATTTGTCGCATTTGAAGATGAGAGGAAGATGGCCTATGTGAAATCGACGATGGGTTATCCGGCCTATTATCCGGTTCACGACGTGAAGATTGAAAAACCGCTGCAGGCGGTGCTGATGGATCTCGACGGCACCACGGTGCACAGCGAGCATTTCTGGATCTGGATTATCGAAAAAACGACGGCCAGTTTGCTGAGCGATCCCAAATTTAAACTGGAAGCCTGCGATGAGCCGCACGTGTCGGGTCATTCCGTTTCCGAGCACCTGCAGTATTGCGTTAATAAATATTGTGCCGATAAAACGGTTGAAGAGGCGAGGCAGTGGTATTTCAGGCACACGAATTTTGAGATGAACGAAATCATGGAGGGGCGTTGTCCGGCGGGTTCAGGTAGAGGCCGCAGATGTCCACGACCTTGTCGACGAAGAACGGATCAGTCGAGAGCTTGAAGCCCTTGCGCCTGTGGGGCTTCAGCTCGAAAAGGTTCCATATGCGGCTGACGGTCGCCGCCGAAATGCCCGTCTCGGCCGCCATGGTCCGGCAACTCCAGTGGGTTGCGCCTTCCGGCTTGCTCTCGAGCGTCTTTTTCAGGAGACGGGCGACCTCCTCGTCTCCGTACGTCCGGGGACGCCCCTTGCTGTATTCGTCATGGAGCCCCTCCATGCCGCATTCGCGGTATCTGTCCTTCCACTTGCGCACGGTTGAGTCGGACTGGCCGACGGCGGCGGCTATATCCTTGTTCGACCGGCCTTCGGCGGCCATGAGCACGATCTTGGCGCGGTTTACGATCGAGCCGGGAAGCGAGCGCGACTTGCTCCACTCTACAAGCTCCGCGAGTTCGTCCCCGGGAATGGCCAAGTCCTTGCGCTTTCGTCCAGTTCGGGGTGCGTCGCGGAGCCCGTCGATCCTCTGGCCGAGATAGCGTTTGCGCCATTTGCACAGTGACTGTTCCGAGAGTCCGACACGTTGGGCCACCGTGGTGCTGGTCATTCCGGAGGCGCACAGGAGAATGGCCTCCGCCCTGCGGGCGACTGGGCCTGCGCCGGAAGAGGCCGCGAGATTCTCCAGCTTCGAGCGCTCCGTCTTGGTCAGTTTGATCATCTCCTTGGGACTGCCTCGTTTTGCCATAAATGCCTCCTGGTTTAAGCACGGAATACAATGGCAAGACCAGAGGAATAATTCAACATTTATACAGTTGTTATATATGCAACAGCACACTAGTTGGGGTTGTAGAAGTCGCAGTTTTGCTGAAAATCAGGTCGACCACCGCGAAACGAAAATACCCTGAGTAAAGCACCCTTAAGGAGGTGCGATCTGTCGTGAGCCCCGGTTTGAATCCAGCCGGCGCGGCCGTTTTTTTTCGGCGAATGCTTTCCTCGTCCCTCGCAATAAATCACCGCGGCACGGTGCAATTTTTTCGTATTTGAGAAAGCGTGTTTTTTTTTGATAAAATGCATAGGGGTGTTTCATTCGTGAGAAATGCGTGGTTTGCAGGTGTCTCATAAACAAGAAAGCGTGAGGATTTTTGATTTTGAGTAGCTTTTTAAGTGTATGAGGGCAAGGGATATGCGCGTGTCGGATTGTAAATGTGCTTTATCGGCACGACAAATGCTTAATAAAGGCCTGTTTCTTATAGCAAAAATCATGCCTAAAGTGAGTTTGGCGATGGGAAGCATGAGTTCTGGATAGAGTTTAATGGTTCTGCGGATGGAACAAGTGGATTTCGGACGCTTAAAACGGATTGAATTAGATGATTAGCAATAAAGGTATCCTGCAAGGCAAGGCGTGGATAAAGAGCGACGTTAAACCGATGCGCCTGCCGTCTATTGATGATCGAGTTCGCCATCTGGAGACGTTCCTTTGTCGGTTCTTTGATGTGGCGGTAGCTCAATTGGTTCCGGGACCGAAAGCGTATGGGCTTGCATGTGCCCAAAACGGGCATGCTGCTTGCCGGCAATTTTTTCCGGATACGCTCTGGGTATCCAGTCTGGGGCTCGCGAGTGATATGTCGAAGCAGCTTGCCGCTTACAGAAGCACGACCGGGCGCGAACCCCGGCAACTCGTGGTGCAGAATCTGGGGGTCTATGTCCTGGGGAATACGCATCGACAAATCAATCGGAGATCGATCCGGTTTCTTAAAAAACTCAGAGAGATTTATGTGAAAGCAGGCGTCTTAAGGGAGCTGAGCTGCGCAAGTGTCCCGGGATCACCCGCCATGGAGAAACAGATCAAGTTTCATTTTTCAGGAGATGCTGAATTTTTGGCCTCTACCGGGATCTTCATCTATGCGCTGGGGGGAATTACTCCGCAGCACCTGATGCATTCCGGTCCAGCCCCTTTCAGTGCCGCTCTCTCTTTTGACAATATTCAGAAGTATAGGGATCTGTACGGGAGCAGGCCGAAGGTCGTGGTGGCTGGAGATCGTGTATATGGATTGGGCTTAACCGAGACAGGTTCCCGGCTTGCTCTCGAGAGTGCGCTGGAGACTGCGCTGGTGGTGATGCTCTCAGAAGCGTTCGGCGGAGTCGTCTATTTGCCGAATATCGCTAGCCCTGTTTTCAGCGAGGCAGTCTAGCGTCAGACAACAACACCGGAAAATCGGGATTGGCTGGCTGCCGCTCAACATGCGCGCCGGCAGCGATATAGTATTTATTCCAAAGACAACACAGGAGAAGGCATTGATGAGTAAGAGAACCACGACACCCACCACAAAAAAAACGACAAAAGGGGCTGCTACACCGATCAAAACCTGGCTGGGATGGAGTATCATTGTGCTGGGAGCATTCCTGTTGTTGACCTGGGAATATTTTGTTGCCGGTTTTTCCAGCGATACCAGCAGGATATCCCACTTGCTGCTCCTGTTTTTCTTCTTTGGCTTTTTCTCTTCTTTGAGGAGTGCCATCTATCTGCAAAAGGAGTTCAGGAGTCTCGCTTCCATCTCGGAAAACCGGGGAGGGATCCTGGGGGTATCTTCAGACGCGGCTCGTCTGTTTCGCTCTGCGAAGGAACTGATAGACGAGGGAGAGCGGGTGGATATCAAGAATCTGATTTCCATCTATGAGATGAAGCTGGGTATACACATACGGAATGTATCGGTTATCTCCGGCATGCTTATAACGATCGGTCTGCTGGGAACAGTCATCGGCCTCATTATTACTGTGGGCGGCTTAAGCACTGTGCTGGAAGCGGCGGGGAACGACTACGAAGAGATGATCAGCGGGATGAACAGAACCGTAATGGGGATGGGCACAGCATTCTATACCACCTTTTTCGGCGGGCTTCTCGGAGGAGTTGTCCTAAGGGTGTTGGGGTCCGAGTTGGAAAAGTCTGCATCGCAGCTGGTCGCAGAGACGATGGAACTCGGAGAGCTTTGGCTGGCACCGCTATGCCATGCACATGCGGCTGACACGCTCGGAGAGATCGAAGAGCAGCTCAAGTTGTTGCGGGGAGGGCTTGAAGGGCTCGGCGGCGGCATTAACGATGTCGTGGAGATTATTGATGCCCGACGCGAGCATCTCCATGAAGGCATGGGTAAGCTGGTGGCTGAGGCCGAGCGGTCCATTGCCGACACCCTGAAGCAAGGCGTGAAAGAGTTGACGGACGGTTTCAGTGATATTTCCGGGGCGATGGAACAGAGCATGTCAGAAATGCTTTGCAGTACAGCGCAGGCCATAGAGCAAGGAACCGAGAATCTTTCCAATGGCTTTGTCGGGATTTCGGAATCAATGGAACACAAGATGTCGAAGGTGATTGCCGATGCAACGCAAAGCATGGAGCAAGGGCTTTGCGAGTTTGCCAATGGCCTGCATTCTCTGACGGAGAATGTTGAACGGAGCCAGCAGCCACTGGCCGACGGCCTGGCATCTCTTGCGGATGAAGTTGAACGTTCGATTGCCGAAACACGCCGGCATTCGGATGCCCAGCTGCAAAACCGTGCTTCCGATATTGCGCAGAAACTAAACGTTGCAGCTGCAATGCTGGAGTCTCTTTGCCCTCCCGATATGGACGCGGCATAACATGTTCCGGCATCAGTACCGAAAGGAAGTTCCATGCTAAACCTGCTTAACCGCAAAGAAAATGTGTCGATGTTCGAATCCTTCTCGGATTTAGCGTTATGCACATTAGCTGTTTCGTTGTTGCTGGTTGCCTTGCTGGCCATAAATGTCACGCAACGCATTAGTGTTAAGATTCACGAAAACCAGTTCAGTAAGGGTACGGACAGGCCTGCGTTGTATCTGGCATGTTCTGTGCCGGATTTTTCGCGGAGTAGATCCCGCGAATATGATGTAGAGCGTGCGCTGTTCGGAAGTGACCCCTATGTTGTTGTGCATTTGTTGGATGCTGGATTCCCCCAATCGTCAGGCAGGCAGCAAGCCGGAAAGGGGAGTGCGGCTTACGAAGACCGGCACCTTGCACAGCGCTTTAATTTTCCTCTTTATCATTTCCTGATGCTTGCACCGGGAATCGATCTGGATAGGGGTGTTGGTTCCGGGGGAATTCTGCCTGTGGCAATACCGGCGGACCGGAAGCTGGTCTACGATGGTTTCACCGCCGGCACATCTGGAATCCACACAGGGCCTTCGGGGGCAACTCAGTTGCTGGATACAGTCTGGCCTGCTGAGGAAAGACCGATTGATTCGGATCGGCTGGAGGCAGAGGGCAAGGCCGCCCGTACCCGTATTTATGTTGAAACACATTCGAAAACCAGTGCCGCCGGCGAAGAGCACTCGGTTGTAATCGGCCATTGCTCATACAAATTGCCGGAAGCTTTGGAGGATGGATCGCTGGCATGGCTGGGCGACTTTATGGCCGATGCCGCAGAGATCGTCTACCTCGGCGAGACATGGAGCGATGCCGGGCAGCAAACCAGCAAGCGTATCCGGTTTTTCGAAGAGGCAGGTTATGCTGCCTGCGCCGATGCATACCGGAATTTCCTGTTTCCCCGCGAGGAAGCCATTGGAGACAGCCCGAAGGTGAGCGAACTGCGCAGGATGGGTTTTGCTGAAGGGGCGGCATCGAAAAAAGTGCGCTGGGCACAAGCGCAGCAAACGGTGTCGGCCGCATTGATAAACGGCTCCCTGAGCCGGGATCTCAAGGACGTTCTCCCGCCGTTACTGGTATTTCCTGATGCATGGAAATCTTACGTTGCCGCTTGCGTCGAATCGAATAACGCCGCACCCGAGTGGTTTTATCGCGATTTTTTAGATGTGCTTGGTTTTGACCGAATGGTCATGGAGTTGCCCAAGAAGGTGGAGTTCGAATAAATGAAATTATTAAATGGAATGAAAAAAACTGTCGTAAAGGGCTCTTCGGCTGCTCTCTTCCCGGCCCTGATTGCATTGCTCTCCGGGTGTGCTTCATTTGAGCTGCGGTCCAGTCCGGGACAAGCCACGCTTTTCGAGAATGATGAGCCGGTTGCCACCACGCCCTACTCCTTCAGTCTCTTTTCCGGTGAACGGAAGTTTATTGTGAGGAAGGCCGGATATGTGGAACGTGAAATCTGTGTTTCTCCGTTGGATTCCAAGCTCATAAAGATTGGTCTCCAGAGAATCAGAAAAACAACGGTTCACACCGTTCCTACCGGTGCACTGGTTGAGACCTCGCTTGATGGAAAGATGCTTGGAAAAACATCGCTCGAACTCAAGCTGGCCAAAGCCGAACTTGTGGTGTTGAAGAAGGATGGCTATGAGCCGTTTTCTCTTACCCTTGAACCCAATGAAACCTACCGGGTCGATTTAAAGGCCCTGGAAGGCTTCCGCGCGGTTCGTTTTACCTCCACTCCGCCAGGTGTTTCCATCTGCAACCGGTCCTTTGGAGATACAATCGCGGCAACCCCCGCTATGATCAGTGTCGAGGAGGGGACCGAGTTCGAATTCTGGATGGATGGCTACAAGCCGCAAACCGTTATGGTTAACAAGCGTTCGCCCAGTAAAGTTCATATCACCATGGTGCCCATATCGGTGGTAACCATTCGAAGTGAGGAGGGGGCTTGTGTCTACCGTGCGGGCGGCGTTGAAAAGATCGGCACGGTTCCCTACTCACAACGGATCGAGATCGACAAAATATTTGAAGTCCAAAAAGACGGCTATTATCCGTCCACTGTGGCGGTTTCGTCGGAGGCCTCGGTTGACATACATGTCCCATTAGAAAAGATGCCATACAAGATCATCGATACCGCGCCGCAAGGGGCCGAGGTGTATCGATTCGGGGGCGAGGAAAAACTCGGCTTAAGTCCTTATCGTTCATTGGTGGAGTCGGAACGGCTGATCGAAATCAGAAAAGAAGGCTATGTGACGCGCGTCGTGAGCATCGGACCGGATTCATCTGATCGTGTATCGATATCGCTGAAAAAAGAACCCACACATGAGGTGGTGGTCGACGGCATCCTTAAGAGCGGCGTAACGATTTTTTAAAAGGTTCGCGTTATGAGAGATGAAAATTTCGGATATTCAGGTTTCGTGAAACGGTACGCCGTGCGCACGCTCAGTATGCTGTTCCTATTTACAAGTGTTGCGATGGAGCCTGCTCCCGCCCGGGCTGAGAACGAGGATGGTGCTTCCGGCCTGAACGCCACCAATGCAGTGATTTCCTCGGGAACCTATACGGGAGAGGGTGGCGGATTTACCCAGGAATATGCCGATGATGCATCGGCCAATGGAGGTGCCGGGGTGTCCGCCTACGGTAATACGATTATTTCAAACGGCACGTTTAGCGGAGGCGATGGCGGGTATGCGTTGTCGTTTAAAGGTGCCGTTGCCGCCGACGGAGGATCCGGCCTTACACTGCATGGAGGAAACAGCACGCTTTATGGTGGAACCTATGAAGGGGGCGTGGCCGGCCTGGTTGCCACAAATCCTGCCTATGCCGGCGTTGCCGGCTTTGACGGCTCAGGAGTTGAACTGAAAACGGAATCCGGCGGTGTTGCATCGCTCTCTATTCTGGGCGGGGATGTGAATGATGGAATTAAGATATCCAGTGGAACAAATTCAACGATTTCCCTTCATATTTCAACGAATGCCAATGTCGAGGGCAGCCTGGTTAAGCATGGGGCCGGAGCGCTCGGTGTCAGCGATTGGCAGGCGGGTACCTTGCAGCAGATCGAGATATTGGACGGAACGGTGGGTATTACAAATCACTATGTCCTGGAAACAGGAGGCCGGATTACGCTTTCTGCGCCGGAGACCGAGTTCCAGGCACTGGAAGGAATGGTTGTTGATGGAACGCTGGATGCCTCCGCGGGAGGAGTGGTTAAAATTTATTCAAACCTGACGGTATCCGGAACGGTGTCTGGAACGGTTGAAATGTCCAGTGCATCCGGGAATACGGTCGTTCTTCAGTCGGGGAGCAATGTGTCCGGCGCCGAGCTGAAAGGCAACGGTGTGCTGGATCGCCTGCAGCTGACGCAGGCAGGCACCTACAGCGCGGCGTCGCTGGGGATGGGCAGCCGGATTCTCGACTTTGAACGCGTCGAGCTTTCCTCCGGATCCGATACGTGGCAGCTGTCCCGGGCCGACATTGCGCGCACCGACTTCACGGTAGACGGTGGCGCCGGTGCAGGCGACTTGCTGGTGATGGCCCAGGCAGGCACCTATGATGCCGGCGATTTCAACCGGGCGTATAATACGGGATTCGAGTTGTTTGGCCTGTCGGCTTATAACGATGTGTGGGTGGCAGGCGGCAGCGATGCGTCGCTGGGCTATCTGGATGCACGCGGCGGGATCGATGAGCTCGACTTCAGCATGCTGAAGGTGGCCAGCTCGGAGATCGGGGCGACAGGATTCTATCGGAACTTTGAAGGTATTCGCTTGTCGACCGGCAATGATACCTGGATGTCCACAAATAATTATGCGCAACTTGATTTTGTGAATGCCGGGACAGGAGTTGATACGCTTTCGTATGCTGCGCATGCAGCCGTTGGAACCAATGCATTAAACATGGGGCCGTCAGCTTATTACCGCGGTTTCGAGCAGGTGGGTCTGACTTCCGGCGCGGACGACTGGCGCATTACTGACAACGATTCTTTTCTGAGCAAGGTGCACGCTTTGGGCGGGTTGGATACATTGTCTGTATCGGACACGCGTGGTTGGTCGGTGATGGATGCCGCCCGTTATACCGGATTTGAAACACTGGCACTCAGTGATGGTGCTGAAATGAGTGTGGAAGCAGCCCAGCCGCTTGCATTCGGCAACATTCACCATGCGGGCTCAACCCTGGATATTGCTGCAGATGCCGCAGTGGTGGCAGAAAACTACTACCAGGATTCCGATTCCGTATTGCGCTTCGAGGCTTCGACCAATGATGTTGGCTCAGTCAATGCCGGTTTGCAGGCGAGCGTGGCAAGCTTTGCAAGTAATTCCACGTTTCAGTTCTACTCAACGGTTTCCGATTTTGCGTTAAACAGCAGATATACCAACCAGGTAGTTGATGCCCAGTTGCTGGTTATTGGCGGGAGAACAAATGCATTAGACCTTTCGGCTCTGACATTGGATGAGAGCCTGCTGGTTGCGAAGAAGTGGTATGTCGGCTCCGGCGGGAATTCCATCTTTGCGATTTTCGATCGCCGGTCCCTGTTGGATGTGAGCGGGGTGGAATCGAATTCAACCCTGGGGAGCATCCTTTTGGAAATCGATGGGCTTGCGACTGAGGAAGCAGACCAAATGCTCACGTATATCGATGGTGCCGACATGAGCGCTGCAGAGCTGGTCCGTAACCTTTCCGATGTGTATGAACGCAGTATTGCCGCGCCGCGCCTAACATCGCATCAACGAAACGAGATGCTTCGGCAACTGCTGGATCGAACCGTTACTTTCCGGGCTTCTAAATCCGGGAAGTCTAATCCGGAAGGCCCGGCCGGGCCGGGCGAAGAAGGGGACGGAATGAGCGGTTGGTTCAAGGGCTATGGAGGTCTGGGAACCAGTACTGCCGGAGATGGGCATTATGGATATGATATGAACCTGTTTGGCTCTGTTGTCGGATGTGAAAAGTCATTTGGCAAATTGCTGGTTGGTCTGGCCGGCGGTATGGCGGTTTCCGGTATGGAGTTTGAAAACAAGGACAGCCTCGATGCGGTAGGATATCACGGTTCTCTGTATGCTTCTCATGGAGTGGAAGATTTGTTTGTTGAATCCGTTCTGTCTTTTTCGGCCGCCGGATTGCAGTCGGCGTCGGGATCACGTTTTGATGTGTCCTCAGGCTATGACAGTACAGACATTTCCTGTTATTTGGGACTGGGTTATATTCTTGATGAGAGGGCCTTATATTTAATGCCCGAAGCGGCAATCCTGGTGAGCCAGTACAGTCAAGACGGCTACACGGACATTTCCGATAGCAGCGTACCTGCGGTAGTCGATTCATACAGTCGCCTTGGCATGCAGAGCCGGCTGGGATTTTCCAGCGCTTTGCGCAGGGAAGTTGCTGATAAAGAAATTCTGGTCCGCGCCAGATTGAACTGGCTGCACGAGTTCAATGCCACTGATGAGCGGGTTGGATTCAAGCTCCTTGGCGGTACGGAAGAACACAGTTTTGCGGTTTTGCTTCCTGAGGCCGATCACCTCGATATGGGCCTGAGCCTGGACCTGAGAGTCAACAGGGCTTTGACATTGCAGACAACGTTCGATTACTTGTTCGGCAGTCAATACACAGCCTATCACTTCAGCGCAGGTTTGGGTTTTGATTTTTAGACGGCAGGAAGGGTGGATACTTGAAAATATTTGTTTTATTAACTGAAAGTAGTCATGACGTTGTTTGTTAAGAGTGTGTGCGGAGCGGTGCTGGTGTTGTCGGCTATTGGAGTGCTGGCGGCAGGTGGCAATTCCGCGGATGTGGAAACGGTACGGATCTATCTCGATGCAGACCGGACGGGTATGCCGGAGTCGGCCTTGTCTATTGAACAAGGAATACGGACCGCTTTGAGCGAGGTGGGGGGTAAGCTGAACGGAAAGGCGGTTGAGCTGGTCGTCAGGGATCATCGTGGAAACACGCGCCGGAGCAGGAAGCATTTAGACGAGTACCTTTCGGACGAACGAGCCCTTCTGGTGTTTTCTGGTCTGCACTCACCTCCCTTGCTGGCAACCCGTGACTTTATCAACGAGAATGACATTCTTGTGCTGGATCCATGGGCTGCGGCTGCGCCGATCACCCGGTATCCTTCTTCAATAAATTGGATTTTCAGACTGTCAGTAGACGACTCCAAAGCGGGGGCCTTCCTTGTTGACCAGGCACTGAAGTACTACGGGTGCAAGCGCCCCGCTCTTCTTCTGGAAAATACAGGTTGGGGCAGATCGAATGAAAAAAACATGATGGCTGCACTGAGGGATCAGGGCCTGGAACCTGTGTCCGTGAACTGGTTCAATTGGAATCTCAAAGAAAGTGGGGCACGCATTCTTCTGCGCTCCATCGCAGCTTCCGGCGCGGATGCCATAATACTGGTGGCCAATGCCCCCGAAGGAAAAACCCTGGCGCGGGCCATGATATCTTTGCCTTCCTGTAATCGACTGCCCATTTGCAGTCATTGGGGAATCACGGGAGGTGATTTTTCGAAAGCAATCGGGCCCAAACTCCGGGAGCAGTTGGGCCTGTGTTTCCTGCAAACTGGTTTTTCCTTTGTGAGTGACTGCGATGATGATTTCGGAACCGCTGTTTTTGAACGTGCTGCAGGATTGTTTCCTGAGTCGATCCGCAATCGCGAGGATATCGAGTCCCCGGTCGGATTCATCCATGCCTATGATTTAACCAAGGTGCTGATTGCCGCTGTAGAACAGTGTGGGCTTACCGGGAATATTCAGCAGGACCGGACGAAGGTGCGGAACGCACTTGAAAACCTGGAAACTCCGGTTCGAGGATTAATCAAAACCTATCGTCGCCCCTTCAGCCCTTATTCCGAAGACAACCCGGATGGGCATGAAGCATTGTCGGAGGAAGATTTTGCGATGGCCCGCTATGGGGCCGGCGATGAAGTGATTCTGGAGACCGTTTGCGAATGACAGGGAATCGGAGCAGGAGAACAAAGCGGGCTGTTCCCGTCGAACGCGCCTTCGGCACCCTCATTCTGGGCAGCCTGGGGTTGTTTGCGGTTTGCATTTGTATCTATGTAACCTTTGCCGGTCATCGCGAACTTGCCGCCATTCAGGCCGCCGAGCAGAAGATGCAGGCAGAGGCGCTGGCAGACCGGTTGCTGCTGTATATTAAAAACCGCGTTGCCGTACTCGAAGACTACGCGGCGATGCCATTCGCTTCCCATGCGGTGATGCAGCCGGAAGCGAATCTGGCGAACATTGCCGATTTCATGGATTCGCTTTCCCTGCTGGGGCGCCGCTCTCAAATGGTTTTACTGGATTTTGAAGGGCAGGCCATTCATTCCGTTCGGGAAGAGTTGCATCATGATTTTTCCACCCATGGTCAGGTGCGGGAGGTTCTGGCCGGCACCAAAGATGAGTTGGCATTTGTGATCGCCGGGGACCCGCATTCGTATCTGTGTATTGCCGTACCGGTGATGTATAACGGAATGCCCGAGGGGGCCTTGCTTGCCGTAATTCCCCTGGAAGAGCTAGGTGCTCCGCTGGGATATTCCAGGCAACCATGCGATAGTCAGTTGATTCTGTTCAGTGAATTTCGCAAATTGGTTATGTTCGGTACGGGCGGACTAAGCAACGGAAAGGCCCAGTCTGTGAACCTGGGCGGGTTGCGTATACGGCTGGTTTATCAGGCCCGGCAGGGCGCGGTTCATACCGCCAGTAACAGGCTGTTGCTTTCCATCGTCGGCGTAACCCTATTCATCATGTTTCCGTTTGTTGGCCTGGCTGCGGCCTGGGGACGCCGAACCCTGATTGCTCCTTTGGAGGGATTCCGGGAATTGGCAAGCCGGGTTGCCAATGGCGCCCAGGCGGATTTGAGCGAGGTCAAAAATTCGCGCATCAGGGAAATTCAGAAGCTGGGCATGAACTTTGAAGTCATGTCCAACAAGGTGCGGGAGCGCGAAGAAAGGTTGCGTGAGGCACGCGATACGCTGCAGGAGCGGGTCGACGAGCAAACCAGGGACCTTCTGCAGAGCGAGGAGCGTTATGCCCTCGTGCTGGAGAGTACGCGCATCGGCTTCTGGGATTGGAATGTGCAGACGGGCGAAGTGGTGTTTAGCGAACGCTGGGCGGAAATCTGCGGGTATACCTTGGCCGAACTCGAACCCATCAGCATCAAGACCTGGGAGCAGCTGGCCCATCCGGGCGACCTGCTCCACTCGTCTGAGCAGTTGGAACTCCATTTTAAGGGCGAGCTTCCGCATTACGAGGTGGAATGCCGGATGCGGCACAAGGACGGCCATTGGGTCTGGGTGCATGACCGGGGCATGGTGGTCGCCTGGACAGACGACGGACTGCCCCTTCGAATGACTGGAACCCATGCCGACATTACAGCAAGAAAAACCGCGGAGGAAAACGAACGCCAGATCCGGGATAATCTGGAAACGCTGTTTGATTCCGTAAAGGACTTCCTGTTTGTGCTGGATGGAGATGGACGGATCGTCCATGCCAACGCGACCGTAGTCCAGCGGCTGGGATACACATTGGACGAGTTGAAGGAATTGACCGTCTTGATGATGCATCCTGAGGATCGCCGCGGGCAGGCCGCAGAGATTATGCAAACGATGCTCTCCGGGAATGCATCCTGCTGCCCGATTCCTCTAATCAGCCGGTCGGGAGAACTGATTCCGGTAGAAACACATGTCACGCATGGAACATGGGACGGCAATCCGGTTTTGTTTGGTATCAGTCACGATATAACCGACCGTAAACGAGTGGAAGAGCAGGTGAACCGGATTTCCCAAATCCAGGAACAATTGATGCGGTTGGCGACGGCATTCGTCAATATATCTGTCTCAAGACAAGACGAGGCGATAGGCGATGCCTTATCCAGCATTGGTGGCTTGATTGGTGCGGACCGCGCCTATCTGTTCAAATATGATTTCACGGCAGGAGTCATGCACAACTCGCATGAGTGGTGCGCCGAAGATATTGTCCCGGAAAAGGATAATTTGCAGAATGTTCCATTGGAAGCTTTCCCGGAGTGGGTGGATGCCCATCGAAAAGGTGAGCTGGTGCATGTTCCTTGTGTGATCGAACTGCTTGAAGGCAGTAATTTGCGGGAGATCCTTGAACCCCAGGGGATACAGTCGCTGATCGCACTTCCCCTGATGTGCGAGTCCACATGTTTTGGTTTTGTCGGATTCGATGCGGTTAAGGAGTTGCGGAACTGGAGGAAAGAAGAGATCGGTCTGCTCCGCGTTCTCGCAGAAATGTTTGCCAATTTTGAAAGTCGCCGCGTGGGCGAGGAGATGGTCAATCGCCTGAATACCGAGCAGGCGGCTTTGATCGTCGAGATGAAGAAGCTGCAGCAGAATCTGATTCGGGCGCGCGATGAAGCCCAGTCGGCAGCCCGGGCAAAGGGTATGTTTCTGGCCAACATGTCTCATGAAATCCGTACTCCACTGAATGCCATTCTTGGCTATGCACAGATCCTGCACCGAAATTGCGGGGCCTCATTGCGTGCAGAGGACAATAAGGGCCTGGACGTAATCATGAGCAGCGGTCAGCATCTGCTGCACCTCATTAACGACCTGCTGGCTCTGTCTCGAAATGAGAATCAGATGGTTGAGCTGAACAAAGTCCCCTTCGATTTCCATGCGTTGCTTTCTGAGCTCGAAATCATGTTCACGCAGAAGAGCGGCAATGATGAGCTTACCCTGGTGATGGAATGCCAGGATGGTGTGCCGCAATACATTTATTCAGATCTGGGCAAGATTCGTCAGGTATTGATCAACCTGATCGGGAATGCGATCAAATTTACGCGCGAGGGTTGGATCCGGGTTTCGGCTTCCATCATTCTGTCAGAAGAGCAGGAGCTGGAGTTTGCTGATCAGCCCAGGAAGGCCCTGGCGATCGCCGTGCTTGTTGAAGATACCGGCAGAGGTATTCCGGAAGATCAGCTCGAAAACATCTTCATGGCATTTGAGCAAACCCAGGAGGAACAGGAGCTCGGGCTGGGAACAGGGTTGGGGCTGACACTTAGTCGTCAGTATGCCCGGTTGCTTGGCGGCGATGTCAGCGTGGAGAGTGAAATGGGTAAAGGAAGTTCTTTCCTGTTCTCATTCAAGGCGAATCTTGTGGATGAAGACTTCCTACACACAGATGGCAGTGCTGTGGCCTTGGCTCCGGAGCATAGTCATATGCGCTTGCTGCTCGTTGAGGACGACGTGGCCAGCCGCAACATGCTTGACGCCATGCTGAGTCAGCTCGGTTTTGAAATCCAATCGGCAGACAATGGGGCCAGAGCATTGGAGATTCTGGAAGAGGCCCCGCCTTTTAACGCCGTGTTGATGGATAAGAAAATGCCTGGAATGGACGGTATCGAAACCATGCAACGCATGCGGGCAATGCCGGAGGGGCACCGCCTTCCGATCCTGATCGTAACGGCATCCGGGATGGCAGATGAGGAGGAGAAGGTGCGCCGTCTGGGTGCCGACGGTTTTGTGCCGAAGCCCATTCAGGAGTCCCGTTTGCTCAAGGAGATCAGTAGGGTTGTCGGTGTTGAATACATTTACGAAGAAGGAATGCGGGGAAACGATGGCCGGTTGAGTGCTGAGCCTGTTTCGGCTGATGCCCTCGACTCCATTCCTCTCCATCTTATTGAAGCATGCACTGATGCGCTTCAGCATGGCCGCATTCAGGAGCTGCGCATGCTGGCCGACGAAATGAAAAAACACCATGAACCGTTGGCGCAGCAGGTACAGGCGTTGGTTGAAAAATACGATTATACAGCATTGAAGAAAATATTTAACAATCCCGGGAGAAATACGCATGAAAACCAAGCATAACGAAGAAAACGCCACAATTATGATCGTCGATGATGAACCGCATAACCTCGATGTGCTGGAACGTATGTTGCGTGAAGAAGGGAATTATGAAGTAATCGCTTTCCCGCATGGCGAGATGGCGCTGTCCGCGGTGAAGGAGGGGCTTCCCGATCTTATTCTGCTGGATATCCTTATGCCCGGTATCGATGGATTCGAGGTTTGCCGTCGTTTGAAGGCCGACAAGAGCCTGGCCGGCATTCCTGTTCTTTTCCTGAGTGCACTCACGGATCCGCTCGACAAAGTTAAGGCCTTCAACCTGGGCGCGGTGGACTATATCACGAAACCATTAAGCGAGGAGGAAGTGCTGGCCCGTGTAAAAACCCACCTGAGTCTTCGGCGCTATCAACTGCATATGGAGGAACAGGTACGCATCCGTTCCGAACAACTGGTGGAAGCTCATCGGCGCCTCCGGATTTGGGACGATGCGAAAAGCCAATGGCTGGGGGTTTTGGCCCACGAAATGCGCACTCCCTTGACTGGAGTTTTCGGTGTGGCTGACTATGTTTTCGACGAACTTCCCTCAGAGTCTGCCCTCCACGATTTCCGACCGGAATATGAGGCTTCGCGGGAGCGAATGCAAAAGCTGGTCGATGATTCCCTCTTGCTAACCTATATCGATGTGGCTTCCGACACATACCGTATGTGCTCTGTCCCGTTGCTTACTGCAATCGAAGAAGCCATGGCCGGTCTGGATGGATCCGCGGTGAAAATTAAACTGAGTAAAGGTGTGGAGGACATTGCCGGAGCAATGGTCCATGCTGAGCCGTCTTTACTGTTCCGGGCTTGTTCCGATTTAATCCGGACCGCTACGCTGTGCGTGAATGTCGGTGAATGCGTGTCGGTCGATGCCTCTGTTGTGGATGAGGAGGTGCATATGTCCATTCGGACAAACGGGCCGCTCCTTTCTGCCGACAGTCTGGATTCGTTCTTCGAGGTGGCCGGGCAGCGCACGTTGATCAGAGGTAATGGAGATTACGGCCTGGGGCCGGCTCTGGCTGCGCGAATCATAGAGTTGTTCAAAGGTTCGGTCAGAATCAAGAATAGAGCGCGAAAGGGGATCGAGATCAAGCTGGTGCTCCCTCTGGAGGGAATGAGCAATCCTGTGTCGAAAGAAGATGCGTCGATGTTGCCGCAGGGTAACGGAGCTGAATAGTGGAAAAGGTTCAAATCTGCATTGTCTATAACGACTGGAACATGCTGAAGAGTCTTTCGTCGGTGCTGAACTGCGAGAAAGATTTCACCGTGGCCGGTGCGTTTGCATCTGTTGAAAAAGCATTCGTCTGCATGAAGTGGCATAAGGTGGATGTGCTGATTGTCGACATGGAGTTGCCGGGAGATGCCGCGACCCGTCTAATAACGCAGGCATCCGCTTTAAGCCAATCTGTGCTGCCGATTGCCTACGGAATTTCCGACGATCAGCAGCAGGCCTTTGCGGCCTTGCGTGCCGGGGCATACGGGTATGTGCTCAAAGGTGCAGAGGAAGAGGATGTTGTCGATCATGTCCGGCAGTTGCTTCGTGGCGGTTCGCCGATGAGCCCGGTGGTGGCCCGTAAAATAATCAGCTCGTTTTGGCGGAACAGGATGGTTGCGAACCGCGAACTGCTTTCGCTCCGGGAGAAGGAAGTTCTGCAGGCCATCGCCGATGGTATGACCTATCAGGAAGTGGGCGAAAAAATGGGCCGCAGCCCGCATACCATTCATTCCCATATTAAAAATATCTATGCCAAGCTTCACGTATCCAGTCGCCGCCATGCCCTTTCAAAGGCAAGATTGCTGGGGATCATCACTACCCCGGAAATACCCCGCACGGCCAGTTGATTCCCGCATGGGTCTGGACAATGATGGACCCTGTAAATCGTTACGTTTCGGATGTCTGCCCTGATATCTCTGGCATTGGAAAAATGTACCGCAAAGTGAACTGCGGATGGGCTGAAAAACGAATAGGAGATTGGATATGACAACAAACCCTGCCGGCAAGGGAACCAAGACGCTTGGTATTAATATGAAACTGGATTTCGCTAAGGAGTTGGAGCGCCGTGCCCAGTCCATGCAGCTCTCAACGGGAGCTTATTGTAAGATAATTCTCCGGCAATGGGTGGAATCCGGGCAGCGGCTTCATCTGGTTGAGAAATAGTTCTGCATAGTGGCCTCATTGTTCCATTCGTGTGTCCGGAATATGAGGAAAGCATCCAGACTGTTTTTCCGGGGCTGAGCAGCGAGGAGCTCCGTTGTCTCCATGCGGCTTTCCTTGCTCTCGGTTTCCGGTCTTTGTGTTTGTTCAGCAGGCTCTCTTTATGCACGGCCCTGGAATTGCGAGTGTTCTCGAAGGTGAGAATACTGGTGGGCCGAATCTGACCTTAAGCAAATATATGCACGTAAAGCATTCGACAAAATGAACTGTAATACAGTCTGTGTGGTGTGTGGCATACGAACTGCTATAGTTGTTGGGTCGTTCAGCTGTTTTGATTTCACAGAGACAGCCGATGAATAGAAAACCGGGAGTTGATAGTGCCTGTAGAAGCAACATGGGAACCTGAAGGTATAATTTGGAAATGCCATGGAGTGGTCCGTAAGGAAGAATTGTACAAAGCAATTTATTACGATTTTTATAACGACCCAAGGTCGCTGACGCTTAAATATGAAATTCTCGACTGCCTCGATGTTTCTGAGCATTTCCTAAGTGGCGGCGATGCACGGTTTTTCGCGGCACATGGTTTAGGAAGGATATACCAACGGCAAAACCCGGGGCTGAAAATTGCATTGGTGTGTGCAGATCCTGCAATCATCAAAAACCTGCAGGAATACATCGATTTGTTTAAGGGCAAAAGTTCCTCATGGTCCCTGTCCATGTTCCAGACACTGGAAGACGCGAGGGCATGGATCTTTTATTCTTTGGATAATCCTGAATTGCTCGCTTCATAACGGGCTCTTCCTCCTTGTTCCGATAGTCGTTTCCGGGGTCCATCGGGTTTCTCAACCCAAGGTTCCGGCCAAGGCATTCGATGCCTTTGTTCCGCCGGATTCCCGGCTCCTGATACCCCGAAAATACCCCGAGCCCTGCCTTGTCTTGTCGGCAGGTGGATAGGCTAAATACTACTCACTCGAAAAAGCGTCCGGCTGAAATGCGGCATATTGGGAGATGTGCGCAGATGGTTGTGAGGAGCACGGACAGGGAGGAGGTATCGATGACTAGGGGACTGCGTATACTATTCGTGGTGCTGTTAGGGATAAATGTCGGGTTCAGTGCAAACTGTCTGTATGCGGTATACAGTTCCGGGCGGTTGGTTGATCCGTACAGCAAAGAGGGGGAATCCGCAATCCTGTGGCTGATATTTTCTTTTGCTGCTTTTTTCTGGTTCCTCGGGCGAGGGGCGTATCGGCCTCGTTCACAGGGGCGATATCCCCGGGGCGGACAGCATCAGCACGATTCTTATGGATACGGATCCTCGGCAAACAGCCAGCCCTCCAAAAGAGCCGGCATGAAGGAAAAGCCCGGGATTGGATTTCAGTTCCCATGGGTTGGACTGCTGCAGGCCTGCGTCGGGATTGCATCGCTGGCCTACATTCTGCTCTTTGTCTATACTCTTTTTTTCCGTCATGCCATCGGTTTAGGTGTTCTCTTTGGTTGCATGTCCGTTTATTCGTTACTGTTGATCATTGGGTTGATCCGCAGGGGGAAGCGGGTCTGGGGCTGGGGTTTTGTGTTTTCGGTGCTTCACCTCTTTTGGTTTCCCTTTGGAACCGCCTATGGAACAGCGGTCCTGCTTATTTTGATTCAAGCCGCCGCAATGCATTTATCCTCTTGCAGGCCGGTTCGCAGTGAGGGGAATGTCAGGGGCATGAAGCCGGAGAATCGCAAGGAGCGAATATTCATTATCGCACCCCTTGGGAATCAAAGAATTGAGAAAACTACTGAAACAAG
>CAZAPF010000025.1:0-66377 GCA_964486885.1 uncultured Verrucomicrobiota bacterium
TGGAGCGGGCGAACAGATTCGAACTGTCGTAACCAGCTTGGAAGGCTGGGGTTCTACCATTGAACTACGCCCGCTTCGTTTCTTACAAACGAGCGCATAAGGTAGCGGGTGTCGGGGTGGGCGTCAAGGCCTGTTGCCCAACTTTTTTGCTCTGCGGGCCATGAGCAGAATGGCCGCTGCTATTACCCCTTAATATCAGGTTGAATAGCGATTCCGGTTACCGGTTTTTAAGGTTCCAGAGCCAGAATTTAAACCGCTGCAAAAGCGACGGTTTGTTATCGGCTTTTTTGATATGGGGCCGGGGCTTTCCGGGCTCCATTTTATCCGCCGGTTTCCGCATATAGTCTCGATCAGAGATTCCCATTTGATTTGCTTGCCCTTTCTTCAACAATTCGGAAACAGTATGCCCCTCATGAGCATAAAAAAGAAGACAACATTACAGGTGATCCCTGAAAACTGGCTGGACCCTTTTGACTTTAAGGCCGAGTTTCCGCATCCCGAAAGGCCTCTCGAAGTGGATATCGGTTCAGGTAAAGGGCGCTTTCTTGTCGCCCGTTCGGGTAAATTTCCGGAAACCAACTTTCTGGGAATCGAACGCCAGAAAATCCGTATTCACAGCAGTGGACGCCGCTGTGAACGTGCCGACCGTGAAAATGTACGTGTATTCCGGATGGAAGGGTACTATGCCATCAGCCAGATGATGCCTTCGGAGTATGTTGGAAATTATTATTTTTTCTTTCCGGATCCGTGGCCGAAGGACAGGCATCAGGACAATCGCCTGTTTAATCCGGCATTTATGGATGCATTGTTCCGGACCTTGCAAAGCAATGGATGTCTCCACATCGCGACGGACCATCTGCCGTACTTTGATGATATCTATGCACTCCTTCAGGCCGATAAACGGTTTGAGGAGATTGAGGCCTTCGAACCGGATGATGAAGAACGTACAGATTTTGAACTCATCTTTTCCCACAAAGAGATCGGGCGCTGTTCGTTTAGAAAAGTGGAGAATTGGAGTGGCGGAGGAGTGGAGTGAACAGGAAAAATAAAAATCGAGGATTCCAGCAATTGCGCGTATGGAACGATGCGATTGATTTCTATGCAGCCAACAGCAAGGTGTTTCAAGCGCTTCCTTATTCACTAAGACGCGTTAGTTCTCAGCAATTGGCCTCTACTGATTCTGTTCACCGCAATATCGCAGAAGGGTACTGCCGTCGTTCCATTAAGGAATATATTCAGTTTCTATATATTGCATTAGGATCGCTTGGTGAATCAGTATCAGGACTTGTGGCTTGCAGAAAGGCAGAATAAATAACTGAGGAACAATTCGAGGTGTTGGATTCAGCAGCTTTTAAATTGGAAAATGGTTTGCTGAAGCTTGTGGAGAAACTTGAACAAAAACGGGACGATGGTACTTGGGTGGATCAAATGGTTGTTAAGGAAAGTAACGTCGCTTATGGCAGTGATTAATTCCCAATTTTACGGTCTATTGATTTTTCAGTTCTCCAACTCTCCACATCTCCATCCCACCATTATGACCGGAGGTCATTAATGGCAAAAAAGAAGCCAGAGGTTTCGATGCACAGCTATGGTCAGTATGATGGCTGGGACCGCGAAAGTAAGGATCTGCCGAACCTGCTGAAAATTACGACGGAGATCAAAGCGGAGCTGGATGTCGAGTTTGGATATATCCTGCGGATCCGTAATGCTCGCAACAGTAAAATCACGTTCTGTATAGACCATCCGCCGTTTAAGGATTCGTCCGGCAAGGTGGCGGCACCGTTCCGGGGCGAGCTCTATGTGAAGACGAATGACTTCCGTTTTTTTCTGGGCGACACCATCTGGGCTCCGGTGGAGGATAAACGCGGCGAGTGGCATCTGACCACCTGGCTGGATGGTAATAAGGTTGCCTCGAAAACCCTGCAGCTCATCTAAGGTTCGAAGTTTCACTTGTTCATTATTTCCGATCCTCTATAGTGTTAATGGTCGGATCAGAATGAGAGAGAAAGGAACACGGAGAGTAAGATGAGTGAAGTATCAAATCTATTGGATTCCAAAGGGCACAATGTGCTTACGGCAAAACCTGAACAAGTGGTGCAGGATGTCATAACCCGGATGGCCCGAATCGGCGCCGGCACCTGCGTTGTGATGGAAGAGGGGCAGGTTGTTGGGATCATGTCTGAGCGGGATGTTATCAAAAAGATCGTTCTGGATGAGCGCAGCGCGGTCAATGTCAAGGTATCCGAAATCATGACCACGCTTCTTCACACGGTAACTCCGGAAACATCGCTGGACGAATGCATGAGAATCATGACGGAAAAGCGGTTGCGCCATCTGCCGGTTTTACGTGATGCCCAGCTCTGCGGTATTATCTCAATCGGTGATGTGGTGAAATACCTGCTGATTGAAAAGGACTTTAAGATTAAGAATCTTGAAACGGTTCTGAATCAATCCAAATAGATAAAATCTATAGGAAGGTGTAAAAGCTCCCGGACAGGGAGCTTTTTTACAGCACCAGATCTTCAAGTTCCGGCCGGGATACATTTTCCAGTGAATCCGTAATCCCGTCGGCTTCCATCAGATAATCCCGGTCGTAGCTGTTGGTTACGGCCAGCACTTTCATACCGGCACCTTTGGCGGATAGAATACCCGCCGGGGTATCTTCAATAGCCAGTGCGGTTGCGGCATCGCTGATACCCAGTTTTTCCAGCGCCAGCTTATACGGAGCCGGGTCCGGTTTGCTCTTCGGAGTGTCTTCTGCCGTTACAATGACGGTAAAGGCGTTATCAATACCGAGGTTGGCGAGGATGGGAAGAATATCTTCTTTTAGTGCACCGCTGCACAGTGCTACCGGAAGACGGACCGGAATGCTTTTAATCAGCTCAACCGCTCCGGGCAGGGGGCTCGCTTCTCCGCCCTTGATCAACACCTGAAAGGCATCCGCTTTTGCGGCAATCAGGCGCTTAAGATCGCGCGTGCTGAGTTTTGCACCGTTTGCTTTATAAATCGCTTTAAATGCGTCGCGGTCGTCAAAGCCAATATAGATATCGCAATAGTCCTCCCAGGTAATGCTCTTACCGGTTGGCTCAAGCACTTCATTAAAGGCCTTGAAGTGCATCGGTTCGCTATCGACGATTACGCCGTCAAAATCAAATATAACTGCTGAAAGCATCTAATATCCTCGTTTTCTAAAGAGCGAACACTGTCCTTAGTTCAGGGCGGGATGTCAAATTTATTGAAACAACCATCAGGAGATAAGCACATCCGTTCGCAAGCTGTATGTATGACCAATCATTGTCATAAACGTCATGTAAATGCTGGCTGTCCGGAACAATGGTGTTAGAATACCGACATAGGAGGTAAGACGATGAATAGCGGAATTATCAGGAATAGCATTTGTGCCGGAACGGTGGTTCTGATGCTTTCCGGTTGCCAGATGCTGAATGGAGGCAATGGTGGTAACAAATTAGGTTTCGATGGCATACCCAGCAGTGAGTTTCTGGTGGGCGGCGGATATGTGATCCGATATCGGGCCAGGGTTGAAGGAACCCTGTATTTGGCGGACGAAAACAGTCAGCGGTTATTAGCGACGATATCATTGCAAGCGGGTGAGGCACATCATATAGAATATGATATCGAAAATGAAAAGCTGGCAGCCAACCTGGATGCATTGGGTATTGATCCGCAACTGGCCAGTTTTAAACTGTATTTCGTACCCAGTTACTAAGCGGAAGCGGTTATGTCATAAGCGCCCAGGCTTCTTCGAGCCGTTGGGCTGACACCTTAACCGGAGTTTTGATTTCCGGGGCAAACCGGTTTACCCGGAATTCTTCCAGCAGCATGGAAAATTCCAGCACATCATAGGCTGAGGTAATAGCTTCACTTTCGAGCAGCTTCTCATTCAACCGGTTTTGAAAAGGTTCAACTTCTTCCAGTTTTTTTACATCGGCCTGGGGTTTGTTCCGAATGCGCTGGATCCGCATTTCCATGGCTTTCAGATAGCGGGGATAACGACTTAATACATCCATGGTTTGAAGAAACCCCGGCCGGAATAGAAAAGCCAGTTGCATTTCCAGATCATGCAACGAATCAAATTCGCCGGACAAACCGGATAGCGATTCAATAATTTTTTCCCGGCTTTCCAGTAGCGATTCCAGTATCCCGGCATTTTC
Source organism: uncultured Verrucomicrobiota bacterium (assembly GCA_964486885.1). Taxonomy (GTDB): domain Bacteria; phylum Verrucomicrobiota; class Kiritimatiellia; order Kiritimatiellales; family Pontiellaceae; genus Pontiella. Next base: position 4,173 of record CAZAPF010000025.1, read on the forward strand.
TTCGGCCATGGCATAAAGCTCCGAGCGGGCTTCTATGGATCGCTGATCAAATGATCCAGCATCCCGTATCTCGTATCTTGAATCTTGTGTAAGCGCATCCGCAATCGCCCCGTCGAAAAAGTCCGTCAGGAAATCGCCGTCAATGGCAGATAGCGTCAGTTGCAGGGTGGTGGAAAGCGGTGGCCGTTTTTCAACATACTTTACCTGATCAGCCTGCTGCAGCCTGAACAGCTGCACCAGACCGCTTCGATGCGAATAGTCGGCATAAATCCGGTTTAAGAAAACCTTTCTGCCCACACCGGGTGCTTCAGCAGTCAAAGCCGGGTAGCCGCGTGTTTGCTGGCGGTCATCGCAGGTAATAAATTCAGGCAGAGCATCACCGGGCCAACTCTTCTGTGGAGGGAGTGTCCATTTGGCAAACGCCATCTCGGTGCCGCTGCGGTGAACGTTAAAACGGCTTTCGTCGGAGAGAGAGGAATGAACCTGAATAATCTCGTCATCTTTGGTTTCAATCACCTTCATGCGTAAAAATTCAGGAAGGGATTTTTCATCAAAATCAGAACCATCGACCGGAAGACTGAATTCCCGTTGCAAAAATTCAGAGAGGGCGTTTAGCAACGGTTGGTCCCGCTGAATGTCCGACTGCACAAATATTCCGGCCGTGTGATCGATCGGCGAAATACTCGTTCGCAGGTTCTTGGGCAGCGTGCGCAGCAGTCGGTTTGTTTTTTCTTCGAGCCAGCCCGGAACGAGCCAGTCCGGTGCCCAGTTTGGCAGGAAAGCCATTTTATCGGATGGGCAGACGATTGCTATACCGTCCAGTTCTTCGCCGGGATCAAAGGTATAAATCAGATGGAAAACTTCGTTATGGAACGTAAGTTCATCCGGATAAGCGGCGAGGGTAACCGGAGAAGACTGCGGATACATGGCATCGCTCAGTTTCATGGCGATACGTGCTTTGGTTTTACGGATCCATTGTTCCAGCGTTTTTACCGAATAGATATCATCCGGCAGCACGCGGTCGAAATGATCGAATATAGCATCGGTATCGAGTAGTGCGCCGGGGCGGCGAATCTTTTCTTCCAGGCCCTGAATATCGTCCAGCATGCGCTGATGCAGCTTCAGCCACCCTCCGCGGGTAGTCAGGTTTCCGGGCGCCATTCCTTCGCGGATAAAGATTTTCCGGGCTTCTTCAGGATTGATCGGCCCAAAGTGTACATTCCGGCCTTCCGTAAGTGTCAGCCCGCCGGAAAGGATCGACTCCTTGGCATAGACAAATCCTTTATCAGCATTCCATGCCGGATTTTTATACACCGCTTTGCAAAGGTGCGGGGCCACATCCTCCAGCCACTCCGGTTTAATCTCGCCGACCATCCGTGCATACAGCTTGGTGGTTTCCACCAGTGCAAAGGTCATTACCCATTCCGGGGGCTTCTTAAACAGCCCGGATCCCGGGAAAATAAAAAACTTACGGTTGCGGGCAGCGGTAAACTCCCGGTCTTCGCCTTTCAATCCGATATTGGCCGGAAGCCCCGCCAGCAGACTGCGGTGGATCAGGTCATAATGGGTAGCATCGCGCAAAGACGCTAAGTCGCTAAGGTTTCCTTTTCTGTTTTCTTCGCGGCTTTGCGGCTTTGCGCGAGATTTATCCCAGCCAAGATCTCGTGCAGTCTGTTTTAAGTCGTTCCATAGATTACGCCACTCCATGACACGGCGATAGTTGATGAAGTTTTTCTTGCAGTATTTTCTCAGTTTGCCGTGTGAGCCGCCTTCACCGCGTTCGCTTTCGATGGCATTCCATAGATTGAGGATCGTGATGAAATCGGACTTAGGCTCCATCCATTGCTTGTGAGCCAGATCAGCAGCATCGGCCTTTTCGGTCGGACGCTCCCGCACATCCTGAATCGAGAGAAATGAAACCAGTACGAGAATCTCAGCCAGGGATCCTTCTTCCTTCGATTGCACAATCATACGGGCGAGATGCGGATCGGTCGGGAAGGCGGCAATATCCCGTCCGGTTTTGGTCAGCTTGCGGTTTTCATCAATCGCCCCGATATCCTGCAGGGTTTTATAGCCTTCGCGTACCAGTGCTGAAGAGGGTGGGTCAATCAGTGGAAACTGCTCAATAGGCGGCAGGCCAAGCAGGTCCATTTGCAGAATTACCCCGGCCAATGAAGTGCGGCGGATTTCAGGGTCGGTATACTGCGCGCTGTTTTCCAGTGTATCTTTGTCGTAGAGATAAATGCAGATACCGTCGGTCACACGGCCGCAACGGCCGCGTCGCTGCCGGGCGCTGGCCTGCGATACCTGTTCGATCTGTAAACCCTGCACCTGGGTACGTGGATTATACCGGCTTAGACGCACCTGGCCTGAATCAATCACATAGTGAATGCCGGGAATCGTGATGGATGTTTCCGCCACATTGGTGGCCAATATAATACGCCGCCGTCCGCCGACTTTGAAGACCCGCTGCTGCTCGCCCATGCTCAACCGGCCAAAGAGGGGCAGCACTTCCGTTTGTTTAAAATGCTGGCCTTCCAGCTTTTTGGTGGCATCCCGGATTTCACGCTCGCCCGGTAGAAAGATCAGCACGTCGCCCTGATCATCCACATCCGAGATCCAGCGCATTGCGCGCAGAATATGGTTCGAGAGTTCTTCATCTTTACCCGGCGGCAGGAAAAAATCTTCAACGGGATAGGTGCGGCCCTCTACTTCAATAACCGGGGCATCATTGAAAAACTCGGAGAAGCTCTCTGCATCGAGTGTAGCCGAACTGATGACGATTTTCAGGTCGGGCCGCACGTTGAGCAGGTTCTTCAGATAGCCCAGCAGGAAATCAATGTTCAGGCTGCGTTCGTGAGCCTCGTCAATGATCAGGCAGTCATATTGTTCAAGATGACGATCCCGCTGGGTTTCTGCCAGCAGGATGCCGTCGGTCATGAATTTAATAAGAGTCTCATCGCAGGTGGAATCGTCAAACCGCACCTGACAGCCGACTCCCTTACCATAGTCCGTGTCCATCTCTTCCGCGACGCGCCGGGCCATGCCGGTGGCTGCGAGGCGGCGGGGCTGAGTGACGCCGATGCGCCCGGTCTTTCCGGTTCCGGCCTCCAGCGCGATCTTGGGCAGCTGGGTGGTTTTTCCCGATCCCGTTGTGCCGCAGACAATGATGACCTGATTTTCTTCTATCAGCTTTTGAATATCTGCGCGTTTCCCGCAAATGGGGAGAATATCCGGATAGTCGAACTTAAGCTTTACGGCAGCCCGTTTCTGCGCCCGTTCCAATGCCTGGAAATGAACATCCTTCAGCTTGTTGATCAGTTTATCAGTCGGTTTGTTGTCATGAATACACTGGCGGGCCCGCCGCATAAGGGCATTCAAATGCCCGCGGTCGCGCATAAGCAGCCCGTCGAGCGACTGCTTAACTGTATTCAGCACTTCCTTTGTTTCTGTCTGATCCATAAGAGCCGGAAATAACGCCACAGCGGGCAGGGCAGTTCAAGGTATTTAACCGTTAAGACATGAAGATCACGAAGGATGGGAAGAAAAACTCCGTGTTTTTCGAACCTATATGGTGAAAATGGGTCTTTATTGAGTAGGATTTATGATTGTTATCAGGGGGCTGTGACTTCAGCATATTTGTTTTAGTACTAAATGGATTTTTATGAAACGGATTGGATTAGTATTTGGTTTTTTGATGGTGTTGGGCACTGCATTCGGCCAGGAGTTACAACGGTTTGAATATGCACCGATACATTATCATTCCCGGCCGCTGAGTAATGCGATGAGTCGGGTTTCAATGGATCAGCTGAAGTATGAGCCAGAGCAGGGATATTTAAAGTCGGTACTGAAGGCGTTGGATATTTCACCGGAAAGCCAGGTACTGGTTTTTAAATCCACCAGTTTTCAGAAAGACCTGATTAAGGAAAAGAATCCCCGTGCGCTGTATTTTAACGATATGAATTATGTGGGCTGGATTCCCGGATCCGATGTGCTGGAAATCGCTTCGGTCGATCCGTTTCTCGGCCCCGTTTTTTATACCATCAGTCAAAACCCGGATCAGGCCTTGCAGGTTGACCGCAATAACAAAGACTGCCTGGATTGTCATAGCGGAGCAAAGACCCAGAGCGTACCGGGCTTGTTTGTATTCAGTTCCTTCCCCAAGGGCGGCGGCAGATATCATAACTATAATGTGTATCATCAAACGCCGATGAAAGACCGGTGGGGCGGGTGGTATGTAACGGGCGACCCCGCAGCATCTACCCATCAGGGAAATCTGCCGGAAGGCCATGAGATTAAGTTTGGCGAAAATTTTGACCTGACGGATCTGAGCCGTTTCTTTGATACCAAGCAATACGTGACACCGCACAGCGATCTGATGGCGCTCATGGTGCTGGACCATCAGTGCCATATGTTTAATCTGTTTATCCGCGCAAATTACCGGGTGCGTCTGCTGATGCACGATGAAAAAGTGAATCCCGATGATCTGACGATGGAGTTGCCTGAACGCGTGGCCCGCGAAGTCGGGATGCATTCCAAAGCGGTTGTGCGCTACCTGCTGTACACTAAAGAGGCTAAACTCGATGGGGTGCTATCCGGAACCTCGGGCTATACTGACGTGTTCGAGGCGCAGGGCATTCGCGATACGCAGGGGCGCTCGCTTCGTGATTTTGACGGGGAGCAACGCCTGTTTAAATATCCCTGCAGCTATCTGATCTATTCCGAAACATTTCAAAGCCTGCCCGGTATTTTTAAAGAGGCGGTCTTCCAACGACTCTATACGGTTTTAACCACCAATGAACTGGATGAAGATTTTCCGCATCTCTCTGAAACGGACAAAAAAGCCGTCTACGAAATCCTCAAAGAAACACTTCCTAACCTGCCCGGATATTGGAACTGAGAGTAGTCCAGACCGGCACACCTTTAAGGCACCGATTTATTTATGAATGACCAAATGACCTGGAAAAAATTATTGAATGCCAACCGACTCGGAAAGAAGGAGTCGGGTGAACCGGGGAAAACAGAACGTTCTGGCTTTCATCGGGATTATGACCGTATTGCATTCAGCCATCCGTTTCGGCGGTTAAATGATAAAACGCAGGTCCATCCGCTTTCCCGTAATGACCATGTTCATTCCCGGCTGACACATAGCCTGGAGGTTTCCATTGTAGGCCGCAGTCTGGGTATGGCGGTCGGTGAACAAATCAGTGGATTGCCGGAAGGGGTTGGGCCAACGGACCTCGGGCAGATTCTGCAGGCGGCCTGTTTAATGCATGATCTCGGGAATCCTCCATTTGGGCATGCCGGTGAAGATGCCATACAAATGTGGTTTTCCGATCCCGGCAATGCCCGTTTTTTTGAAGGGCTCACACAAGATGAGCTGTTGGATTTTCAGAGCTTTGAAGGGAATGCTCAGGCCTTTCGCCTGGTTGCCAATCTGGAACATAATCGCGGCAATGGAGGCATGCAACTGACCTATGCCACGTTGGCGGCTTTGATGAAATATCCATGGACCAGCCCTTGTGCCGGAGCAAAGAAAAAATTCTGTGCATTCCAATCCGAAAAAGAATTGCTGAACCAAGTGGCTGAACAGACGGGATTAATTCTTCAGGATGACGGCCGTTATTGTCGGCATCCGCTGGCCTTCCTGGCCGAAGCGGCCGACGATATTTGTTATCGGATTATCGATTTGGAGGATGCGGCCGAAATCGGATTGCTCCCGTTTGAAACTGTTCGGGATATTTTTCAAGAGATTTGCCAAGCCAAGGCTGACACCGCTCTCAGCGAACGAAACCAACTGTCCTATCTCCGGGCACTTGCCATCAATTCATCTATCAAAGCAGTCGCAGAAATATTTGTTGAAAAGGAGACAGACCTGCTGCTTGGCAAAATTCCATTTAATCAGGATTTGATCAGCCTCTGCCCAGCAGTTATCCGAGACCCCTTGGATGCCGCCAAAAAACTGGCGCGAAACCGCGTCTATACAGACCATCGAAAAATGGAGCTGCAGATTGGGGGCTACGCCCTGTTGGGCAATTTGCTGGAGCTCTTTTGCACGGCGTTACAGGAGCGGCTGGCAAAGGAAAAAGTTTCCTACAAGACGGAGCAGGTAATGGCGCTCATGAAATTTGAAGAACCCCAATATGGCGATGCACTTTATCCGTCGCTTCTCAAAGTAACGGATTATATTTCCGGCATGACCGATCACTATGCATCCCGCATGGCCCGACAGCTTTGCGGCATGGGGGAGTAACAAGGGGGGGCGGGCTTACTGAAATTCTTCTGCAATTCGAATGCGCTGTAAGAACTCGCGCTCTTCCGGGGACATCATTCCTGCTTTGTAGAAGGAACGAATGATTTTCATTGCCTTCAAACTCTCCTGCAATTGGTGGTCCAGCTGTTTAAAATCCAGCTGGTCGAGCTCATCTTCCGTCATGATTTCGTCGAGAGGGATATCGCCTTTGGCGTTGCGGGTAGCATGGTAGAGCAGGGCACCGATAATCTTCAGGACTTCGGCGTGCAGCTCGTCGGGCTGATAGTAAAAGTGGTCGTCGCAGAAATATTCATAGCAGACGGATGGTCGCCCCTTTTCCAGTACACAGCCCGTTGGGGATAAAAACCCTTTTTCTTCATCATAGTGCTCGGCCTGCTGATGGACCCGTTTCAGGAAGGGACTCTTAATGCCTTCTACGCACATGACCACATCGCAGCAAATACAGGAACATTGGGAACATAGCGAATTGCCTTTGCGGTTAATCAGCTCCCGCATGCCGAGTTCGAGTTCGGTATATTGTTCGATATAGGATTTAAAGGCGTCGTTCATGAAGGGCATGTTTTAACCACAGAGGCCAACGAAGCGCAACAGGAATGTTTTGGCCCGCAGATTACGCAGATAATTAAGAGCGAATAACGACTAATTTTACAGATCTCTAAAACCTCTGAGCTCTCTGTGTTGAAAATTATTTAAAAATGAAAATGGTTCGGGGGCTGGAAATAGTGAATATTCTCAGCCGGATTTAAGAAGGAAACCCGTTATGGCAGGTGGTAAGAAACAGTTTAATAAACGCGGATCGGATTTTGGCCGGAGCAATAAGCAGGGAGCGCGGAAGAATGCGCATGCTACCGGGACCAAGCCGTTATTGATGGATGAGACGGAATTACCGGGTCTGCTGGATAAGAAAAAAGATCCGCTGGTTCTGGTTCTGGACTGTCTGCAGGATCCGCATAATCTGGGTGCCTGCCTGCGGTCGGCCAATGGTGCAGGCGTGGATGCGGTTATTATCCCTAAAGACCGGGCGGTGGCCGTCACACAAACGGCGATATCGGTCAGCTGTGGCGGGGCAACGCATACGCCGATCTTCCGGGTAACCAATTTGGCGCGAACGATGGAAACGCTGAAAGATCATGGGTTGCGGATTGCAGGCACTTCAGATCACAAGGGTACCCAGAATATCTATGAAGCCGATCTTTCCGGTCCCTTGGCCCTGGTAATGGGGTCGGAAGCCAAAGGCATGCGGGAGCTGACCATGAAAAAATGTGATCTGCTGCTGGAAATTCCGATGGCCGGATTTGTGGAATGCCTGAATGTGTCCGTAGCGACGGGGGTTTGCCTTTTTGAAATTGTCCGCCGGCGGCAGGATTAGTTTTTTACCACCGAGGACACGAAGAGCACGAAGCTCGGCAGGTATGATTGCTGTCCGCAGATTATTGGATTTATTTTAGCATCATACGGCAAATGAGATGGATATCAGAAAAACAATCTACTTCAGCGTTTCGGGATTTATTACGGTTCTGGCATTAGCGAATGCTGTGAGCTGGATTGTTTCCGGCGCACGGTTTTCATCCGGCCTGAGCTATCTGATTGGCGTGCCGTATGTTTATTTTTTTACTCCTGCGATGGGGCTGGTCTGGTTCGTGGGCCATAACACGACCATCAGTCGTAAATGGCATATTATCGTTTGGTCCGTTTTATGGACGGCCTGGCTGTTATGGCTCTATATCACGATTATTTTCTTTTTTGGAACCACCATCGAGGTTTATCAAAACGGATCGTATTAAGTTCCTTCATTGCTGGCATGATAATTTTGCCCGCAGATTACGCTGATGACACAGATGTTAAATTGGAATATTCCACTGAATCACTGGGTGGCTTAGTTTATCAGGCAAGTAGATGGTTTCGAACAACATCGGAACGGATTAGAGGGATGCTCTATGTAGCATGGGCATCTTGCCCATGATCCCTGTGCTTTTATGCAACCTGCCACGCTGGTTGCTTTACCGGGGTTTATATGAATTTAATTCTGTGAAAAACCACGATTACTTCAGACTGTCATGCGCAAGGATAACGGGCAAGATGCCCGTTTTACGTTCCTGTCCCGACCTTTCATGAATAAATGAGACACCAGTTCGCATACCTTTAGGGTTTATTGATTCCCGCATCTGTTTGCGGGAAAATATCAGACTGTTTTGAATTAAGCCACTCCGTCACATATTCCAGCACGTACTTTTTTTCAACTTCGTTATGCAACTCGTGGTAAAGGCCTGGCCAGATTTTAAGGGTGCATAAATCACCAGCTAAACCGGAAAATTTGCGGGAGGCTTCCGCGGAGGTAATTTGATCGGTATCGCCGTGCATGAGCAGGAGCGGACTGGATAATTCCTGGGCATGGTTCAGACTCCAACTGCCATTACGAAGCATGTCTACCGCCAACTGAGGGGAAATAAGGCCATGGCATAGCGGGTCATTTCTTTTTATCCGGATTACATTCAAGTCCTGGGAGAGTGCCATATCATCGGTCCCGCGAGGAATGGCGCATGTGATGCGTAAGGCATACATCACATAGAGGATTCCGGTTTTCCAGGCCGGAGGATTGTAGGCGAGTCGAAGCAGCGGGGCTGATGCAATAATTCCGGCAAACTGCTGTTTCCGGGAGAGTGCATAGTAGATCACCAGATTGCCACCAAGGCTGTGGCCATAGAGAAAGATCGGACTATCTGGATGTTGCTGTTTTGCTGTTGAAATCAGCAGGGCGATATCATTCATCAGCGCATCATAGTTCGGGGCATGGCCGCGTTTTCCTTCCGACCGGCCATGTCCGCGCAGGTCAATGGCCATCATGGCATATCCCGCGCGGTTGAATGTTGCTGCAACGTGATCATACCGACTGCTGTGCTCACCGATTCCGTGCACCAGGCAGATGACGGCTTTGGGATCGGTTTCGGGCTCCCATCCCTGACCCTGAAGTTTCAGGCCGTCTGTTGTATTCAGATCGAAGGTATAGTGCGTCATTATTTTGCTTCGACGCGCTCCATCGCAATTATTTTAAGCTGCTTCATATCCAGTTTTCCGGTGCCGAGCGCGGGCATTTCCTCGATCTGGAAATAGTTGTCTTTGCGTGGGTGCCAAAGATTGGGAAGGGAGCTTTGTTTGACCAGGTCAGATAGCGTGTGTGCATCGCCGGCTTCAGCCGTAAAGAGAACCACCAGCTGTTCACCTTTTCGTTCATCCGGCGCAGCCGTTACATAGACAATCTGATTCACGGCATCCAGTCCCTGCAACAGGATTTCCTCCACGGCAAGGTGAGGAACCATTTCCCCGCCGATTTTGCTGTAGCGCATGAGCCGGTCGACGAGATAAATAAAACCATCGGAGTCGATTTTTGCTATGTCGCCCGTGGCATACCAACCATCTTTCAGGACTTCGGCGGTTTTTTCGGGATGCCCCAGGTAGCCTTGCATTACATTGGGGCCCTTCACCAGCAGCAGCCCTTCGTCTTGACCTTCCTGCAATGCTTCGCCCGATTCGGGATGTACCAGTTTGGCGGTAACGCCGGGGATCGGGTGACCAACACTCCCATCCTTCAGCCCGGGTTGGGTCATTCCGTTTATCGTGGTATCGGGCAGATTAACGGAAGTGATCGGAGCAAGCTCGGTTGCGCCGTAACCTTCCATGGGCCGAATGCCAAAGAGTTCTTCGAACCGGTCGGCGAGTTTCTTTTTAAGCTTCTCGGCACCCGTAATAATCATGCGCAACGACTGGAAATCTTCCTTTTTTGCCTTGGGAATGTAGGTAAGCAGGAACGTGGGCGTGGCAAAGAGCAGCGTCAATTGTTTTTCGCGGACCATATCAGCAATCACCTTGCCTTCAATCGGGTTGGGATGATAGCTGGCCTGGAAGCCAGCAACCAGCGGTCCCCAGAGGGTGGCGGTAAAGCCGAACGAATGAAAGAACGGAAGAATGGCGCATAGGCTGTCGGTGTGATCCAGTCGAAGGATCATCTGGAATCCTTCAATGTTTGAAATCACATTGTGATGTGACAGGACTATGCCTTTGGGATCGCCCGTGCTGCCGGAGGAAAATATGATGGTTGCGGGATCATCCGGCGATAGATTGCGGGTGGGATAAATCATGGATGCCGGAGCGAAGAGGGCTTTGAGCAGTGCGTTTATTTTTGCGCCCGCGGATATGCCTTTAAGTAAATCTTCAATGTAGACGGCATCATCGGGCACGGGGCATTTTGCGGCGATCTTTTCTGCAAAGGGTCGTGCGGTGATCACCGTCTTTATACCGCATTGTTCGATCGAGGAGTTAAAGCCGGCAACCGATGCGGTAAAGTTCAGATTGACCGGAACTTTTCCAATCAGGGGAACCGCGATATTGACAAGGGCTCCTCCAACAGTGGAGGGCAGCAGCACACCGATTTTATCCTCGCCTTCCGTAATGCCTTTTATGGCATCACCCAGCAGGATTGAGGCGATCAGCGTTTTGCCAAAGGTGAGGTCTTTTCCGGTGGTATCGGAAACGGCGCGTTTTCTGAATTGGCGGCGCGCGGTTTTAATGAACTGGTAGGGTAGGTATCGGGTGCGGCTTTTCTTGGTATTGAAATAGTCATTGGCCAATTCGGACACCGCAAGCCGCGCCGTCTTGGTTATGGTGTTGGATGGAAGTGGTTTGCCGAAGATAACGGTGATGCGGCAACGGTGTGTCGGTAATCGGCTGAGGAGTCGGCCGTGATAATGACTTAAAACGCTGCCCCAGCCCCCGCCGATATAAACCGGGATCAGCGGATGACTGGTCCCTTTTAAGATATGTTCAATGCCGGTTTTGAACCGAAGCAGGTTGCCATTGCGTGTCATGGCCTGCTCGGGGAAGGCGCATACCAGGTAGCCGTCATCCAGAGCCTGCCGGGCTTCGGCGATCGATACTTCGAGCTGGTGCGGTGTGTCGCTGGCTGAGACCGGAATAACTTTCATCAGGCGGTAGAGCGGGTTTAGCCAGCGGTTGCGGTAGATGCTTCGCTCCATGATAAAGCGTATGCGCCTTTGCTGCGTGGCGGTAAGGATCAGGGCATCCGACCAGGTGACATGGTTGCTGACCAGCAGTGCCGGGGCGGTTACCGGAATATTTTCAACTCCACGGGTGCGTACGTGGTAGATGGTCCGGGTGACCGTAAGCACCACAAAACGAATGATAAAATCCGGCAGGATGATGAAGGTAAACAATGCGAGTGCGGTTGTGATCAGGCCGGTAACGAGAAAGCATCCTTTGGCCGAAAGGCCAAGGGATTTAGACAGCACAATAAACAGGATCGCCGCGACGGCTACACCGGTAAAGTTCAGGAAATTCATGCAGGCCAGGATTTCGCCGAGCCGGTTGCGGGGGCTTCGTTGCTGGATGAATGCCTGAAGTGGAACCACATATAGGCCCGCGCTGATACCGACTAAAAATACAAGGGTGAGAATGACGGGAAGAGAATTTGATACTCCGAGGAGCAGGCAGGTGAGGGATAGACCGGCTGCGCCGACCGGAACCACGCCGAACTCGATACTGCGCCCGGACAACTTCCCGGCGGCGAGTGCTCCGAGGGCAATGCCGATGGCCGCCATAGGAAACAGATAACCGCTTGTTGTCGTATCCCAGCCCAATACTTCGGGGCCGAGTAGCAGCAGGTTTTGCTGGATGAATGCGCCCAGAAACAGAAAGTAGGCCATGCAGAGGAGCGTCATAAACAGATAGCGGTCCTTTCTGAGGCTGAACAGCGTCTTAAAAATTTCGATGACAAATAACGGGGTAAATTTTTGTTCGGTTGAACCCACAGGAGCCGTTTCTCCGATCCGTGAACTGGAGAGCAGTCCCATTGCTGAAATGACGATGCAGGCCGAAGCCAGTCCCGCGTAGGAATCATGAAACAGGGTGACCAGGAACAGGGAGGGAAGAAATGTGCCGATGATGATGGCGAGATAGGTCAGGCCAACCATGAAGCTGTTGGCGCTGGACAGTTGATCCGGCTTTACCAATTCAGGAATGATGCCGAATTTTGAGGGGCCGAAAAAGGCGCTTTGCACACACATTAAGAAGAGCAACGCATAAAGCATAAAAGGACTGCTGATCAGAATGCCCACGAGGCCCAAAATCATTAACACCGTCTCCATGCCCTTGGCATAGAAGATTATGTTTTGCTTGCTGTAGCGGTCGGCCATAATTCCTGCGCTGTGGGAAAATAGAAGAAAGGGGAGCACAAAGACCATCGAGGCCAGGCCTATCGTGGCTTTGCGGTCAAATCCAAGGTGGTCGACGAGAAAAAAGACGACGAGCAACTTGAAGACATTATCATTAAGCGCACCAAAAAACTGTGTGGCATTAAGCCAGGCGAACGAATGTTGCGAGTTGGAATGCTTCATAGCTGCACCTTACTTCATTTCTGTGTTATCGAGCAATGCCTGTACTTCAGTTTCCAGTTGCTCGGTATAGGCATGGATGAGTGCTTTGCCGCCTTTAGTCCGTTTCACCCGGATAGGTGTGCCAAAAGAAATCACCGCCCGTCGGGAAGCTCGTATCCCGGCGGTCGGTTTTCTCAATACATCCTCTTCAAATTTATCCAGTACTTCGGCCATGTCTTCAATCGTCGGTTTTTTTGAGACATAGGTGCCCGGGTAGCTGAAGAGCTGCGTCACGATAAACAGGTCATCCAGGTCAACTTTGGCAGAGGCATGTTCTTCATCGGAAAGTTCCCCATCTTCCGTTAGTTGAATGGCATGACGACGGCATGTTTTAACACGCTCGGGCAGGGAGGGGGAGCGGTCATCTATTTTATACTTAGTCTCCAGGTTTTGCAGGATGAATTCAGCCAGAGTACTGATGCGTTCCGGCAGGGTTCCGGTTTGGGTTTGACCCAGATATTCGGTTTCCTTGAGTCCGAGAATGGCTTCGGCAAATTCATAAATCCGTTTTCGTAAAATCAGATTACGCTTGGGACGCCATAGAATCTGCTCTTCGAGCCGGTCCATCAATTCAAGCAGCTCTTCCATGGGATTCGTGACATATTGGTAGCGGATGCCGCAGGGTACAAAGTAAATGGGACGTTCGGCATTCTTGCAGGCGGTCAGCGCAATGGCTGCCGGCCCATCAAGAAAGGGCGTTACGCGTTTGTTGATGTGGTAGATTTCACCTTCGGGAAAGATTACCAAGGGCTCGGGTTTATGCTGCAGCACATCAATCGATTGGCGGAATGCGCGGATATCGGTTCCGTCCCGGTCCACACTGAAGCAGCCGTGATGACGAAGAATTAGCAGTCTGATCCAGTTGGCGCGCATGAAAATCTGCCAGGCCGCCATAAAATAAAACGGGGTTTTCAGTTGATCGGCCACCCAGTACAAAACCGTTGGGTCGGCGTGGCACGAATGATTCGGGGTAATCATGATTCCATGTCCGGCATCCAGGCACTGCTTCAGGTTTTCCTGTCCGCGGATTTCAATATCAATCAGATTATGATGCTTTAACCGGATACGCCTGCGAATCCATTTCCAAAAATGAACCCGGCTTGCTTTAAGTTGCGGAGACCACCAGCGCGGTGGTGTTTGATAGGGCTGAATATCCATTTAATTCCCTTAAATTCATTCAGTACGGGCTACCAACTGGCATAAAGTATATCGACTGAAATCGATTCTGCCAAAGGCATTTGTTGGTGGCTGGATCGGTTAGGGAAGCTTCGCTGTTTGACGGAGGGCGTAATGGCGGGCGATGTGATCGTGAGCAGCATTCAATTGGTAAACCGTGGCCTCGTGGCGGATCTGCATCGTGCGTCGAGTCTGTTTTATGATCCCCGTGGTGAGGAGAGCAATGCTGATCGTTAACAGTGCGAGGTTGATTAACTTTAGTCCAACTGCTGATTTCATGATTTAGTCTCCTTTGAACGATAATTCTTGCAGGTAATGTCTATTGCTATTGCATAGGGTGTGCCTGGATTTGTTATGTATTGCACTGCAGGTCATTATGAAAACACACGGTAAATATGGTAGTGCATTGCAGGCAGTCAGAGTCTATTGAGTATGCATTTTATGCAGGTCTATTCCTTTTTTTTAAGCGAACGTATTGTCACTTGGTTGCAGTTTGAGGTCGGCACTGCTGGCTTATGTTGGTATTACACGCCCTGCTTTTTTAAAAATTCAGGATTTAACACAGGGTTTTTCATATGATCGCAACATCACAAGTGACCATGCGTTTTGGTCAGACAACGCTTTTTGAGGACGTATCGGTTAAGTTTGTTCCGGACAACCGCTATGGCCTGATCGGGGCCAACGGTTCCGGTAAATCCACCTTTATGAAGATTCTGACGGGACAGCTGGCACAAAGTGAAGGTCAGGTTACGGTAGGGCACGACTGCACACTCGGATATCTACGCCAGGACCATTCCGCTTTTGATGAGCATACCATCATTGATACAGTTTACATGGGCAATCCGGTGCTGTGGAAACTGCATTGCGAGCGCGAGTATCTTTACAACAAGGATGAACTGACCGATGAAGAGAATGACCGCTGTGGGCACATCGAGGACGAATTCGGCGAAGCCGGCGGCTACACCATGGAGGCAGAGGCGGCCAGCCTGCTGATTGGACTTGGTTTTACAGAGGACCTGTTCGAACAAAATATGACGGTGCTTCAGGGCGGCTTTAAATTACGTGTGCTGTTGGCACAGGTGCTGTTCGGTCAGCCGGACATTCTGCTACTCGATGAGCCGACCAACCATCTGGATATGGAATCCATTGAATGGCTGGTTGAACTCCTCAAGCGGTATGATGGAACGGTGATTACCATTTCACACGACCGCTTTTTCCTGAACCAGGTATGCACGCATATTGCAGATCTGGACTTTCATGAAATCCGTATGTTCCCTGGAAATTATGATGACTTTACCATCGCAGCCCTGGAAGCCCGGGAGTTACAGGAAAAGGCTAACAAGAAAGTAGAGAAGCAGGCGCATGAACTGAAAGCGTTCATTTCCCGGTTTAGTTCCAATGCTTCCAAGGCTAAGCAGGCAACCGCACGCAAGAAGACGCTCGATAAGCTGGAAATTAAAAAGTTTAAAGCCAGTAGCCGGGTTTCGCCCTTTATTCGTTTTAAACCAAAGTCCCGTCTGGGCGATAAGGTGATCGAGGCGAAGGAAATTTCTAAATCCTATGATGAAACGGTATTCAGTGATTTTTCCTGCACGATCGGACCGGAAGAGCGGGTGGCGATTATCGGTAAAAACGGGATCGGAAAAACAACGCTGCTGAATACGCTTTGTAACCGGCTGGAAAGTGACAGCGGTGCGGTTAAGTTTGGTGAAACGGTGGATATCGGCATGTTCCCGCAGGATGCATCCAATATTCTGGATGCGGATTCCTCGGCGTTGGATTGGCTCAACCGTTTTGCCGAAAAGGGAACGTCTGAGGCCGAACTCCGTTCTTTCATGGGGCGCATGATTTTTCGTGGCGATGATCCGTTGAAAAAGATTGGCGTGCTCAGCGGAGGGGAAAAAGCCCGGCTGATCCTTTCAAAAATGATGATGGAAGGCGGAAATGTATTAGCCTTGGATGAGCCGACGAATCACCTGGACCTCGAATCGATCGAAGCCTTGAACTTTGGTCTGTCGCTCTTTCCGAACACGCTGATCTTTGTTTCGCACGATCACCGGTTCATCGCAACGTTGGCCACGCGGATATTTGAAGTCACGGAAACGGGCATTATCGACTATCCCGGCACGCTCGACGAATACGAAGCGATGAAACGGAGTCGGAAGGGTAAATAACCTGCATTTATTCAATAGAATAGATGCGCCGCTGGAATGGATTGCCTGAAGGAAAAGTATGGGCCGCCAATGCGCGTGATACGAGGGGACGCATCAATATCTTTTGTACGAGATGGAACGCACTGACGGCCTAAATTTAAGGTATTAACTCCTGCAAAAGTTGGATCAGAATCTGTGGGTTATTTTTCCACTAATAACATGCTGGATATAGTCGCTGGAGAAGATGCCGTCATAGTCGAATTCAAACTTGGAATTCTGTTTTCTCCAACTCCAGACATCCAGCCCGAAGCCTAGCCTGAGCAGGGTTTCATCTCGAGGCCGGACTCCGAATGTATAGGTTCCCCCTGGAGCACCTCCAATGATGTAGCTGAAATCTTCAAGGTCTGAGTTAAATTCATGAAGCCAATGCATTCGAACTTCCGGAATTGCCGCAAGTCTTCGGTTTAACCAATCGAGCTGATGATTTGAGGCAATGCTGACGCCCAGGGTTCCAAGGTAGGAATATTCATCATATGCATTCATATTCAGGGTTGGAGTGCTCAGGAAGTTCCGTTTGTATGCCGCTTGATCATAGTATGATGCCAGCATGGATACCTCCGGCGTAATGGCCAGCATTTCCGAAAGTTTGATCTTTTTTCCGAGACCGATGAAACCCGCGTAGATGTCGGAGTCAAACTCTCCGTCCATTGCAGCATTCTCTTCATCGGTATTACTGCGTGCATAAGTGAACGACAGGTCAAGGAATATACTTTCTCCTCCGATGGTCGAGTAGATAGATCCCTGGTAGGTTTTAATATCGGCGGTATAGGAATCGTCTGCGTCAAGCTTGGAGAAGGAGGAGCCCCCGGCCAGTCCAACCAGTAGGTTTCCAAAACTCTTGTCGATACCGATGATGGAGCCGAATGTGCCCGTATCATATTCGGCATAATTTCCATCCTGATCTTTGTTTCCCCAGGCTCCGTAAGCGCGTATCCAGCCTTGCAGATTATTCTTTTCTTCCGTTGGTCCGGCTACGCCCTTTGGGGTTTTGTTTTTACTAAATCCGGGGTTGGAGGATGCAAATCCATTCATGGAGCGGTATTCGGTTGCGCGGGCGGAAATCTGATTTGCTACCTGATGCTGGGTCTGGAAGGCTGCATCGGCAACATCCGGCACCTGGGTAACCGTATGGCGGATCATTTCCGTTCCTGCTTCTTCACCTTGTTTGTTGATGGTGTAGAAGGTGTTCGGTGCTGCTGTTTGAATGCTCTCATCAAGGGCTGAAAGAATTTCCGGGTCAATACTTCCGTCATTCAACTCGGAATTCAGCAACGAGTTGTATTCGTGGTCGATTTTGATGCCGGAGTTTCCATCAATGTCTGCGGTTTTTACCAACCAGCCCAGATTAGCCTGAACCATTACTGTATTGTTTGTGGCAAAGGTTGTGGTTCCTCCGCTAATCGCTGTAATGCTTCCCTCCGGAGTGCTTGCTGCTCCGTTAACATAGATCCGTGCGGTTGGGTCGGACATGACAAGCGAGTTTGCTCCAAGGTCCACTTGGCCTTGCATTCCTGTCAGACCGTTGAGGGATAAAATGATACTGGAATTGGCACCCATCTCCAGATCGCCGTCGGTCGTAACAACTTTATTAAAGCCCGCCTCGATGCGGGAGCTGTCGGTCAGCTCAAGTGAATAGAACTCGAGCAAGCCGGGATTGAGTCCTTCAAATTTAAAGGAGGATCCGGCAGCGGTGGTGAGCGGGGTTAGGAAGGTATTGGTTCCTCCCCGGATGGTCACATCCCGGAAGAAGACGTTTGCTGCTTGGTCGGCGGTAATATTCAGGATTCCGCCATTCAAAAGAACTGCTCCGGAAGAGTCGGTTGCACCGGATATGGTCAGGCTTGATGTTCCGCCTCCATCAAACAGAAGACTGCCCTTGGTCAGGCCGCCGGAGATGGTTAGGTTTTTCGTGCCCGTATTGTAGAATAGAATATTTCCTTCATTGGTTCCGCCGTTGAAAGAAAGGTTGCCGTTATGCATCCAGATGCCGAGCTTATCGTAGGCACTGGTTTGAACGTTTTCATTGCCGGCAGCTCCACCGTTGAAGGTTCCTCCTTCGATGGTTACATCGCTGTCGACTGCCCAGACTCCAGCCCCTCCGGTTGCATTGTTTGCACCATTACCTCTTGCGGACCCGCCAGCAGCACCGCTGAAGGTTCCGTCTTCTATGACTACATCGCTGTTGACAACCCAGACTCCGGCCCCTCCAGTTGCAGCGCTTGCGCCATTACCTCTTGCAAACCCGCCTGCTGCACCGTTAAAGGTTCCGCTTTTAATCGCAAGGTTGGAGTCCCGGGCCAGTAGGCCTGCACCTCCTATGGCGGTTGCAGACCCCGTGTTGGCCGTTGCTATAGCAACCCCTGCTCTGCTGCCGATGGCGGTCACATCCTCTATGGTAGCGGAACCAGCTGAAACCGCATTGACAAGGTGAATACCATTTCCGCCCGAGGCAATCGCAATGCCATTCTCATCTGAAGTAAATGTTTGATCTGCTTCTGCATCATAGTAGGAGCCCTGAACAATGCTCGCGCTTCCGCTGAAACCTGCTTTAAAATAACTGTTAGTGATATGGGTACTGCTTGCTGTATGAATAAGCAGTCCATCACCGCCTGCTGCTTCGACTCGTGCATTTGGCCCGCCTGCAACAACATCACCGGAATCCCCGCCATAATAGTTCCCTCCGTATATCTTTGCAGTTTCGATATAATTGAGCAGCACTCCGCCTCCGCCCGACATGTGTGCATGGGCGTTGCGGGTTTCGTCTAAGGTATAGTTCAGGGTGCGGGTTCCGGAGGACATTAAGTTTTTGCTTCCAATGAAATCGCCACCATTAATAGTGACAGTGCCAGTATTTAAGGGGTTATCATCTTCCGGATCGGTACTGACAAAGGCAAGGCCCCATCCTCCCCAGAGGTCTCCTTTCCCGAGGTCATTGTCGGAGTCTCCTCCAACGGTCCAGCTTTCTTCCGAGCGGAAGTGACCGGCTTCGAACCGGTCGCTCGCCTTTCCGGTTTGGTTGTTGATGGTCAAGCTGGAACCCAACATCTTGGCAAAAGTTGCTCCGGATAGGCCTGATGATTGACTGGGATTGTCGCCGGAAACAAACGAGGCACCATTGATGGTAAAGTTGTTTGC
This sequence comes from uncultured Verrucomicrobiota bacterium, assembly GCA_964486885.1. Classification (GTDB taxonomy): domain Bacteria; phylum Verrucomicrobiota; class Kiritimatiellia; order Kiritimatiellales; family Pontiellaceae; genus Pontiella. The sequence goes on from CAZAPF010000025.1 coordinate 23,417, forward strand.
AAGCCGGACGGCTAAGGCTGATTCACCATTCCCTCCCACATAGTTGCCTTCTGTGAAAGTGTAGGATCCTAGTTTAAGGGGGTTCCAGGCGGTATGTGAGATGGAGAGTTTTCCGTTCCATCTGGATTTATCCGGGTCATCATGTCCGATAAAATGGGTTGAATTTCCGCTGTAGTCTGTACCTTTGTTATTAATAACGTCCAGATACTCTCCAGCCACCTGGTGATCAATGTATAGCGTTAAGCTTTGTTCTTTATTTCCTCTTATAAACCCGCCGATTCCGTCGGACTGGGTTCTGTATTCCGCAAAGGATACACCCGCAGGCCCCCATATAGTTCCCTGTGGAGTGGTGTTAAGCTGGTCCGTACTTTGAATAGATCTACTGCCATCACCAGGCCAAACCCATGGGATGGTGTAGTGAAAGTTGGGCGTGTAGAAATGGAATTCTTCTACCTGTGCTGAGGTTTTTTGAACGAATGATCCAGTCGCAAGGATTACGGCTAAGAATAAAACAACATGCTTGTTCATTTGGAATCCCCTTATTTGAAAATGCAGGGATAACAACGTGCATTGGCAGAGCCTCGTGTATCTCACTGAGAATCACGGATTCTTCCTGACCATCCCTTTGTCAATGAATGGGCTGTAGGTGTGCATATCTGACAATTTAATAAAAATTATTGCAGATCATAATTCTGACCGCAGCGAGCAGTCTTGGATATTGCTTGCTGCTGCAGTTTTGTTTTGAACTGGCCATGCAACAGATTGTCGGAATCTTTGCGGTTAAAACTTGTGGTTGTACAGGCGTTTCATGGTTAACATCCGGGCATCATTTAGAATAAAAAAGGACTACTATGATTAAACATATTGTGATGTGGAAATTTAAGGATGAAGTGGCTGAGTCGGATAAACTGGAGATGAAGCGCCAGTTGGAATCGCTGAAAGGGGTCGTGCCTACATTGATTGATATCGAAATCGGTATGGATGTGGTTGGGAAGGAAGCCTCAAAGGATATGGTGCTCACGACCGAGTTTAACTCCATGGAAGATTTGGCGGCCTATGCAGGACATCCTGAGCATGTAAAGGTGGTTGAATTTGTGAAACCGCTTGTGTGTGAGCGGGCCGTCGTTGATTATGAGGTTTGAGAAGTTAAACACAAAGACTCAAAGATCACGAAGACGAGTGTCTTAGAGCTCTTAGTGAGCTTAAGCAAAGCGGGTGTTTAAATGTCGGAAGTAAAGTCTAACATAGTTTTGATCGGGATGCCGGCAAGCGGCAAGAGCACGCTGGGTGTGCAGTTGGCTAAGTGGCTTTCGATGGGATTTATGGATACCGATCTGCTCGTGCAGGCGCGTGCCGGCATTTCCATGCAGGCCTTTCAGGATGCCAACGGCATGGAGGCCTATCAGACGTTGGAATGTGATACGGTCAAATCCGTCGTCTGTGAAAACTGTGTAATCGCCACGGGCGGCAGTGCGGTCTATTGCGACGGGGCGATGCAGTATCTGAAAGATATCGCCAAAATCATTTTCCTCGATGTTCCGATGGATGAAATTAAAAGACGCATCGGCGATATTTCCGAGCGTGGCGTAGTCATTAAACCCGGCATGACGCTTGATGATCTATGCGAGGAACGTCGCCCACTTTACATGAAATATGCCGACCACATGCTTGAATGCGCCAACAAAACGTCGGCTGAGCTGGTTGCGGAAATCCGAAACCTTTGGTAGGGCGCTATCGCCGAGAGCGCCGGTGTACGTTCGGACAGCTCGGCGACCTGTCCCTACCTCATGCCGCAAAGATACAGTCCTTACCTTCCGTGAATCCTCTGCCCATAAGTGCTTGCTTGATTTCAGTCCGGGCACCCCGGCTGCCGACCATCGGGAGCACAAAGCAAGAGTTGGCATCGGGGATATCGTCGTGATGGATGACCGGTGTTCCGCAATTGAGGGTGCGGGGTTTTAGGTCCACGTAATGGGTAATATGTAAACCGTAACGTTCCAGAATGGCGGCTCGCTTACGCGTTACTCTTCCGCCCCCCCAAATGATGACGTTGGGATGATGAGGATTATTTTTTTCGAGCCACTGGAAAAGATAGTTGGCCTTGGTTTCGTAAAAGGCATCAATGCTGTAACGCTCATCGGTTCGGGACAGGCGGTCCGGCGGATCGTTCCAGATTACCAGCTCCTTATCCACCTTACCGGCTTTCACACCGCGGGCCATCCAGCGCAACCAGAGCTCATAGTCTTCGGGGAAGGGGCCGTCGCGATATCCGCCAAACTGTTCAAACAGATCACGACGGAACATCACTGAGGGATGAGCGAATGGGGATTCTACAAACCGGTTAAGGGCAATCTCTTCCGGTTTAATTAGTGAGTTGATCCAGTCGACATAGGCGGCATAGCCCGCCTGCTTTTCCCGGTCGCCACCAAAGCCAACCTGACAGCCAACGATTCCAATTTCCGAAAATGCATCGAGATACGAAGCCTGTTGCTCAATGCGTTCCGGGTGGCAGATGTCGTCGGCATCCATGCGGGCAATATATTTGCCGTTGGCGGCCGCCAGTCCGTCATTCAGAGCCGGGACAATGCCGCGGTGCGAATGATCAAGGAGTTTGATATCCGGTTGTTGTCGCAGTAGATCCAGTGTGCCATCTGTTGATCCATCGTTAATTACAATGATTTCAAATGATCGGAAGGTCTGAGTCCGCAAACTGTCGAGTGCCTGTAGTACGGTATCTTCGGCATTGTATACCGGCATGATTACGGAAATTTTCATGATTCAAAATAAGGGTGAAAATCTGGGGGCAGGGCGTGGAAATCGATATCGGCAATTTCCTGTGAAAAATCATGCGAGTTGAGGGTATTCCAGTAGAGGACGGTTTGGTCGTCGAACTTTCCCGACCGGAGATCGTGGAGCAGGGCGGCCATGGTTTTTCCGGTATAGGTTGTTTCAAGTGTAAGGTTTTCACACGACTTAAATATATGCACGGCTTCTTCTGACTCCGGTGTGGCAATGCCATAGTCCTCGCCAAAGAACTCGTCGCGGATAATAATGTCGGAATCATCAACCACGGGATCAATTTTCAGTTTGTTGCAGATTTGATCGCACAGCACCCTGATATGGCTTGCCGTTTTAAACATGGGGTGGGTGACCCGAATTGATTCTACACGGGTTTTCAATCCGGCAAGCCGGAGCCCGACCAGCAGGCCCGCATGTGTTCCTCCGGTTCCCATCGGCAGGTAGATGACATCCGGTATGAGCTGAGTTTTCATTTCAAAGGCAGCGTTCACAAAGCCGAGTGCTCCGGTGGCGTTGGTACCGCCGGCCGGAATGATGTAGGGTTCAATACCATCGCGGTTGGTATATTCTTCCACCATTTTGTTAGTTAGCGCGGGAAACTCGTTGTAGTGAGTACAAAGGATCATATTGGCCCCGGCTGCAAAATGGCGCAGAATATTTTTTTTGACGTGGGGCGTGGATTGCTGGGGGGCGAGTAGGGATATGGCATTCAAACCAAGCTGACGACAGCAGATGGCGGTGGCGAGCGCATGATTCGAGCCGGCTGCACCATAGGTAATAATACTTTTCCGGCCTTCCGCCAGCGCTTCACCCAACAGGAATTCCAGTTTCCGGATTTTATTTCCACCGTATAGCGGGCCACTTAGATTGTCCTTTTTGACATAGAGTCTATCGTGGTTAAATCGGGCGCCAAGGTTTGTCAGCCTTGCAACGGGCGTTGGCAGGTCAGAGACATTGGCTTTTGGAAATGTGCTGAAAAGTTTGTTCATGACGGGTATAAACTAACGCGTTCAACTGAAGCGGGGAAGGGAAGAATGGTTGTGGGGCAGATAAATTTGTTACGTGCTGTGTTGGTGGTTTGTCTGCTGGCAGGTGCTGCGGTCGGAGCTCCATCTTCGGAACAAATCCGCAAAGCGACGCTGGACTATGTGTTGGAGGCGCGGCAGCAGGAAGGTATTGAAACGGTGTCGGGTTATATCAGCAAGCGGGTCTCCGGTGTTTCGCGCGTTTCCTCCCGGGATTTAGGTCAGCTTGCGGTGGCGGCGGAGTGTGTTGGTTTTCTGGAGCTATCGAATCGTTGTTCTGTATCGCCGGCATTGGCGGAATGGATTCTCGGCTCGGATGAGCGGCTGCATGTGCTGGTCGGTACGCTCTCATCCGCTGACAATCTGAATGGCGTGGTTCAGGTACTGGAAAAACTGTATGCCCATGATCCAGGTGGATGCGATAAATTCTATGATCTGGTGGTAGCGCTCGCGGTGGTACTGGACAATCCGAGCCGACCGCGGATGCACCGGCAGATGGGCAAGAATCTGCTGCCGTATGATCCCGATTCGGTTTGGCGCTATGACTATTTCAAGGAACTCTATTCTACGGGAACGTCTAAAATTGATTATGAGGATCTGAGCGTCCGCGAACTGGTGTTTGTGGTTCAGATCCCGGTGCCGCAGTCGGAATTGGAGTGGGCGCGCACATATGCGGATGGGAAACTGGCCGAATGGGGTGAGAAATACCGGAGTATCGTTTATAGCAACGTGCGGCTTGATTCATCGCGTTATGTCTGGGATCAGGGTACGTATACCCTGGATGCGATCCGGCGAATGGGAGGAATCTGCGTCGACCAGGCCTACTATTCAGTACTTACCGCCCGGGCGTTCGGTATTCCGGCGATCTATTTCAGTGGAGCAGGCAACAGTGCAAACCATGCCTGGTTTGCCTTCATGGAAAAGCCGGGTGAGTGGCAGCTTGATATTGGGCGGTATGGCGGAAGCTATACGACGGGTTATGCGGTTCATCCGCAAACCCGACAACAGATGACGGATCATGACGTTGAATATACCTGCGAACGGTCGCTACAATCTGAAAAGGCAGATCAGGCTGGCGTCAATTTAACGATTGCCGAGGTTTTGCTCGACCGCGATCCCAAGAGCGCCCTGAAATGTGCGCGCGAGGCTCGGAATCTTGTACGGCGCTATTTACGCGCATGGGAACTGGAGCGGGAAATCCTGACTCGGCAGAAAGACTATGACGGGCTGATGGATCAGTATGCGGAGCAAAAGGATGTTTTCCGGAAATATCCCTATATTCTCGCCGAATCGGCAGAGGAAATCGGAAAAACAATGCTTAAAGCCGGGCGGACGGAAGAGGCCGGCCAAGTGATGCAAAAGCTCGCCGGCGTCGTGGGCGAGGGAGAGGACGACCTTGCCTATTCCTTGGAACTTCGGGAGATCGAAAGAATCGTTACGACAGGAGATTTAAAAAAGGCGCGCCGCGAAATGGAGCAAATGCTTGAAAATCCGGAATATCGCGGCAATAAGAGTTTCGGATTGATCAAGCGGTACGTTGAATTGACAAACAAATCGGGGCAGACGAGCCAGGCGGTGCGTTTTTTGGAGGACTATATTGAGGATTTGGTTCGCTCTTTTCAGTTTCCTCCCTCCTACGAAGCCCGGTTGTGGGCTTTGCTCCTGAGGGCCTGCGAAAATGATGGCGACCTGAAGAAAGCGGCTGATATCAGGCCGAAAGCCGCCCGCTAGCAACCCTGAAAAACGGGTAGCGGTTTGTCCTGAATTCATTTTTTAAACTTTTTCCTTCAATTGTCAATTTCGAGCATATATTGTGCATCTGTTTTCGGGAGGACACTACATCTTGTGCTAATTCATATGCACAAAAACGCCGCTCCCAGTACCGAAATACCGTAATAAAGCATGTTTAGGAAGGGGATCCAGTATGGACATAAAGGTTAAGAAAAGGGATACAGCCACAGTAGATTACGATGAATCGAAGATCTACAGCGCCATTGAAAAGGCGGTAAAAAACGCAGTCCAGACTGAAGATGACGTACCACAACATCTTGTGACCATCGTCAGGGACATCACCGCAAAGCTCGACAACATCATCATGGGCTATTCCCATCGAGGTACCGAAGAGATCGATGTAGAGCACATTCAGGATTTGGTAGAGCAGCAGCTGATGGGAGCCGGCCTTTATGATGTTGCCCGCGCATACATTCTTTACCGTGAAGAGCATAAACAGGCCCGTAACCAGCGCCTGCGTCCGGAAGCATCAGCTATTCAAGACTACATGCTGGCCAGCCGTTATGCCCGTTATCTTCCGGAAATGGGCCGCCGCGAAACCTATGTTGAAGCGGTTGCCCGCGTTCGTGATATGCATTTGCGCACGTTTCCGGCTGCTGAAGAGGAAATTAACTGGGCGTTTGAACAGGTGGTCGACAAACGTTGCCTTCCTTCGATGCGCTCGATGCAGTTTGGCGGGCCGGCGATTGAGACCAACCATGCCCGCATGTATAACTGCACCTTCGGTATCTGCGACCGCATTGAATTCTTTTCGGAAGGCCTGTTCCTTCTGCTGTGCGGTACCGGCGTCGGCTTCAGTGTTGAATTCGAGCATGTCGAAAAGCTTCCGGCATTGGCCAGCAGCGTTGATGAAGGAACTGTACGGCACTTCAATGTTCCCGACACCATCGAAGGCTGGGCGGATGCCATGAAAGAGCTGATGCTCAGCTATATCGACGGTTATCTGGTTGAATTCAACTATTCCGAGATCCGTGCCCGAGGTGCCAAATTAGGCACTTCCGGTGGTCGCGCTCCCGGTCATGTTCCTCTGCGCCGTGCGCTTGAACGCGCCCGTAATATTCTGGACGGAGCCCTGGGCCGTAAACTCAAGCCGATCGAAGCATACGATATTATGATGCATGCGGCAGACGCCGTAATTGCCGGTGGAGTCCGCCGTTCTGCAACCATCTGCCTGTTCTCGCCGGATGACGGTGAAATGATGAACGCAAAGCGCGGCAACTGGTTTGATGAAAACCCGCAGCGCGGCCGTTCCAATAACTCGGTCAAACTGATCCGTAATGAGACTTCGAAAGCCCAGTTCCTGCGCATCTTCCAGAAGCAGAAAGAATGGGGCGAGCCCGGATTCTATTTTGCCAACGATCTTTCCCATGGCTGCAATCCGTGCTGTGAGATTGGCCTGAATCCACATCTCGAAGTAAAAGATGCCGATGGAAACATCACCATTGAATCCGGTTGGCAGTTCTGCAACCTGACCGAAATCAACGGGGCCAAGCTGCTGAGCGAAGAGGATTTTCGTACTGCAGTCCGTGCGGCAACCATTATCGGTACCTTGCAGGCTGGATATACCAGCTTCCCGTACCTTGGCGATACCACGGAAAAGCTGTGTCAGCGTGAAGCGCTTCTGGGTGTTTCAATTACGGGTATGATGGATTCACCATCTGTTACATTGGATCCGGTGATGCAGCAGAAAATGGCCAAGTATGCCATTGAAGTAAACCGCGAGCTCACACTGAAGATCGGCACCGAACCGGCTGCCCGCCTGACCTGCGTCAAGCCTGCCGGCTCCACATCGTTGTTGCTGGGTACGGCTTCCGGTATCCATCCGCGTCATGCCCGCCGTTATTTCCGGCGTGCGCAGGCGAATAAAACGGATCCGGTTTATACGTTCTTCAACGACACCAACCCGCACATGTGCGAAGAGTCCGTGTGGAGTGCAAATAAAACGGATGACGTGATTACCTTCTGCATTGAAGCGCCCGAAGAAGCGATTCTGCGGAGTGAGATGTCGGCAATGGACCTGCTCAAACACGTTCATTCGACTCAGCAAAACTGGGTCGTACCCGGAACCGCCCGTCCGGAATCAAATCCCGGTTTGTACCATAATGTCTCCAATACGCTAACCGTGCGGGATGATGAATGGGATGACGTGGCGGACTATATCTGGGATAACCGCGCTGACTTTACCGGCATCAGCATGCTGGCCGCCACAGGTGATAAGATTTATCAGCAGGCACCGCATGAAGAAGTGCTGACGGCACAGGATGAAACCCTGTGGAATGAACTGATCTCTAAATTCCAGTCCGTTGACTATACCTTGATGAAAGAGGAAGACGACGAAACTAACCTTCAGGGTGAAATCGCCTGTGCAGGTGGAGCCTGCGAACTGGTTTAATCAGAGTACCTCCCATACAACTGAACGTGCTCCCGGAAACGGGGGCGCGTTTTTTTATGTCCTGAGCAGGTTGAAGCGTTGCGGTTGCAGAAATTCATCGAGTAGATCAGCCGCATGTGCGGACGATACCTTACCCGGCTGGGTCTCTGCCAATTGTTTATATAATTCAAGCAGGCGCTCGCCATACGCGTTGAGGCTGTATTTATCGATCACAATCTGTCGGTTGCTTTCGATGAGGGGGAGAGAGGGGGGCGGGGAGAGAGGGGGAAGTAACTTCCGGTCAGACGGATTTTTGAACAAGTGCCGGATCACATTGCGCTGCAGTTCTTCATTAAGAATGCCGAAGTCGACTTTTCCATCCCTAATGAGCGATGCCTTTGCTTGTTCGAAATAGTCATTTTTCCATTCCTTGGAATAGGCGGAATAGCTTTGCCGCATGGCGGATTCCAGTGTTTCGAAAAAGAGATCTTCACCCACCCAATCGAGTGGGACGGGGAGGGATGCATAGAGGGTTGAAAGGTCCAGTCCCTCTGCCTCAAAGTCGCTCGTAATTTCCGGCAGCTTTCGGCCGATAAGCAACTTGCCTTCTAACCAAGGTTCGAGAAATGCGAGGCCGAAGCCTTCTGCAATACTGGTAGAAATCAAAGCATCAGAATCCTGGATAAGTTTGGAAAATTCAGTCGTACGTCCGGCATCGAATTCCACCGGGAGGTTGAGTTCTTTTGCAAATTCAACCCATTCATTGTAGATGCCTTGCCAGACCGGGTTCTGTGGGGCGAGGGTGCTCTGGAAGGTATAACCCTCGGGAGCCAGCAGGCTCCATAATAAAAACTCGCCCATGTTTTTTCGCCGAATGGCACGTGCGGGATAGACGATGGTTTTTTTTGCGGAGGCAGACGGGCCGCCTCCGGTACGGATTTGTGCGGTTACGGCATTGGGCAACTCGTATACCTGTTGAATGCCGATACCTTCGAGGAATGCTTTATCGCGAAAGTTAATGGGGGCATACCAGATTTGATCTGCAATGGGATATAGAGTGGAGTTTAACGAATCCCCCAGTTGTTCTTTAAGCAAACGATAGTTGTCGGGACGACCGTCTTCGGCAAAATCGTGAGGCTGCAGCAGGACTCGGCACCCCGCATTGGCCAAGTGCCAGACCAATTTCGGAGTAAAGCTGTTTTTGCCCAGCGAATGATTATGAATATGCCAAAGGTCCGGGTCACGACCGAACAGGCTGCGGGCTGTAAACCGTAGATCTTCGAAAACTTCTTCGTACGCCTGGTTTTTTACGTCGTCGCAATATTCCAATGGTTGAAAGGGTTCGGTGATGGGGGTCAGCATATCGCCTTCAGCCGGTGCTTCTCCGGTGAGCACCAATATTTCAACGTCGTCTCCCAGCGATTCAACTGCACGCTCAATCACCCGGGTCACCCCGCCGGGACGGAGATGGTAATGGATTATCGCAATTGCTAATTTTCTACTCATTCGTGTTCATTTACCACTCGCTCGTAAACTTCGCTTAAGACACGAAGTTCACGAAGAAAGGCCCTGAAATTTACTGCTTAGAGTTCTTGGTGTCTTTGTGTTTAACCCGGTTGTTGTATGCCGAATTTTTCGCGGTACTCGGGAAGTTCAATCATCGGCGGACGTTCTTCTTCGACGATTTCTGTGGGCACCTGCTCGAACTCTTCATCGTGCGCTTGGAACTGTCGCAGGATTGTGCTGAGTTCAGGCAATTCGCCGATTACGCCAAGCGCTTCGGCACGGAAAAGAAATGCGCGCAGAATACCGAATGCCATTTTTCCGAGATCGCGGGTTTCCTGATTGCGGTGCACCCGCTGGTCGAGATCAACCTGTGCAATGGCCTCCATTCCCCATTTTTCATACACATCAATCAGGTGCGATGTTTCCACGCCGTAGCCAATCGGGAAGGGGATGGCTTCGAGCACTTCGCGCCGCACGGCATATTCGCCGGAGAGCGGTTGAACCAGTCCGGTTAAATCGGGGAAAAACAGGGAGAACAACGGGCGGGTTAGAATTTCTGTTACACGCCCACCACCGGATGGCCGAACGCCTTGGGAGAACGCCAGCGGCCGATCGTAAAATGCTTTTACATAGTGCACTTCCGGACGGTAGATGAGCGGGGCAACCAGTCCGTACGCAAACCGGGGATGAATGTTTTTAATGTCGGCATCGACATACACAATGATGTCTCCGGTCAATTCATAGACGGCTTTCCAAAGGTTTTCGCCTTTGCCTTTTTTTTCGCCATACTGCGGAAGAATATCAGCCGATAGATAAACGTCCGCTCCAAAGGTTTCAGCAATTTCACGGGTTTGATCGGTTGAACCGGAGTCGATCACCGCAATTTCGTCGAGCAGGGGATAGCGATCCATCAGCTCCGACTTAAACATAACAATCTCTTTGCCGATCGTTTTTTCTTCGTTAAGCGTCGGCAGGCAGAGCGAAATTTTAAGGTTTTGTTTTTCCTTTTCCTCCACCAGCTTTTTCAGATCCCAGAACTGGGAATGGTGAATCGTATTGTGCTTAATCCAATTATTCAGGTTCATTGCAAAATCCTCCGTCAATCGCGAGCAGCATAGCCAGCAGTTGTGCCAGTCCGGTGTAGATAGGTTCGATGCGGATCGTTTCGTTCAGGTTGTGAACATTGCTGGCTTCGGTCAGACCCAGTGTGACAGCGGGGAGGCCGCGGACGATGAGTTCGGATACCTCCGACATGCTGGGGCTGATCTTCGGTTCCAGTTCCAGCGTCTCCATCACACTGCGGCAGCTTTTGACCAGCGGGTGTCCGATATCGATTCCCCCGGGCTCCCGGCGGGAGACAATTTCAAAGTCAATCTCGGCATTGTAGGCGGATGCAATGTCGGCAACGATATCGTTGATCCGGTCCTGAATGCTTTGGACGATTTCGGCACTGTCGCTCCGAACCTCAAATCGCAGACTCGATTGCGTTGCCATAACGTTGTAGCTTTTTCCGCCGCGAACAGCTCCGAGAACGATGGAGGTTTTCGGACGGCGGGGAACGGGGATTTCAAGAATGTGGTTGATGACATCGTTGAGTGCGATTATGGCACTGTTTTCACCCATGCGCTGCCATTCCAGTTCTTCCGGAAGTTTACAGGTGATCAGTCCGCGGAACATTCCCTGAGCGGTATAGCTGAGCCGCCCGAGCTGCGCACCTTCTATGCAGATTCCTGCATCAAAAGGCATCCGGTTGTTTTCCATAAAGAAACGCAGTCCATCCAGATTACCCCGGCCAAGTCCTTTGGTGCTGGCCAGCAGAATGAGGTTGGCGTTCAGGTGGATATTCAGTGAGTCTAGCAGGCTGGGCAGTGTTGCGAGAACGGCCATTCCCAGGCTGTTGTCAGAAACGCCGGGACCGATAATTTCATCTGCACGAACACTCAAGGTGTGATCTTCTTTTTGGGAATAGACCGAATCTGCATGGGCAATGAGCAGGATATTGCGGGAAGGGTTCTTTCCCTGGATAATGCCCACGCCGTTTCCGGCTTCATCGGTAGAGACATTGTGCAGTCCGCATTCATCCATGCGTTGGAGTAGTAGTTTTATGCGGGCTTCTTCTTCGAAGGTTGGTGCCGGGATTTCGCTGAGCATGATCAGGTTGGCGATCAAGGTTTCCTGAATAGCGCTCAGCTTTTCCGGAAGCTCGGGAAGCAAATCCAGAATTTCTTCAATATTGCTGAATTTTGTTTTCATGCAATTCCTTGGTTTATGATCTCGATGGAAGTCTATCAAAGGGTGCGGGGATGGCAAATGGCGAGTCCGGGAATTTATAAGTATGGTATTAAAAACAAAAAGTACTTCCCATGAAGGGCGTGGGCGTTATCCTTTCTGTAACACTTCAGAGGCAGTCATGAGCGAAAATATTGGATTTATTTCAACGCGTTTTGCCGGTACAGACGGGGTCTCGCTGGAGAGCGCAAAATGGGCAAAGGTCTTGTGGGATCATGAGTTCCGAAGCTTCTGGTATGCCGGTCGTTTGGACCGCGCTCCCGATGTAAGCTATTGTGTTCCGGAAGCGCATTTTGAGCATCCTGAAAATGTGTGGCTCAATGAGCGCATATGGGGAAAGTCTTTTCGTGATCCGGTGGTCAGCCGCCGGATTCGGGATATGGCCGAATACCTGAAGACCACGTTATATGAATTCGTGAACCGCTATGATCTGCGCATCCTTATTTTTCAGAATGCCCTGACGATTCCAATGCACGTTCCTTTAGGGGTGGCTATTACAGAATTTTTGGCCGAAACACGTATTCCTTCCATTGCGCATCATCATGATTTTTATTGGGAACGGGTTCGGTTTTCAGTCAATGCGGTTCCTGATTATCTCGATTTGGCATTTCCCCCGCGTGACGATCTACTGCAGCACGTTGTTATCAATCAGGCAGCTCGGGAGGAGTTATCCTGGCGCAAAGGATTGTCGTCGGAACTGATTCCAAATGTTTTTGATTTTGAAACTCCGCCTCCGCAACCCGATGACTATACGGAAGGTCTGCGAGATGATCTGGGTTTTGCGGAAGACGATATTCTGATTCTGCAGCCCACACGGATTGTGCCGCGAAAAGGAATTGAGCATTCGATCAAACTATTGGAATCGCTGGCCGACCCGCGTATGAAACTCGTGATCTCTCATTCAGCGGGAGACGAAGGGTATGAGTATCAGCATATGCTGCAGGAACTCGCGCATGACTCCGGTGTGGATTTGCGTATTATCGACGATCGCATTGGAGAGATCCGGCAGAAAAACCATGCGGGCAAAAAAATGTATACCCTTTGGGATCTCTATCCATTCGTAGATTTTGTGACCTATCCCAGTCTTTACGAGGGATTCGGAAATGCATTTCTTGAGGCCGTCTATTTTAAATTGCCTATCCTGATTAACCGCTATTCCATTTTTGCGCGCGATATTGAGCCGAAGGGCTTTCGGGTTCCGTTGATGGATGGCTATTTGACCAAGCAGGTTATTGAGGATGTCCGTCGCTTGCTGGAAGATGATACGTATCGAAAGGTAACCGTTGAGCATAACTATGTAGTCGCAACCCGATTTTACAGCTATGCTGTTCTGCGCCGAATCCTCCGTACACTGGTCACCAACATCCGGGGGCTGGAACCATGATTAAAAATTTAGATATCCATGCATTGGAACGAATGCGCACCCGGTTTAACCGGCTGTACGGGCCAAGCAAAGTGGAACCGCTGCTGGAACGGATGGTCGCATTGATTGGCCGGTACGGAATTGGTCTGGAAGGATATAACGAAGCCGACCTTTGGGATGAAACGACCGCCGTGTTGATCACCTATGGCGATATGGTGCAGGGCGGAGAAGAAAATCCACTGCTGACCTTAAAGCGTTTTGCGGATCAATATCTTGGTGGCGCCATCGACACGATTCATATCCTGCCGTTTTGTCCGTATTCGTCGGATGATGGGTTTTCGGTGATCGACTACAGGCGGGTTGACCCGAAGCTTGGGGACTGGAGTAATATTGAGGAAATCGGCAGCAGTTTTCGTCTTATGTATGATCTCGTTCTGAATCACTGTTCCCGCAAGAGCAGGTGGTTTGCTGACTATATTGCCAATATCGCGCCTTACCGGGATTTCTTTATTGAGGCGGATCCGGACGCCGACCTTTCCGCGGTAACGCGGCCTCGCGCCCTTCCTCTGCTGACACCGGTACATACACAACATGGTGATACCCATATATGGACCACCTTCAGCGACGATCAGATGGATCTGAATTTTGCTAATCCGGACGTCCTTTTTGAATTTTTCGACATCCTGCTTTTATATATATCCACCGGTGCAACCATTATCCGTCTTGATGCCATTGCCTATCTTTGGAAGCAAATCGGAACCAACTGCATTCATCTGAAACAGACCCATGAAGTTGTTAAACTGATGCGCGATCTGCTGGATATGGTTGCTCCTGAAGTCGTCCTGCTCACAGAAACCAATGTGCCGCATGAGGAAAATATTTCGTATTTCGGAAATGGAGATGAGGCGCATATGGTGTACCAGTTCAGTCTGCCGCCGCTGCTGTTTCATGGACTCGTGAATGCTGATGCATCGCACCTGACCCAATGGGCTTCGTCCTTGAATGACCTCCCTTCAACATGTACCTATTTTAATTTTACTGCATCGCACGACGGCATTGGTGTGCGTCCCCTGCAAGGTATTGTTTCAAACGAAGAACTCAATAAACTGGCCGATCATGTAAAGGGGCTGGGTGGTCATGTTTCCTATAAAGCAAATCCGGATGGATCCGAGAGTCCATATGAACTCAATATCACCTATTTTGATGCATTGGGCGACACTCCCGAAACCGTAACCGAACTGCACATCGAGCGGTTCCTGTGCTCGCAAACTGTGGCGATGGAGCTGAGTGGCGTTCCGGCTGTGTATTTTCACAGTCTGACGGCAACCCGAAACAACTATTCGGGCGTCGAGGAATCCGGGCGGGCGCGTACGATCAATCGCTTGAAATGGAAAGAAGAAGAACTTGCTGAAGTATTATCAGATTCTCGTTCGCCAGCCTCCAGGGTGATGAAGGAATATGTGCGGCGTCTAAAGTTGCGGTCACAACATGAGGTCTTTCATCCGGATGCGATACAGCAGATTGTTGATCTGGGCAGCAACTGGTTTGTGGTTGAGCGTGAAAGGAACTCTCAGCACGTGGTGTGCATCAGTAATTTTTCCGCCGAATATCAGGAATTAAAAATAGATAACCGCTTAACCGCTTTAAACCATGCGGATACGTGCTCTGACATTCTTACAGGACGGCGGTATATGGGGGATGGCAAAGTTATTTCATTCGATCCGTATCAAACGGTTTGGCTGCAGATTTAGCAGTATATAAAAATTGCACCGAAAATGTTCCAGCCTTCCGCCGTTTTCTGCTAGTTTTCCCCACTTTGAAACACAGAAAGGATTTAGGGATGAATAAAGCAGAAATAATCGTAGCGATGGATGTGCCGAATGCCGAGGAAATGGAGAAAAAACTCCAGGAAATGCCTGATTTTATTGAGTGGTACAAGGTAGGTCTTGAAATCTTCTGTGCCGAAGGGCCAGCCGCGCTGGAACCGCTGAAAAAACGCGGAAAGAAGATCTTTCTGGATCTGAAACTCCACGACATACCGCAAACCGTCAGCAATGCGGTAAAAACGGCCGCTAAACACGGCGTCAACCTTATGACTGTGCACGCGATTGGTGGACGGGCCATGCTCGAAGCTGCGGCGAATGCGGCTAAGGAATGTGAGAATCCTCCGAAAATTGTAGCGGTTACTACGCTGACCAGTCTGAGTCAGGATGATTTTACCGATTTAGGGATTAACCGTACGGTTTCAGATCAAGCCGTTGAGCTTGGCCGATTAGCCATTTCGTCGGGTATTGATGGGATGGTAACCAGTGCGCACGAAGCCAAGGCCCTGCGCGATGCTTTTCCTGAAGCGATTTTGGTTACGCCGGGCATCCGCATGCCCGATGGCGATGTTGGGGATCAAAAGCGTGTTGCTTCTCCTTCGTTTGCCATGGAGCAGGGGGCGACACACCTTGTTATCGGCCGTCCGATTATGCAGGCCGATGATCCGGTTGCTGCGGCAACCGCTATGCTCAACGATATGAACAAATAAAATTTTGAATTTAGGTTTTTGAATTTAGATTTGTGGAACTCAGTCGCTGTTAGGCTTTTTTAGGAAAGCCGTCGGAGACCCGAAAATCAGAAATCGGCAAGCAAAAATCGGAAATGGGGAACACAAGATGAGCAAACCAAAAGTTTTAATTATTACGGGGTACGGCGTTAACTGCGAAGCGGAGTCGGCGCATGCGTGGGAACTGGCCGGGGCAGAACCAGAGCTGGTTCACCTGAATGATTTGCTGGACAACCCGGATCAGCTGGAAAATTTTCAGGCGATGATGTTTATCGGTGGATTCTCCTATGGTGACCATATGACCAGCGGCCATGTTTTTGCCCTGCGCATTAAGCATCATATGCAGGCGCAGCTTCAAAAGTTTATCGATGATGGCAAACTGATCATGGGCATCTGTAACGGTTTTCAGGTGATGACTAAAATGGGTTTGCTCCCCGGTTTGGATGGAAACTATTTCGAACCGACGGTTTCGCTTATGCAGAACGACTGCGGGACCTTTCAGAATTTCTGGTGTGATATTCGCTTTGAGGACAACTCTCCCTGCGTATTTACAAAGGGGTTGGGCACTCTTCCTTTGCCGATTCGTCATGGGGAAGGAAAGATCTTCACGCTGGATTCCGACCTGATTGAAAAAGCTGAGTCCTTAGGCTGTGCAGCCGCACGCTATGTGGATGCGGATAACCAATCGACTCAGGAATTTCCGGCCAATCCGAATGGTTCACTTAATGCGATTGCAGGACTGACTGATCCGACCGGCCGAATTTTCGGTATGATGCCTCACCCGGAAGCCTACCTGTTTCCTGAAAATCATCCGAACTGGGATAAGCAGAAACTTGATGGCGAACTGCCTGAGCAGGGACTGGGGCTTAAGCTATTCCAGAATGCGGTGAATTTTATTAATTCTGAGGCTTAGTCCTTAGAGCACCGGAGGCCGGTATCCTGTTGTATTTTATACAATAGGAAAAGCCTGCCTCTTTTTATATTCATCTGATTCAGGATCAGCTGGAGCCAGCGGTAAAATAATCAGTATCTTGGTGCCCTTTCCCGGTTCTGATTCAATATGCATGGAACCGTTAAAGTGGGTCAGTCGTTCTTTAATACTGAAGAGGCCAAATCCGGAAGCTTCCTCTTCCTGATCTGAAGGATTAAAGCCCTTGCCATTATCGCTCACGACCATGTGAACTTTGTTCTCGATCCGTGAGATACCGACCTCGGCCATTTGGGTGCCGGAGTGTTTGGCAATGTTGACGAGAAGTTCCTTGATGCATCGAAAAATCAACGCTGCTGATACCTGATCCAGTTCAATGCGAATTCCGGCTGTTTCTATTTTAACTTCCAGCCCGAAGTATTTCTTAAGGTCGCTCGCCATTCGCTCAAGACCGGCGGCAATATCGGTCTCGTACAGTGAGGTGGGGCTGATTTCCCAGGTAAGGGATTTACATGCCTGCATGATTTGGTTGAGCAATTCATCAACCTGCTGAACCAGATCATTAATTCGATCCCGGTCAGAGGTTTCTTTAAGGACGGAAAACTTCATGTTCAGCCCTGCCAGCATTTGCCCAAGGTCGTCGTGTATAGCCGTTGCCAGCATGCGACGTTCTTTATCTTCGGCATGGGTGAGATCCTGGGCCAGTGCCTTGAGCCTGTTCTGGTAGCGAATATTCCGGTTTCTTGCGGCTTTTCGTTCTGTAATATCAATGAGTAGACCCTGAACGTGTGTAGGCGTACCGGATTCGTCCCTTAGAATACGGTTCCAGTTTTCGTACCAGATAATCTCCCCGTTTGGCGGGATAACCCGACCCTCCAGAGCATAGGTTTCCCCGTTGGATTCGAGCGTTTGATTCAGCGCTTCCGTAATCTTTTTGAGGTCATCTTTATACATGAATTGATCCCAGGTTACTTTGCCCGAGATCATATCGGCCGCTGTGAAACCCATAAAATCAATATTATCTGAGATAAACTCCGTCGGGAAGCCCGGTGCAATGCGAACCCTGAAAAATATGACGGGACTGTTATTTACGTTGTCTTTGAATTCCTGCATTTCCTTAACGGAAGACTTAAGCTCAGCTATGTGCCGTTGGAATGAAAGGCGGGTGCTTTCAAGTGTTTCGGATAAAACATTAATTTCATGTGCTCCGGTAACCGTAATGCTTTGGTCATAATTTCCTGCTCCGATTTTCTTTGCGGTTTCCGCCAGTTCAGAAATGGGTTTTGTCAACCACTTGGAGACCAGTCGGCTGAGAAGCACTGCCGGGATAAGGAAGGCTGCTGCAGTTAAGACTGCATCGCGCAGTATGTGCAGAATGAGCAAATGGATATCCTCCATTTTTTTGCTGGCTCCGAACAGGTATTTCCGGCCATGGGCATCGTAACGGGGGATAAGTACCGCGCGAATATTACCCCATTTATCTTTATTGATTCTGAACTGCGTTTCCATGGTTTGAAAGGCATGCTGATAGAGTTCGGGGTTGGAGTGCGGTTCAAAAAATTTGGCGTGCAGTCCATTGGATACGTTTTTGTCTGGAGATGTAGAAGAGGTGAAGCGGGGGTGGCCGTCTACCAGCATCAGACTCCATAGATATTCGAGTCCCAGTTCTGCACAGAGCTTATTGTATCGTTCTACAACTACGTCATAGTCCTCTTGCGAGACGTCAGTGCTGCTGGAGATGCGGTCGTGATAATCAGCCGGCAAGGTGGCTTCTGCCATCGTTGCAGCGATCAGTAACTGATTATCAATATTCCGGAGTGCATCCCCTTTGTGGTTGGTGAAGTCCAGGACATATACCCAAACGGACAGCGGCAAAACGATAGCCAGCATGACCAGCATGGCCAGATTGTGAATTTTCCATCCGTTGAACCTGTTCAAAACTACCTCCGAAGAGCGAGAGTTTAGCGGTTACCATTTTGCGGTGGAATAAAAAAGTTATATAGGTCTTAGAGAACTATGGTGCACTAAGGAATCGTCGTGCGCAATACGGTGGCGGTACCGCCCAATGTATAAGCCGGGAGAGCAGCGGGGATAAGAATGGAGGTGCCGGCCGGTGCGCTGAGGTCATTATCTTGCCATGAAACCGTTGCTTCGCCCTCAGAAACAAATAAGGCATGAAAGGTGGTTTTTGTCATTGGAACTTCCAGGGGGCTAGCGAAGGTAAGCTTTTCCAGCCGGAAATATTCACAGGCCAATACTTCTGAGCACTGGAAGGTATCGGTGTCGACCAGAAGCTGTGGCTGGACCAGCGGATTTTCATGGTCGTCCCAGTTGATAACATTTACTGCTTGCTCGATGTGCAGATCACGAGGCTTACCGTCATTGCCCATGCGTCCCCAGTCGTAGATGCGGTAGGTCGTATTGGAGTTTTGCTGGATCTCGAGAATCAGACAACCTTCATCGATGGCATGTACTCGTCCACCGCGCACAAACACCGCGCTGTCCTGTTCAACGGGGACAGGCCGCATAGTATCGCCGCTGGAGCCTTCTTCGACGGCTTTGAGGAAGATTTCTTTGGTGACGCCTTCATTCAGGCCGCAGAATACACGCGTTGGATTATCGCCCAGAAGGTACCACATTTCAGTTTTTGCTTCCCCGCCGAATTCAGCCGCGGTTTGATCATTCGGATGAACCTGCACGCTGAGTTTTTGTTTGGAGTCGATCAGTTTGATCAAGAGCGGAAATTTTGTCCCGGCAACGGAAGAACCCATGATGTCCTGCGGGTATTTCTGGAGAAGTTCCCGGATGGTTTTTCCGGCCAATGGGCCGTTGGAAACCACGCTCATTCCATCGTCATGATCAGATATTTCCCAGGATTCCGCATAGATGCCGTCCGGTTCGTTTCGGTTGTAGGTTTTCGGGATGCGTGATCCGCCCCAAGGGTAATCCTTGTAAACCGGTTTGAACGTCATGGGGTACAGGTAATTGGTCATGTTGCGAATTAAAGGGATGAATAGGGTTCAAATCAATCCTTGTTTGTGGCTGAATAATAGGCATGGAACAACCCCGCAACAGTAAGATTAACCGTGACCGCTGGGATATGGACAAGGTTCGCTATCATCTGGATAAACCTCCAGTGCCCAATCGTGATATCCGCAGCGTGGGTGATATTCTTAAAGATGTGGTGGCTGGGTTGGAGCAACCCACGCAGGAAAACATACTGATCTTGCGTGAATCGTGGCCAAAACTCGTGGGGGCCCAGATCGCAAAACACAGTCAGCCGGGCTTTATCAAAGATTTCCAGCTTATTGTGTTTGTGGACCATCCGGGGTGGATGCCGGAGCTCGAGCGCATTAAAAGGCCGCTTCTGGTAAAGCTGAAATCAACCTACAAAGAGCTTCGCATCCGCCAGATCCGATTTTCACTGAATCAAAAATAAAGCGGGTTACAGAAGCGACCCCGCCAGGTCGGCCAGTTCGGACCGTTCGCCCTTGGTCAGGTTTACATGGGCATAAAGCCGTTGTCCCCTCATCTTTTCGATGAGATAGCTCAGGCCGTTGGAATGACTGTCCAGGTAGGGATGGTCAATCTGAAAGACATCACCTGTGAAGACAATTTTTGTTCCTTCACCGGCCCGCGTAATGATGGTCTTAATTTCATGCGGAGTCAGGTTCTGGGCTTCGTCGATAATGAAGAAGGTGTTCACGAGGCTTCGCCCGCGAATATAGGAAAGCGGTTCGATAACCAGCTTTTTATCCTCAACCAGTTTGCCAACCTGGCTTCGTTTGGTTTCTCCCTGCGCGTGTTCAATAACAGCAAGGTTATCGAAGAGCGGTTTCATATAGGGATCGAGCTTTGATTGAATATCGCCTGGCAGGAACCCGATGTCTTTGTTGCTCAAAGCAACAATGGGGCGTGCCATCAAAATCTGTCGGTAGCTTTTCTTACGTTTAAGTGCCCCGGCGAGAGCAATCAGGGTTTTTCCGGTTCCGGCTTTTCCGGTCAGGCTTACGAGCCGGACTGAGTCGTTGAGGATGGCGTCCAGGGCATAGGTCTGCTCGGAATTGCGCGGGGTAATGCCAAAGGATGGAACTTTATCAACGTGCTTAATGAGGTTCAGCTCATCGTCATAAACCGCGAGCGCGGATTTCCGTTCGCCCCGGAGTATGAGGTATTCGTTGGGTATAAGGGGTTTTTCCACTTTGAGTTCTGCAGATGGAAATTCGTAGGGCGGGGTATACATCAGGTTGATCAGCTCTGGATCAACATTTTCTTCGATACGCGTGCCGGTATAAAGTTGTTGAACGTCACTGACATGGTCGTTTCGATAGTCAACAGCCATCAGGCCGACCGCTTTGGCTTTCATGCGCAGATTCACATCCTTTGTAACGAGTGATACTTCCCGGTCGGGAAATTCGCGTGCTACCTGATAGCCGATATTGAGGATATGGTGATCCGGTTTTTTAGTTGAAAAATTATCCGCAATATTGTCCTCAAAAGGGCGGTCCAGTTTTATGCTGATTTTCCCGCGACCCGCACCAATGGATACGCCGCCATTGAAAAGTTTTCCGCTGCTAAGCGAGTCGACCGTTCTGGCAAATTCACGCGCATGGAAGTTCAGGGAGTCGTTTCCCTTTTTAAAATTATCGAGTTCTTCAAGTACGGTGATAGGGATGACTATATCGTGTTCGCCAAATTGATGGATGCAGCTGCTGTCATGGAGGATTACGTTGGTATCGAGAACAAATATCTTCTTGGTGGAGGATGTCATATTACAAATAAGCCTTTCATAGTTTTAGTTAATTGATGGGATGCTGCAAGGGCAGTGCATGAACCTCCTTTGGGCCCTTGAGGGTTGGAATATCTACTGAACACATTAAAATTTTGCGTCAACCTAACTCACAAGTCAACGCACAATTTGTGGGTTTATGGTTTGGTTTATACAAGATGTTGTATATCAGAGGACTAGATTTTACATTTACCGAAAAAATCGACTGATGGGCATGCGATGTTTGGCCACGAAGTCATATAACCAATCGAAGAGCGGCCGTAAAATCGGCCATCCTGTCGGGGCAATCAGCCAGTACAGATCTATTGCGCGATAGGCCTCGCGAATGACATCCATGCGGCTAACGAGTGAACCGTCCGGCAGGATGGCATGGATTTGTTTTTCCAGTTGAGCCATAGTTACTCCTAGTGTGGAGGCCTGAAAGTCAGGTTCCCGGATATTGGAAAAACAAAGGTTATCATGCTGATCCCTTCGCTGTAGAAAATCTTTTTTCCTGCAGCAAATAGGGCAGTCACCATCGTATAGAATCGTGATTGGTATCGCTGTTGGCATACGGGAAATATGGGCTATATCATGTTGAAAAGGAAGGGATATCGGATATGTGCAAATCTTGACGCACACTTTTTATTCTTGTAAATTAATATCAATTCGATGGTTAGCATGTCTTTCAGGGAGGACGCATGAATACATTGGGGATACTGGTTGCCTGTGGCAAAGAAGAAGAGATTGCTCCCGGAACCGACGCCGCATTTTTAAGTATGGGTAATACCACGTTGCTCGTGCATACCTTGATGACGTTCCAGAATGCCCCGGCCATTGACAGTGTGATTGTTGCAGTAGGAAAAGAGCGGGTTGGTGCAACGGTCAATGCCATTAAGCGATATGGGTGCACCAAGGTCTGCGGTGTGGTTGTTGGCGGTGCAACACGCTTAAGTACATTACGCACCGTCATGGCTAAAATGCCTGAACCGGCATCGATTATCGTTGTGCAGGAGGCCTCCCGTCCATTTGTCACGAAAGAGCTGCTTGGAGAGACGGTTAAAGCTGCTAAGCGCTATGGATGCTCGATTGCTGCCCACAAGATTCCGGATGCGACAAAGCTGGTTCCAAAAGGCATGAAGGCTACCAAAACATTAGAGCGTAATACAGTGTGGGCCGCGCAGACCCCGCAGGTTTTCAAAATGGACGTGTTGGAAAAGATCCTGAGTCCGAAAACCAAGGATGTTAAAATTATCGACGATGAATCAGAATATGTGCGCAAACCATCTGAGATTCATATGGTGGAAGTCGGATCCGGTAACATGAAAATCCGCACTAAATCTGATTTGGCTATTGCGACAGCCCTGCTAAACGCAAAGCTGGCCTAGCGACCACTCTCCAGCCGCAATGCATTACGGAATGGCAAGCCGGCCGCACGGATTTTTCGCTGGGTAGTATCCATGTCATAATCCACCCGGCGCATCGTAACGGTTTGTTCGTCTAGGTCGTAGATCACATAAGCCGACTTGGGATTGCGATCCCGCGGTTGACCAACGCTTCCCACATTAACCAGGTACTGAAACCCCGGTTTGATTGCCAGGGTTTCATAGAATCCTTTTTCAATTCCGGATGATCCTTTCACGAATGCCAAAGGAACATGGGTGTGACCAAAAAAACAAACGGGATTAAATTGGTTCCTGAAATTGGCATCGGCAGCTTTTCGTTTAAAAATATAATTCCAGCGCTGTGGATGACTCAGCGAGCTGTGAACAATGGTAAAGCTTTCAATATCCACGATCAGCGGGAGGGTTCTCAGGTATTTCCTGTCCAGAAGGGATAGCTGCTTACGGCTCCAGCGGATACTTTTTTGTGCCATCGGCGTAAAAAGTTCCATGGACTCATTACACGCGGCATAATAGTCGTGGTTGCCCTGTACGGTTTTACACTTAAGGTTGCGTACTTTTTGCAGGCATGCCTTAGGGTCGGCGTTATAGCCCACCACGTCGCCGGTACAGGCATAATGTGTAACGCCTTGTTCCTGCGCATCCTCCAGTACCGCATTCAGCGCTTCCAGGTTGGCGTGTATGTCGCCTAAAATTGCATATTTCATTAAAACGAAATTCCAAACTGATCAAATTCGCCAGTCGGTTTATTCCAGCTGATCTGATCCTGTATTATATATCTATCCAGTTTCGAATTGCGGATAGAATATAAAAAACTATTCAATTCCTCTTCGGTTCCCTCGGCAACAAGTTCGACATCGCCATCCCATAAATTCCGGACATATCCTGTAACGTTAAAATCCTGCGCTATCCGGCATACTGAATACCGAAATCCAACGCCTTGAACCCGACCTGTAAAAAGAACCTTCATCCGTTTTTCAGAACCTGCCGAATTCATGTGTTGTTTATATCGTATCTCATTTCCCACGGCAAAGGCTGAATGAACCGAAAAAATGGATTTTCCATTAAGGCAAATAATGCAAAATAAAATAATCTGATAGATCGAATGGAGAGCTTGAATGGAAAACAATTTTGAAGAACGGTATCGCTCAGGAGATTTACCTTGGGATCATGGTAAGGTTGATGACAACCTGGTTCAAACGATAGCGGGTGTGGGAATCAAACCATGCAAGGCGTTAGATATCGGTTGCGGAACGGGTGACAATGCAATCTGGCTGGCTGTGCAGGGCTTTGATACCGTTGGGTGCGATCTTTCAGAAACAGCGGTTAAACTTGCGAGGCATAAAGCTGACGAAAGCGGAACCCCCGTCCGTTTTCTGGTTGCCGATATTCTGAGTGATCCTGTTTCGCAGGGGCCATTCGGTTTTGTTTTCGACCGGGGCTGCCTTCATTGCATTGATGAGGATAAAGGGAAGAAATTATTCGCCCGAAAAGTTAGCGACCTGCTGGATGCGCAAGGATTATGGCTTACTTTGGTTGGAAATTCAAATGAACCCGAACGCGAGGATGGACCGCCTCAGCTTTCTGCTGCTGAGCTGATATCCGTCGTCGAGCCGCATTTCGAGATTGTTTCCCTGTCGTCTGGATTGTTTGGATCAGATCAGGATGATCCACCCCGTGCGTGGATCTGTCTGCTCCGAAAAAGAGGTTAGCATTCGTCCCGTGTAAAGACCGGGTGGCCGTCCTTTGACAGCTGATCGTTGTAGGTATAGCCA
The DNA here is from genome assembly GCA_964486885.1 of uncultured Verrucomicrobiota bacterium. Lineage (GTDB taxonomy): Bacteria > Verrucomicrobiota > Kiritimatiellia > Kiritimatiellales > Pontiellaceae > Pontiella. The sequence goes on from CAZAPF010000025.1 coordinate 47,986, forward strand.
TCTTCGGCAAAGTCAAGCAGGCCATTGGTATCTTTGATCCGGTTTTCAATGATATACCGGGCCATGCTGCCGCGCGCCCTCTTGGCAAAGAAGCTGATGATTTTGAACGTGCCGTTTTTTTCGTCCTTGAAGACCGGTGAGACGATTGTTTTATCGAGCGCTTTTTTGTCGATGGCTTTGAAGTATTCGTTGGATGCCAGATTAACCAGCAGATCACCTTGGGTGCGATTCAGATCTTCCGTAACCGTTGCTCTCCAGAACTCATAAAGGTTCTTTGCCCCGCGTGTTTCGAGCGGACGTCCCATTTCAAGGCGGTAAGGCTGAATCAGGTCCAGCGGTTTAAGTAGACCATAGAGGCCGGACAATATCCGCAGGTGACTCTGAGCAAATGAGAGGTCACGTTTCTTCAGGGTATTTGAGTCGAGGCCTTCGTACACATCTCCGGTAAAAGCAAGTGCCGCCTGTTTTGCATTTTCCAGATCGAAAGGCGGTTTCCACTCCTTGAAGCGACGGCGGTTAAGCTCAGCCAGTTTTTCACTGATTGCCATGAACTCCATCAGTTCTTGAACAGAGAACTTCCGGGTTTTGGAAACCAGTTTCTTTGATTGGTTGAGAAAGGCCGGTTCCGTGAATTCCTTCACTTTTGCCGGCTCCATATCCATGCTTTTGGAGGGGGATAGTACAATAATCATTCTTCGAGCATTTTCTTAATCGGTTCTGTGTAGAGTTCCGGTTCAAGAAGGAAAGAATCATGTCCTTTATCCGAGGTCACGGAAATATAATCAAATTTAAGGCCCGCAGCTTCGAGCTGGTTGCGAAGGTGTTCCTGTTCGTCCGGATAAAAGCAACAGTCGGAATCAATGCTGAACACGAGATATTTATGATGTCCGCAATTGGAAAACACTTCTTTATAATCCGAACAGCCCATATCGCGGGCGAGATTAAAGTTCGTCCACCCGGCGACCAGTAACAGATAGGTATTGGCATCAAAACGACGGAGGAATTTTCTGCCCTGATGTAAAATGTATGACTCGAGTGGCGTGCGGATTTTATACCACGAAAATTCATCCTTCTCCTGTTCGCATTTATCCTTCATGCGCGCTTCCATCGCGTGGAGGGATACAAAGGTTTTATGCGAGATCATACGGGCCAGTGCCAGGCCGCGCAAAGGCGCCGGACCGTCGTAATAATGGCCGTTATTAAAGTTAGGGTCGTTTTCAATCGAGAGAATCTGTTCCAGGTTGTGTACGCGTGTAAGCGTGGTGGATTCCAGCCCGGTGGCAACAGGAATAACGCGGTGAACCCTTTCGGGGTAACGAGCCGCGAAATTCAGAACCATCATGCCTCCCAGTGAGGAACCGATGGCGGCATGGAAGGTTTGAATGCCGAATTCATCAAACAGAGGAAGCTGCGCGTCCACAATATCGCCGAAAGTAATCTGCGGAAAATCACCGCCATAGGGCTGGCCGGTTTCCGGATTAATGGAGGAGGGACCGGTTGATCCGTAACAACCTCCGAAATAGTTCACGCATACCGCAAAGAACTTATCGGTATCAACGGTTTTTCCCGGGCCCACAAAGTCATCCCACCAGCCGGTCTGGCATTCGGAGTTCCAGCGGTCGTCCGTATTGGGGACTTCAGGGTTGAACCCTGCAAAGTGCTGCGAGCCGGACAATGCGTGGAAAATCAGTACCGCGTTATCTTTGGCTTCGTTCAGTGTGCCGCAGGTTTCGTATGCGAGTGTAATCGGGCCGAATTCATTTCCATCATGCAGAAGGAGCCGGGATTCGGTGTCTTCACCATATGTGAAAAACTGAGTTCTAACTTCCATGGTATTCCTTTGGGCCATCCCGTCTCCGGGATGGCCGGTGTGGTTCGTTTAGGACTGTGCCAGCGCCTGATCAATGTCGGCCAGAATGTCATCGATATTTTCAATGCCGACCGACAGGCGGATCAGGCCGGGGGTAATTCCGCCGGCAGCCTGCTGCTCCTCGTTCAACTGCGAGTGGGTTGTGCTTGCAGGGTGGATCGCCAGACTGCGTGCATCCCCAACGTTGGCCAGGTGAGAGAAGAGCTCAAGCGATTCAATGAATTTACGGCCGGCTTCTTCGCCGCCTTTGATTTCAAAGACGACCATACCGCCTGCGCCGTTTGGCAGATATGTGGATGCCTTTTCATCATAACCGGCATATTTTACCCATTCGACCTTGTCGCTCTTTTTCAGATGTTCTGCTGTGGCCAGTCCGTTTTCAGAATGGCGCTCCATGCGCAACGGGAGTGTTTCTATACCCTGCAGGGCCATCCATGCATTGTCTGGGGAGATGCAGGCGCCAAGGTTGCGAAGCGGAATCAGGCGCATGCGAAGGATGTAAGCGAGTGGTGCAAGGTCGCCTAGGTCGTTGGCAAAACTGACGTTCCAGTAGCTTGGCTCAGGATCTGATAGCAAAGGATGCTTCCCGGTGGTCCAGTCAAACTTACCGGAGTCAACGACGATTCCTCCAATACCGGTTCCGTGGCCACCCAGCCATTTAGTCAGCGAGTGCACAACGATATCCGCACCATGTTCCAATGGGCGGAGCAGGGCAGGGGTGGTAAACGTGGAGTCGACAATCACCGGGAGCCCATTTGCATGCGCAACATCGGCGATTCCCTGCAGGTCAACCAGTTCAAGGGCCGGATTGCCGATGGTTTCGTAGAACACGGCTTTGGTGTTTTCGTTGATGGCGTCAGCAAAATTCTGGGGATCGGACGGATCAACGAAGTTAACCTTAATGCCCATTCCCGGCAGAATGTCGTTAAACATAGTGTAGGTGCCGCCATAAAGGTTATTAGCGGAAACGATTTCATCTCCCGATTTAGCCAGGTTAATGATGCTGTAAAAGATAGCGCTGGTTCCTGAGGCAACTGCAAGCGCTGCCGCACCGCCTTCCATGGCCGCAACACGTTGTTCCAGCACGTCCGTCGTTGGATTCATCAGACGGGTGTAAATGTTACCCAGTTCTTTCAGGGTAAAAAGGTTTGCGGCATGTTCGGTGCTGTCGAAACGGTAAGAGGCTGTTCTGTACAGCGGTACCGCATGCGACTTGGTGGTTCCTTCTACGGATTCGTAACCGGCGTGGAGGCATTTCGTTTCCAGTTTGCTCATTTGTCTATTCCTTTCGTTTATGATTACGACAAGCGCAAGGGCAACTTTGAGGAAAGACATCGAACATTTTCCCTTTTAAACGGGGAACACATCGTTGCTTTGCGCTGCAAAGCCTGGCCTTGGCACCTTACTGTTTTCAGGTTGCCGGGCGATCGTTGGGCCAGTTCCCTCACGCCACTCTCAATGTTTATATATGAGAAACAAGGTATTGTTTTGTGGGATTTAGTCAAGGGGCTTCGGCGACTAAATTGCATGTTTTCAGCTTGCCCGCTTCAGTGCCCTTCGGCCCTTTATTTCTTCTGATCGGCAATGGCTTTCCGCAAAAACTTCAGCTCTGCCGGCTTGGCCCTGCGCCACTCACCCGGCTTTAAATTTTCGAGCTGAATGGGGCCGATGGCGATTCGCATGAGACGGAATACCTTTTTCTCGAAATGTTCCATCAGTCGACGGATATGCCTGTTTTTTCCTTCGCCGAGGGTGATGGTATATTCAATGCCTTTACGGGTATGGGTTCCTTCGGAAATATCCAGAACGCGGAGGGTTTCTCCCTGACTGGGGATTCCTCGTTTCATATTTTGCAGCTGATGAAAGCCCAGTGGTTTATCAATCCAGACCTTATAGATTTTTTCGACATGATAGCGCGGGTGCATTAAGGCATGGGCAAGGTCGCCATCATTGGTCACCATGATCAACCCTTCGCTCATGAAATCAAGCCGGCCTACGGTATAAACCCGTTCAGGGAGATCTTCGAGCAGGTCCAAAACCGTGGTGCGGCCCTGAGGGTCATCTGAGGTGCAGATCACTTTCGCCGGTTTGTTGAGCAGGATGGTAACCGGTGGTTCTTTGGCCACCACGTCTCCATTACAGATTACTTTCTGCGATAAAGGATCCACCTTGGTGCCGAGCTCCGTGACGATTTTTCCGTCAACTGATACCCGACCCGCAGTTATCAGCTTTTCACAAAATCGCCTGGAACCCAGTCCGCAATCGGCCAGGTGTTTTTGAAGTCGTATCTGTTCAGCTTGAGCCATGATGATATCTGCCTAATAAAAAAGCACCCCCGGCGTAGCCTGGAGTGCTTTGCAAATCAATCCGATCCGAACTATGCTTCGGGCTTGGTTTTCGGCAGGCCGTGTGCACGGTCGCCGTCTTTCCAGCGGCCATCTTTCTTCAGGGTTTCAATACGCTCAAAACGCTTAAGTACGTTGCGCTTCGTACGAATTTTGGCTGCGCCTTTCAAACTGCTGTGCATGGACATAATAAATTCTCCGTCGTTTGGTTTTCCAAAAAATGATCGCGGAAATTAACCCCAAAGAAAGGGGATGTCAAAGACTAACCGACGGTTTTTTTGTGTTCCGACGCCTTTTCATGCGGCCGGGAAAATTCATGAAAAAGGACTATCAAAGATAAAGAAAAGCCGGAGACTCTGCAGAAAGCTCCGGCCGCTATCCTTTAAAAAATTATTTCTTTTCCTGCAAGGTGAGTTTTTTACCTGAAGAAAGCCATTCGGTCAGGATGACCTTGCAATACTTACTAGTGGATAAATGCATGGAATTGGCACGCGATTCAAGTTCATCAGCCATTTTCTTAGACATGTTGATGCCAATAGTTTTTGTGTTTTTTCCAATAGGATTTGTTGCCATTGTTGCCTCCATTTAATTTTTTAAAGATTATGTTTTGTAAGGTATCTCCCCTGCAACGTCTAGTAAAATATACTAAAAAATCTCGATTGATTAGCTTTATTTTGTGCCAGATCTTTGAAAGAGTGTTTTCATTACGGGATTTAACTGATTGCTAGAGGGGAGAGTTAATCCATGGGGTGGTTTTTCAATAGGAAGAAAAAAGTGGATGAACCGGAATACGCAAGTATCTGGAAACAGGATTTTTCTGATTGCGAAACCTCTGACTATCTTCCGGCCTATTCCGTTTGTTTAAACAAGAACAACAGTTATTGCCGTCATGTAGCAATCTTCGAGGGGATGTCGCTATGCGGGAACCCGGACCATAAAAAATTCATTCCTGAAGGTTCCGAACCGTTTGATCCGCATAAAGGGCAATTTAACGACTAGCCTGATCTATTCATCAACTCATCGAGTTTATGAATAGATCATTTTGGCGCAAGAATTTGCGACAATGACGTGATGCGAAATGTTTCCACATTCCGCAAACGTGGCCAGCCCCGTTTGTTCACAAAAGTCGCGAACATCACGGCTTTCGCCTGTGGCGAAAGTGAATTTTCATGCATCGCTTGAATAATTCAGGCTAGGCGTTCTTGCCATCCATTCATGCCGCGGCTATCTTCCGCGCATGTCCATTTCAGACCAATTCAGTACAAAAGGCCGCGTGGCTATCGGGATGAGCGGGGGAACAGACAGTTCTGCCGCTGCTGCCATGCTTGTGGATGAGGGTTATGAGGTTATCGGATTAACGGCTCATTTGTGGAAAGACGGATCCCGATGCTGTTCATTGGAGGATGTTGACCGGGCCCGGCGGGTTTGTGATTTTCTGGGTATTCGCCATTATGTGGTCAACGCGCAGGAACTGTTTACGGAAAAAATCGTCGATCCTTTTGTTGAAGCCTATTCTGCCGGTCGAACCCCTTCGCCGTGTATTTACTGTAATTCATTTGTAAAGTTTGGCTTTTTGGTTGATCGGGCCGTACAGCTTGGCTGCGACCATTTGGCGACGGGGCATTATGCCTGTGTGCAGCAGCTGGACGACGGGAAATATCATCTGTTATGCGCAAAAGACCCGAACAAAGACCAGTCGTACTTTCTTCACCGGTTGAATCAGAAGCAGTTGGCATTCTTACTGTTTCCGCTGGCCGATATGCCAAAGCCTGAAGTTCGTGCCTATTCGAAGGAACGTGGCCTGCCGATTGTGTCGCGGGGCGACAGTCAGGATCTCTGTTTTATCGAAGAGGGGAAGCTTCCCGATTTTGTGGAGCAGCGAGATCCTTCCGTTATTCAAAAAGGTGAGATACATGACCAACACGGCAAGGTGGTCGGACAGCACGAAGGATTACACCATTTTACGGTGGGCCAACGTGGAAAACTGGGCATTGCTTTAGGTGAACGAATGTATGTGAAGCGGCTCGATAAAGAAAACAACGTGGTCGAGGTGGCACCGCGTCCAGGCGTGATGAAAACGGAATGTATGGCGGATGATCTGCACTGGATTTCGGGAGACGTTCCTGAAGCAGAGCTCGTTTGTGAAGTACGCCCGCGTTACCGCAGCAATGGTGCTACAGCTGCCGTCAAGGTTTTGGCAGATCAGACTGCAAGAATTATGTTTGATGAGCCGCAGTTTGCGCTAACCCCTGGGCAGGCCGCCGTTTTCTATAAAGGCGGCGAGGTACTCGGTGGCGGCTGGATCGGTGAAGTTCCTTAAGTGGGTAAGTTCTAGGCGCTTGTTTTTCCCTTACGGCTCAGGTGAACTACACCTGCCAACACAATAAATCCGACCAGAATCCAGATTCCGGTCCATTGCAGTTTCGACCATAAGCTCCAAAAACTGCCAAATGAGGCGAGTGAGGCCGCAACAAGCATGCAGGAGTTCCATGCAATTCGTTTTCCGCCGACAGGCATATTTTCCTTCAGCAGGCTCTTTTGGTTCATCAGGAAGAAGAAAGAAAAATAGGCTATTGGAAGCAGCACCATCCCAAAAACCGAAGTCGGTACCGCCAGCCAGAAGCGCGCCTTTGACTGTCCCCAAACAAATGGTCCAATAATGCCGATCAACGGCATCATCGCTCCCAGCTTATACGTCAGGCCGTGCATTGGTTTTTTGAGTATTTCGCACATCACAAAACCGTTGATAAGCATCAGTACAATAATGGTGGAAACCGCCATGCCGGCAACGCCGAATCCAAAAATCATATTGGCCACCGTTTTGCCCGTCAACGGTGCCAGGCTCTGGGCCAGCTGGCCGGCGTCGCGTTTGACCAGCATGGCTGACATGCGGCGATCAGCCAGCGGGAGTTCTGCAATTTTTTGATCGAGCTCCTTCGCACTGAGTTGAGCGACGGCCTCAGCGCCATGCTCAGCTTCAAGTCTTTTGGTTGCGATCCCTTTGTATTGTCCTAATAGTCCGGCATCGGGTTGAATGAGTTGCCCTTGGCTGTCTTTTTCACCTAACAATCCCGGAGCCGGCTGTGCATGGAACTGGCTGGATGCAACCACTACGATACAGCCGGTAACCAAAATAAACGGGATAAACAACCCGGTACTCAGATCGAATATAGCCAGTCCACGAAAATCCTTATCCCACCCTCGTTTTAACATGGAGTAAGGCAGTAGAAAGGTCATGTTGATACCCACTGCCGTGGCAGCAGCACCGATCATGACATCGCGTTGTTGATTGACGATCAGGTCGGTCCAAAATGTCTGGAAACTTTCGGCCACACTGGCGATTTCCACGCTGAAAGAGGGGGTTGGTTCGGAAAACAGGGAAAGGTTTGGAACAAATCCGGAAAAAATCTTACTCCATTCAAGCCCGTTCCCCGTCGTTGCCATTTTGACCACCACACCGAAGAAGGAAATCACCACCATGCCAACGACTGCTTTCAGCAGAATGTCAAAAGCCTTCACACCTTTATGGCCACTATCATAGGACCAGACAAAAGTTACCGCGATTGCGGCGACAATTAAACTGATTATGGTTTGTGCAGGGGCCGCCGCCATAGCGCCGTCCCCGAATATGCCCGGCATCAGGTTTTGACGGATAGCGGCCGTGGCCAGGTTAAACTGCGGGAGCGACCAAATGCAGTTTGCCATCAGTGTGGCAATGATCCAGCCCCAGCCTAAAACCGGGTTGACATGTTTATTAATGGCATCGAATGGTTTTTCACCGGTCGAGAGGGTAACGTAACCAATGGCACTAAGCATAATGACACCCATAATCATGGCGATGGGCTGTAGCCAAAGAAATGCGACACCTCCGAGAACTCCTAAGTAAAGAGCGGTTGCCAGTGAACCGCCTCCAAGGGTTATTGCGCTTTGCAACCAACCCGGACCGGAAAGTTTTACAAAGGCACCAAGCATGGATCGTGTGCCTTTGCTCCGCGCATCATTTAAAAGCTTTCTATTACGATTAATCGTTGGTTGGTCCATGGTACTTCCTTAATTAGTTAATAAAGATGACAATATATGCAGTTTTGCCTTTCATTAGTCAAGCTATGAAGTAAATTGGGAGCATCAATCTGCTAAATATGAACTACGAGAAGGAATGCGTGAATTTTATATATGAAAAAAAGTTGCCGTCATCGTTAACTGCAGGATTGTTTTTTCAATATGGATGTCGAGCATGTTTAAGGGGACATCATGAATAAAACGGTTTCATCATTTGTTGGGGGCATCGTGATTGGCATATTGGTTGCAACGATCACTTTTTCGCTGTTTCTACGAAGTCAAAAACAAGCCGGATCCGGTGCGCAGCAGATGGTTCTAAAGCTTGGTCACAGTCTCGATACGGGGCACCCGGTGCACAAAGCCATGGAGTTCATGAAGGAAAGACTGGAAGAATTATCCGGTAGCAGCGTAACGATTGATATCTATCCCAGCTCCGTCCTCGGATCAGAAACGCAATGTATCGAACAGCTGCAAAATGGTTCATTGGCCATGACCAAAACCTCGGCGGCCGCAATGGAAAACTTTATTCCGTCAATGGCCGTCTTTGGCCTTCCGTATTTATTTCGCGATGCTGATCACTATTGGAATGTATTAAATGGTGACATTGGAAAAGGGCTGTTGGAAAAGGGCGAAGAAAAATATCTCCGCGGTCTCTGTTATTATGATGGCGGCAGCCGTAATTTTTATACCAAAGAAAAGCCGGTCCGTACCCCGGATGATCTGAAGGGGCTTAAAATCCGCGTGATGAACAGCGCCACAGCCATTGATATGGTCAAGGCCCTGGGCGGTTCGCCGACACCTATTGCCTGGGGTGAGCTTTATTCCGCATTGGCTCAGGGAACGGTCGACGGAGCAGAAAATAATCCGCCAAGCTTTTCTTCCAACAAGCACTATGAAGTTTGCAAACACTTTTCGCTGGATGGTCATACCCGTATTCCGGACATGTTACTGATGAGCTCAAGGGTATGGAAAAAACTGTCTCCACAGGTGCAGGCATGGGTGCAGCAGGCAGCTGACGAGTCTTCGTCGTTTCAAAGAGAGCTGTGGCAGAAGGAAACAGTTGCTGCACTGGAGCGCGCTAAAGAAGAAGGGGTAACCGTCTATAAAGTGGATACCGCGCTTTTTGCAGCGAAGGTACAGCCGATGCTGGAAGCGGTTGAACATCCGGAAGTAAAATCACTGCTGAAAAGTATCCAAAGGGTGAAATAAGATGCTGGATATTTTAATGGGGATCAAAGCCCGGTTGACCAGAATGCTTGAAATTCTACTCATCATTGCGGTCGCATTACTCGTGCTGGATGTCGTGTGGGGCGTGTTTTCCCGTTATATCATGGGAGAGCAGACAAAATGGACCGAAGAGCTTGCCCGGTTTCTTCTGGTTTGGGTGTCTCTGCTGGGGGGTGCGGTCGCGGTTGGTACGCAGGGGGCTTTGGGGGTTGCTTATTTTGTGGGTTAATTTGATGCGGGAATTCGTAAGCTCCTCGCTATCTTCAGTCATCTGGTCGTGCTCTTTTTTGCAGTCGCTATCTTTTTATATGGCGGTGGAAAAGTCGTATACGACGCTCTGGTGCTGGAACAGATGACACCTGCCCTGGGGTGGAAAATGGGATACGTCTACCTCGCTCTGCCTCTGGCCGGTTTTTTTATGGTGATCTTTACCGTTGAAAACCTGCTGGAGACCCTTGCAACGCCTGCATCCGAACTGCATGAATCGGATGCTGCCGGGGAGGTGGAATAATGGGTGCGGTTGCTCTTATCCTGGTGATTACGTTCATCATCCTGCTCGTGCTGAATGTGCCGATTGCGGTATCGATTGCGCTGGCAAGCTTTGTGGCCATATTAGCTGAGGGTTCCGACCCGGCCATCATGCTGGCCTCAAAAATGGCAAATGGAGTCAACAGCTTTGCATTGTTGGCGATTCCGTTCTTTATCCTGTCCGGACATCTCATGGGCAAGGGCGGGCTGGCCCGCAGGCTGATTGATTTTGCTGCAACATTGGTTGGCCGGCTTCCCGGAGGTCTCGGTTATGTCAATACACTCACCTGCATGTTGTTCGGTTCCATTTCAGGCTCTGCGGCAGCGGCGGTTTCTTCCGTTGGTGGTTTTATGATCCCTGAGATGAACCGCAAGGGATACAGCCGTGAATTTAATGTGGCTGTCACAACTACTGCCGCAACCACCGGACTTATGATTCCTCCCAGCAATATTATGATTGTCTATTCCGTTGCAGCGGGATCGGTATCAATAGCGGCTATGTTCATGGCTGGGTTTTTGCCGGGAATTATTACCGGTCTGTTTATCATGCTGGTGGCGGGCATTATTTCGGTGGTGGCCGGTTACCGCGGCGATGTCATTGAAATGCCGAAGTGGAAACCCATTGCTGCCACAGCGGTGGTTGCCGCAATCATTGCCTCGATCTTTATTTCAAAGCATACCGAAGGCAGTAACGGCCTGTTGCTTACCGGACTCATTACTGCAGTTTGTCTAGTCTGTTTTAAAACATTCCGGCGGGCATTTTTTACACTGCTGCTGATTGTGATTGTGATCGGCGGGATTCTAGGCGGCATTTTTACGGCTACAGAAGCCGCCGCCATTGCTGTGGTTTATTCCTTCCTGCTTTCCGTGGTGGTCTACCGTGAGATTAAGATCGCAGAACTGCCACGAATCCTACTCGATACGGGGATTACCACAGCAGTGGTCATGTTGCTGATCGGAGCCAGTTCGGGCATGAGCTGGATCATGACGATGGCTAATATTCCGCAAACCGTCAGTGCCGCATTGCTGGGTCTGTCGGATAACCCGATTATTATTCTGCTGACTATTAATCTCCTGCTGGTGTTTGTCGGAACCTTTATGGATATGACTCCGGCCGTACTCATTTTTACGCCGATCTTTCTTCCGGTGGTCATGAAGCTAGGCATGCATCCGGTACACTTTGGCATTATGCTGATTGCCAATCTATGTATCGGTTTGTGCACACCGCCGGTCGGGACCTGCCTGTTTATCGGTTGCGGGGTCGGTAAGACCACTATTGCAAAAGTAACCAAAACCATGCTTCCGTTTTTCGGGGCCATGATTGCCGCGCTTCTGGTGATCACCTATGTCCCGTCCGCTTCTCTTTGGCTGCCCGTCCAAACAAAACAACTGAAAGCGGGCGATGTCGAAAAAGCCCATTTCATGAATCCTGATAAGGACAGCAATAAAACTGGGGAATAGTTAAGCCTCAAGAGTCCCCATTTAGGGAAGGCCGCAAAATATGGCTGGTCAGGTTCAGTAAGTAAACTGCTTCAATAGAACATACGTCTAATACAGGATAATTTAAGAAAAACTCAAATTTTGAGCTTTACAAATGAAAGCGCTTACATATTGTGTATTGCATTAAACATTGATAGTGTTCTGCACGTGTGGTGATGGAGTGAGTGAATGAGCATAAATAGACGCAGTTTTATAAGAACAAGTGCGGTGGTCGCTGGATTGGCCGCCGTAAACGTGCATGCAAAGCTTAAGAAGCCTAATATTCTGTTTATTTTTAGCGATGATCATGCTGTTCGGACCATTGGGGCCTATGGTTCAGGACTTCATAAGACGCCGAATATTGACCTGATTGCGGCTGAAGGTGCGGTATTTCATAACAGTTTTTGCTGCAATTCCATCTGTCAGCCCAGCCGGGCGGCCATATTGACCGGAAAGCATAGCCATCTTAACGGAGTGACGGACAATGGGAAACCATGGGATGGCTCGCAGAAAATCTTTCCCCGTGAATTGAAGAAGGTTGGATATCAAACCATGCTGCGCGGTAAGTGGCATATGCACCCTGTCCCGGATAATGGCGAGTTTGATTCGTGGGAAGTGCTTTCCAGTGCCGGAGGGCAGGGGCATTACTACAATCCCGAATTTGAAAATGAAAAAGGTAAGGTGCAGCGCAAGGGCTATGAAACCGATGTGATTACTGACCAGACGATTGAATGGCTGGAGCAGCGGGATCCGGACCGCCCGTTCCTGGCCATGTGCCAGTTTAAAGCGCCGCACGTACCGCGTATGCCGCATGTGCGCTACCTTGAGCGTTATAAGGATATTGAAATTCCGGAACCTGAAACGCTGTTCGACGATTATGAAGGGCGACCGCATGCGGAAAAGGCCTGGATGATGGTTGGAAAACAGCCGGAGCATATCCTGAATATTTTTGATCCTGATGATCCGATGAAAGGATTGAAGAAGAGCTCTAGGGAATATTTTGAACGGATGGACAAGGTAGACCGTGAAGCTTATTTTGCGGCCTATGCCGAAGAAAATGCCGAATATTTTAAGAACAAGGACAAGCTGAAATCGGGGACCGTTGAGGGCACAAAATACCGCTACCAACGGTTTATCAAAGACTATCTGCGCATTGTCGATGGAATTGATGATAATGTCGGCCGACTGCTGAACTGGCTGGAAGAAAATAACCTTGCAGACAATACCATTGTGATTTACTGCTCTGACCAGAGCTATTTCACCGGAGAGCACGGGTATGCTGAAAAGCGCTGGATGTATGAGGAGTCGTTAAAGATGCCTTTCGTCATCCGTTGGCCGGGGATTGCCAAACCGGGAAGTACGCCGGAAGCGCTGATTCAGAACATTGACTATGCGCCGACCTTCCTCGAAGCTGCCGGCTTGGTTGCTCCCCGCGGAATGCAGGGCCGTTCGTTGGTGCCTGTGCTGAAGGGCAGGACGCCGACAGATTGGCGCAAGAGTATTTACTATCACTATTATGCCCACGGAAAGCACAACGTACCCCGTCATGACGGCGTGCGCACCGATCGCTTTAAACTGATCCACATGTATACGGATGATCATTGGGAACTGTTTGATCTGAAGAACGATCCAAACGAAGTGAAGAATGTCTACAATGATCCGGAATACAAAACCGTGCGCGAAAAAATGGAACGTGAACTGAAGAGCCTGCGCAAGGTTAACAAAGTTCCTGAAGAAGCTTTTGAGAAACCCTACTTATGAGAACTGAATTTATTTTAATGATGGCACTCGGCCTGCTAATACCGGTTTTTTCTTCTGCATTGACTGCAAAAGGGGCGGACAGCCGTGTTGACCTAACATGGGATGCCCGGAATGGCACAACCTACAATATCTATCGGAACGACAAGGAGCGGGGGATCTACGACAAGATTAACGCCAACCCGCATCCGGTCGGGGTCTACTCGGATTTCACGGGACGCAATGGCCGCAAATATTTTTACAAGGTTTCCGAAATCCGCAGGGAAGGCAAGGAGAGCTATGTCTCTGAAAAGCCTGTATCGGCACGCACCCGTGAGATGAAGGATGCCGAGCTGGTGAGCTCCATTCAGGAAGCCACGTTTCGCTATTTCTGGGATTATGCCCACCCGGTCAGCGGTATGACGCGCGAGCGTTATTACAGCAGCCGGGACGGCTGCGCCTCCGGTGGAACCGGTTTCGGGCTGCTCGCTATCATGGTTGGAGCGGAACGCGGTTTCGTGACTCGTGATGAGGCGGCCCAGCGGGTGCTGACCATCGCTGAATTTTTGGAAAAGGCCGACCGCTACCACGGTGCATGGGCGCACTGGATTAACGGCGATACAGGGAAAACGATTAATTTTTCTAGAACCGATGACGGCGCCGATATTGTCGAGACGGCCTTGCTCATGCAGGGGCTCTTGACCGTTCGCCAATATTTTGATCAGGACAATGCCGTTGAAAAAAAGCTGCGCGCAACGATTACCCGTTTGTGGGAAACGGTTGAGTGGGATTGGTTTCTGAAAGACGGCTACATGATTTGGCACTGGTCACCGAATCATGGATTCGAGAAAAACCTGAAGGTCCGTGGCTATAACGAATGCATGATTGTCTACCTGCTGGGTATCGCTTCACCCACGCACCCCATCCCGGCTGACTCCTACTACAATGGCTGGGCAGGGCATTCCAAATATGCGAGCGGTGAAAAGCACTATGGCATTACTCAGCCCGTTGGGCCTCACATGGGCGGGCCTTTGTTTCTCTCGCACTATTCCTTTACCTGTTTCGACCCGCGCGGAAAAAAAGACAAGTTCACCAACTATTTTGAAAACGCAAAAGCGATCACAAAAATCCACCGCGAATATTGCAAAGACAATCCCGGGGAATTCAAGGGTTACAACGGGCTGGCTTGGGGGCTGACGGCATGCTACACGCCGGATGGTTATCGCGCCTGCCACCCGGGTAAAAAAGACAACGGCACCATTGCGCCGACCGCAGCACTGGGCTCCATGCCGTATACGCCGAAAGAGTCGCTGGCTACACTGAAATATTTTTATCATGAATTAGGGGATCGGCTATGGGGGCCATTTGGTTTTTACGACTCCTTTAATCTGGATCGCAACTGGTTTTCCGATGGCTACATCGCGATCGACCAGGGGCCGATTATTGTCATGATCGAAAATGCCCGCACAGGGCTGTGTTGGAAAAATTTCATGAAAAATCCGGAAATCCAACCGATGCTCGATGCCATCGGTTGGGAAGCGGATGAAAAATAATAAGGGTGATGCTTTCTGTTTTGTTTTGATTGAAATGGAAGCGCTTAACTAGGGTTGAGAAAATGAGTATAATGAAGAAAATATTAATGTTTGGCCTGATGGTTACCGGCGTTGTGCATGCCGCACCAATGGCTTCGTTCTATTTTATTGATGCGGGCGAGCAAGGTACGTTCAACGTCGGAGAGGCGCACGCGACCGTTGAACGCACCTTCGAGGAAAGCGTTCAACGGGATGTGCTCAGTATTGCCTATTCGGTTTCGGGTAATGCGGCCGCAGGCGTTTGGTCTAAGCAATATCCGGCTGACTTGGTAAATGGTTCCGCAGACCAGGTTAATGTTTCCATCGGTGTGCCGGAGGCAAAACAGCTCGCTGATATTGCAGCGAAGATTGAGATTAAAGGTACCGCTGGAATTCAGACGTTGGACATTCCATTGACGGCCGGTTGGAGCACGGTCAGCGAACCGATCGATTGGAGCATGGTAGGTAAACTTAATGAAGCCGTTCTTCTTATCCAACGTGTGGGAGGAGAAGATCCCGCCGTTGGAACACTACAGCTGGATCTTGCTTTCAGCTCCATGCCGGCTTTCGAAAAATTTAACAACACCTTCATTGGAAAGCTCGCCGGTGTACTTGCTGTTGCATTGCTCTCCATACTGATCGCATTTATTCCGTTCAAACCGGTTCGGGGTATTATCCGTGATTTGGCTCTCGGTTTGGCTGTGACGCTTATTTTTGCGGTCGTCTTTGGTATCTACCGGTCTTCGTGCTTTCCCCTCTGCATGGCTTTGGCCGGTGTTGCCATAGGCGCACTGCTTAAACTTTCGCTTGTTGGAACATCCCTGACCAAGGGAGAAGCTTTCAGGAATGCCCTGTTCACCGGACTCTTGGCCGCCACAGCCAGCTCCGAGCCCGTGTGGCAGGCGCCTTCCTCTTTTTTGTCGTTCATTCAGCTCAGTGGATTCGGTGCGGCACTCTTCGCGCTGGTCTACCACGTGGCCAACGCCTATCGTCTCTCGGCGTTTAAAAAACACCTCGGAACCATCGGTTCGGTGGTCATCTCGGCCACGCCGTTCGCCTTCGGCCTGTTGCTGGCTGTGCAGCATGCCGGCACACTCTGGGCCCAGGCCGTTCTGGTCTTCGCCTTCGCTGCATTCATTGCGAATGCCGCATCCTTGATCACGCGCCAGAAAGCGCTGGCCGATGCCAAGGTATACGCGTTGTTCGCGGTTCTCTCCATTGCCGTGGTCGTGGCTCCGCTCGTGGCCGACCTCGGATCCATGGCGCTGCCGACTCTGGTTGCTCCGTTCGCGGCCGTTGCCGCCACCATGCTTTCGCAGGCCCCGCTGTGGGGTCTCGTCTTCCTGCTCACCGGCATGACCATCGACGCCATGCGCGGCGGTGCGCCTGCCTTTGCTTCTGCCATGCCGACTGCCAAGGGCGGTGCCGTCAAGGGCGCGGTCTTCAGCGGCGTACTCATGGCCCTGCTTCAAATCATCGCTTTTATCGGCGCCCTCGGCATTGTTGGAACCTCCATCAGCATTGTCGTGATTGGCGCTGTTTCCTTTCCGCTGGCCAAGACCATTGTTGAGACCTTCGACGGTTCTCAATCCTTCTTCGGCCGCGCAATGGGTTCCTATAAGGATCCCGTCCTCTGGGCGCGGGGTATTGTGGCGGGTATCGCCTTCGCCGTTGGTCTGAACATGGACTTTGCTTCACTCGATACAGGCGTACGCATCGGTATTGGTGCGCTCTTCGGCTTCGCTGTCTTTGGGGGTGTCAGCCTCGTTCGCGACATTGTCTACGGCTTCAAGTCGCCACGCTACTATCTCGTTGAAGGCGGCCTCGGTGCCTTCATCGGTGCGGGCCTCGGGTTTTACTTCGATGCCTCCCAGCTGCCGATCATCACCACCAAGTTCAAGTACTACACCTCCTTCGGCCTCGATCCGAATACGATTGTTGCCGGACTGTCGGAACTGCGTACCACCGCACCGAACCAGTTTACCGCGCTGATGAGTCGCTGGGGTCACATCACCCTTTCACCGGCCGCCGGCGGTGCCAAGATTCTGTTTAATGAAGCGCTTATGGGAGTCATCGGCTGGGGTATTGCCGCACCGCTGTTTGCCATCAATAAAGCGTTCCTCGCTGCGCTTATCAACAAGGATGCATCGAGCATTAAGCGCATCCCGACCCGCGAGGGGGTTGCGGAGCTGGTTGATGGTACCGTACACGTCCTTCGATGGGGACTGTGGATGGCGCCGATCATCTTTACCTTCCTGCGCCCGATGGCTGACGCCACGTGGTACAACCAGGACGGTCTCGTCCGCACCGTTTTCGCCACCATCAACAGCATCACGATGGATGCCACCGGCTTCACCGCATGGAGCCTGACCGTCTTCAGCTGGGTGATTGGTTTCGCCTGGTTCCAGGTACTGATCTGGATCGACCACATGGGGCTGCGCGTTGCCACACTCGTCAACCTGTCATTCCTCGGCATGGACAAGCTCGACGAACGCTGCGCTACTTTTGTGGGTAAAGATGCCACCGCGCGCTTTATCCCGGAAGGCGTCAAGCGCTTCACCACCTGGGCGCCGCTGTTGATTCCGTTCTACCTCCCGAAAGGGCAGGAGTGGGATCAGGTCTTCTCCGACGGCCTCGCGTTGCAGGCCAATGCCGGCCAGTTTTCGTTCGGTTGGGTTTCCATCGCCGCGGTATTCGTGATCGCCACGATCATTGTTGCGGTGTCCCGCGCCAAGCGCGAACGTAACGCCGAGAAGGTGGAAAAGACCCTGCGTCTTTCCAATAACACCTATTCCGTTGAACTCAAAAAAAGCGGCGAACTCAACTCGATTCTCACGACCAAGGGCTATGGTCTGACCCGCCCGGCCTTCGAAAACGTCGAGCCGGCCGGTCGCATTCTCTACGTGGTCGATGCCGATACGAAGCAGGGATGGCCGATCCTCGGTAACTTCCCGGAAGAGCTCTTCACGCCGTCCGTCTACACGCAGGAAGGCGACGTCATTACCGTGGTCAACGAATCGAATGAAGTCCGTGCCACCGTGAAGATCTCGCTGCCAAGCCGTGAAGACGCGGTCGAGATGTGGGATGTGAAGGTTGAAGATCTCTCCAACAGCAAGCGCAACCTCAAGGTGGTGCCGTATCTCGAATGGATGATCCAGAACGCGGGCACCGACCGCAACCATTCTCAGTACAACCGCCTCTATCCGGAAATGTCGTACCACACCGACCTGAATGCAATCCTCGCACTGCACCGCTATACCAAGGTGCATGGAATTCTCGCTTCCAGCGTGAAGCCCGAGGGCATCCTCTCCGGTCGCGTCGACTTTATCGGGCGTGCCGGCAGTGTGTGGAGCCCGCGTATATTCCAGACCTTGGACTTCCAGCCTGCGCTAAACATGGACGCGTATTTCTGAGCGGGAAGCAGTAGCTCTATCTCATACATCTCCTGGATCATGTTGCGCCATTGTCCCAGCGGGTTTTCGGGCGCGAAGGCGGTTTCGGCAGCTTTGGCTTTGACCCATTTCCGTCTCGATCTGGTGCTTGCGGCAAAGCTTGTCCACCGTTTTCAGCAAAAGC
>CAZAPF010000026.1:0-64602 GCA_964486885.1 uncultured Verrucomicrobiota bacterium
CAATCTTTTCTATCAACCGATGACCACGAACGCAAAGGACTAACGCCAGCGCCGCTGCGGGATTGCCGCCCTGGTTGCCGACCGACCGGCGGGGCCGTGGACCTATGCCCACGAGGGACTTTTGCTGACGCCGGAAATCGACAACCCGGAAGCCTGGGACCACCTGTTCGTTGCAAATCCCCGCATCGAATACTTCAATGGCAAATGGTTCATGTATTACAAGGGCAAAGGCAACGGCAGCACCAAGACCCTGAACGGGGTGGCCACTTCCGATGATCTCCTCGGACCCTATACCAAGTATAAGGGCAATCCCCTGATGGGCGGTCATTCCGCCAATCTGGTGAAATACAAGAACGGCCTGATCTACATGAATTACCACAAGCACGCGTTCTATTGGACCGAAGACGGTTTCACGTTCACCCTCATCAAGCGCTTTGGCTGGGGAACCGGCATGGCCGAAGACATGAACTGGTCGAGTTTCTGGCAGCCCAACAACCCGCTTCATGGCGGCGATCCGTCAAAAAGCGATACCACTGAGCTGTGGGGCGTGAGCTCTAGATGGGCGTACCAGTCAGAGGGCTACCGCAAGGATGTGAACAACAATGATATTATCGGAGCCAAACTACTGATTGGAAAAGAGTAGCTCGGTAATGACAGACGCAAACGGAAGGCTGTTGATGAATAATATGAGTTTAATACTGTGCTGGGGCGTGCTGGGATCATGCTGCTTCGCTGCAGAAACCGTTGTCGGGCCGGGCGATGATCTGGGGGCAATGGTCCGGCAGGCGTCGCCGGGCGATGTGATCACCCTGAAAGGGGGGTATTATTCCTCCCCGCTTCGTTTGCATGGCTTAAAGGGGCCGATAACGATCCGTGCCGCGAAGGGGGAAACGCCCGTGCTCGATGGCACGATTCCGTTGCCGGTTTCCGGCACTTGGAAAGAGGGCGACAACGGGATTTGGAGCGTGCAGCTTTCTCAGGATATCTGGCAGCTGTTTGACGACCGCGAAATGCTGCATACCGCCCGCTGGCCGGATTACTTTATTGGCTATGAACATTTCTGGAACCAGAAGGCGAGCTATCGGAAAATGTCGACTGGTTCCTCATTCGGAACGGTAGTTGATGAGCGTCCGCTTTCAGGTGTCAATGAACAGGGTAAGCATGTGCAGGATGAAGGCGCGCTGTCGCAGGGCAGAACCATTCCCGATGATGCGAATACGGAAATGCTGGCTGATACCGGCGTTAGTATGGAGGGGGCCATCGCGATCCTCAACATTGGTTCGTGGATGACCTGGGCGCAGGTGATCAACTCGCACGAGCCGGGATCAAACCGCTTTACCTACAGCACCGATTTTTCCAACCAGGGCGAACCGGCCCACTGGGACAAGGGTATTCAGCGGACGGCCAAAGATCCGGCCATGATCAAGAAAAACTATGAACTGGGACAGGCGCATTACATGCTCGAAGGGCTTCCATGCCTTAACCGGCCCGGTGAATATTGGTATGAAAAAGAAACGAAAACACTCCACCTGATTCCTCCTAAAGGAAAATCACCATCCGACATGCAACTGCGCGGCAAGGTGCTCAGCTATGTTTTAGAGATGAAAAACTGTTCAGAGATTACCTTCGAAGGCATCGGTTTTTTCGGAGGGACGTTTAAGGGACAGGACTGCAAAAAAATCACCATCCGGGATGCGCGGTTTGACTTCCCCTCGTGGTCACGCCGAATGTTGGGTGAATATGGTCGTGTGCCTGCTACTACCTTTGCGAACCGTCCGAAAAATGATGAGCCGACTGAAAACCGACTGATGAACTGTGAGTTTCATACGTTCGATGGAACCGCGCTGCGGCTGGATTTTGAGGTGGGCGACGTGCTCGATAATATATTGGTGCATGATGCCGACTACAGCTGTATCGGTCGTGCGCTGACCTTTGATTTTGAACGGTCAAGCGGTATTCATCTCAACTGCTTCACGATCTACAATACCGGTTCAGGGCAGTGTGTGAAGGCGAGCGATTTCGGGCGGGTTTCCTACGGCCACTTTTGGGACATCTGCGCATTTCAGTCCGACGGAACTGCGATCCAGATCGGCGAATTTGACCGGGTGGAGTATGATCACAACTGGTCGCATGACCACGGGAAGCTGTCCTACCGTTTCGATGGAGGCGGTGGCCCGCCGGCGAAGCCGAGCCAGAATGGAGCCATGCACCACAACGTAGGCTGGAATTGCGGGCAGATGCAGATTAAGGGCGACCGGCAGCTCATCAATAACAACACGCTTTGGAAAACGCCGGGCATGTGCACGCTGCTGTGGGAAAAGATGAACGGATTTCATTTGGAGACGGTTGTGGTCAACAATCTGGCTCCACGCTACATGACCCGCTGGTGGGGCAAGGAGCCGCCGTTTCCCGGAATTAAGCACAATAACCTTTTTGAGCCCGACACCGGGCAATACCTACGCGATCCCGAAAACTGGGATTTCCGGCCGATAACGGATTCTCCGTTGGTGGATGCCGGTACGCTTAAGGACATGAACAAATTCAAATACTACAAGAAGCCGCACTTTGTTGGGAAGTCGCCCGATATCGGTGCCTACGAATATGGCGATACAACCTATTGGATTCCCGGCTTCCAATATCCGCACGCCTCCATACCCGTTCCGCCCGACGGCGCCGAAAACGTGAAACCGGATGCCGATCTGATGTTCCTTGGCGGTTATAAGGCCGTGCGTCATCGCGTCTGGGTTGGTTCATCAAGCGATAATCTAAAGCAGGTTGCCGAGATGAAGGATGCCAATATATTTGCACCTCCATCATTGCTTTCCGGGAAAGCCTATTGCTGGCGGGTGGATGCTGTTGCTGATGACGGCTCGGTGGAGCAGGGAAAGATTTGGAAATTTACAGTGGAATGAATTTAACAACGGAGAAGAGAACTATGAAAAACTCACGACGTAATTTTATACTTTCAAGCCTGGCGGTTTCCACGCTGTCGATGACCCGGTGGGGCTGGGCGGCCGGGGTTAACGGTTCCGGCATTCCCGGTTCACCGGAAATGGTTGAGCTGGGCAAAAAGTGGCAGGCGATGAATTCATCCGATGCCAAGCAGCGCGGCCGTGACCGCTTCAATGATAACAAATACGGCATGTTTATTCATTGGGGGCTTTATTCGCAGTGTGGCGGCATCTGGAAGGGCGAAAAGATGGAAGACGGCGGAACCGGTCCACGCGTTGCCGAATGGATTATGCGCCGCAAGGAAATTCCTCGTGCCGAATATGCAAAATTGGCCAACACCTTCAATCCCGTTCAGTTCGATGCCGACGAATGGGTGGCGATTGCCAAGGCGGCGGGTATGAAATATATGGTCATCACCTCCAAGCATCATGACGGCTTCGCGTTGTTTGATTCGAAGGCCAGTGACTACAACGCCGTGAAAGCCACACCGTTTGGGCGCGATATTATCCGCGAGCTGGAGCAGGCCTGCAAACGGGGAGGCATTGCCTTCGGCGTCTACTACTCCCACGCGCTCGACTGGCGCGACGGCGGAGATTCGGGGATGAAGGATTATTGCTATCACGACAAACCCAAGCAGGAAATGTTCGTTAACAAATTTGATCCGGCCCCGGTTAAGTTCGACGACTATATTGCCGGCAAGTCCCTGCCTCAAGTACGCGAGCTGGTGGCAAATTATGACCTGAAGGAAATCTGGCTCGACACACCGATCTATATTCCGGCACGTCACAGCTTTGAATTCTACAAAACCATCTATGCCGCCAACCCGGAAATTCTGGTGAGCCAGCGCATCGGGAACGGCTTTGGTGATATCGGTACGCCGGGCGACAACGTTATTCCCGATGAGGCCAGCGAAAATACCTGGGAAGGCATTGCCACCACCAATAATTCATGGGGTTATAAATCCTACGATGAGGATTGGAAGTCTCCGGAGGAAACCCTGTTCTGGCTGCTCGAAAATGTCAGTAAAGGAGGTAACTTCCTGCTCAATGTCGGCCCCGACGGCACGGGAACCATTCCGCCGAAGTCGGTCGAAAACCTCGTGGCGGTTGGCAAGTGGCTCAAGGTTAACGGTGATTCGATCTATGGAACCAAGCCGTGGAAAGTCACCCACGAAGGGCCGACGGGTATCGCGATCAAGGGCACGGAGCACCGCAATAAACATGGCTTTAAGCTGGAGGTCACCAGTGAAGATTTCTGGTTCACGAAGAAGGGCGGCAAGCTGTATGTGGTCGCAATGAAGAAGCCGACAGGGAACACCATCGCTGTTAAATCGCTGAAGGGATATCCGATTGCCGGCATCAAGGTGCTGGGGCAAGCCGGCAAAGTGCAATGGTCGGAAAAGGCCGATGCCGTCGAAATCAAACTGCCTGCAATGGAAGCCAAAGGCATGGGTTACGCATTGGAAATCAGCTCGTGATCCGATAAAAATGCGGTAGATGCCGACTGAACATTACCAAACCGCCGATGCCGACCGGGTGTCGGTAAAGCAAAAGCTGCTTTATTCGCAGGGAGCGATCCTGGCGGTTATCGGTGACCATGTGGTCATGGAGATGGCGGGCATCATTCTGAACGTAAACCTGTTTGTCCGGCCGTCGCTGGTCGGTCTAGCCGGCACCCTGTCCCGACTCTGGGGTGCCTGTCTGGATCCGCTCATTGGAAACCTGTCCGATAACAGCCGTTTCCGGATGGGGCGGCGACGTCCTTTTATCCTGCTCGGGGCGGTTTTATGCAGTCTTTCCTTTCCGCTGATCTGGTTGTTTAGGCGGGGCTGGAGTGAGCTCAGCATCTTTACCTGGTTCCTGTTCGGCAGCCTCGTGTTCTACACGGCGCACACCATCTTTTCAGTACCCTTCCATACGCTGGCGCTCGAGCTGTCTCCGGACTATCACGAAAAGACACGCATTGCGGCGTGGCGCGAGCTCATGGCTAAATCATCCTTCATCCTGGTGGGGTGGTTGTTCTTTTTCACAGAGCAGTTTAACGATCCGGTTAGCGGCATGCGTTGGGTCTCGCTGGGGCTGGCCGTGCTGTTTATTGTCAGCGGCGTGCTGCCGGGGCTCTTCATCCGGGAGCGGTTCTACAAGGCGGCGCGTCATCAGCAGAAGATGCCGATCCGAACCAGCCTTAAGGCGACGCTCTCTTCCGGTAGTTTCCGGTTGGCGCTGGGCATGGTTGCGCTGACGATTCTTGGTGGCTGGACCGGCAATTATTTCGGGCGCTACGTCAATATCTATTATGTGTTCGACGGCGACACCCACGCGGCATCCATCATAGCCGGCTGGCGGTTTACGGCCGAGATGACGGCCTCCGTTGCGAGTATTCCGCTGTTTACCTGGCTTTCGCGCCGCTACGGTAAACTGGCGGCCCTGAAGGTGAATGCTGGCTTTGTGGTGCTTGCGTCCCTTTCGCGTCTGGTCATGGTAAATCCTGCGCATCCCTGGCTGATGGTGATGAATGCCGCACTGACCGGCCCGGGGGGAACCGGGATATGGATTATCCTTACCTCGCTGTTGGCTGATATCTGCGACGAAGACGAAATAAAGACCGGCTGCCGTCGAGAGGGCAGCTATACCTCGGTTTGTGCGCTGACCGTCCGGATCGGCCTTTCGGTTTGCTATCTGCTGGCCAATGTCCTTTTAGAGCTGACGGGCTTCAAAGCCGAGCTCGGCGGGGCGCAGCACGAACATTCGTTGTCTTTGATGCGCGGAATCTTCACCTTCCTTCCAGCCATCGCCATGATAGGGATGTTTTGGCTCATCAGCCGTTACCGGCTCGACGAAGCCCGCTGCCACGAAATCCGCCAGGAACTCGAAGACCGCCGCGGTGCACTCTGATCCGAGACAATGAGGTTCCTGTTCAGGCCTCGCCTACCACTTAATAATGTTCATGGTGCCATAGGAGACGGCTTCGGCTGTGCTGGCAGGAATCCAGCGCTCGGAAAAGCGGGGCCCCCAGCTGTCGGAGATGGCAATTTCGCCAGTCTGTTTATTGTAGCCGATGATCAGGCAGATGTGTCCGCCTGAGCTGGAATCTTCGGACTGGCCCGAATTATTTTTCTTCACCTTGATCTCTTTCCCGTTTCGGCGGGCGGTGTTGGTCGTGGCCTCGCGTTGGAATGAGGAGGTGCTCATGAATGTCCACATGACGGGCAATCCCTTGTCGATGTATTTGTATATCTTATTAACGGAAGGCTTTTCTCCGGCCTTGCCGAGCTTGCGTCCATTGCTGGAGATGATGCTGCTGGTTGCGTCGATAATATCATCCATATGGGTTCCGCCACCAACCCCGGTGTTGGCCGCGAGAGCCAGTAGGTACATGTCGGCAGGGATGTCCACATAGCGCAGGTACCGTTCCCAGGTTGCAGGAACGCAGTATCCTTTGG
This sequence comes from uncultured Verrucomicrobiota bacterium, assembly GCA_964486885.1. Taxonomy (GTDB): domain Bacteria; phylum Verrucomicrobiota; class Kiritimatiellia; order Kiritimatiellales; family Pontiellaceae; genus Pontiella. The sequence goes on from CAZAPF010000026.1 coordinate 6,395, forward strand.
GGCCCTGATGGATCATCGGTATGTTGGTGACGACAACGTCGCCGTTGTCGCGCCGTTCAACGCAGGAGGCCAGGCGTTGTTTGAGCGCGTCGTCCGAAACCCTGGCAATCTTTCCCCCGTTGTCGGCTCGTTCCGTGGGCATGATGCGCAGCGCGGTATATTTGCCCTTCTGGATGGAGAGCATGATGGCATGGCCGTTCCAATCCCAGCGCCAGACTTTTTCGCGCAGATCTCCGCTGCCGAGAGAATTGCGTTCGGGTTTGCCGAGCGTATCTTCGAGGAGCGCAGCCATTTGTTCCCCTGCGATTTCAATGAGCTCGATTATTTTTTTAGGACGGGTATCAGGTGGAATATCCCCGAGGTTGAGGAAGATGAAAGACACACTTTCGGCATGTTCATTACCCCCGTAAAGGGCTGCTGCATAAATATCCTGCCCGAGTACCGTTTTTCCCCCCAATGGATACGACCGGTAGTTTTCCATGAAATCGGTCTTTGATTCCTTGTTTAGCTGCAACCGCCGGGCGGCGGTTTGGGTCTTATCGTCCCAGAGCAGGACATCGTTCCAGATTGCGATGCCAAACAGGGCGTTCATTTTTTGCCACGATACGGGATGCGGGATGAAGGGCAGAGCAAGGATGCTCTCCAACTCGCGGACATCTTCTTCGATAAAGGTCTTAAACGGAACCGTCACCACCTTGCCTTGCGAGGTCTTAAGCACCACGGTCCGGTTGGGGTTAACCCGAACCACATCGGCGTCAACCCTTTGTCCGTTCGTGCTGGTCCAGATTCGGGCATCGGACACAAGAGCCAGGTACATGATAGAGCAGGTGAGAATGGTTTGCTTCATGTTTCATAAAGTATAAAGTTTATTTCGATGTGTGGAGTTAAAAAACTATTTCTATTGTTGCTGACAGGTACTCTTGCCGGTTGTTCGAGTATTCCGGAGCGGGAGCTGGAGAACGCCTTTAAATACCAGCGGCTGAAGCGTTCCTTGCTGGAAGTTGCCAAGCCGGTGGAATCCGAATACCAGGATCTGGCGGATAAGGCCTGGATCAACATGGAGCGGGGAGGCACGGCGCAATATGTCAGTATTCTTGAACTGGGCGATGACGCATTACTGGCCAGAATTCACCTGATCCGGTCTGCAAAAAAATCGATCGATATCCAAACCTTTATCTGGAAAGACGACCCGACCTGCCGCTTCGTTTTTGATGAACTGGTAAAGGCGGCAGAGCGCGGCGTGCTGGTGCGTGTTTTAATTGATGCGCTGAATCTGCCGGCTGAACCCCCGGTGCTCGCACGAATGGCCCGGGCCCATCGTAATCTGGAGATTGCTTTATACAAACCGCTGAACGATACCGCGGTCGTGGGAAAAATCGGCTTTTGGGATAATGTCCTGTTCAAGGCAAAAAAGATGAACCGGCGCATGCATAACAAGCTCCTGCTCGTTGACGGCCGGGTCGGTATTACCGGCGGACGCAACTACGAAGGCCGGTATTACGACCGGGATACCGCATTTTTGTTTCGCGACCGGGATATAATTGTTGCGGGCCCTTCCGTGATGGATATGCAGGATTCGTTTGAGTTGTTCTGGCAGGATAAGCACTCCGTATTTCTGACCCAGTTGCTTGATGTGCAGCAGGAGTTTGAAAAGCTGACGAATGGCTGCGAGCCCTTGCTGGATGAAGCGCAGCATTGGATGTTTGAGGAAGTTAAGCGGTTGGCGGACGTTCGTTCGATCTCCGAGCTGCGTGACACGATTCGGGTATACGAAGCAGATAAGGTTAAGTTTGTATATGATACCCCCCGCAAGTTTAAGGGCAGCAGGGAGCAGATGGATTTCGACGAATGGTTCGAGCTCATATTTGAGGATGCCCAGGACCGGCTGGTGATTCAAACGCCGTACCTCATCTACAGCCGGACCGCCCGGAAAGGTTTTAAGGAGGTCAGAAAAAAGCATCCAAAATTCCGTATCGTTGCCTCCAGCAACAGCCTTGCAGCCGCGGATCACGTGCATGTTTACGCGCTTTCTTTCAAGAATCGTAAGGAGCTGTATAAAAAAACGGGCATTGATATTTATGAGTCCAAACCGTTTCCCGGTGATCAGGTATCCTATGTGCATCGGCATGAGGAAATTGTTGATCATGCCATCCGTAAATCCGGCATCGAAGATCGCTCCGATATCGAAGAGATTGACCGGGTCGGCCCCAAACTATGCATTCATGCAAAATCATTTGCTCTCGACGGGCGGGTTTCCTTGATCGGGTCGCACAATTTTGATCCGCGTTCGGCCAAACTGAATACCGAATGCGGCGTCTTTATCGAGGATGTTGAAGTTGCCCGTGATCTGGAAGCGACGATTCTCAATGCCTGCCAGCCACAGAATGCCTGGACGGTCAGCAGGGGGCCGACCACCCCGGTTATTTCCCACTTCAGCGGAGCCATCGGAGCGGTATCCACTGCGCTGCCGGTTTTTGATATATGGCCGTATCGCTATACCACTAATTATGAATTAAAGGATGATTGCGAACCCTTGCTTCCGCGCAGTCCGGTTTTTCAGGAAAACTATATCAACGTCGGTTATTTCCCGGAAGTACCCGAAACTTCAACGGTTATTCAGGCCCGGCTGATGAAGGCATTCGGCGGTTGGGCACGCTCTTTTATGTAGGACGAAGGTCAGGTAATTATGGGTGGATCAAATATGGGCGGTCGCCGTTTTACACGGGATATCATTCTGGCTTCGATGGTGGTGTCGTTGCTGGCCATCGGAGCGGTCACCTATCTGGCCCTGCAGGCGCGGCATGATATTTCTGAGCGCTATATTGAAACGGCCTCAGCCAGTGCCGTGGTGGAATTTCGCTTAATGCAAACCTCGGTTACCGCTTCGCTCGGCATGGTTCGGGATTATGGCATTTCCGGAGTGGTTTCCCTGAGTGAGCCGAAGGGGCTAAAAAATCAGTTGCTTCCTATTTTTAAAAATAAACCCATGATTTCGGGGATCACGATTGCGAATCATGAAGGGGACAGCTACTTCATTCTTTCAGACGGCACGGAGCGCATGCCGTCAGAAGCAGGGGATTTTAATCCGCGGGAGCGTCCCTGGTTTCGTCCGGCACTCGATACCGATGAAGTCTACTGGACTGAGCAATACCTGTTTCACACGCTCAAAAAAATCGGCATAACCGCCTCGGCTTCCTTTATGCCTCCAAAGGGGAATAAACCGGTGGTCGTTGCGTTCGATGTTCTGCTGGACGATCTTTACCGTGCGATCAAAAAGATGGCGCCGAGTGCAAACAGCGATCTGTTTCTGTTTCGTCGCGATGAGCTGCTATTGCTCCCGGGTTCCAATGAGAGTGCAACCGGATTCGCTGTGGTGAGCTCGGTCACAAACCAGCTGGTTCGTAATGCGCACCGCTCATGGAAAGGGGGGCAGCTTCCGGAAAGCGAAGTGGTCTCCTTCCTGCACGATGGCAAGGTGTGGTGGTGCGGATTCCAGCCGCTGGAAGGTTCGAGGGAAGATCTCTGGATGGGCGTGGTGGTTCCGGAATCCGATATCATCGGCGATATCAGCCGCAGATGGATTTTCCTGTGGGTGTTCGCTCTCGTATTCGTAGCGCTATCGGTTGGCGGCGCTTTCTGGTTGAGTCGCCGTTATGGTCGCACGTTTCAGTCCGTTCCCTCGCTGGATGCCTCGAAGATGGATGAGACGGTCCGGGAACTGATTGCAAAGGGTGAAAATCGCGCTGTCGAATTCAAATCCACCATGCGGATGAATCTGCATGCCAAAAAGCCGGGCAAGGAAATTGAAATTGCCTGGCTGAAAGGGATTGCCGGATTTCTCAATACCGACGGGGGAACCCTGCTGATCGGAGTTACGGATGATGGCGAGGTTACCGGGCTGGAGCAGGATGTTTTTGAAAACGAAGACAAGTGCCGCCTGCATTTCAAGAATCTGGTCGCCAATCATCTCGGCCCCGAAATGTCCAAGTATATCCGGCTGAATATTATTCCGATGGATGGGAAAACGGTCGGGTTGGTGCAATGCTCCCGCGCAGCGCATCCGGTCTATCTCAAAAACGGAAACAAGGAAGCCTTCTATATCCGTAACGGGCCGTCGTCCGATGAACTTCCAGTCAGTAAAGTCGTCGACTACATTAAAGAACACTGGGCATGAAGCTGTTTGATTCCCATAACCATTTGCAGGATGAGCGCCTGTTGCCGGATATTGCTAATGTGATGGACCGGGCACGAAATGCCGGCGTCGTTTCAATGGGAGTAAAAGGATGCTGCGAGAGCGACTGGCCACGTGTGACCGAAATTATGGAATCTTTCAAAGGAATTTATCCGGCTTTTGGGCTCCATCCCTGGTTTATTGCCGAGCGCTCTACTGACTGGGAAATAACCCTGGAAGATCTGCTGGTTAAATATCCGCAAGCAAGCGTCGGGGAAATCGGGATCGATCACGCAATCGATGATCGCGATGACTCCGATCAGGAAGCGGTTTTTCTTGCGCAGCTTGATCTTGCCCGTCGTCTGAATCGGCCGGTCAGTATCCATTGCAGAAAAGCGTGGGGCAGATTGATTGAGCTGCTCGACCAGTCCGGCGCTCTGCCGTGTGGCATGCTCATCCATTGTTTCGGCGGTTCGGCCGAAATCGCAACCGAATTGGTGAAACGGGGCGGCTATATTTCCTTCTCCGGATCCATTACCCGACCCAATGCTAAAAAGGCAGGTCCCGCGATCCGTGCCGTACCGGCTGATCGCGTGCTGATTGAAACCGATGCCCCCGATATTCTTCCGACTACAGCCGAAGGTCCGCTCAACGAGCCGGCCAACCTTACGCATGTTCTTGCCAAAGCTGCTGAACTTTTGGAAATTCCGGAAGCAGAACTGGCTGAGCTTACTTACCGAAATGCAGAACAGTTTTTCTTCCCCTCTACACATGGGCAGGATGCCCATGCTACTCGTAGAACGGGCTTCCAGCCCGTTGTCCCTGAAGGCTATGCCGGGGGCAGCTGGACAAAAGAATTTCATATCCGCCATGGAGCTCATTTACCTCACTGGACTCGCGATGGAGGGATCTACTCCGTCACCTTTCGGCTAGCCGATTCATTACCACAACCAATTTTGGAGTCTTGGAAAACCGAGCGGGACAGCATAATTCGAGTTGCTGAAAAACAAAACCGACCACTCTCCAATATAGAAGAAGATCGTTTACGCAAACTCTATTCAGAAAAAGTGGAAACCTTCCTTGATGCAGGACATGGGGAATGTTGGTTAGAGAATGTAGAGGTCGCGGGACTGGTACAAGACGCTATGAAATATTTTGATGGTGAGCGTTACCGGCTCATTGCATGGTGCATTATGCCTAATCATGTACACGCGGTCGTGCAACCGAAGCCTGGATTTGAGCTGCAAGGTATTATGCATTCCTGGAAATCTTATACGGCCACGATGGCGAATCGGATGCTGGAGAGAAGCGGCGAGTTTTGGCAGGCGGAATATTACGACCACTTGATCCGAGATGAAGAAGATTTTAAACATGCAGTTGGCTATGTTCTTGAGAATCCTGAGAATGCCGGGTTGAAAAATTGGAAATGGGTGGGGGTGGCGTAGGCCCCGCAGGAGTCATGGGCAGGATGCCCATGCTACGTAAACGGGCTTCCAGCCCGTTGTTCCTGCACAGCCTCGCAGGGATCATGGGCAGGATGCCCATGCTACTCGTAGAACGGGCTTCCAGCCCGTTATCCCTGAACGCGTATTTCCAAGCGATGGGAACTGGCGCTGACGCTTAAATTTGATAAAGATGTTATTCACACAACCAAGGGATTCATCATGAACGAATATGCACAGCAGCTAACCGTATCGCAATCTGCTCCCGACGAGCGTGCGGCCTTTATCCGTAAAACCTACGGTCACCTTGCCGGCGCCATTCTGGCGTTTGTTGCGCTTGAAACCTACATGATCACGTCGCCGATCGCAGAAATGCTGTTGAATGTTATGGCGATGCGCTTTGGTTGGTTGTTGATTCTCGGTGGCTTCATTATTTTTGGTCGCCTTGCCAGCGGGTTGGCTTCCGGAGGGGCATCCCCGACCATGCAGTATGTGGGGCTTACGCTGTATGTGATTCTTGAATCGGTTATCTTTGCTCCGATCCTGTTGATCGCGGCCTATTACAGTTCGCCGGAAGTGTTGCCGACAGCGGCTATTCTTACGCTCGGGATTTTTGGTGGCCTCACGGCAGTCGTTTTCACGACGAAGAAGGATTTTTCGTTCCTCGGTGGTATTATTAAAATCGGCATGATGGTTGCACTTGGGCTGATTGTCTGCGCCGTACTGTTCGGATTTAACCTCGGACTCATCTTTTCCTTCGCCATGGTCCTGCTGGCCAGCGGAGCGATTCTGTACGATACGTCTAAAATTCTACACCACTACGGTCCGCAGCAGCACGTTGCTGCATCCCTGCAGCTTTTTGCCTCGATTGCGCTGCTGTTCTGGTATGTGCTGCAGATTCTGATGAGCCTCAGCCGCAGGTAAGGCGTGAAACTTTCGACGCATGCTGACCGAACGGAGGAGCTGGTTGGAATCCGTGCCGAAGATATCCATCAATGGATTGACGGATTTTTTGACGCCGAAGGATTTGACCAATTTTTGCGGACCGGCAGTTCGAAAGGGTACGATCCGTACAATCACCGTAAGTACCGCCATTGCACGGAAGCACTCGGCGATGCATACGACGAGTTTGAGGGGCGGTATAGCCGTGAGCAGATTAAGGCTGTTTTCGAAAGCCATTTACGGGACGATTACGATGGCATCATTCCGCTGCAGGAAGATTTTGAGAGTGGCCAGTTTGCAGAAAAGTATCACGAAACAAACGAGCCTGCTGAACTCGAAAAAATTCTGAGCGAGACCGAGCTTTCGGAATATTTCGAGGGAAAGGCATACGCCCACGGCAAGGGTGACCCTCGTCGTTTGTCCACCGGTTTTTACTGGCGCATCGTATGGCCGACGGTCATTGCCGGTATTCTGTTTGCCTCATCGGCTTTCACCATCATTGTGCCCGTCTTCCACAACAGCATGATGAAGCAAAAGAAGGAGATGATTCGGGAGCTTACCGCCACGGCGGCCAGTGCCATCGAATTTTATATTCATCAGGAACAGGCGGGAATGATCAGTCGTGAGGAAGCGCAGCAGCAGGCTGCTGCTGAAATACTCGAGCTCCGCTACGGGTTGGAAGGAAAAGACTACTTCTGGATTACCGATATGCATCCGCGCATGGTGATGCATCCCTACCGTCCGGAGCTCATCGGCCGGGATCTGTCCGATTATGCTGACGTTGAAAACAAGAGCGGGAAAAAGCTGTTTGCCGAGTCGGTTGCGTTGGTGAAGGCGGCGGGTGAGGGCTATCAGGAATATCTGTGGCAGTGGAAAGACGATGTATCGCGTGCCGAGCCGAAATTGTCATTTGTACGCGGAGTTCCCGAATGGGAATGGATTATCGGGACGGGGATCTATATTCATGATGTGGAGGAAGAGATCGCCCGTCTTTCCCGCAACCTGCTGATCGCCGACGGAATCATTGCTGTAGTGCTCGTCGGATTAATGGCCAACGTATTGTTTCAAAGCAGACGTATCGAGGTTGATCGCAAGCGTGCGGAGACCGGACTGCGCGAAGCCAAAGATCGGTACCGCGCCTTAGTGGAGGGATCTAAGGAGGGCTATGTCCTGGAGATTGGAGGCGAGACCGTCTATTCGAATAACACGCTTCGCCAGATGACCGGGTATAGTGAAACAGAACTGGCAGATATGAAAATCTGGACTTTGCTGGAGCCGGATAACGAGGTGAACCAACCGATTGTGGAACACTTAAAAAAGCTCTACGAACATACCGCCCCCGCAGCGGAATTCGAGGGCCGTATTTTGACCCGGCAAGGCGAGCCACTGGAAGTACTGGTTTCTACGTCGCGTATTTTTTTCTCTGAAAAGAACGGTCATGTAATTTCGTTCGGGGAAATCAGCAGGGGACAGCAGCATACACTAAAGGCATTTTACGGTGCAGAAGACTCACGGAGACTTCCGGAGATGGGGGTGGTCCGGCAAATTGCTGCATCGAAAACCGCGGGGCAGGTTATTCAAAGCCTCAAGCAACTGCCGGATATCGTGCGTTCCATGGCAGACCAAGGAGCACGGCCCGGTATTTTGCGGGAGGTCGTGGGGCAAACCTATGATGCCGCAATCGAAAAGTTTATCTCGCTGTCGCTTGCCGAATCAGGTGGTGGAGATATCCCGTTTTCCTATCTTTCGCTTGGAAGTAATGCACGCCACGAAATGACCATGTTTTCTGATCAGGACAACGCGCTGGTCTTTGCGGATGTCCCTGACGGTCAGCTGTCGTCGGTGCGCCGGACGTTTCTCGCGCTGGCTGACGACGTTTGCGGCAAACTCAAGCAGGCGGGTTATCCCTATTGTCCGGGCGGCATCATGGCGGCCAATCCCAAGTGGTGCCTTTCGCTTTCTGAATGGAAGAACCACTTTTCAAAATGGATCGTAGAATCCACGCCGGAGACCATTCTGGAAGTAAACGTATTTTTTGATATCCGATGCGCGTATGGCGATGAGTCTTTGGTGGACGATCTGCGGGAACACATCCAACGGTGCACCGAAAAGAATCCGGAATTCTATCTTCACTACGCCAGAAACTGCCTGGGCTATAAAGCCCCGCTCGGTTTACTGGGCCGGATCCGTACCGAGAAGAAGGGTGACCAGAAAACGATCAATGTGAAGGAGTGTATAAAGCCCATCGAAACTTTTGTGCGTATCTATGCGCTGAAGCATAATGTGGGTGTTCCGGGAACACTTGAGCGGCTGAAGGCGTTGTGCGATACAGGTGTATTGCAGGAGGGAACCTACCGTGAGGTGATCTATGTCTTCGACTATCTTTGGCAGCTCCGGTTCTTTAATCAGATCGAAGCCGGGGTTTCTTTGAGCACCAGCACGGATGAACTCGATATTGAAAAACTGACGGATATCGAGCGTGATCATCTCCAGTCACTTCTTTCCCGTATTCCCATATTCCAATCGAAACTCAGTTACGATTTTCTCGGGATGCAGATCTAGCCCGGATATTTCATGAGTAGTCATTTTTAACCACGAAGACGCGAAGGGCACGAAGAGGACTCGATTATCCGGCGTCACCGCCGCCGGCTACAACTTAGAAGGCATACGTAACGAATAACCGGAGGTCGATATCCGTCGTATTGGCAGTACCTTTCTTGCCGTCGCGGTATCCCACGCCGCCTTTGAAGGCTACGGTCAGGTTTTCGACGATCGGTTGTTTGATCACGAGGTTGAGCTCCTGCCCGTTGAACGGACGATTGCTGTGGTCGTGCCATGTATGATTGTAGAGGGCGTACAGCTTGGTATTTGTACTTTCAATTTTGGTCGTTGCTTTAATGTAGGCTGTGCTGGAATCGCCTGCAAACTGGCATGAGCAGAGCTCCATTGATGCGCCAAGCGGGTGGTTTATACCGGTGGTCAATTCCTGAAACAGAAGGTCATCGCCACGAATCCCGAAGTAGCCGGGTTCCAGCGTGAATGTGCCGACTTTCTGGATGAAGGACAGGCCGAAGGCATTCGAGCGTCGAGACTTCATTCGGCCAACAGAGGATTCGTTGCGGTAGTAGCCAACAAGCGAGCTCTTCTTTCCGGCATCCCACTGAACGCGGGTTCCCGCAAGGTTAGCTACGTCCCATGCATAGGCATCGAACAGGGCGATTTCGAGATCGGCGATGCTGTTGTTGACCCCTTCTGCCCACGTTACCCCGTCGGTGTCGTAGGGAACGTCGGCATCGAAGCGGGGCGGTAGAGTGAAAACATCGCCGAAGTTATTAAACTCCCATTTGTCGCCGGCAGCGATCCAGTTACTCATTCTACGGGCATGACCAACAGTAAGGCTGGTATTGGGGATATCCTTGCTGTTGACCTGAACGCCTTCTATGGACCGTGCTTTCTGCCGGAAATCGTCGGCGCGAAACACCTCGCCGTTATTGATTTTCCGGCCGACGGTTACGGTGGTGTTACTTAGAGTGCCAAGCAGAGCACGAATCCAAACTTCGTTAAGAATATTGATATCGTCGTTGGCCAGAATTCCGGATGCATTATTTGCGTGCAATTCATCGGCAAAGTTATAGGCCAGTCCCGCATCGAATCCTGCAACGACAGGGGAGGTATATTCAAGCACGGCACCCAAAGTGGTGTTAAATCCGTTTCCAGCGACTTCAAAGTCGCGGTACATGGTCAGCGTTTGAATCCGACCGGACACGGTGCCGTAGCCCAGATCATTAATCGGCTTCATAATGCTCTCGGACTGAGCCGCGGCAACCAGAAGCAGGTTGAGTATGTATAGTGTGATTAGTTTTTTCATGCGTGGTGTTCTCTTTGAATCAAAAACCGACCGGAACATTCCGGCCGGCTTCAAGTGTGGTTCTAGGTGATATCCTCGAGCCCGTGATTATCTTTCTGGGTCATCAGCGAAACCACCACCAGTGTAATAAAGCTGAGCGGAATCGAAATAATGCCCGGATTATCGAGGCTGTGGATGGCGGTGGATGGATCGGCACCGTACTGCCCATACATGCTCGGGGAGGTCAGGATAATGCCCAGCGCGGAAACCATGCCGACGCCGATCGACCAAGCAATGCCCTTGGCGGTGGTTTTATCCCAGAAGAGCAGCATGATGATTGACGGCAGGTTGGCCGAAGCCGCAACTGCAAATGCCCAGCCCACCAGGAAGGCCACGTTCATGCCCTTGAAGGCGATACCGAGGGCGACGGCGACGATGCCGACGGCGAAGGCGGCGGTTTTGCCGGCCATAACCTTCTGCTTATCGTTCATCTTAATGCCCATATAGTTATCCATCAGGTCGTGGGCAATGGCACCGGAGGTGGCCACGATCAGACCGGATACCGTGCCGAGCACGGTCGCAAATGCGATAGCCGAGATGACGGAGAACAGGAAGATACTGAAGGCCTTGGCCAGCAACGGGGCGGACATGTTGCCGCTTTCCACGTCGATTACGCCGAGGGTCATGGCACCGAGTCCCATGAACAAGGTGAGGACGTAGAAGAAGCCGATACCGCCGATGGCGACGATGGTGGACTTACGGGCATCGCGCTGTGAAGGCACGGTGTAGTAACGGATCAAAATATGCGGCAGAGATGCTGTTCCGAGGAAGAGCGCGAGCATAAGCGAGATAAAGTTGATCTTGCCGATGCCGTCTTTGATCTTAAATTTCTGGCCGGGGATCATCAGGTCTTCACCGGAAGTGATCTGCGGACAGAATACTTTCACGTGGTCGCCTTCGTGGTCGAACATGGCGATGGAGCTTTTCGGATAGCGGACAACTTCCGAACCCTGGATCGTGGAGAAGTATTCGAAGACGCCTACTTTGCCGGTTTCGGTCTGACCATCCGGCAATTCGGTAACCAGACCGACGGACTGGAACTTGTTGTCAGTTTTGGGCGCGCCGTTATAGAGGGTTTCGCCGGAAGCAGTTTCGACCTTGGACTGAGCCTGTTCCAGTTTATCGCCGCGAACGATCCACCAGTTGAAAATTCCATCTTCGGTAATTTTCACGAAGGTGAGTCCGGTTTTGGCTTCCGTGACCCGGATGCTGGTATCCGCATCGGCCGCAGCAATAATCTTCGGATTGAAAGTTTCCGGGCGCGGCTCTGTAGAGAGGCCTTTGTTCAGTACGGCAATGGACAGTACAGTGGAAAAGATAATCAGCAGGCCGCCTTTGAGGAACTGCACATAGGTGGTGGACGTCATGCCGGCCGTAGCCACAATGGTGATTACGATGGCACCCACCATGCAAACGCCCATCCAGTGGGGAAGACCGAGCAGCGGTGTAACGAGTACACCGGCCCCGACCATCTGGGGAATCAGATAGAACAGCGATACCGCCAGCGTGCTGATAGCGGCCATGAGCTGGATGCCCTTGGAGTTAAACTTGGAGTCCAGCGCGTCGGTAAAGGTATATTTCCCCAGACGCTTCATGGGTTCCGCAACCACGAACAGCGCCACGATCCAGCCGGCGAGGTAGCCGATGGAATAGAGAAAGCCGTCATAGCCCATGGTGGCAATCAGGCCGCAGATGCCGAGGAAGGAGGCCGCGGAAAGATAGTCACCGGCAAAGGCGATACCGTTGACGAACCAGTGAATGGTTCCACCGGCCGCAAAATAACCTTCAGCCGATTTGGCTTTGCGGGCGAAGTAGAAGGACATGCCCAGCACGAAACCGACAAACGTGAGGAAAATTGCAATGGCAATAGGGTTGGCTACATAATTCATTATTCAGCCTCCCCTTCTTTTGCAGCCATCTCATTTTCCTTCTTGGTGCAGAGATGGTTGTAGATCAGGCCGAGAATGATCGCGAAAATGATCAGTGCCATGCCGTAGATAATGGCGAGGTTGGTTCCAGCCAATACCGGTTTTTTCATGGTTTCGGTCGCGAAAACCGCAATACCGACAAAGCCCATATAGATAACGCAATATAGCCAGAAAAGCTTGATACCAAGCTTGGCCTTCCAATCGGACGCAGCGTCCTTTTCCGCCTTTGCGGCTGGTTCGTGCAACATAGTTTTCCCCTGGTTAGTATTCGATATAAAAGGGGATTGCTTACCAGAAACGGCATCATTCTCAATACATTTAATGCGTATAAGCATATTTGCACTGCGTATTAATAAGATAAAACCATATCGATATGGTCATTTCGATAATAAGAGATCAAATAAGCCGATTTTGTTATAACCTAATGCTGATTAGCTCTCGGAAAAAAAGGGATAAGAGCCGGAGGAAGGGAAACGGGCGTTGCTTTCATATTTATATTTTGTTTAAATAAATGATTATGAACGTTAACTCTTCGAAGACCCACCAGCGTGCGTGCCTTAAGATTGTATTCAGCCTTTTAGCCATCTGGTTTTTCGTCAGCTTCGGCTGCGGTATCCTGTTCCGCGACTGGCTCGATGCGAATGCGCCGCCGATCGGGAACGCGCCCGCCGGTTTTTGGATGGCACAACAGGGCTCGATCATTGCCTTCGTGTGTATTCTCGTGGTCTACGCTGCCCTCATGAACCTTCTCGATGCCAAGCATGGCTATTCGGAAGAAGACTAAGGGAGTAGGTAATGACTCAGGATACCCTCAACTTTATATTTATCGGACTCTCGTTTGCACTCTATATCGGGATCGCGATTAAGTCGCGGGCCTCTTCTACCAAGGAATACTACACGGCCGGCGGCCATGTTTCCTCGTTCGCTAACGGCATGGCCACGGCTGCCGACTGGATGTCTGCCGCCACCTTTATTTCCATGGCGGGAACGGTTGCGCTCAGCGGATATGATGCCTCCCGGTTTTTGATGGGTTGGACGGGCGGTTTTGTACTGCTGACCATTCTGATGGTTCCCTACCTCCGGAAATTCGGAAAGGCGACAGTGCCGGACTTTATCGGTGACCGCTATTATTCAAAGGTAGCCCGGGGCGTGGCCGTTGTTTGTGCCATCTTTATCTGCATGACCTATATTATGGGGCAGATGCGCGGGGTCGGCGTGGTTTTTTCCCAGTTGTTCGGAATCGGTATACCGGCCGGCGTACTCATCGGGGCGGCCATCGTATTCTTCTATGCCGGCCTCGGCGGCATGAAAGGCATCACCTATACGCAGGTAGCTCAATATTGCGTGATGTCATTTGCGTACACCATTCCGGCCATCTTTATTGCCATGGCGCTGACGGGCAACGTAATTCCGCAAGTGGGATTGGTCGGTGATTTAACCACGGGGCCGACGCCCACACCGTTTTTGGAAAAACTGAATAATATTAATATCGAGCTGGGCTTTCAGGAATACACGTCCGGCAAAATGTCGAAGATCAATATGTTCTGCATCACAGCGGCCTTGATGTGCGGCACCGCAGGATTGCCGCACGTGATAGTCCGGTTCTTCACCGTGAAAAACGTGGGTGCCGTGCGCAAGTCCGCCTGTTGGACGCTGCTCTTTATCGCGGTGATTTATCTGACCGCTCCGGCCATCGGCGCATTTTCCCGCGTAAATCTGATTCAGAACCTGCACGAAAAACCGTATACCGAAACACCGGAATGGTTCCGCGACTTTGAAGAGACCGGCCAGATGGCGTGGGTCGATAAAAACGGGGATGGAAAGATCCAGTATTTCGGGCCTGCCCGATCCGCCGCCGGAACGAGTTCGGTATTCCAGGGTAAAGCCCCGACCTATCCTGCTTACGATGCACCGGAGAAACAACGTGTTGGTGCAAGCGGGGAGCGCCTGCTCGCTAACAAGGCCGACGACACGAATCCGAACGAACTCTGGTTCGGAAATGATATCATGGTCATGGCCAATCCGCACATGGCCGGGTTGCCCATGTGGGTAATCGCCTTGCTCATGGCCGGTTGCATTGCCGCGGCGCTTTCAACGGCCGCCGGTCTGCTGTTGGTACTTTCAACCTCCATTTCGCACGACTTAATGAAAAAAATCGTGAAGCCCGACCTCAGTGACCGCGAAGAAGTCACCTATGCTCGGTTTGCATCATTTGTCGCGCTCGTGATTGCGGCCTATTTCGGAATCAATCCGCCCTCGGCCTTTATTGCCAAAACCGTTGCCTTTGCATTCGGCCTTGCGGCATCGTCGTTTTTCCCGACGCTGTTGATCGGCATCTTTTCAAAACGCATGAATCGGGAAGGGGCGATTGCCGGTATGTTGTGCGGTATTATTTTCACCATCAGCTATATTATTTATTTCCAGTTCCTCGGTGGAACGAAAGAGCAATACCTGCTGGGCATCACGCCGGAAGGCATCGGCTTTGTCGGCATGCTGATTAACTTTGCCGTAGCATTATTGGTCAGCAAATTTACACCGGATGCACCACAGGAAGTACAGGACATGGTAGAAAACATCCACATTCCCAGCGGCGCCGGCGAAGCCTCCCATCATTAGCGCAGGGTTTACCTAGCAACCGTATAAGCACTGTACGGTCTTGTGCTTAAAACCGAGGATTGATCTCTTTCATAACCCTTGCTTTGATTACGTATTTTTCGATGAAAAATCACCATTGCGAAAACTGAAAATGTCGAATAGTGTGCATACGTTTCAGAGTAACAGGCGAAATTGTCGGACTTTCTTTTTTGGGATAGAGTTTTAAGTTGGATCATTATGAGAACGAATAGCATGCCTATTATCGATCCGCGGTTTGCTCCAGGGCTCTCTCGTCTCTTTTCCTCTAATGTTATTAAGGACCTTGCTACCAAGGGTTCCTCTAAAACTGCATGTAAGATTCTGGCGGAAACTCATCTTTGTGAGGCGTTGGATCCTCATATGGCTCTCCGCGATTTCTATGATGGGATTTACGCCATTCTCTTTAAAGAGTATAGAAATGAGTATATCTATAAGAATGCGATTGCGGGAAAGGTGCTTCTTGGAAGGCATTCTTTGAACAGCTCATTTATGCTTACGGAATTTCGGGCAGGTAATTGTAAAGCGGATTCCGTTATTCTCAATGGCTCTTCAGCAGTTTATGAGATTAAATCTACATATGATTCCGTAAACCGTCTAGAGCGGCAACTAGACGCCTATCATCAAATTTTCGATCACATAAATGTGATAACTTCAGCAGATCAAATGGCCAAAGTGGAACAGATGGTTAGTGATTCCGTTGGTTTAATGATTCTGAGTGATCGATATACTATAAGTACGGAACGCGAAGCATCTTCTCAGAAAGCTAGTGTTGATCCTTCAGTAATTTTTGACTCACTTAGAAAGCCTGAATATACTGCCATCATCAAATCGCAATTTGGCTATGTACCTGATGTGCCAAATACGAAGATTTATAATGAGTGCAAGGCCTTATTTGTTCAGCTCGATCCACAAACTGCGCATAATGAGATGGTTAGAGTCTTGAAAAAACGGGGAAATTGTTTTTTACTTCGTGAGTTCATTACACAGGTTCCTGATTCGCTTAAAGCAGCGTCTTTAGGGTGTAAATTAACGAAGCAAGACAAGTCAGCTTTCCTAAAGCTTTTGGATGAGGAAATTGGGAGTTGTTTATTGGCTTGCTGATACAGACAGGGGAAGCCATGTATTACCCATATTTCAGAGGGAAGCAATACGAGCTAATCACAATACGTGAGAATGCAGAGTTAATTGCTCAAAATAACGTTGTTCCCATCATCGAACCCGTTCGCTCGTCATTTTCAGGATTAAGACGAGCTATTGAAGCCTTGAGAGATGCCAATGCCTCCTTCATATTAGTTGTTAATCCACAGGTTGGTGATTTAGCTGAAGATTCGGAATGGCTGGAGCCTGAAGACTGTGCTGGCTTTCTCGATGCTTACGTGAATTGCTCTATTGGATTCATTGCGGATGCTGATGTATCGCAAAATGGAGTTTCTCGTTTAGGGAGATATGATCTGCCAATTAGTGTTATCCATTATGGGTGTACTCGTGCTCGTGATCTTTCAGGCCTGTTATCCCCCCTAGGATCTGTGCATGAACATATATTCATCGAGGAGTCTTGTAGCAGACTTTACCGCCGCCAATTTAATGATCACCGCCGGATTCTGATTCGGGATGGTTTCATTAAAAGAAAAAATCGCGAGCATCCACCGCGAGAACATTTCTCTGATCTCCATATTACATATCCCGATGAAGGTGTTGATGGCTTTGGTGATTTCTTGATCGTTGGTGATGACTATTCCGAAACAGGTGGCCCCGCATATGCGGTTGCTATACACCTAACATATGTAGATGAGAATGAAGATGACGACATGTTTATGAATCATTACGTTTCGGACCGTCAGCTTGACCCTACAGACCCAGGTGGAAAATTCCTTGAAGCATTGGTGAAACTGGATCGGGATGTAACTGCTGGTAGCATCCCTGAAACCAGTGCGGTTGCTGAATTTATTGACCTTCATTCCCGCCAACATTTTCCAGGTCTTGGATATGTTAAGAAGCTTTCCATGCAGCACCATATAGAAACCTTAGCAGCATTCTTTGGGTAGGTTTGATTTATGAAATGCTGTGGCAACTGTTTTGGAGACTTCTTTTTAGCCAAGATAATTTCGGATTTATCCTCCGAAAATGGAACGTGTGCTTACTGTGGGTCAAAATCTGTAGCAGTAACTTCCACAGATTCGTTGTTTCTTACCTTTGATGGTCTTAGAGATGCTTTGTATAAGGAAAGCCAAGGCGAAAACTCATTACCTTTATCAAAACTACTGAGATCGGACTGGGATTTGTTCAAAGCTTTGGACGACTCTACTGCTGAAGAATTACTAGATACCATAATTCCGGGTTATAATTCTGTGTGCTTTGAGCCAGTCGTTGCGCATGATTCAGAGGCAGTTTTGGAGTGGGATGAGTTTCGTGATGAACTTCAACATGAGAATAGGTTTTTCCCTCAGAAAAAGACGTTCGACGCACAACACGAAGGCCGCTTGTTTGAATATCTGACAGCCAGTGAGGCCGCTTCAAAAAAACTCTACAGAGCTAGGTTGCTCATGAGAGAGGAGCCTTACGAGTTAAATGAGATGGGGAAACCTCCGCCAGACCTTGTTTCTTACGGCAGAGCGAATCCAATGGGAATTTCCTATTTATATGTTGCAACTACAGACGATACTGCTGTCGCTGAAATTCGACCGTATAAAGATGCTCAGGTTTGTGTGGCGTCTTATGAGCTAACGGAGTCATTAAATTTTGCCGATTTATGTGATCCTAGATCACGTATTTCTCCCTTCCTTCTCGTCGTTGCTGACGATGATGAGGGATTGCGGCTATTGCGAAGATACATGCCTTTTCTTGAGAGAATGGGGGAAGAGCTTTCAAAGCCAGTTTCTCCTCATAATAGCCATCTCGAATATTTACCAAGCCAATATCTGTGTGAATTCCTAAAAAAAGAAGGATTCCATGGTGTTGTTTATAATAGTTCCGTAGGTTCGGGGCTGAACTATGCAATATTCGATGACGCATCACTTCAGGGAATTGATGTTAAGACATGTAGAGTCGATGAGGTAAAATTAATCACCTCATCTTTAACATAACTTTTTTTGCCGTTATTGATCAATCGCTTCGGCCATGATGAACGTGTTGGTTTCGGTGGTATGGATAGGCAGTCTTAGGATGCAGAACGTTTAACGACCAGGATTTCTAAAATGGAATCAGTGGGATTGTTCCAGCTGCGCGGTGCGTCGGGCGGGCATTCGATCATCTGTGATTCCGAGAGCTCATATTCCGTGCCGTTTACGCAGCAGATGCCGGATCCTTTCAGGACACAGAACGAAACAGCCAGCGGCAGACTGTGTTCCGGAATGCCGCCACCCGGATCGATAGACAGCATTACATATTCGTTGCCTTCCGCCTCATAGAGCCGCGTGCCCTTCGCGCCGCCGGCATCGTACACGATCTGTCCGTTGTTTTTATCGAAGATCATCACGTCACCTTTTCCAGACGGATATCAAAGATGAGCGCCGCATAAGGGCCGATCTTGTCGCCGGCGCCACGCTTGCCCCAAGCCAGATCGGGTGGAACGACGAAGCGGAACTTGCCGCCTTCCTTCATCAGCGGCAGGCCTTCCTTCAGTCCGTCGATGGCCTCTTCCATGGTAAAGGTGTCGGTTTCGGTGCCGTGGTAGGTATCTTTCAGCACGGTGCCGTCGACCAGTAGGATGCGCTGGTTGACTTCCACTGTGCTCCACTCATCCGGGCTTTTTCCGGTTCCGGGTTCCTTGATCGTATATTGCAGACCACTGGGTGTTTCAATCACGTCCGGTTTGGAGCCGTTCTTTTTCAGAAATGCCTCGGACTCGGCACGGTTTTGTCCCGCACCTCCGCGGCCGCGTTTGTTATCAGTTCTTTTTCGTCTACTCATTTAGGGGTCAGTCCGATATTTTAATGTTTTTTAGTTTCCGCATGATCGGATCCATCCTGCCGCCTCCCTCGTCCACCCGCTTCAACTGAGCTGAAAAGTTGGTGGATTTGCCCATTTGCAGATGCTTTTTGATCCATTCGTTCGTCACGCAGGTGCGTTTTCGGATAAGCCATGCAAGGCAGCATTTTTCCGGGCAGTTCTTCTTCATTTTTTCCAGCGCGGAGTTTTCAATGCCCAAAGCCCGCAATCCTTCTTTCAGAATCTTCCCCGCCTCCAGCTGGTCGTGCATTCGTGTTGCCGCACCGTCGAACGATTCGCGCTTGCCCCTGACCCCAATAACGCCATCCAGCTTCTCAAGCAGCTCATTACGGAAGCCATCGCTCCCGAAGAACCAGCCGCGCCGAATACTCCGCCAGCACGCGTCGGCTTCCACCGGGTCGTCGCTATGCGCAATCTCCAATACCCGTTTCTGCATCGCGCGCCGGAAGGCTTCGCGCCCGGCCTTGTTGTCGCTCAATCCCATTGCGCCCAGCACACGCTCCGCGCAGAACCAGTCCGGCCGCCTTGAAGGACGCAGATAGAGCGTATAGCTGCTCCAGCGATAGTCCGACAACGTGCCGCCCTCCAAATCAAAGAGCTTTGCCCGCGCCGGATTCAAATGGATATAGCTGCCCACCGTCGGAAAATAATCCCCGCCCGAACAATCCACCGGCAGCGCCTTGTAGCGCCCCTCCAGCAAATGTCCGCCCAGCTTGTGGCGTGCATTGAACCGCTGGGTATAGGTGCCCTGCAGCCACTTCATGCCCGCCACCAGATTCGCCTCCGGTGTTTCCAGCAGCAGGTGGTAGTGGTTGCCCATCAGCACAAACGCATGAATCCGCCAGCCCGTCCGGCCGCACGCCTCATCCAGCGTATCCAGAAACACCTCGCAATCCCGCTCATCCAGAAAGATGGGATCCTGGCGGTTGCCCCGGCTCATCACATGGTACACCGCCCCTGCAAACTCGATTCTCGGCTTCCTTGGCATGCCCCGTTTCTACTGCTCAACGTCGCCTATCTCAAGAAAAACATTAAAATATCGGACTGACCCCTCTTTGTGGTTCTTTCAGGTTTTAAATTCAAGTTTTATTGCGACTTGCGTGGCGAGACGCGCACCTTTACCCTGTTCCCCTGCGAATCGGGAGGTTGTGATGAAGTTACGGGTGTGGGTGGTTTCGGTTCTTTTTGCGGTTTGTAGTACGACGCTTGCTGGGTTGGGTGATGGCCTCATTGCCTACTATCCATTTCAGGGGCATGCCCAAGATGTAAGCGGGAACGGGCATCACGCCATTATAAATACCGCATCATTAACTACCGGGATCGTGGGCGATGGATACCATTTTGATCCCCTAGAACAGATAGAGGTACCGGATGCCCCCGTTCTTAGATTTGGAACAGGGGAATTATCAATATGTGCTTGGGTCAGAACCCCCTCATCTTCTCACATGAGAATTGTCACCAAACGCCAAGGCTATCATACTACCGATTGGTATTCACTAATGATGTGGGATGGCAAGGGTCGGTTTGAAATAGCACCAGCGGTGGATTTATATTCAAACATCACCATCAATGATGGGCTCTGGCACTTTCTCTGCGTAGTCCGAGATTCTGTAACGGACAAGTTTTACATGTATGTCGATGGTGAACTCGAAACTTCTATGAATGACACTGGCCGCGACTTAACTGGAGGAACGAGTACTCTTGATATTGGAAACTGGGAAACTAAAATTTCATCCACGGGAGATGTCGATGAAGTTCGGCTGTACAACCGCGCTTTATCCCAATCAGAAATCAGCGAGTTGTATGGACAAGGCACGTCATCCCTAGATGAAGGTCTTGTTGCTCATTATCCTCTTGATGGAGATGCCGATGATTTTTCGGAATACGGTAACAATGGCATCAATAACGGGGCTACGGCAACGGTGGATAGAAATGGAAATCCGAATGGGGCATTCAACTTCTCAGGATCAGGACAATACATCCGTGTACCCATTGCTAGCCAGTTGCAGTTTGGTACAGAGAGCTTATCTATATCTTTATGGCTCAGAACAATTACAAGCGAGGTAGACAGAAAAGCTCTCGGTTCTAATTGGGGGGCAGGATATGCGGTTCATATGGGTGTAGATTCGGGTTATGCAAGAACAGACTTGGCCACAGGAAGTGGACATATGACGACACTCAGCTCGCCAGACCTAGTAAATGATGGTTTGTGGCACCATGTTGCGATGGTACGAGACTCCGTTGAGGATACAGCAACTCTTTATGTAGATGGAAGCGAGGTTGACGCAGCAACCGATGATTCTCTTTCTCTAAACAGCTCCTCATCGTATGGCATTGGGGCGATGATGGAAAATGGCAGCACTCCTAATAAACTTTTCCCTGGAGATATTGACGACGTCCGCATCTACAACCGCGCGCTGGCGGCTTCGGAGGTGGTGCAGCTCTATTCTCAGGAAAAGCAGCTCGACTATATCACGATCACGGGCACGAACAGCGTCGGGGAAGGCTCGTTAACCCCCTACACCTGCACCGCCCACTTCACCGACACCACCACCGCCGACGTCTCCGACTCCGCAACATGGAGCGTTGATTCGAGTTTGTTCAGTAGTGGAGTGGTCTGGGGCAATTATATGCAGGCCGGTTCAGCATCAGCTTTCCCAGTCCAGTTAACGGCTACATACACGACTCCTTCTGGAGATACCGATACGGATGACATTTCTGTTCTAATAACACCTGTCTTAAGGGCGTCTCTACAAATCGATAATTGCACTTGGAATGCACAAACAAAGAAATGGGATATTGAGCTTCTAGTGTCAGCTACGGGTGATAACGGCGGAATTGCCAGTTATACATGGGATGCAGATGGTGATGGCAATTATGATGACGGAACTGGCGCATCAAAATCGATTTCGCTCTTTGATGAAAGCCGAGAGTACAAAGTGCGTATCATCGATAACTCTGGTAATACGAATGAAGCATCTAAGATTGTTTCAGCAAACAAGTCTCCAGTCGCAGGAGATATTACGAAAAGTGTCTTCTTAGGTGTCTATGAAAGTAATCTGTTCGATACGTCCGGCAACCCTTTCGCTTTTAACCCGTCCCGAATTGACAATGGACTATTAGTTCTTGCGCACGGCCGAAACAACTCGGGAACTGACAATTGGATTCAGCAGATGGGACAAGCTATTGAAACCAGATTGGGAGCTTCATGTCCAAATATTGTCCTCTTTGATTGGCAAGGTATGGCAGATCCAGGAAAACACATGGGCATTGAGACAAGTTTTGCGTGGGATGATGTCATTCAGGATCTTCCTTTCATTAAAGGGTATGGAGTTGCCCAAGGGGATGTGCTTGCCGATTGGATTCAGACGAATATTGCCAGTAATAATATAAATCCAAATAAAGACATCCATCTCATCGGTCATAGTGCCGGAGGTTTTGTTGCAGGTAAGTGCGCTTGTGTACTTGGCGGTCAAATAACACAAATAACAATGCTGGATACTCCTTTGCCGTATAAAGGGATAAAAAAGAACTATATTGATGAGGGAGGTTTGGCTGAGGCTTTCGTAACGACTTTTGGCCTAACTTCACTAAGAAGTGATAATGCCGGAACTTACGTAGCTCGATTGTACTATGATGTAGTGTTTGATGCCCTGCTGGTAACATTACCCTTAGTAAATAAATTTGTTGCCATACCTAGCTTAAATAAGCCCAACGACTCAGGATTGTCAGGGCATAATTGGGCGTATCATTGGTATACAGACGATACAATTTCAGGGAGTTTTGATAACGGCTTCTATTATTCGCCTTTTATTACACCCAACGACTTCCACGGTTACGACCCGGAAACAGCCAGCGCAATGGCGATGTTGGCCATGGCCGCCACCGAAGAAACCACGAGCTCGATACTGATCACGAATTTCAATGATTTTGGCGATGTGGTGCATGACGATCCGCAATATACGATCACGGAAGCGGCGAATGCGGGGATCTACAAGGAGCTGGCACTGCCGATCGGGGCGCAGTTGATTGAGTTCCAATACCAGTTTACCTCTGCGGGCGATGGCGATTTCCTGAGTGTGCATTGGGGCACGAACGAGACGTCGTTTATCGGACTCGACCTAGGCATAAGCCGAGACAATCCTGTGGATGGCATTGTTTCGCTGACGGAACATGCGGGCACCACCAACACGCTGACCTTTAAGCTGGTGAGCCGCAACGCCACCAACGCCGTCCTCTCGATCAGCAACATTGTCATGGAAGTCAGCTCCGATCCCGACGGCGACGGGCTGGCCACCACCAACGAAACCGCGCTCGGCACCGATCCGCTCAATGGCGACTCCGACGGCGACGGCATCAGCGATGGTGACGAGATCGACATCCATGGCTCTGATCCACTACTGGCTGACAGCGACCACGACGGCCTGACCGACGGGCAGGAAATCCAGTCGGGTACCAGCCCGACCAACGCGCTGGATCGATTGGAGATCACCGAATTTGCGGCATCGACCAACGAGGAGTTCACGATCCAATGGTCGAGCGTCGGCGGCAAGCAATACGACATCCACCGCAGCAAATCCCTGCCGATGGACAGCTACACCACCGTCGCCGACGGCATCTACGCCACCGCCCCGACCAACAGCTACACCGATCCCGATGCCACCAACGGCGTACATTTTTATCGGATCAAGCTGCGGGAGTAGCAAATTATAGACGAGCGCTTCCAGTCTCGTTGCGTACGCCAGGTTCCCCTTCATATGCAACGAGGCTGGAAGCACTCGTCTACGTTGTTGCCCCGCTGTATTTTCGGCTCTGAGAGCCGACGCTACAACATTCCGGGATCACGGTTCGACTGTACTCACCGTAGGACGATCCCGGCTGCAGCGTGCGCATGGAGGGGCAAGTTCCACCTTGCCCTTGATCGCGGTGAATCGCGCCCCTCCACGAAAGAGCTATTTACAACCCCGAATTGAAATCCGATGACAGTCTGGATGAGCGATCCATGCGGTGGGTGTATACCGCCACCATGATACCTGTTTGGCCATCCACCCTGAAATGGATCACGTGCTGGAAGCCGCAAATATTCCATTTCCGGAGTTAGCTGTTTTTGGGTGGGTTTGCATGGAGGTTCATTGGTTGTGGCTTTGCCGCGCCGGGTTTTCTAGCCTTGGCGCAAGGCTCTTCCAATCAAGAGTTCTTCCAGGTCGCGGCGCCGATCCAGCACGGCAACAATACCGAGCCGCTTGCCGCGAAGCCTGAAAAAAACGCTGTAGGGGGAAACAATCAGCTCACGATATTCAGACACACCGATCCGTTTTAACTCGGGGGGAATTCGGCAGCGTTCGGGATGGGAAACCAGCGTTTCGATCTTCTTCACCAGTTTTTCATAGACGTTCAACGCCGCATCCACACTGTCGCGGGCGGCAATGTATTCCAACAGTCCATCAAGATCGTTCTGCGCGGCGGGAGCCCACTCAATTTTATAGCCCTCAGGCATCCCGCATTTCCTTCAGCCTTTTTTCCAGATTCTTCCGAACATCGGAATGCTTCACAGCTTCCCCGCGCACAATTTCCTGATCGCCCTGCGCGAGCAATTTCAACATCAGGAGTGCCCGCCGCTGCTGCTCGTAGCTCTCGGCATCCTGCAATACCGCGCTGGCCTTCCCGTTTTGAGTGATGACTATCGGCTGCCCGGACTCCCGTGCAGCCTTGATAAGCTGGGCGCTCCGTGTTTTCAGGGCGGTAACGGGTTCGATTGCTGTTGCCATGTTCATAATATTGCCTCCGGCTTTCTTGGCTCCGAATATGGCACCGAATATGGATCTCATCAACCACGAATCAGGAAAAGCCGCCAAAGAATGTAAAAAAGTTTGGAGTGCGCAGGCTCGACTGCGCTTTTGAATTGCGGTGCGGACGGCGGACGACTGAGGACAGTCGTCCCTTCTATGGGGGGTGTCAACTGACCATATGCTAAATCCTTCTGTTCATTCAAAGACTGTCCGACTGGCTTGAAGTTCCGTTCATCGACTGAACGGACAACCTTCTATCCGTGCGGGGTCTAGCCCCGATCCACCTGATGCTGCATTCGCTCCCTGTGAGCCCAGTCAGTCGGCTTGGTGGCGAGACCCATCTACTCGGACGGCATTTCGCCAAGGGACAGAACGGTTCGCCACCAGCCTTTGATTTATATTTTTATGAGAGTGCTGTTAATGAATGATTGCTCCTTTCGGGATGGTTCCGAACTCAACGTATTTCCGCGCAACCAACAGCTTCCGGGCGAGTGCAACGATACCGACCCTGCGCTGCCGGCTCGATCCGCCCGCATAGCGATCGATGAACCAGTTCGTCAGCTCGCTCTCGGGCTGGAATCGCACCCACGACCACGCCAGCTCCACCATGACCCTTCGTATTCGAGGGTTGCCGGCTTTGCTGATCCCTTGTTCGACCACGGAGTCACCGCTGTTGTACGGGGTTGGAACAAGTCCTGCCAGCGACGCCACCTCCCGGCGGTTGCGGAATTCCCTCCATCCGAAGAATTCCTTGGATAGAACCCATGCGGATACTTCGCCCACCCCATGCAACCGGAGGAGTTCCCTGGCCTTTTCATCGGAAGGGCTCTGGGGGTTCTTCAGTGCCTCAACCTTGGCTTTTTCCAACAGTTTGATCTGACCATGCACTTGCATATAGCGCTCCAGCTCGCGGTTGATTTCATCGCGAATGGCTTCCGGCAGAGGCTTCCCATTCCAACAGCGCAACCCATCGAGCTGTTTCCCGAGATGAAAGGGACTCGCCTTAAGCGGGATTCCATGCAGCACCAACAATGACTTGATCCGATTGGAATGGGCTCCCCGTTCCTTCTTCAGGCGTTCCATTTCGCGATGCAACCGTAGTTCATCCTCTTGGGCCTCGGCGGGAACACGAACCACCGACCAGACCTGCGTCTCGCCCGATTCATATCGGCCGAGCAGGCGAACCAGGCTCTCGACGTCGAGTCGGTCGGTTTTCGCCCGGCGCTTGCGTCTGGGCACCTCGATGCTGGCCGGATCGACCACCAGACATTCCAGCCCTTCGCTGACGAGCCAGCGATAGATCCAGAACCCATCGCGCCCGGCCTCGTAGCAGCACAGCACGGACGCATCCGAATCGAAGCCCAGCTTTTCCTTTGCCAGTGCAACCTCTTGGAGGAATCGGCCGCGATCCCTCGCTTCAATGCTTTTGCGCCGAACCTTCTGACCATTGGTAAAGGCCAGCATCCATTTGCTATTGCTCAGTTCCATGGCTACGAGTAGTTTGCTTCCGCTATGTGGGTTATTCGTCATTTGATGCTCCTTTGTTTTTGGTGACTCAAAGGATTATAGCTTCAATGACAACCCACATAGCATCTACCAAAAAGAAAGGCGTGATTTGAATAAATCACGCCTCACGTTTCACTCCTCACGCATTCGCTACGCGAGGGCTTGGTTCACAATCTCTCTTGCCTCACTCTGGATTTGGCGCAGGTGCTTCTCGCCTTTGAAGCTTTCGGCGTAGATTTTGTAGACGTCTTCCGTGCCGGACGGACGGGCCGCGAACCAGCCGTTTTCCGTGCAGACCTTCAGGCCTCCGATGGCCGCGCCGTTGGCAGGGGCATGCGTCAGCTTGGCCGTAATTGCTTCGCCGGCCAGCGTTTCGGCGGTGACCTGTTCCGGCGAGAGTGCGGCCAGTTTGGCCTTCTCTTCGCGGTTGGCCGGTGCATCGACGCGGTCGTAGACGGGGTTGCCGAACTTGGCAACGAGTTCCTGATAGTGCTCGCCCGGATCCTTGCCGGTAACGGCCAAAATTTCGCAGGCCAGCAGGCAGAGGATGATGCCGTCCTTGTCGGTGCTCCAAACGGTGCCGTCCTTGCGCAGGAACGAGGCGCCGGCAGATTCTTCACCGCCGAATCCGTAGGATCCGTCAACCAGTCCGTTCACGAACCACTTGAAGCCGACGGGCACTTCCTGCAGGTCGCGGCCGAGGTCGGCGGCAACGCGGTCGATCATGGAAGAGGAAACCAGTGTTTTTCCGATAGCGGCATCCTTGTTCCAGCCTTCGCGGTTGGAATAGAGATAGTTGATGGCAACGGCGAGGTAGTGGTTCGGATTCAGCAGCCCGGCAGACTTGGTCACGATTCCGTGGCGGTCATAATCCGGGTCGTTACCGAAGGCAATATCAAAGTCGTCTTTCAGCGCAACGAGGCTGGCCATGGCGTAAGGCGACGAACAGTCCATACGGACTTTGCCATCGCGGTCAACCGTCATGAAGCTGAAGGTATAGTCGACCGTGTTGTTGCGGATGGTTAGGTCCAGCCCGTATTTCTCGGCGATCGGCTTCCAGTAGCGCAGGCCGGATCCGCCCATCGCGTCGGCACAGATTTTCAGGCCGGCATTTTTGATGGCTTCCATATCGACCACATTGCCGAGATCTTCGACATACGGTGTGATGAAGTCGTAGGCCACCGTGGTATCGGCTTCGAGGGCTTCCGGTTAATAGAGGCTTTCCACCTCATCGTTATTCTCCGCAAGCAGCTCGTTAGCACGTTCAGCAATCCAGCCGGTGGCATCGGTGTCTGCCGGTCCGCCATTCGGTGGATTGTATTTAAAGCCGCCGTTGTCGGGCGGATTGTGCGACGGGGTGATGACCACGCCGTCAGCCAGCCCTTCGGTTTTTCCTTTATTATAAGCAAGGATGGCGTGGGAGATAACCGGCGTGGGGGTGTAGCCGCTGTCTTCATCAATCATTACGGTCACACCGTTGGCCGCAAAAACCTGCAGAGCGGTTTTTTCAGCGGGGATGGAAAGGGCGTGGGTATCCTTGCCCATAAAGAGCGGGCCGGTGATGCCCTGGCCGGCGCGGTATTCGCAGATCGCCTGAGCGATCGCCATGATGTGGTCTTCGGTAAAGTTTTTCTTGAGGGAGCTTCCGCGATGACCCGACGTGCCGAACGCGACTTTTTCATCGGGATTGCTTACATCGGGCTGCGTTTCGTAGTAGAGGCTGATCAGTTCAGCGACATCGGTCAGATTTTCTTTGGCAACGGGTTTTCCTGCTTCTGGATGAATGGCCATATTTTATTTACTCCTGAAATCGTTTGGTTGAGCCGCGGTTCATACCAAAACGGTTACTGGGGCTCAACGTAAAACGTGCGGGGTGCATATTGGGATAAGGTCTAAGGGTTAACGGGGAAGTTAAAACCCCATAACCTTCCGTACGCTGGCCTCGACGGCTTCCGGGGCGTAGGTCGGGAGGTTTCCGGGAACGGTATAAAACGGGATTCCGGCCTCTTTCAGAAAATCAATGGCTGGTTCTGTCTTAGTGTGGAATTCGTTCAGGCGGGCTTTCAGGCCTTCGAGCGTGTCATCGCTTCGCCGCACAATATCGCAGTCGGGGTTCGGGGAATCGCAATCGCCAGCATTCGGCGGTGGGCGGAATTCCATATGGAAAAGTTCGCCGCAGGTTTGGCAGATCCGGCGCCCCATGGTCCGGTTGATAATGAGTTCGTCCTCATTTTCCACCAGCAGGACGGCATCCAGTTGAACGCCTTCCCGTTCGAGGAGCTCTACCAGGAACCGGGCCTGGCTCACCGTTCTGGGAAATCCGTCGAGCACAGCGCCGCGGAAATTCATGGCACGGAAAGCTGCTTCCAAAAGGGCATTGGTGATCGGGTCGGGTACAAAAAGGCCTTGGTTAACATAATATTTTGCCTTAAGGCCGAGTACGATATCGTTGGCCGCAGGCCTGTCCGCAATGCCCAGCTTTGTTTTGATTTCCTCATCGGAAATAAATTTATCGGCGCTGCTGTTGTAGAACTCAGAAAGATCTCCCTCATAACCAAGCTCATTAAAGAGGCCGAGATACCGGCGGAACATGTCGCCGGTTGAGAGCTGCTTTAAACCGAAGGTTCGGGTCAGTAGATCAACGCGCGGCTGTTTGCCCGCTCCGCTCTTACCCATAACAATGACATTCTGAAACTGACCACTCATGGTATTCCCCATTTGTTCGGGCAAACTTATCGGGCCGTACCGTATGTGGCAAATAGTAGTAAGAATAAATAAGGGCGCCGCTTATCAGCGCTGAACCTCTTCCATGAAATACCGGCCCTTGCAGCAGCAGGCTGATCCCAAATCCATGGATCGATGAAGATTCTCTACTGAGGATTCGGTGCACGGATTATAATTTTCGGCCAAATTAATAGTGGTCGCGTTTTTGCAGCGTGCTAACCTCTTTGCAAGCTCTGGAAATACAACATGGAGGTGGGGCATGAGTAACGATATGGACTTCAAACCGCCGAAGGTGCAGTTAAACCTTCCGCTATTAACATCAATTCCGATTCTGGCGGTATTTGCCATTGCTGCAGGACTGATCTTTTTCTGGTTTTTCTGCCGAATCGAGCCGGGTGCCGGCGAGATTGCGGTGCTGATCCGTAAGACGGGCGAAAACCTTCCATCCGGTCAGGTGATTGCGCTGAAGGAAGGGCAGAAAGGCATTCAGCTGGATGTGCTTGCCGAAGGGCGCTATTTCCGCAACCCCTACACGTGGAGCTGGGAAAAGCAGCGGATTCTCGACGTGCCGGCCGGCAAGCTGGGCGTGATGAGCCGCCTCTACGGAACGGAGCTTCCTCCAGGCGAAATTATAGCGGCCGACGATCAGCGCGGTATCGTTCAGGAAATCCTGCGGCCGGGTAAATACCGCATCAATCCCTATGCCTACAATGTCGCGCTATTTGATGCCATCAACATTCGTCCCGGCCACGTGGGTGTAATGACGGCTCTGACCGGCAAGGATGTGCTTAACAATGAAGTGGCCGCAGGGGATCGGAATACTTTTATGGTGGAAGAAGGGCTTAAGGGTGTGCTCAGCCGCGTGCTCGATCCGGGAACCTACTACCTTAATCCCTATATCTATAATACGGTCGAAGTTAACCTGCAGAGCCAGCGGTTCGAAATGTCGGGTAAGGATGTAATTAACTTCCTTACGCTGGACGGCTTTACCGTGACCGTGGAAGGAACAATCGAGTTCGGTATTCAGCGAGAAGAATCCGCCTTCCTGACCCATAGAGTCGGGGATATGGATGATATCATCAAGAAGCTGATCCTTCCTCGCGCCCGTGGATTCAGCCGTATAGAGGGCAGCAAACATCCGGCGGTTAACTTTATCGTCGGGGAAACACGCCAAAAGTTTCAAAGCGATCTGGAATCGCATCTGAGGGCGAAATCGAAGGGCTGGGGCGTGGACATTAAATCGGTACTGGTGCGTAAGATTATTGTTCCCGATGAAATTGCCAGTATCAACCGCGACCGCGAGCTGGCGGTGCAGGATGCGGCAAAATATGAACAGCAGATTGTGCAGGCCAAATCGAAGGCCGAACTTACCAAGCAGGAAATGCTCGCCATTCAGAACCGTGAAAAGGTGGAGGCCGATACTAAACGCATCCGGGCGGTCATTGATGCCGAACAGGATCAGAGCGTTCGACTGATTGCCGCGCAGAAGGAACTCGATGTGGCGAAGGTGGAATACGAGGCCGCGCTCTTCCAGGCCGAAGCGGTCATCCTGATGGCCGACGGTGAAAAGGATGCCATCAAAGCGAAGAACGAAGCCGAGGCGGCCGTACTTGCAAACCGGGTTTCTGCTTTGGGTGGCGGCGAAGCATTCGCCCGCTATACGCTCTATGAAAAAATTGCTCCTAACGTTACCTCCGTGCTCAGCTCGGATGACAAGGGAGTCGGCCAGGTCTTCGACTCATTCGCTCCGGCGAAAGGAGGTGCAAAATGAAGAATATTGTAAAACTCATTTTATCAGTAGTTGTAATCGCAGTCGTCCTGACCATTTGGTGGCAATGGGGTTTCTGCCGCTTCTACGTCGGCCCGAATCAAATGGCCATCATTACGGCGAAAAGCGGCGATCCGCTCGATCCCGGGCAGATTCTGGCGCGCGAAGGGCAAAAGGGTATTTTGGAAGAACCGCTTGGTGAAGGGCGGCATTTCCTCAACCCGATCTTCTATGAGCGTAAAATCGTTCCGGCTATTATTATCGATCCCGGTAAAGTCGGAATTGTTACCTCGAAAGTGGGCGAAAAACTGCCGACCGGTGAATTTATTGCCGAGCGCGGCCAGAAGGGGATCTGGCGCAGTGTGCTGGGGCCGGGAAAATACCGGATGAATCCTTACGGATATAATATCGAGATTGCTGACGCCATCAGTATTCCAATCGGATATGCCGGGGTGATCACATCGCTTTCCGGAGAACAGGCCCCGAGCGGCCAGTTTGCCAACAACAAGCAGAAGGGCGTCCGCAAGGATGTGCTGCAGCCGGGCCTCTACTATGTCAACGCCAAGGAATATAAGGTCGACGTACTGGAAATCGGCATTAACCAGGTTTCGCTGCTGGGCGAGGGCGGAAGCAAGGTCGTAACCAAAGCGCGGCAGCTGGGACAGAGTCAGGCGCTGAATGTGCTACAGGCCAACGTGCTGGAGAAGCAGGAACAAAAGCGGGCAGACTATTTCAGCCGCAGCCGGAAAATTGCTACGCCCGCCCGCCGAGGTCAACCGGTGGATTTCAAAGCCGGCAAACGTGTTCGGGAAGCCGATCATGCGGCCATGAGCGAAGGTGAAATGAATCTGATGGAACTGGTTGGTTTTCCGTCACGCGATGGTTTTCCGATCAGTCTCGATATGACGGTTGAGTTTGAGCTCGATCCCAGCGATATTGCGGGCATTTACCGTCGCTACGGTGATCTTCCGGCGGTAGTTGATAAAATTATTATGCCGCAGATTACATCGATCTCGCGCAATAAAGGATCGGAGTATCGGGCGAAGGATTTCATTGTGGGTGAAGGGCGTGAAAAGTTTCAGGATGATCTGACGGTTGCGCTGGAGCAGACGCTCGGAGCGAAGAGCATCAAAATCTATAATGCCCTGATCCGTCACGTGGAAGTGCCGGATGAAATCCGTGCCCCGATTCAGCAGGCCAGCGTGGCGATTGAGCAGGACCTCACAAATAAAGAACGGCAGAACACCGCCCGGAAGGAAGCGGAGCTGAATACCGAATTGTCGCTGATTGCTCAACGCGGCGAGCAGGTGATGCAGGAAACCGAAAAGCTGAAGGCCGAGATTGCCGCGGATCTGGATAAACAGGTTGCGCAGATTCACGCGGATACGTTGAAGAAGGAAGCGGAAATCAAAAAGCTGACGGCAGCCATTTCGGCCGACAAGATTCGTGTGCTGGGAGAAGCCAACGCTGCCTTCACTGAAAAGGTTGAGGGTGAAAAAGCCAACGGACTCCAGCTCAAGACCGCGGCATTCGGCGATCCGGTGGCATATGCCCAGTGGATCTTTGCCGATACCCTGAACCCGAAGATGAAGCTCAATATTATCCACGCCGGCGAAGGCACGCTATGGACCGATCTGGAAAAAACCGGATTTGCCGAGCTCGGTGGCGCGCAGCAGTTTAAGCAGCGAAAAAAGTAGCAGATTGGAAATAATGCGGATCGACTTGCGAAATTCATACCCGATCCGCATTCTACCACGTATTAACCCTTAAGGAGACAATCATGGCACAAGCAGCAGCACGGCATATTTTGGTATCGACGGAAGAAGCATGTAACGACCTGAAAAAACAGATTGCAGAAGGCGCGGACTTTGCGGAACTCGCGGCGGCACATTCCAGTTGCCCTTCGGGTGCACAGGGAGGTGCTCTGGGCACGTTTGGACCGGGGCAGATGGTTAAGGAATTCGACGAAGTGGTTTTCAGCGCACCGGTTGGTGAGGTCCAGGGGCCTGTAAAGACGCAGTTCGGCTACCATCTCGTGGAAGTTACACACCGCACAGACTAACGCTTCAGCTCGATCTTTAAAAGGAAGCACCTATCCAACCGGCAGGTGCTTTTTTTATGCCTGCATATAATAACGGGCACAGAATTAATCGTTAGGCTTCAGCCCGAATTTGGCATAGGCTCGCGGAGTGGCAATTCTTCCCTGAGGCGTTCGTTGCAGGTACCCCTCCTGTATCAGATAGGGCTCGTAGACTTCCTCAATGGTGTCGGACTCTTCGCCCACACTGACGGCCATCGAGTTTAAGCCCACGGGGCCGCCCCCAAACTTTTCAATAATACAGGAAAGGATGCGCTTATCCATTTCCTCCAGCCCATCGTCATCAATATCGAGTAGGGTGAGTGCCCGGTCGGCCAGCTCGCGGGTAATCCGGTTGTCGGCTTTCACCTGGGCATAATCCCGAGCCCGGCGTAACAGATTGTTGGCAATACGCGGGGTTCCTCGTGATCGCGATGCAATTTCCATCGCGCCGTCGTCATCGATATCCACCTTTAGAATATGTGCTGAGCGCTTAATAATAACGGACAAGGTTTCGGCATCATAATAATCAAGGCGGTTAACCAGCCCGAAACGTGAACGCATCGGGGCCGAAAGCATGCCCGCGCGCGTGGTGGCGCCGATCAGGGTGAACGGCTGGATGTTGAGCCGAACAGATCGGGCGTTCGGTCCCTGGTCGATGACAATATCGATCACAAAGTCCTCCATCGCCGAGTAGAGATATTCCTCGACCGACCGCTGCATCCGGTGGATTTCATCAATAAACAATACGTCGCCGCGCTCGAGTCCGGTCAGCAACCCGGCGAGATCGGACGGTTTATCAATCACCGGGCCGGAGGTGCATTTAATGCCGGCATCCATCGCATCGGCCAGAATGTAGGAAAGGGTCGTTTTACCCAGCCCGGGCGGGCCGGAAAGCAGGACATGATCGAGTACATCGTCGCGCTCCCGCGCGGCCTGTACAAACAGTTCCAGTCGCTCACGGATTTTGTCCTGACCGGTAAAATCCTCAAAACGGGACGGCCGCAGCTTTTGCTCAAACTCTTTATCAGGGGTAATGATTTCGTTGTTCATTTTGTCAGTGCCAATCGGATGAGATCTTCAACCGTCATGTCAGGAGTTAGTTTTTTAGCAACGCCGGTAATCATTTTGGTGGCATCGTCCGATTTTTGACCCAGCGCGGTCAGGGCGAGCGCGGCATCACGCAAGCGGTTGTCGCCCGGAACGGCATCGTTTGTTGAAAAGGCATCGAGCTGTTCACCTTGGTCAAATTTATCCCGAAGCTCGACCACAATCCGTTCGGCGGTCTTTTTGCCGATCCCGGAAATGGAGGAAATGCGTTTAATATCACCGTTAATGAGCGCATTTTTCAGTTCCCGTACCGGAAGCCCCGACAGGGCGCTGACGGCCAGTTTGGGGCCGACTCCGCTGATGGTCAGAAGGCGGGTAAACATTTCGCGCTCTTCATCGGTGCAGAAACCAAACAGTTTCTGAGAGGCGTCGGTGATATGGTGATAAATCAGAATACGGCAGTTTTCGCCCTGAAGCGGGAGCTGGTCATAGCTGCTAAGGGGTATCGTGACCTCATATCCGACCCCGCCAACGTTCATTACGACGTGTGCCAGCTGCTTATTATCAAGTTTGCCTTCAAGAAAAGTAATCATGGTTGCGCATGTTGCCGAAAGCGGACGGCGAAATACAGCCCTTTTTCCAAGCCTTGAAAATTCTCAAGTACACGGCCGACGATTAACGGTGGAAAGGGTTGCTTTTTAAGGGGAAAGCTATAAGTTCGCGCCTCATTTTGCATTTGGAGAAAACCCCATGGCTCAGGAAATTAGAAATATTGCGATCATTGCCCACGTTGACCACGGCAAAACAACGCTGGTTGATGAAATCATCAAACAGGCTGATCTGTTTCGTGACAACGAAGATATGCAGGAATGCCTGCTCGACAGCAACGACCTTGAGCGTGAGCGGGGAATTACGATTCTCTCGAAAAACATCAGCGTTAATTACAAAGGCGTTAAGGTTAACGTGATTGATACGCCCGGCCATAGTGATTTCGGAGGGCAGGTTGAGCGGGTATTGAATCTGGCCGACGGCGTTTTGCTGCTCGTCGATGCGGCGGAGGGGCCGATGCCTCAGACCCGTTTTGTACTCGATAAGGCGCTGGAGCTAAACCTGAAGCCCGTCGTGATTATCAATAAAATCGACAAGCCGGACGCCCGCCCCGATGTGATTCACGATCTGGTATTCGACCTGTTTGTGGAGCTGGATGCCAACGATGATCAGCTCGATTTTCCGATGCTCTACTGCTCCGGCAAGGATGGCTGGGCCGATACCGAACTCGATGGACCCCGCAATTCCATGCTGCCGCTGATGGATGCCGTATTGGAACATATCCCGGCGCCGAAGGTAAACGACGGCCCGGTTCAGATGCAGGTAACCTCCATCGACTATAACGACTACGTCGGCCGTATTGGCGTGGGCCGCGTCTATCGCGGGTCACTGGATACCAAAAATCCCCTGATGCACATCCGCCGCGATGGAAAGCAGGAGCAGACCCGTATCAAACAGCTTTTCACTTTCGAAGGTCTGGGACGCAGCGAAGTGGAAGAAGTGCCGTGCGGCGATCTATGTGCCATTGTCGGTATCCCCGATATCGATATCGGCGACTGTATTACCGATTTTGAAGCACCGGAAACACTGCCTCCGATCAGTATTGATGAGCCGACCCTGTCGATGACTTTCAGCGTAAACGATTCGCCTTTCTATGGTCAGGACGGCCAATTTGTCACCAGCCGCCATCTGCGCGAACGCCTTTTGAAGGAGACCGAGCGTGATGTGGCCTTGCGTGTGGAAGAAACCGGCGGCGATGCCTTTCGTGTCAGCGGCCGCGGTGTACTGCACCTTTCCATTCTGATCGAAACCATGCGCCGCGAAGGCTTCGAAATGTCGGTGGCCCAGCCGCAGGTGATCTACAAAGAACGGCACGGCAAGAAAGAAGAACCTATCGAAGTTCTGCACGTCGATGTGCCGGATGAATTTGCCGGAAAAATCATCGAAGTGGCAGGAACCCGCAAAGGTGAAATGGTCGACATGGAGCAGCACGGCATGCGTAAAGCTATCCGTTTCCAGATTCCGACCCGCGGCTTGATTGGCATTCGGTCAAAAATGCTGACGGCCTCGGCCGGCGAAGCCATTGTGACACACCGCTTCCTGCATTATGAACCCTTTAAAGGTGAAATTCAGCAGCGTAACAACGGCGTTTTGATTTCGCAGGGCAAGGGTACGGCCGTGGCATTTGCCATCGATGGACTTCAGCAGCGCGGAATCTTTTTTGTCGATCCCGGCGAGGAAACCTATGAAGGCATGGTGGTCGCCGAGCACTGCCTGGATAATGATCTCGTGGTGAACCTGCAGAAGGCCAAGCAGCTGACCAACGTCCGCGCTTCCGGCACCGACCGGGCGATGAAGATTGCCCCGGCCCAGGTGAAAAGCCTGGAGGAAGCACTCGAATATATCGATGATTCTGAGTTGGTGGAAATTACGCCGAACAATATCCGCATGCGTAAAAAGCTGCTGATCGAGCATGAGCGTAAAAAAGCGAGCCGCCAGAAAAACGCAGGCTAAGATTCATCGGTATCGTTCCGCAGATTAATTCTTATTGATTAATCGTATTCAGATACTAGGCTGTAGCTGAAGATAATCAGAAGCGAGGCAACGATGGATAATAGACTCTATGTGGGGAATCTTTCTTACAACTCGATCGAAAGCGATATCGAGGAATTGTTTAAGCAGGCAGGCACCGTTGTCAAATGCCAGCTGATGCTCGATAAATTTACCAGCCGTTCCCGTGGTTTTGCCTTTGTGGATATGAGCACTGCGGAAGAGGCCAACAAGGCCGTCGATATGCTCAATGAAAAAGAGTTTGAAGGCCGTGCGTTGCGCGTAAATATAGCCCGCCCGCGCGAAGAACGTCCGCCACGGCACTAGTAAACACCCGCTCGTTTTCTCGCTTAAGGCACAAAGTACACGAAGAAGTATGCCGTTGGTTTCTTAGAGTTCTTTGTGTCTTCGTGTTTAGCCACACGTGATGCCTTCCCATAGAATCCAGGGTCCGCCACAGCCGGCTTCGACGCCTTCCTTGTGATATTTCCCACAGCCGCCCCATTTATTAATGGGCTCGCTACCTGTTTCATTCATCGGATCCTCTTCCGAAATCACGCTTTTCGCAATGATGGATTCCAGCAGGCGCGGCACGGGATCAGACAGTTCAATGTGTCCGCCCTGCGGGCCGAGGAACAGTTTGCCGGTGCGCTTGCCGTTCTTCACTTCTTCCAGATATTCGGTGCCGGCGGTAAGGCCCATGCCTTTCGGATCCTCCATTCCGCCGTGCGCATGTTCGGCAATGAAGCCGTCACCGCAAAGTTCGGCCAGCTCGTCTAAGGTTTTATCACCAGCAGTAAAGTAAGTGTTGGTTTGGCGCGGCATCAGCGGCCGTTTCCAGCTTTCACGTTTACCATTCGACTGGCGGTCCGCGGGGCCGTTGATATCGCCGGTGAGCGAGGCAATCAGGTCGTTCATCGGTGAAGACAGTTTGCCTTCATCGAGAATGGTCTGCGGGCGCGCAATGAATCCTTCGTCGTCGAAAAAATGCGTGCCGTTCACGCCCCAAGGTGTCGTGCCCATGGCAAAGACACCTGCATTGTTGATGATCGAAGCCTGCTGGTTGCCAACGAGAACTCCTTTCTTACGCAAGCCGGGGGCACAGCTGCGTCCGAGTCGGCAGGTATCGCCTTCCTGCGTGTGCCCGAATGCTTCATGGGCAATCACGCCGGTCACATCAGGGCCGGTTATAATCCGGTAGCGCCCCGGCTGAATGCGTTCGGCATTTTCAACCTTGTTTGCGGTTTCGACCAGTTTGGAGATCAGTGTGTCATTAATCGATAGACCGGCTTCCGCTCCGGCCATGCCGCCGATAATGTCGCGTAAGGGTTTGCCCGCGGGAGTGTTAGCATAGATATAGTACAAGCTGGAAAACAGCGATTGCGACATCTGGCGGGTGCGATCCACGAAGAGCCTGCTCTTCACTTTCCGGCGCAGCATGCAACCCGCCGAAGCCAGTTGGTCACCGCCCGCGTTTTGAATCGCTTCTTTCAACGTGCGGGAACGTTGCGCTGATTCCGCCTTACTTAATGATTCGCTGATTGACGGATCATAGGCCGTACCGAAATGAACCGGGGTGTCGGTATCCGGTAAAGCTCCGTTGCCTGCCGCCATAATCTGTTCGTGGATGGGGTCAGCAAAATCAGCCAGAGGCTCGTCTTTCCAGCCACCGGGCGTATAGACCGGAGGATTCTCCAGCGTATCGAGATAGGCCAGTGCTTCCGCCTTCAGTGTGGCAGCTTCCTGCTGCAATACCGCTGCATCAAAATTATTGGTGGCATATTCAAAATTGCGGTGCCCGGCCAGAATTCGCAGTACCAGCCCGCGGTCGGTGGTCATACTGCTGGCTTCGGTCTGGCTGACATGGCTCTGGAACTGATCCAGGTCTTCGAGCATAGCAAAGGCATAGAGCTTGTCTTCAACGCCGGCCTCCATAGTTAGCACCAGATTTTTGAGGATCGGAAAAAACGTGCGGAGCTCGTCGGAGAGGGGATAGTAGATTTTTTTCATAATATGGATCCTTTGGGTGGAGGGACGATGTCCTCATCGTCCGCGGACAGCGAGGACGCTGTCCCTCCAGGTTATTTACCTGCAATGGAAACGCCTTTAGTGATGAGCATGGCAACCGGCCCATTATAGCCCAATGGCGGGGCATAGCTGCTCTGCGGAACATTGACGCTTCCGGTCGTTGCCGACAAACGGCAGTCCGTAAAGTTTTCCTTCAGGTTGCCTGAAACAACACCGCCTTTAACCAGGGTGACGGTTCCGTCGGCCGTGATGTGTTTCCCCAATTTGATTTCCGAACTCCAGGTCAGTTTCCGCGCATCAATCAGCAGGGATGAAAACTTAATCACTTCAGTGTATTCCGTTCCGGCAAGCGATTCCAGAGTCAGCGTTCCAGGTTTAACGACGAGGTTTCCGCTGAGTCCATTGGGTTCAAGGTCGAGATATTGGCCGAAGCGGTTGCCGATCACGCGGTTCTTTACGGTATTCTTTTCGATCAGCAAGCCCGGCTTGGCGGGGAGGCCGTCGACCGCATAGGCAGAAGAGAGCACCATGCAGGGGATGGTCGGATCGAGGCTCAGTTCCAGTGAATCGCCATCGCCGCCACCGAAGACATCACCGGTATTAAGATAGGGTAGTTTCAGATATTCGTTCGTGCAGTTGAGCTGCTCCAGAATAGCATCCAGCATCTGGGACAGGGCTTCTTTGTCTATCAGGATCGTCGCGTTGTCAGTGGTTTCCGGTTCTTCGCTGTCACCCAGCGTTGCAACCTGCAGCGCGCAGTCGTTGATGAAACCCTTTACGTTAAGGTCGGCCGCTGTCACTGAAGTCGTATGCTCGTGCACTTCCTTATCGTTTTCCTGCCCCGCCTTTTCCATGGCGGCTTCCAGATAGAGCTCACTTAGTTCGGTTTCATATGAGAGGCCTTCAGAGTTGATATGTTGACACACATGATAATTCAGGAACAGTTCGGCTGAATTAAGATGGCATCCCTCCGTTGCGCCAAATGCATCGGTAAATTCTATTTCGATGTCCTCGGCTGAGGCTTCGGGATTGTCCCGGATCGATGGATCACAGGTTCCAACGGCAGCGGGTATGTCTGCGGGCAGAGCCGCCAGCTTCCAGGCCTTATTGTGACTGCCTTTAGCCAGTTCCAGTGTATTGGCCAGCTGCTGCTCAATCGGCTGGTATGTAACCAGGTCAATCAGGGCTGTGCCAACCATGCCGTCTGTTTGGGATGGGGTATAAACGGACAGCTTATAAGCTTCTCCATTGACCTTTCGACTCTGGTGGCATGCGAGGTCGGCACCATCCGGAGAGGAATAGAGCCGTTGCAGACTGCGCGATTCCGTCGCTTTCAGGCTCCAGCCGGTCAGGGAACCCGCCTGCTTCAGCAGGGTCAGCTGCGCTGTAACTTCATTGATAAAATTTTGGTTCATGTTTTCTCCTGAAATAATGGATTGGACGATGCCCGTTTCGGGGTTGTCAGGGCAATGGTTTTCTTTCTTAATGCGAGTCGTTACCCCTAATGGAGAGTATGAATGCCGAATATTGTTTATATTGGAATGAGTCTGGATGGATATATTGCT
The DNA here is from genome assembly GCA_964486885.1 of uncultured Verrucomicrobiota bacterium. Lineage (GTDB taxonomy): Bacteria > Verrucomicrobiota > Kiritimatiellia > Kiritimatiellales > Pontiellaceae > Pontiella. The sequence continues at coordinate 46,472 of CAZAPF010000026.1, forward strand.
GATCGTGATGGCGGCCTGGATTTTTTGGAAGCGGTGCCGAATCCGGAGGGAAATGATCTGGGGTACACGGCCTTCATCGATCGGGTTGATGCGCTCGTGATGGGGCGGGTGACCATGGAGACGGTATTGGGCTTCGGCATCGACTGGCCATACACTAAACCCGTGTTTGTTCTTAGCTCAACGATGACTGAAGTTCCTGAGGAATTGATCGAAAAGGTTGAAATTGTAAACGGAGACCTGAACGAAATCGTTTCCAGTCTGCAGGCCAAGGGTTTTGAAAATCTTTATATCGACGGCGGCCGGGTGATTCAAAGTTTCCTGCAGGAGGATCTGATTGATGAAATGATCCTGACGCGTCTTCCGTTCCTGATCGGCGGAGGCACGTCCCTGTTTGGCGATCTGACTGATCCTTTGCTGTTCTCGCACACTAAAACAGAGGTGCTTCTCGACGAGATTGTGCAGAGCCATTATCTTCGCAAGCGCTCGTGAGTATGAAGTTGCCGGGTGATGGAAGGGATTTACGAAGGTACTAACGGGGGTTTTAATTATGAAGGTTGTGGCATTTAACGGGAGTCCGCGTAAGGGCGGCAATACGGAAGCTTTGCTGAAACGGGTGTGCACCCGGTTGGAAAAGCACGGGATAGACACTGAAATCATTCAGATCGGCGGTGAACTGCTTTCCGGCTGTACGGCTTGCGGGGCCTGTTATAAAACGCAAAATATGTCGTGCGTCATCTATAATGACCCTGTGAATGAGTGGACGGCTAAAATGGTCGAGGCGGACGGCATTCTGCTGGGATCGCCAACCTATTTTGCGGATATGACACCGGAAATGAAAACACTGATCGATAGGGTCGGTTATGTAACGCTCGCGAACGGAAGCGCCCTGAAGGGGAAGGTCGGTGCGGCGGTTTCGTCGGTTCGACGGGCCGGATCGATGCATACCATTGATTCGATGCAGCATTTCTTTTCCATTTCCCAGATGCCGATTGCGACTTCTTCCTATTGGAATATGGGTTATGGCGCTAAGCCAGGCGAAGTAGAGCTCGACGAGGAAGGCATGCAGACGATGGATAACCTCGGTGAAAATATGGCGTGGTTAATGAAAAGTATTGAAGCGGGAAGGGCTACAATACCCCCGCCGGAAATCGACCGCACCAAACAGATGAACTTTATCCGCCCTGAAGTGGAGGAGTAAAAAGTGACGAGTAATACGTGATACGTAACTTGTGAAGAGGCACCTTTTTTACGAATTACGAATTACGAATTACGAATTACGAATTACGAATCACGCTACGGCGCTTCTTCAAGGGAATCATTGTCACTTCCCATTGGTATTGGCATAAATATCGACATGAATTTCAAACACATCATCTGGGATTGGAACGGAACGCTATGGGATGATGCCGTGCTCTGCACGGACATTAACAACAACATGCTCCGCCGAAGAAACCTGCCGCTGATTACGGTGGATGATTACCGGGACAAGCTGGTCTTTCCAATTTCAGACTATTACGCCCGCATTGGGTTTGATTGTGAGGCGGAGTCGTACGAGGCGCTGGCCCGTGAATATATCGGCGAATATGAACAGCTTCGTTTTGACTGCCCACTGCGGACCGGTGCCATCAGTCTACTGGATGATCTTCGCAAACGGGCCATTCCCCAGGCGGTGCTGTCGGCTTACGAGCAGGTGGCGCTGGAAGAAGCGCTTACCTATTATAATTTAACCGGCTACTTTACCGATATCATCGGTCTCAACGACATCTATGCCGCGGGCAAGGTGGAAAACGGACTGAAATATATGGAGCGGCTCGGCATCGATCCGCAAGCCGTGCTGTTTATTGGCGATACCATTCACGATTTCGAAGTCTCTCAGGCCATGGGCGTGCAATGCGTGCTGGTCGGTGGGGGGCATAACAGTAAATCCCGGTTGGAAGCCTGCGGGGTTCCGGTCTTCGATTCCCTCGGTGACATCCGCTCATTTATCCTTGAACGGATAAGCTAACCAAATCTAAATCGGGGCTGTTATCTCTTTTGTATAGGGTATTTATCCTGCAAACCCAGTTTTAGGAATCCATATAAACCCAATTCTAATTTGACAATTAGCTAAATAACTAAATATATATGTGCCCATGGAAAACACATTAAGCATCATGAAGGCGTTGGCTGATAAAAACCGCACCCGTGTGGTTGCTGCTTTGTGGCGCTTTGATGAGCTTTGCGCCTGTCAGATTACGGAATTGCTTCAGGTAAGCGGAGCAACGGCATCGCGCCATTTGGGTATTTTGCAAAAAAACGGTTTGGTGGACAGCCGCAAGGATGGGCGCTGGGTCTATTACCGGCTCCGAAAACCCGCCGGATCCGAACAGCTCTTTCAATGGTTGGAACATTCGCTTTCCGGAGCAAATGAACTGGTTGCAGACTTTCAGGCTATGAAAAAAATCCTTGGAGTCACTCGCGAAGAATTATGCCGTCAGCAGCGCGGCGAAGAATGCTGTCCGAAATAGTGATCTGAAATTTTATGGAGGGACGACCTTTGTGTCGTCCTCACGGTCGCATAGGAAAGATCCAAACTGGCGCAAGGCGGGACGGAGCCCGTCCCTCCAAATAAAGGAAAGAAAAGATGAGTGATAATAAAGACACCGGTATCAGCTTTTTTGAAAAGTACTTAACCGTTTGGGTCGCCCTCTGCATGGTTGGTGGAATTTTGATCGGAAAGTTTCTTCCTGCCATCCCGGCTTTTCTCGGCAAACTGGAATACGCCAATGTATCGATCCCGGTGGCGGTGCTGATCTGGATCATGATATATCCGATGATGATGAAGGTCGATTTTAAGAGTGTTACCCATGTCGGCGAAAATCCGCAGGGCCTCTTTCTCACCTGGATAACCAACTGGCTTATAAAGCCCTTCACCATGTTCGGGATTGCGTGGCTGTTTTTTTACGTCATTTTCAAAAACCTCATTCCTGAGGACTTGGCCAAGGAATATCTTGCCGGAGCTGTGTTGCTGGGGGCTGCACCTTGTACAGCAATGGTTTTTGTATGGAGCCATTTGACGAAAGGCAACCCAGCCTACACCGTGGTGCAGGTCGCTACCAATGATCTCATTATTCTCGTTGCCTTCGTGCCGATCGTTAAGTTTCTGTTGGGTGTGAGCGACGTTCATGTCCCGTGGGATACGCTCTTTCTCTCCGTTGTGCTCTTTGTTGTCATTCCGCTGACTGGCGGGGCGTTAACGCGGGGGCACATGCTGAAAACTAAAGGACAGGATTATTTTGAAAACACCTTCCTTCCAAAGTTTGGCAACACCACAATCGCGGGTTTGTTGCTGACATTGGTCATTATCTTTTCGTTCCAGGGCAATGTAATTCTGGAAAACCCTCTGCATATCGGCCTGATTGCGGTGCCGCTGATCATCCAGACGGCCCTTATTTTCTTTGTGGCCTACTTTGCTGCGAAAGCCATGAAGCTTCCGCATAATGTGGCAGCCCCCGCCGGCATGATCGGGGCCTCTAACTTTTTTGAATTGGCCGTGGCCGTCGCGATCGCCCTGTTCGGGACCACTTCGCCTGTAGCACTGGCTACTATCGTGGGAGTCTTGGTTGAAGTACCCGTTATGCTCGCGTTGGTCGGTTTTGCCAACCGTACCACCCATTGGTTTAAGGGTTAAGAAACAGGCATTAGGCACAAGGAATTAGGCATTAGTGAAATGAAACGAGGACAAGGCGGTATTCACTATTGCCTAGTGCCCGTTACCTAATGCCTAAAAATTAAGGAACTGTTATGAATGAAAAAATAAGTCTGCTTTACCTCTGTACGGGAAATTCCTGCCGCAGCCAGATGGCCGAAGGCTGGACCCATGCGCTGAAAAGCGCTGAAATTGAAGTCTACTCCGCCGGCATCGAAACCCATGGGCTCAACCCCAATGCGGTAAAGGTCATGGCCGAGGCCGGGGTGGATATCACCAATCAAAAGTCGCAACATATCGACGAGTTCAAGGATACGAAGATCGATTATGTCGTTACCGTCTGCAACCACGCGCACGAAACCTGCCCTTGGTTCCCGGCCGACTGCAAAGTAATCCACTACGGATTCGACGATCCGCCCAAGCTTTCGCCGGCCGATGCGCCCGAAGAAGTCAAACTCGACGGCTTCCGCCGCGTCCGTGACGAAATTAAAGCCTTTGTTGAAACGCTTCCTGAATTCCTGAACCAATAATGTATCGCCGGCTTCCAGCCGGCCCTGGAGAATAAAATGAAATCACTGAAAATATATGATCCTGCCATGTGCTGTTCCACCGGTGTCTGCGGACCCGATGTGGATACCGAACTCGTACAACTTGCCGGGTTTCTGAAAAACCTGGATGCCTGCACGGTAAAGGTTGAGCGGTATAACCTGACTCAAGAACCGGCCGCTTACACCACCGGCACCGTTGCTGAAGTCTTGAAAGAAAAAGGTACCGATGCATTGCCGCTGGTGATCCTGGACGATGAAATTATCTGTTCCGGTGAATATCCCGATCTCGAAAAGCTGGGCGGCCTGCTGGGTTCAACCGAAGTGTCCATGGAAATACCCGACTGCAGCAGTTGCTGCGGATGTGACTAAATTAAAAACACAAAGACTCTAAGGCCTCTAAGAATTATGCTTCGTGTTCTTTGTGTCTTGAGCGAGCTTGCGAGTGGGTGTTTAGAAAATGAATTCATTATTTCATAAAGCCACGCGGTTTCTGTTCTTCACGGGCAAGGGCGGGGTTGGAAAAACTTCCATGTCCTGTGCCGTGGCTGTTGGTCTCGCCGGGCAGGGGAAAAGGGTCCTGTTGATCAGCACGGACCCGGCATCGAACCTGCACGATGTGCTGGAAACCGATCTGGGATCCAGTCCGGTTGCGGTGAACGGTGTGCCAGGCCTCGATGCGATGAACATTAACCCGATGCAGGCTGCAACCGAATACAAAGAACGGATGGTCGGTCCCTACCGCGGCGTACTGCCGGATGAAGCCGTACAGCAAATGGAGGAGCAGCTGTCCGGTGCCTGTACGGTAGAGATTGCGGGCTTTAATGAGTTTTCCAAGTTCATTGGCGATGAGTCGATGATTGGTCAGTACGATCATATCGTGCTCGACACCGCACCGACCGGGCATACGCTCCGCCTGCTGAATCTACCGTCGGCCTGGAACGATTTTATTGCCGGAAATGAAACCGGCAGCTCCTGCCTCGGTCCGGTTTCAGGACTGGCAGAACAAAAGTCGCTGTACGAGCAGGTGGTTGCCGCGCTCAAGAATCCGGAGCAGACGCTGTTGGCACTCGTGGCGCGCGCTGAACCGATGAGTCTTAGCGAAGCGGGACGGGCCAGCGCCGAGCTGGCCGAGCTCGGGCTGACCAATCAGCATCTGATTTTAAACGGGGTTTATTCCGAAGCCGGCACCGATCCGGTTGCGCAGGCCTTTGCACGCAAGTCGGAGGATGCTCTGACGACGATGCCTGCAACCCTGAACTGTCTGGAAAAAATCAGTGTTCCATTCCGCCCGCACGGTGTCATGGGAATCGACGCACTCAAGGCGGTTGCCGGCAGTGAAGCCGATCCCGCCTGGCTCGATGCCCCGGACTCGCTGCATGCCGCCTTGCCGAAGGTTTTGGAAAACGTGCAGGAATGGGATGAACTCATTACATCGCTTGAGTCGGGGGGCAACGGCGTGATCATGACCATGGGTAAAGGTGGAGTCGGTAAAACCGTGATGGCCTCGACCATTGCTTCCGAGCTGGCCCGTCGTGGCCATTCTGTTTTGCTGTCGACGACGGATCCTGCCGCGCACGTGGCCGAAACAATGGGCGATGGACACGATAATCTGCTGATCGACCGTATTGATCCGAAGGCGGAGACGGAAGCCTACTGCGCAGACATCCTGACTAAAAACCGGGGAAAGCTTTCTGCCGAAGATTTAGAACTGTTGGAAGAGGAGCTTCGCTCTCCGTGCATTGAAGAGATTGCTGTTTTTCAGGCTTTTGCCCGCACCGTTGCGCAGGGGCAGGACCGCTTCATCGTGCTCGATACCGCGCCGACGGGGCATACCTTGCTGCTGCTCGATTCGACGGAAGCCTATCATCGTGAAGTAGCCAAGTCGGCCGACGATTTACCGGACACGGTAAAGGAACTGTTGCCACGCATCCGCGATCCCGAGTTTACTAAAGTGCTGATTGTGGCCCTGCCCGAAGCAACGCCGACGCATGAAGCCGAGGATCTGCAACGTGACCTGCGCCGTGCCGGCATTGAACCGTTCGGCTGGGTGGTTAACCGCAGTTTTGCGGTATCCGGAACGGAGGATCCCGTGCTTTGTGCCAAGGGTCTTCACGAAACGGAGTATATTCAGGAGATCGGCTCAGGACTTTCCAAGGTCCGAACGGTCATTTCGCCATGGGTTGGCGAAGAGCTTTCCGGAGCAGAAAATCTGCAGCAGCTTCTTAGTTTCCGGAATCAGGCCGCGATGGTTTAACCATCGATTTGCTGATCCATCTGGATCAGCTTCCATATCATTTGGTCGCAGATTTTATCGGAATGGTCATCGCATGAATTCGTGACCACCAGATAGGCGCGGTTTAGTTCGGGGGCAGCCCAAACCACGGCATACCACATGGTATTACTTCCGGTATGCGCCAGTACCCTTCCTTTCCCCCAGGACCGCTCATGGATTCCCCAGCCAGCCGCGTAGTGACCAATGGGGGTAATCAGTTTGTCCAGCAGGGCACGGTCCAGGGAGAGGGCGCTGCTGTCTGAGAGTTGAAGGGCGATAAATTTTGTCCAGTCTTCAATGGAGCAGTGTATGGTTCCGGCCGGACCCAGTGCCTCGGCATTATCAAACTGCCTGGGGTTCCATTCGCCGTCTTTCCGGTTATGGCCCCATGGCTGGTCTGTTTTACCGCGGGTGCCGGGCGGGCCGAAGCCGGCGGAACCCATTCCGAGCGGTTCAAAGATGCGTTCCTGAATCAAATCTTCCCAGGTCTCGCCGGTCAGCTCTTCGGCCATGCATCCCGCTACCATATAGCCCAGGTTGGAATACTCATATTTGCCTTCGGCAACCTGGGGCGTATCTTTAAGATTTTCCTTCATAATAGTAAGGCGTCGTTCTTTCAGTTCCATGTCCTGATAGACCCACCAGTTTTCCGCATTCCCCGGAATGCGCGAGCGGTGAGTCAGCAGTTGCCAGACGGTGAGATCATGGTAATCAGCATGTATCCTTTTTTCCAGCGACGGAAAGACATCGATGAGTGTGGTCTCCCAGGTAAGAAGACCATCCGAAACCAATGTTGCCATAAGCACGGAAGTCATCGCTTTGGTACAGGAACCCATATGCAGCTGGTCGGTCATTTCCATCGCTTGCTCAGCCCCGTCTTTCCGGACGCCGGTTGCTGCAATAGAAAGTATTCCTTCCGATGAAACAATGGCGGCAATCATACCGGGAAGTTTTTCCTGTTTGATGACCGCCTCAAGCTCCTTACCTATTTGAATGGATTGCTCATTTTCATGAACTGCTTTTACAGCAGGAGACCCTGCTGGATTGCGCAGCTCCTTCAGATAGTGCTGGTCCTGATCCGATAGTTTCTGGATGGGCACACTGACGGTTTTCCCATCCTTTTTCTTCAACAGAACCTTGGAGCCAATTTGCTTAACCAATTCCGCTTCGGTCCTGCTCCCGTTGCGTCCTTCCCACATACGTACTTCAGCCCGGCTCATCGTGGTGGCGATCAGGAAAGAAATCAGGATTTTCCACGGTACATGCAACATTTAACAACCTCCGGTTGTGATCTCTTTGGAGTTCTCCATATTTATGCACGAATGAAACCGGATACAGTACCAAAATAATCTTTTATTAAGAATGGACGAGGCGAACCGTATGCATTACAAATCGATCCTTTAATATTGAATGGAGGGGTTGATGGCGCGTTTGCTGAATTTTCTGTTAGTCGTTTTTGTTTTAACTTTCACCTCCTTCGGGGCGACGGAATGTGCGTCCTGCGGGGATGAATGCAGCTGCGGAACCAACTGCGAATGCGAGCATCCGCCCCGCGCTCCGGCTGGAGTTATGGGTGACCATGCGCATCATCAGGGTGGATGGATGGTATCCTACCGTTACATGGCCATGCATATGGAAGGCATTGGCGGTGGTGATGTTTCGGGCTACATGATGCGTCCTGAGAGCATGGATATGCAGATGCATATGGTGGGCGCTATGTATGCACCGCTGAAAAAACTTACCGTAGCCATGATGGTTCCATATGTCATCAAAGATATGGACATGGAGATGGGGCCAATGAGCTTATCCCGGTCGGTGCACACCGAGGGATTTGGCGACCTGCGCATTGCCGGAATTTATGACCTGTGGAGCACACATGCCCAACAGGTGTTGCTCAATCTGGCAGTTGGTCTTCCGACCGGTTCCATTGATGAAGAAAATGCGGCGGGCAACAGGCTGGGCTATCCCATGCAGCTGGGTTCCGGTTCCTACGGTCTGATGCCGGGAGTGACCTATACCGGTCTTTCCAATGGATGGGGCTGGGGAGCACAGGCCAAGGCATCGTTTCCGCTGAATGAAAACAAACATGATTACCGCCTGGGCAACCGCTACGACCTGCAGGTCTGGGGATTGCGCGACCTCTGCCGTGCATCGGCAATATCGCTTCGCCTCAATGGTTGGCACCGGGAAAATATTCGGGGTGCCGACCCCACGCTTAATCCGGCGATGTCGCCCGGAAACGATCCCGACCTGAAAGCGGCCACGCGACTCGACCTGTTTGCCGGTATCGACTATCGGGCTTCCGGCAAGCTGGACGGATTACGTTTGGCACTGGAAGGCGGAGTACCGTTATCTCAGGATCTGGATGGCCCGCAGCTCGAAATGGACTGGGTGGTGATCGGTGGACTTCAGTTTTCGTTTTAATTAATGAGCCTTTAGTACGGTAGCAACCAGCAGCACCCATCCGGCAATAAAGAACAGCCCGCCGATCGGCGTGATGGCACCGAGTACTTTCACACCGCTGGTCGAGAGGGCATAGAGACTGCCGGAAAACAGCAGGATGCCGATCGCAAAGCTCCATCCGCTGGCGGTCAGCAGGCTGGATTTAACATGCAGCGAAAGCAGACCGATGCCGAGCAGGGCCAGCGTGTGGTAAAAATGATATTCCACACCCGTTTTATAGACGGTCATCATTTCCTCACACAGTTTCCCTTTCAGTCCGTGCGCGCCGAAGGCACCAATCACGACAGCTAAAGCGCCACTGATAGAGCCCAGGGCAAGAAACAGTTTTGCAGTGGTGTTCATATAACTCCTTTCGTGGCACGGGCATCTTGCCCGTGGTCATGAGCTGGAAGCCCATGCTACTGGGTCGGATCGTTTACGCGGCCGATAAATAATATGGCACCGGTTGTATTTTCGCGGATCAGAAACAGGAAGGGGTGGTTGGCCTCGAACATCGGGGGCATGCTGGTTACACGCATTCCAACGCCGGTAGCCGCGGCGGCTTCAGTGCCTTCTTCATTCACTTCCACAAAAGCCTTATGAACAACTTCGCTGATGAATAGCGCACGGGATCCGTCCATGCCGGAAAAGTCAGCCTGGTCTGAAAGGGCCAGCGGTATGCCCATGGCGGCCAGTGTTTTGCTGAGCTCCAGCTTCCATTCGATTTTAAACTTGGGTAGTTGAACCAGTACTTCCTGTTCATTGAACGGCAGGCTGGAAATCATTTCAGTGGAAATCGACTTTTCGAGTTCGGCCAGCCCATCAGGCTGGGTTGGAAGCAGCACGACCATGGATAAGTCATTTCCTTCGTACGGCAGTTCCAGAGCCTGGAACGTATCGCTGTGGGAAAATTTAAAATCACTGGTTTGCGACATCATCGGAACCTCGATAGCCGTTCCGTCCGTAAGTTTGAAAGGGGCAGGGCGGGTGTGTTCCTGCTTAAATTGCGTTGCCCAGTTTCCTTTGAAATAAATTGCATTGGCCAGCACGAGACGTGTCAGGGGATCCAGCATTCCTTCCGGAATCAGATCCTTGATGCGGTTCATGGTTTTGGCTTCGACCCAGTTATTGATGAGCAGGCGTGCAGCCTCCGTTTCCGTCTTATAATCAACGGATTCAATTTCACTGCCGTAAAACTCTTTGGTCAAAGCCAGATAGTCAGACAGAAAAGTATAATCCTCCTGCGGCCAAAGCGAATTGGCAACATTGAGTTCAACATGGCCCTTTTTCTGGATGCCGTTCAGTTTTTTACGGAGGTAGGAAAACGCCGGATGGGTCGGCCCCTGTCCGCCAAAGTGCAGGGTGGTTTCCATCTCTTTTTCGGTTTCTCCCCGGGCCCCGCCATAGACCATCGCGAGGGCTGATGAAATGCTGTACGGTGAAAGAAAGAGGTTGCCGTTGCCCTGACCGGAAATCTTTTGATAGAGGTCGATGGTCAGCTGATTGACCGATGCTGCAGGATCAAAAGCAGCCGCAGTCGGCTTAGGACTTTTCCATTCGAGATCGCTGATCTGCAACGTGGTTTTGCTACCTGAAACCTTGTCCTGAATTTCCAGATCCTTGGCGACCCACATGCCGTCCATTTTTTTGATGCTCTTAATCTTCAGGCGGCGGAGCTGTTTCTTTTTCGCATCCAGAGTTTGTGCTTCGAGCAGCATGCCCATTTTTTTTTCAATCCACAGGCGCATGGTGTTGGCAGAACCGGGGACGGGAACATCGACGACATAGCTGTCGCGGTTGATTTTCTTTTCCTCGTCGATCAGTTCGGAGTTTGGCCACCACAGTACGGAAAAACTGAGATCGGCCCAGGTGATACCGGTTCCGAGAATGTCGGAGGTCGGAGTATTTTTTGCATTGGAAAATGAATATTGCGGAACTTCATTCTTCCAGGTGATCTGCAGCGTTTCCTTGTCGATGCGGTAACTGGCCGAGGGTTGTGATCCACCCCAGTCCAGTTCCATCTCAACGGGCAGGCTGGCGGAGGTAAACCCGTTCTTTGCCCGGACTTTCAGTGTGCCGGTCAGTTTGATGGGATCCGATGGAAGTTTCGTCCGGACATAAGCCAGAATATCATCCGCCGGAATCGGCGCCGCAAAACTACTGATGGAGTAGAGTACGGCAAGGCCGGCTATTATTATTATTTTCATTTTACCACTCGCTCCGCTAGAGAACACGAAGGGCACGAAGTTTTATTCTCTGTGATCCTCTGTGAACTCTGTGGTTAAATTATTATTCAGAAAGCTTCAGCGCATAGCGCAGGGCCTGATCTATATTCTTGACGGTTTTGAAGGTCAGCTTCTTTTTGATGTCGGCCGGTATTTCATCGAGATCGATTTTATTCTTTTCCGGCAGCATGATGTGTTTGATTCCTGCCCGTGCCGCAGCGAGTACTTTTTCCTTCAGTCCGCCGATCGGCAGCACCCGGCCACGCAGGGAAATTTCACCGGTCATGGCCAGATCGGGCCTCACAGACCGGTTGGTGAGAATCGAAAGAATCGCGAGCGAAATAGCCACGCCGGCGGACGGGCCGTCTTTCGGAGTCGCGCCGGCCGGCACATGGATATGAATGTCTGACTTGGCAAACAGTTCCGGATCAATTTTAAACGTGGTGGCATTGGCTCGAAGATAGCTGAGCGATGCACGAGCGGATTCTTTCATCACATCCCCGAGCGAACCGGTCAGAATCAGGCCGCCTTTACCCGGCATGCGGGTGGCTTCGATAAACAGGATATCCCCGCCATAAGGCGTCCAGGCCAGACCGGTCACCACACCGGGAAGGGCATCCCGTTCGGCGACATCCTTCTCGACTTTAACCGGTCCGAGAAATCCTTTGAGCTTGCGGCCGGTTACTTCAACCGGACGCGTTTTGCCTTCGGCAAATCCACGGGCCACCTTGCGGCAGACATTGGCGATCTGTCGTTCGAGGTTGCGGACACCCGCTTCAGCCGTGTAGCCGCTGATGACGCCTTCGAGGGCTTCTTTATCAAACTTGGCCTGTCCGCGTTTGAGGCCGTGTTCCTTGAGTGCCTTCGGTACAAGGTAGCGTCGGGCAATGGCGGTTTTTTCCTGCAGGGTGTAGCCGGAAATACGGATCACTTCCATGCGGTCCCTCAGCGGACCGGGAATGGTGTCCAGCATGTTGGCCGTTGTGATGAACAGGACCTTGGAGAGATCAAACTGAACATCCAGATAATGATCGTTAAACGATGAATTCTGTTCGGGATCGAGAACTTCGAGCAATGCCGATGCCGGATCGCCACGGAAGTCCTTGCCGACTTTGTCGATTTCATCAAGCATGAAGACGGGGTTGTTCGTGCCGCACCGACGGATACTTTCAATGATGCGGCCGGGCATGGCACCGATATACGTACGGCGGTGTCCGCGGATTTCCGCTTCGTCGTGCATGCCGCCGAGCGACATCCGGACAAACTCGCGGCCCAGCGCACGGGCAACAGATTTTCCGAGCGAGGTTTTGCCCACGCCGGGCGGTCCGGCCAGACAGAGGATCGGGCCCTTCATGTCTTTCTTCAGTTTGAGTACGGAAAGGTACTCGAGAATGCGTTCTTTTACTTTTTCGAGGCCGTAGTGATCCTTGTTCAGGATTTTTTCAGCGGCAAGAATATCCAGCTGGTCCTCGGAGCCTTTATCCCAGGGCAATTCGGAAAGGACATCAAGATAAGTGCGGATGACGCCATGTTCCGGTGATGCCGGGGGTACGGCTTTCAGTCGCTGCAATTCTTTGTCGGCGGCTTCCGCGGCTTCTTTTGGAAGCTTGGCTTCTTCAAGCTTCTTTTCCAGTTCCAGGATTTCATTCGCCTGCGGATCCTCTTCCCCGAGCTCATTCTGGATCGTTTTCAATTGTTCGCGAAGGAAGATTTCCCGCTGGGTTTTGGTGAAGGTTTCGTGGACTTTATTCTCAATTTTATTGCCGAGTTTAAGAATCTGGAATTCGCGGTTAAGAAATTCCATCAGCAGTTTGAGCCGGTGACCGGGTTTATTATCGGCCAGCAGGTTCTGCCGGATTTCCACCGGAATCGGCAGGTTGGTGGCAATCAGGTCGGAAAGCTGTTCCGGCGTTTCCATGTTAAAGATGGCGACGGTCAGCTCATCGGGCATGTTGGGCGACATCGTGACCAGCTGCTGAAACTTTTCCGATGCTCCGCGAACCAACGCCTCGATCTCCAACGATTTTTCCTGCTTCTCCTCAATCATCCGGTAGTGGGCCGTCGGATAGTCTTCTTTCGTAATCAGATCCTTCAACTCGCAGCGGGAAAGCCCTTCCACCAGAACATGGGTCGAGCCATCGGGAAAGTTAAGCGTTTTGATCAGCCGGGCCACACAGCCCACTTTATAGATGTCATCCTTGGTCAGATTGGATTCATCGATCTCATCCTTCCGCTGAAGGGCAGTAATGAAATGCGGATTCCGGGTCGACAGCTCCGTGACCAGCTTCTTCGACTCCTCCGTTGTGATCACCAGAGGAGCCACCATCTGGGGAAACAGGACAAAGTTTTTCAGCGGAATGACCGGTAAAAGGTCCGGAACCTCTGCCTCGGGAACAATTTCAATTTCAACATCGGCGTTGTCTTCTTGTGCACTCATAAATAGATCAATAATCGTTATTTGTTAGTTACGAAAGGAACCTTCGACCCTGTCGAGGCTCCAATGTTCAACAGCGTAGGACAGACGCTTTGCAATGTCTGGAAAAATGCGCGCAAAATTACGGTCATTGCCGGCCCGGCTTTTTTCTGGGAGTGGATCGTTTAAACGTGTTTACTCTTTGTTTAATAAACAAAGGATATGAAATGCTTTCTCAAATTAACTCAGGTGCGGTTGTGGGGATCGAAGCGTTTCCGGTCGAGATCGAGGCGAATACCGGGCATGGCGAACCGAAGGTGATTATTGTCGGCCTGCCGGATGCGGCGGTGAAGGAAAGTTCCGACCGCGTCTGGACCGCGCTGATTAATTCCGGCTTTCGCCCGCCTATGGGGCGGACCACGATCAACCTGGCCCCCGCCGACATGAAAAAGGAGGGCCCGAGTTTTGATCTGCCCATTGCACTCGGCATTGTGGCGGCTCTCGAAGATATTAAAGAGGATCTGCTCCCGCGCATCTGCATGGTCGGTGAGCTGGCATTGAGTGGGGCGGTACGCAAAGTACGCGGTGTGTTGCCCATTACCTTGCTGGCAAGGGAATCCGGGTACAAGGCGATCATGGTGCCCGCTGAAAATGCGGAAGAGGCCGCAGTGGTTGACGGCATAAAGGTTTTTCCCGTGAAGAACCTGCGCGAGGCGGCCGATTTTCTGAATCAGGACATCCAACTCAAGCCATACGAACTCAACGTTCAATCCGTCTTCGAAGCCAACAGTCTGTATGAAGACGACTTTGCAGATGTTAAAGGGCAGGAGTTTGCCAAGCGGGCACTCGAGGTGGCGGTCAGCGGGGGGCATAACCTGCTGATGATTGGCCCGCCCGGTACGGGGAAAAGCATGCTGGCTAAACGAATCCCCTCCATCCTGCCGAGCATGTCGCTCGACGAAGCGCTGGAAACGACGAAGATTCACAGCATATCCGGATCACTCAAATCCCATCAGGCACTGGTGGCGCGTCGCCCGTTTCACTCGCCGCATCACACCATTTCCGATGCTGGCCTGCTGGGCGGTGGAACCAACCCGATGCCCGGCGCGGTCAGCCTGGGCCACAACGGGGTGCTATTTCTCGACGAGCTTCCCGAATTTCAGCGCAGTGTGCTGGAGGTGATGCGTCAGCCGCTTGAAGACGGGGAAGTCACCATTGCCCGGGCCGCCGCCAGCGTCACTTATCCCTGCCGCTTCATGCTCGTGGCCGCCATGAATCCATGCCCCTGTGGCTATCAAACTGATCCGAAGCGTGAGTGCCGCTGTTCGCCGACCCAGATTGCCCGATATCGCAGTAAGATATCCGGTCCCTTACTCGACCGTATCGACATTCATGTTGAAGTCCCAGCCATCGCCTATGAGCAATTAACCCAACTGGAAAAAGGGGAGCCGTCGACCGCCATCCGAGAACGCGTAGTGCGGGCACGGGAAATCCAGCAGCAGCGCTACCAGAATGAACCCGGCACACACTGCAACGCCAACATGCGCAGTAAAAACCTGCACAGAATTTGCCGGATGGAACCCGATGCTGAACAAATCCTGCGCACAGCGATGTCCGACCTCAACTTCAGCGCCCGCGCCTATGACCGAATATTAAAGGTTGCGCGCACAATTGCTGATTTGGCGGCGTCTAATTCTATACAGTCTCACCACATTGCCGAGGCGATCCAATACCGGACACTGGATCGCCAGTTGTGGGTTTAACTTCCGGAAAGGAGTCTACGTTGAAAAAGTATGCCGTCGCAGTTCTTGGAGTTTCATTATTTTTTGCGGGTTGCATGACCAGCCGCCGCGGCGCGCATCATTACGGGAGTGATTCATTATACGGCGATCCCCTAATGGCTGCCCCGGCCACGTGGAATGGCAGGTTGGCGGCACCGGAAGCCCGAGAGCAGTACGACAAAATAGAGGAGACCGGATTTCAATCGGTAAAGGATCATCCGCTCTCCACGTTTTCCATCGATGTCGATACCGCATCTTATGCTAATGTGCGGCGCTTTATTAATGACGGCCGGCTGCCTTATCCGGATGCAGTACGCATTGAGGAAATGATCAACTATTTTAATTATGATTACCAGGTGCCGGAAAACGACGCACCTTTTTCCATCAACATGGAATTAGGCGAGTGCCCTTGGAATGATGGTCATCAGCTGGCATTGATCGGCGTTCAGGGTGAAAACCCGGATCTGGATGAGTTACCGCGCAATAACCTTGTTTTCCTGCTCGATGTTTCCGGTTCCATGAGCGCGCATGATAAACTTCCGCTGCTGAAGAAATCGCTCAAGCTGCTGACTGATAATCTTAAAGAAAAGGACCGGGTTTCCATTGTAGTGTATGCTGGTGCAGCGGGCGTTGTGCTGGAGCCGACTTCCCAGAAGAAAAAAGTACTCGAAGCGATCGACAACCTGAATGCTGGAGGCTCCACCGCCGGTGGTGCGGGCATCGAGCGGGCCTACGGACTGGCTGAAGAAAACTTTTTAAAGAAGGGGAACAACCGCGTCATTCTGGCTACAGACGGTGATTTTAATGTGGGTGTCAGCTCCGATGGCGACCTGGTGCAGCTCATTGAGGAAAAGCGCGAATCGGGGATTTATCTCACGGTGCTTGGGTTCGGCACCGGCAACCTGCAGGATTCTAAAATGGAAAAGCTGGCGGATAAGGGCAATGGAAACTATGCCTATATCGATAATCTGCTCGAAGCAAAGAAGGTGCTGGTCAATGAGATGGGCGGAACGCTGCATACCATCGCCAAGGATGTGAAAATTCAGGTTGAATTTAATCCGGCTGAAGTGAAGGGCTATCGCCTGATCGGCTACGAAAATCGCCGGCTGGCCGCTGAAGATTTTGACGATGATAAAAAGGATGCCGGCGAGCTGGGTGCAGGCCATTCCGTGACGGCACTATATGAAATCATTCCGGCCGGTTCCGATGAAGAAGTTCCAAACGCTGGAACATTGAAGTACCAGCAGAACGAAGCCATACCAAGCCATGATTTAATGACGGTTAAACTGCGCTATAAACAGCCAAAGGCGGAAGAGAGCAAGTTGATTGTTCAATCGGTTGCTCCTGATGCAGTCCTGAAGGGCGGTGCTTCGGATAATATCGGTTTTTCCGGAGCGGTTGCTGAATTCGGCCTATTACTTCGCGATTCAGAATTCAAGGGTGAAGCCAACTATGACCGCGTTATTGCACAAGCAAAAAAGCATAAGGGTGGAGATGACGAAGGTTATCGTGCAGAATTTATTCAATTGGTAGAGCTGGCCAAGCTGCTTGAACCTACAGACTAGGAGCAAATAGACCGCCCTTTGATAGTGGTATCGAACAGATTCTTAGTTCCAGTATCCGCACCATTGCTGATCTCGGTGCAAAGGAAGTCATTCAGTCTCACCACATTGCTGAGGCGACCCAATACCGGACACTGGATCGTCAGCTGTGGGTTTGAAGCTCTGAAACAGTTATAAAATTCTTGTTTCCATTGAACTTCCGGCTCCGCTTACTGTCTGCAATTGAATCTGTATTTTTTCGGACTATTTGGTACCTTAACGAACCCCCTGAGGGGAGCTGATGATGAAGACGAGAGTTATATTAAAAGACTGGTTCAGAAGTTCGCCTTTGCTGGCCGTTGCCTTGGTTTGTTCCGTTTTTGCTGTTCAGGACGCGGTGGGCGCACCTGTTATGACAGTTCAGTATACTGCTCAGGTTGGCGAATTTGATGGAATAACGCCGGTCAGCAATACGGTTTCCACATTGGAGCGAAAGAATAATTATAAAGTTACCAATGTGTCCTCTGAAAACCTGCCGGAGAACCATCTGATCAAGCTGGTGCTGCCTGCGGGTGCAAATCAGGGGGTCTATCATGCAGAGGAAAGCTCGGACAGCTGGGTTGTGCAGATTTTTGCCAATCAGACCGTCTTTACCGGTAATGGCGAGTCTATTGCTCCTGCCGGCAACCTGACGTTTTCCATCTATATACCCGATACACAACCGCTGGGCTCCGGATTGGCGGAAGCGACTGCTGCGGGCAATGGCGGCACACTTGATTTTAATTCGGTAGATGTGACCATCCCGGTTGCCTTTCCTTCGGCCTATGTTCCGCTCTTCATTCAAGGGAATGCTTTTGGTTTTAATACGCTGGCCGGCAAAACCTATCATGTGTTCCACAATACCAATCTGCTGGAGGGAGCATGGGCTACGGCATCGTTTATCTCCGGGAATGGCGGGGCGGTGTATGTTGCCTTTGACCTGAATCAGGATGCCGGGTTTTATAAAGTTGAAGAACTTTAGACCCGTGGCTGACTGAACCGTTGTTAGGCGTGCTCTTTCTGCGAAAGACGAGCAGCGAGGCTACAGCCAACCCGCACTATACCATCATCCATAGTTTAGGGCATTTAACGAATATGGTGCCGTGTGGAGGGACGACCTCTGTGTCGTCCTGACGGCAGAGCGGAACAGAACCTTGGCTTCCGAAAGGACGACACAGAGGT
>CAZAPF010000027.1:0-6829 GCA_964486885.1 uncultured Verrucomicrobiota bacterium
CTTCGCGAACCCCATTTGATTTCTCACCTTTAAGTAGGAGGTAATACCATGCTTAAAGTCATACTCGCCAAGATAGGAATCAGTCTGTTCCGCTACCTGCCGCTGGAGCAGATCGTGGCCAAGCTGCTCACGTCGGTGATCCACAAGCTACTGGCATCCCGCCATGCAGCCAAGGTGATCGACCGGGTTCGTAAGACCGTAACCCACCTGAATGAACTGACCGCCCTCATCGAGCCCATGCTCGGTGACCAGGCCGTCACCGGAGATGAGGCTCGCGGAATGTACGACCATGTGAATCAGACCCGTCTTCAGATCCTCAAGACCTGGAGCAAAGGCGATTCCGCCAAGGAACTTGAAGCCCAGCTTCCATAGAGGGATTCAGAATCGGCAAGGAAGGGGAGCGTTCACGCGCTCCCTTTTTTGCGTGTGATTGTGGCGTGTTTGTGGGTGGTTGGTACCAACCAAACGGCTTCAAGCGACCAAAATTCACCCATTCCGAAAATTTTTTTCGTCGAGAAGATTAGCCCCAGCCCGTCGTTTCAGGGTGTTTCATCGCTAGGCTGTGTTGGTTTTGGTTGGTGGATTGGTTGGTTTTTGGCGGTTGTTTTTCAAGGTTTTTCAACCTGTCGCATTTATTTCTTTTGAAAACTGTGATTTTATCAAACCCCTAAAAATAAAGGCCAGAACCGAAGTTCTGGCCTCTAAAATTGGTAGCGGGGCTCGGATTTGAACCGAGGACCTTCAGGTTATGAGCCTGACGAGCTACCGGGCTGCTCTACCCCGCAGTCTTTTTCTCGTTAAGAGGCGGATGAAGGTATCGGATTTTAGAATCGTTGCAAGGGGTAAAATGAGTTTTTTTAGGTTTCTGTCAGGAGGCCCTGCTGAATGCATGGCGGGGCGCGGTATTCTTGACGTTAGGGGCTGGGTTGGGTAGCTTCTGCTTTCACTTTTAAGGGGAGCTGTTCAAATGCCGGAAATTCAAATTATGCCATCTATTCTTGCCGCTGACTTTGGTCATTTGGCGGAAGGTTGTAAGCGCGCGGAGGATTCCGGCGCCGATCAGATTCATGTGGATGTGATGGATGGTGTGTTTGTGCCGAATATCAGTTTTGGCCCGGATGTGGTGAAAATGTCGGCGGCGAATGTGCCGATTCCTCAGAATGTTCATCTAATGGTACAGCGGCCACAGGATCATATCAAAGCGTTTGCGGATGCGGGATCGGATACGATCCAGATTCATATCGAAGCCAAATGCGATGTGCCGGAAACGCTGGCGGCAATCCGCGGCATGGGCAAGCGACCGGCCATTACGCTGAATCCCGAAACGCCGGTGGAAGCCATTTTTGAATGTCTGGAAAATCGATGGGTGGATGAAGTGCTGGTGATGTCGGTGCACCCTGGATTTGGCGGGCAGAAATATCTTTCCTATGTTGAGGAAAAGTGCGCGACGATCCGCCAGATGGCGGATTGGGTGGATCTTGCGATCGACGGCGGTATCGACGATAAGACCGTTGGCCCGGCGGCGGCCTGTGGCTGTAATCTATTTGTGGCGGGCTCGTATCTGTATAAACAGGAAGACATGGCGGCGGCCATTGCCGATTTACGTAGGCAGGCGCTGGATAACTACTGCAACAATCTATAATCCACTGATTTCACGGATTGGAAGGATTTGCTTAACAGTAGAGACGGTAATCGGTGTGCATCTGTGCAATCTGTGGAAATTATCCTTTCCAAATTACGAGGTCTTCGGATGCTGGTATGCTTTTGAAAAAACGGCTGGCGAGCAGGGCGGTGCAGAAGGCAATGAGGAAGGAGAAGGGGAAATAGTAGACCCAATGTGCTTCTACAGTCTTTTGCAGCCAGAGTGTTGCGGGTACGGATGCGATCAAACCTGTAAGCCACCCCGGGAAGTTTCCTTTTCGCGTCAGGACCCCAAGCAGGAACAGGGCAAGTACGGGTGCACTGAAAAGACTCATGAATGAAGCGAAGGCTTTGATGATGCCGCCGATGGTTGAGATATAAAAGGCTAGGGCAGTTGCTAAGATTCCCAGGATAAGGGTGATGAGTCGGGCGAGGGCGACATCCGAAACTTGAAATTTGAAACCTGAAATTTGAAGCAAAGGTTTTTTGAAGTCGTTTATCAATACTGTGGCAATGGAGTTGATGCCGGAGTCCATCGAGGACATGGCGGCGGCGAAGACGGCAGTGATGAGCAGTCCGGATATGCCTTGCGGCAGATGGTGAATGATGTAGTAGGGCATGACCTGATCGCCATTAATGGATTCGGGCAGCGCCTGCCCTTTGAAAAAGGCAAAGAGGCCAAGGCCGATAAAGAGTAGCAGGCCGATGATGAAAAAGTCGGTGCAGGAATTAAAGATGACGGATTTAACGGTTTTGCGCAGCGAGCCGGTGGCCATGAGGCGCTGGACTGTGACCTGATCCGTTCCGTAGTCCTGCATGAGCTGGAAGAAGAAGGATAGGGCGACGATTGGTCCGGACATGGCGAAGAGGTCAAGTTTCCAGTCGGCAATGTGCAGGCGCCCGGTGTCGCGGGCGAGCGCTAAAATGGTTTCGGTTCCGCCATCTACTCCGTTTACCAGGCTGACGGCAATCCAGATGGCGCCGCCGATCAGGATGATAAACTGGATGGCATCGGTCCAGACGACAGCGGCCAGTCCGCCGAGTGCAGTATAGGCCGTTGCGAGCAGCCCCATCATGCAGATGCACCCCCAGAGCGGAATTCCGGTTACGATCGACATGGCCATGGCCGGAGCATAAACTACTGTGCCGAGCCAGCCGAGGCGGGCCAGCACAAAGAGGCCGGCAACGCCATAGCGTGCGGCCGGACCAAAACGTTTTTCAATGTATTCGTAGGACGTGGTGACCTGCAGGCGGTGATAAAGCGGGTAGAAAAGCAGCAGGATGAACGGGGCCACAACCGGGCTCATGATGCAGACGATGATGAGTGCAATATTTTCCGAATAGGCGGTGCCCGGAAGGCCGAGGTAGGTTACGGCACTGGTGAGCGAGGCATACATGCTCATGGCGACTGCAATCCACGGCAGCTTTCGCCCGCCGAGGAAAAACATTTCTGCGCTATCCTGTTTCCTGGAAAAGAAAATACCAACGCCCAGCATGCCGGCAAGGTACAATGCCAGTATCAGGTAGTTGATGGTTCCGAATTCGGTCGTTTCCATTGCTTATAGGTATAAGGTGGCGTTGCCGTCTATGGGAGGCGCAAGCGAGGAAGATAGTATTTCGGTCAGTTCTTCGGTGGTCAGTGCTATGGGATTCCCTTTCATGCTACTGGCATTGCGTCCTTTTTCGACGATGGAGGGGAAGTCGGATTCGCGTATCCCGAAATCCTCGAGCCCGGGAACATGCATTTGCATGGAAACTTCTTTTATCCATACGAGTGCATCATAGGCGTCTGCTTTGGGATTGCAGGTAATGATCCGGGCTGCCTCCCGGTATTTCTCCAGAGCCGGATTGCTGGCATCGCGGTCTTCCAGTGCATGGATGTTGACATCGTAAACGGCGGGCAGGAGGGCGGCGCATACCATGCCGTGCGGCGCTTTAAACATTCCTCCAATAGGCCCCGCAAATCCATGAACAGCACCAAGGCCCGCATTGGCAAGCGCGAGTCCGCCAAACAGACTTCCGAGTGCCATGTCGGTCCGGGCTTCCAGATCATCACCGTGATTATAAGCGCGGTGCAGCGATCGGGAGACATAGGTTAAGCCTTCGCGGCAGATTCCATCCGTCAGGGGGTTGGCTTTGGCTGAGACAAATGCTTCGAGCAACTGGGTGAAGGCATCGAGCCCTGTGCTGGCCGTGACTTCTTTCGGCATGGAACGTGTCAGCTCCGGATCAACCAGAGCAACGGCTGGCAGCATTTTCGGGTGGCGCATGCTGACTTTTACCTTATGTTCGGGAGATTGCAGGACGGCATTGCGGGTTACTTCTGCGCCCGTGCCGGCCGTAGTCGGAATGGCGATGCAGGGGGCCGGATCTTCGGTCAGCGGTTTTCCTGCGCCGATCACTTCCAGGTAATCCATCAGTTGGTTCGTATTGGTCAGCAGGGCAGCGATTGCCTTGCCGGCGTCGATCACGCTGCCGCCGCCGAAGGCGACCACAAAATCGCACCCCAGTTCCCGCGCCTTTGCTGACAGGGCGGCAATGCGGTCGGTTGTTGGTTCGCCGGAAATGCTGAATGCCGCCGGGTTTGCGCCGGCTGCTTTCAGGGTTTGGAAGATGGGCGCTATGCGTTCAGCATTGGATCCGGTCACAAGAGCAGCCCGGTTTCCCATTCCGGCAATGATTTCGGGTAATGAGTTAAGCTGGCCCGCGCCGAAAATGATGCGCTGGGCTGTGGCGAATTCAAATGTCATGCAATGCTTCTCCGTAGGTTGGATGGATAGATTAACGGGCCGGAATGCCTTGTCCAGAATGATTTTGACAATAGAGACGGATTCGCTACATTCCGCTCTTTATTTGCCTGATCAGGAGTACGATATGCCAACTTACGATTATGAATGCACCCAATGCGGTCATGGCTTTGAAGCGTTCCACGGCATCTCGGCCGAGCCGCTGAAAGATTGTCCTAAGTGCGATGGAGATGTTAAGCGCTTGATCGGCACGGGAGGAGGGATCCTGTTCAAAGGCTCCGGTTTCTATGAAACCGACTACCGCAGTGCGGGCTATAAGAAGGAAGCGGCCAACGATAAACCCAAAGAATCGGCCCCGAAAAAGGATAAAAAGTCCGCTTCCAAAAAGGATACGAAAAAGGCACAGTAGGCGGTCAATTGCGATTTCAGGCCGGGATGGCTTATATAACTGTTAAAGAAGGAATATTGGACTATGAAGGATAAGAAGGAATTCTACAATCTGTTGGCTGAGCTGGACGGGCAGCCCTTCTCCGAGTATCAGCAGCTCGTCGGCGACTTCGATTTTTCGCGCTATGTCATTAAATGTGCCGGCATCGATTTTGAATCCGCTGATGATAATCCGGTCTTCAGTATCCGCGTTCCGCAGACGATTGCGGAGATTCCGGAATATCTGTTCGACAGCCCCGTACGGCGTACGGCTATGGAAGACCTGCTGCTTCGCCGGTTGTCGTCCAATATCAGCCGCATTGCCAACTATGACCACAATGGCATTGCCCGCCGTCACATTGAAGTGGCTTCCCCGAATCAGAAAATCCTTCCGCGGATTGCCCTGTTGCTGACCAAGGAATACATCGAAGTACGCATTCAGATTACCCTGCCGGTGCAGAGTGTTGTGATCGACGGAGAGCCTTTGGTTTCCATTGACGGCGAAATGGCCCAGCAAATTTTCTTTGAAGATCTTCCGGAAGTAATCAGTAACAGTCTGCTGTACTGCAACATCGATACCGACGATGCGGATGAGCATGTGAATAACATGGAAGATGCCGACCGCCTTCGCCAATATCTCGGCGCCAGCGGTCAGGTCAGCTTTGTTGCAGAAGGTGCGCTTGTTACCCGTCAGCTTGGAGAAGATCTCCCTGATTATGAACGTCTATCCCCGGTTGAAGTAGAGTCTTCTTTGATTGAAGAAGTGGAAGCGCCTCACGCCGGAATCGTACGTGGCTTGGGCATTCCGAATGGACTTACCCTGATTCTGGGAGAATCCAACAGCGGACGTGTTGATCTGATGGATGCCATTTCTCAGGGTATCTATAACCATGTCCCGGGCGACGGACGTGAGCATGTGGTAACCGTGGCCGATGCCGTGAATATCCGTTCCGAAGTGGGCCGTTCCATCCAGCAGGTCGATATCTCTGCTTTCGCCAGCGAGCTTAACAATGGCGGCAATCCGACATCGTATTCCAGCAAATCGGCCGGTTCCTTTACTTCGCAGGCAGCATCCACTGTTGAAGCACTTGAAGCAGGCGCCCGTGTTTTGCTTTTCGATGAGCACAGCTCTTCGTCCACCTTCCTTTCCTCGGACACCCGCGTGTCCTCTCTGTTGGGCACTTCCTCCCGGAACACGCTGGCAGCCCGGGCACGTCAGATGGTTGACGAGCTGGGTATTTCCATGATTGTTGCCGGAAGCAGTCTGATTGCTGAGTTTATTCCGATTGCGGATAAAATTCTGAAAGTTGAAAACTTTGTGGTCAGCGATATTACAGAAGCTGCCAAGGCGCTGGAAATTACGCCTTCCACCGTTGCGGACAGCAGTGTGAACCTGTCTTCCATGCTCAGTCGTTCGCGCTGGGTTATGCCAAGCTCCATTGATCCGAGTATTGGACGTGAAGATCTGGTGATTCAGACAGACGACCAGGACTTCCTGCAATTCGGCCGATCACTGATTGATCTCGATGCTGTGCGCCAAATTGCGGATGCCGATCAGGCCCGAGCAATTGGTTTTGTATTGTACTACGCAAAACTCCGTTACATGGATGAGGGCTATCCGCTGCGCGAAATCCTCGACCTGGTTGACCGCGACCTCTCGAATGAAGGCCTCAATGCCCTCGTCCGTGATCTGCGCGGCGACCTGGCGCGTCCGCGTCGTTACGAAGTTGCTGCCACGCTCAACCGCCTGCCGGCCTTCCGCGTTTCGCACGTAACGGAGTAAGGTGAAACTGGAAACCTGAAACCTGAATCCCGCTCAGTAGGAGTTTTTGCTTTCAGGTTTCAAGTTTCACATTTCAGGTTTCAATGAAATTAGTTGTCCAGCGCGTTAAGCAGGCCTCGGTTACGGTGGAAGGAGAGCAGATCTCTCAAATCGGTGCTGGTCTGCTGGTTCTTGCCGGGGTGGCGCACAGCGACACCCCTTTTGATGCCCGTTTCCTCGCGAAAAAAACAGC
>CAZAPF010000027.1:6839-63740 GCA_964486885.1 uncultured Verrucomicrobiota bacterium
GTGGGGGTGGTTTGGTGTAAAGGGGGGGGGGGGCGGGGGGTGGTGCCGGGGGGGCCCCCCCCCCACCCCCCTTTTGAGGCCCGTTCCCCCCCGAAAAAAACCGCGGCCCTTCGAATCTTTGAAGATAATGACGGAAAGATGAATCTTTCCGTGGCTGATATCGGCGGGGAAATTTTATCGGTCAGCCAATTTACGCTTTATGGCGACTGCAATAAGGGCAACCGCCCCAGCTTTATCAATGCCGCACGGCCGGAGCAGGGCGAGGCATTGTTCAATGAATATGTCCGGGCTCTCGAAAGTTTTGGCTTTGCAGCAAACACCGGGGAATTCGGGGCCGACATGAAGGTGGAGTTGCTCAACGACGGCCCGGTAACTATCATGATGGAATCCACCGGGCGTATCAAAGCCTGATCCGACAGTTGTTTCGCAGGACTTGACAATCCGGCTTTCTGCCGTAATGTAAGGAGCGAAGGTAAGGAAATAACCTGGAGGTAAGAATGATTGCGACGATGACATCCAAGGGACAGCTTACAGTTCCGGTTGAGGCGCGGCGAAAACTGGGTTTGAAAGCGGGAACGAAGGTTGATCTGGTTACGACAGCCGATGGTCGGCTTGAGTTGATTCCGTTAACCGATTCCGTTAAGGGACTTAAAGGGATGGTTCCTAAACCGAAGAAGCCCCTGTCTCTGGAGGAAATGGATAGGGCGATTGCATCCGGGAGCGCTTCATGACGGGACTGGATACCAACATCCTGGTGCGCTACATTGTTCAGGATGATCCCAGGCAATCCAAACTCGCAACGAAACATATCGAGCAGCAATGCACGTCCGAATCGCCTGGGTGTATCAATCTGATTGTGTTGTGCGAGTTGACCTGGGTGTTGGCGCGGGGGTATGGATATGGACGGGATACCGTGGCTGCGGTGTTGCGTGGAATACTTACTTCGCCGGAGTTGCAGGTTGAGGATGACGAAGCCGTTTGGCAGGCGCTGAAAGTTTATGAGCAGGGAGGCACAGGCTTTGCGGATTGCCTCATCGGCATTCTCAATTATAGAACGGGTGGGGGCACTACGGTGACGTTCGACCGCAAGGCCGCTAAGGCATCGTATTTCGAGTTGCTGAAATAAGAGATTTGGAGACCGGAAAGCCGGCAGAAGGAAGGGGATAATGAGCAAACAAAAAACCACGGTTGGAACGATAAACAATGAAGTGCTGGCATTTACTGCCGGGCGCGATGTGGAGCTGGATCATGCTTTAATCACGGTGGACTGTATTGGAACGGCCGCGCATGTGACTATGCTTTCGAAAATGCCTGTAAAGCCAAAGCTTATCTCGGAAGCTGAGCGCAAGCAGGTGATTAACGGGCTGGTGGAAATCATTGATCTGGCTCAACAGAACAAATTTAAGATCAGGTTGGCGGATCAGGATGTGCATCTGGCTGTCGAACGCACGCTCACGAAGAAGCTGGGTGATCTCGGCAAAAAAATCCATACCTGTCGCAGTCGAAATGATCAGGTCGCTGTAGATCTCCGCCTCTATGCCAAGGAACAGATTCTTCAAACGCTGGAAGAAGCCGCGGCTTTGGTGGATGCGCTTACCGCCTTTGGTAAGAAGCATGAGAAAGTCCCGATGGTCGGCCGGACCCACATGCAGCCCGGTATGCCTTCGAGTATCGGGCTGTGGGCCACGGCTCATGCCGAAAGTCTGCTCGACGATTGTGTGTCGCTGATTAATGCCTATGAATTGAATGATCAGTGCCCGCTCGGATCCGCCGCATCCTATGGCGTGCCGCTTCCGATCGATCGCCAGCTGACCTCCGACCTGCTGGGTTTCAGCCGGCCCACGCATAATGTGCTCTATGCCAACAATGGGCGTGGAAAAATGGAAGGTATTGTGCTGTCGGCCATGAGTCAGGTGATGTTGACCCTTTCCCGGTTGGCGCAGGACTTCATGCTCTTCACGATGCCGGAATTTGATTATTTCAAACTTCCAGCCGAATTCTGTACTGGAAGCTCGATCATGCCGCAAAAGCAGAACCCGGATGTCTGCGAACTGGTTCGTGCCAAAGCATCGCGTGTGAAAGCGGCCGAACTGGGCATTTATGACCTGATTAAGACATCTCCGACTGGATATAACCGGGATTTGCAGGAGGCCAAAGAGCTGTTTATGGAAGGCATTGCCACGACGCGCTCCTGCCTGCGGATACTTGCGCCGATGGTTTCGGCCACCAAAGTGAATAAGAAGGCCCTGATCGAAGGGTTTTCGCCGGATGTATTTGCCACCGACCGCGCGTTGGAGCTGGTGGGAGAGGGTATGCCTTTCCGCGATGCGTATCATTATATAAAGGAAAACCTTCATGAACTGGAAAGCATCGATCCGTCCAAGGCGATTTTGTTGAAGACCCATCTCGGTGCGCCCCTTGGGCTGGATTGGGGATATTTCAAGCAACGTTCGGCCGCGGTCAAGGCAACCGTTCGTGAAGAGCGTAAGGCCTTTAACAAGGCCGTTTCCAAGTTGCTGGCGGTGAAATATCCACTGGATTAACGATGGTTTACCGCGAAGAAATTCAGGTTGAGACAGCCGGTCACCGGGATATGCACGAAATCACGAACCGGGTACAGGCGGTTGCGGAGCGTTCCGGAATTCAGGACGGGGCGGTTCATATCTTTAACATCGGCAGCACGGGGATTATCGGTACGATTGAATATGAGCCTGGGCTGGAGCGGGATCTTCCGGAAATGCTGGACCGCCTTATCCCGCCAAGTCTGGATTATGGCCACGAGCGCCAATGGAACGACGGCAACGGGCATTCGCATCTGCAGGCTTCGCTGATGGGGCCGGAAATCACGGTTCCGCTGGGGGGCGGCCGCTTGTTGCTGGGCACCTGGCAGCAGATATTTCATCTGGAAGCGGATGTCAAACCGCGCAGTCGCACCATCCTTGTTACGGTCCTTGGGGAGTAGTTGTGGGTGCTTTATCAACTATTTTGTTCTGGGCAGGCATTATTTGTCTGGCCGATGGTTCGCTGGGTATTCTGTTTCAGGAAAAATGGCAGAAGCTGGTCGGTAAACTGGATATTCAGCGATTGGCCCTCATTGAAATCGGGGTGGGGCTGACCTTCCTGGCCGTGCATTATCTTCTGCAAAATCAAATCGCCTGATTCTTTCATTATTTCCGCCTGTGGATTCCCCTAATATCTTCTATTTGCCTGCTTGACTTATAACCGCCTGCTTCCTATGGTCTTCCGCTCTTTTGAAATCGAGATAGGATTGGAGCGGGTGCAACAGCTTCATTTCCCGGTTGTTTGTTGCCCGATAGTGTAATGGAAGCACATGTGACTTTGACTCACAGGGTCCAGGTTCGAACCCTGGTCGGGCAACCATTTGGTATTTATATAAGATGAAAATAGTTTCAGGAACAGGACATCGAGCTTTAGCGGAGCGTATTGCGGCTTCCGCCGGCGTGGATTTGTGTGATGTTGACATCACGCGTTTTCCCGATGGAGAGATATTCGTTAAGATCGTGGACAATGTCCGCGGTGATGACCTCTTTATCGTGCAGTCGGTTTCTGTGGAGCCGAATAACTATCTGATGGAACTGCTGATCATGATTGATGCCGCCAAGCGCGCATCTGCTGATCGTATCACCGCCGTTCTTCCTTATTATGGATACGCCCGTCAGGACCGTAAGGACCAGCCGCGTGTTCCTATAACCGCAAAACTCGTTGCCAGCCTGCTGGAAGCGGCCGGTGCCGACCGTGTAATCTGTCTCGACCTGCACGCACAGCAGATTCAGGGCTTCTTTGATATCCCGGTAGACCACCTTTATGCCTCACCCGTCATTGTTAAATACCTGCGGTCCCTGGAGCTCGACGATCTGGTGGTTGTTTCTCCGGATGCCGGCGGTTTGAAAATGGCGGATGCCTATTCCAAGCTGTTGGGAGCAGGCATTGCCCTCGTGGGCAAACAGCGTAAAAGTGCGACGGATGTTGAAGCCAATCATTTGGTGGGTGATGTCGAGGGGCGCAACACGCTGCTGGTTGACGATATGACCTCGACTGCAGGCACACTGACCGCGGCATCACAATTGCTGCAAAAAGCCGGAGCAAAATCAATTCGGGCGGCAGTAAGTCACTCGTTGTTGACTCAGAAAGGAATCGACCGTCTGGCCGCATCGCCGATCGATGAGCTGGTAACCACCGATACGGTGCCCCAGCGTGAATGGAAAGATTTTAAAGTTACCGTACTGACGGTGGCTGACACATTGGCGGAAGCCATCTGCCGTATCCACAACGACCAATCTGTCAGCTCGCTGTTCAGGGTTGATAATTAGGAGAGAATCAATGGAAAATACAAAACTCATTGCAAAGAAAAGAAACCTCGAAGGTACCAGTAATGCCCGCCGCATTCGTAAGACCGGCGCATTGCCTGCCGTAATTTTCGGTGCTGAAAAAGAGCCGGTATCGGTTGAGATTGATACGCACGATTTCGAACAAATCCTGCACCACTCCGCCAGCGAAAGCATGCTGATCGAAATTGAAATCGAAGGCGAAGGTAACACCCGCGTACTCGTGAAAGACGTTCAGCATCATCCGGTCACCAGCGACCTGCTGCACGTGGACCTGATGCGCGTTACAGCCGGTAAGCCGATCAATGTGGAAATTCAGCTCGAACTCGTGGGCGAAGCGGAAGGTGTTAAAGCCGGCGGTACGGTTGATCACGTGATGCACAGCATTTCGGTAGAATGTCTGCCGAAAGATCTGGTAGAGAAGATTGAAATCGATATTTCCGAAATGGAAATCGGTGATGCTCTGCACGTTTCTGATCTGGGCCTCGGCGACAAGTTTAAGTCGCTGGTGGATGAAACTGCGATTGTTGCAACGGTTGCCGCGCCGCGTGCTGAAGAAGAAGAGGAAGAAGGCGAAGAAGTTGCTGCTGACGCTTCTGCTGAACCGGAAGTTATTACCGAGAAGAAGGAAGACGAAGACTAGTCTTCGTTTTCGGTTCCGGGAGGATTATTTTGAAACTGGTCGTTGGACTGGGGAATCCCGGAAAAGAATACGAGCACACCCGCCACAACATCGGTTTTATGGTGGTGGAGGAAATTGCCCGCAGGCAAGGTGTTGTATTCAAGAAAATGTTTTGGTTTCCCGCCAAACAGGCAAAATGCCGGTTCGGGGAACACGAGGTGCGGCTGATTGAGCCGACCACGTATATGAACCGCAGTGGAAAAGCGGTTTGGGGCGCGATGAAGAAGTGGCGCGTTCCTGCGGTTGAAACCGTGGTGGTCTACGACGATGTTGACCTGGAACTGGGCAGTTTGCGGGTTCGGGGAAAGGGCAGCGGCGGCAGCCACAATGGAATGAAGTCCATTCTTGAATGGCTTCAAACCAAAGCATTTCCCCGCGTGCGGGTAGGAATCGGTCCGAAGCCGGCCGGAGCAGACATGATTGAGTTTGTTCTGGGCGGTTTTTCCGATGAAGAGTATTTGAAGTTGGAAAAGGTTGTCGAACGTGCCGCCGATGCGGTAGAAAGCATCTTTTCCGTTGGGACTGAACGAACCATGAACGAGTTCAACCAGTTGCAAATAGGTTAAGCTAAGGAGAAATACATTGAATACGTTGTATGAAGGACTGTTCATCTTTCCGGAAACGCTCGACGAGGAAGGTCTCGATCAGGCGATTGCCCGGGTGAAGGAAGAACTTGAAAAGCTGGGTGGCTCCATTGAAAGCACCACTCGTATTGGTAAAAAGACATTTGCCCGTCCGCTCAAGAAGCAGAAGGCCGGTCTTTATGTAGTCATGATGTTCAAGGCCGATGGCGCTAAACTGGACGCATTCAAAGCGCGTCTGAAGCTGAGCACCAATGTGTTCCGCCACCAGTTTGTTGAATCTGATGGAGTTGAGGAAGTCGCTCAGGAGGCTTAACCATGGCAAGCTACAATCGGGTCCTGTTGATGGGAAATCTGACGCGTAATCCGGAAATCCGGTATACGCCATCAGGAACGGCGGTTGCCGACCTGGGATTGGCCATCAATGAGAGCTTCAAAAACAAAGCGGGAGAAATGGTTGAACAAACCTGCTTTGTGGATGTGGTGGTATGGGGACGTCAGGCCGAAACTTCGGCTGAGTATCTTCAGAAAGGATCGCCGGTATTTGTAGAAGGTCGGTTGCAACTGGATAAATGGGAGAGCCAGGAAGGCGAGAAGCGGAGCAAATTGCGTGTGCGCGCAGATCGTGTCCAGTTCCTCGGCGCCCCTGGGAAAAGTACGGAATTTTCGGCGGCACCAGAAGCGTCTGCACCTCAGGGGGCACCGCAGCCTCCGGCAGCGCCTGCTGATGACGATGAAGTGCCGTTTTAGAGAAAGGATATAACTATGCGTCGTAATAATAGAGATAAAGATGAATACAAGCGCGACCCGGAAATCCTCCGTGGATTGAACAAGGTCGATTATAAAGATGCCGAGCTTCTCAAGAAGTTCATGACGGATCGGGGCAAAATTCTGTCCGGACGTCTGACGGGTGCCAATGCCCAGCAGCAGCGCCAGATCAAAAAAGCCATCCGTCGCGCTCGCGTGATGGGCTTGGTACGCTAAGTTTCAAAGGAGTTCGTAATGGCTACTGAAGTTTTATTGATGGACCAGGTCGAAGGCCTGGGTATTGAAGGTGATATTGTAAAGGTTTCTGACGGCTATGCCCGCAACTTCCTTTTCCCGAAAGGCATTGCCTCGGAAGTAACGGAAGGCAAGAAACGCCAGATCGAGAAGAAGCGTACCGAGCGTCTCGCTCAGCTCGAAAAGGAAAAGGCGGCCTCGGAAGAACTGGCCAAGAAGATCGACGGCCTCGAGTGCACGATTGAAGCCAAGGTTGCAGAAGAAACCAACAAGATGTTTGGTTCAGTCGGAATCCCGCAGATTGCTGAAAAGCTGTCCGAGCAGGGTATCGAAATTGACCGTTCCAAAATTGCTCTTTCCGCACCGCTGCACGAGCTGGGTGTATTTGATGTTGCCATCAAACTGCATGCCGAAGTGACTGCTACGCTCAAGGTCTGGATCGTAGAAGAGAAATGATCCCAGGGGATCCAGGAACACTTAGAGTTCCCCCGCACAGTGAAGAAGCCGAGCGGGGTGTTTTAGGTTCGATTCTGCTGGATCCACAGGGAGCATTGGATAAATGCCTCGCAAAGCGTCTGGGCGACGATTGTTTTTACGATCGGCGTCACCAGGCGCTTTTTGAGCATCTGGTGGATATGAGCCAGGCCAATGCGCCGATGGATGCCATCACGATCGGCGAATGGCTCAAGGATAGGAATGCCCTCGAAAAAGTGGGGGGCTACGACTATCTCATCCAGCTGCAGGACAGCACCCTTGTTCCGGCCCATGTTGAATTCTATTGCGATATCGTAATGGAAAAAAGGCTCTACCGCATGCTCATCGAGCAATCGTCGGAAGTCATTGATTCCGCCTACAAGGGCGAGGAAGGCGCATCAGCACTCGTCGGCGAAGCCGAAGCCAATCTGTTCAAGCTGAGTGAGCATGGCGCCGAGCAGATACCGGACTGGAAAGAATCGGTTCGCAATGCCTTTGTGGAAATTGAGCAAACGGATCCTTCCGATGTGGTGACCGGTGTCACAACAGGGCTGAATGATCTGAATAAGCTCACCGGCGGCCTGCAGAAGACCGACATGATCGTGCTCGCGGCCCGCCCGGCCATGGGTAAAACCTCGCTGGCACTGAATATTGCTGAAAACGCCGCGATCGGCGAGAAAGGCGAACCGGTTCCGGTTGGTGTATTCAGTTTGGAAATGTCGCGCGAACAGCTGGTGAAACGTATGCTGTTCAGTAATGCAAAGGTTGCCGCCTATAAGCTGAAAGACGGGCGTGGGCTGACGCCTGATGAGCATGGCCGGTTGACCCGGGCGGTTGACCGTTTGTCCAAAGCGGAGATTTTCATCGATGATACGCCGGGGCTGGAAGCCGTCGAGATGCGCTCGCGTGCGCGCCGCATGAAAAGTCGGTATGACATTAAACTGATTGTAATCGACTACCTGCAGTTGATGAACTACAGCAAGTTTGCCAAAGATGGCCGCCAACGTGAAACCATGGCAATTTCGGGAGCAGTGAAAGCGATGGCTAAGGAACTTGATGTTCCGGTTATCGTGTTATCGCAGCTGAGCCGTGCGGCGGAGAGCACAGGCGATAATATTCCAAAGCTTTCCCATTTGCGTGACTCCGGTGCCATTGAGCAGGATGCTGATATGGTCTGGCTGCTTTACCGCCCCAGCTACTATAAGCAGGGTGATGACCGGAACAGCGACAACCTCGCAGTACTGGATGTGGCCAAATACCGTCATGGTGCAACGGGCGATGTTAAGCTTTCCTTTATGCGCGAATATACCCGGTTTGAAGATCGCAAAGAATTTGAAGATGACTATGCTCCGGTAGATGAATAGTTTCCAACCCTTGGAAGTGTAATGAAACAAGCATTAACGATTTTTGCCGCAGTATTCATGATTGCGGCTGTTCAGGCTGAGCAGATCACCGATATTCAAATAGTCAATCAGGCGGGGGAATCCTATGACATCAGCTCGGTGTCCGCTTTCACCTCTTTTCAGGTGGGCGAGCAGGTTCCTGATCGGCAAACGATTCTTTCCTCCATTGCCGTCGATGTAAACCGGATGCGCGAGTCCGGCCGTTATTCCTATGTCAATGCCCGGATGGAAGTGGAAGGGGACGGCGTCGTTTTGATTTATACGGTCGTTTCCAAGCACCGTTTGCGCCGGCTTGAAATCAGCGGCGCAAATAAAATGTCGAACCGCAAAGTGCGTAAAAAGTCGGAGTTGAGCCTGGGTGCCTTTTCCGATGATTCAACATTTGAGCAGGCCGCTAAAAAAATAAAAGAAGCCTACCGTGACCATTGGTACCCGGATGCGGAGGTAACCTGGACCTCAAAAACCAATGATGAACTGGGCACGGTGGATGTAAAGTTCCAGATCAAGGAAGGGCGTAAGCTGGGCATCAAGCATATCGAGTTCGATGGAAACGATTTGATTGATGATAAAAAGCTGCGGAAAATTATCCAGCAGAAGAAAAAGAACTGGATCTCCTTCATTACCGGTTCCGGTAAATACAAAGAGGAGCTCATCGATTCAGATGTTTTTGCCATTAAATCCTTCTATATGAATAACGGCTTCCTGGATGTGCAGGTGTCGGAGCCGGTGCTCGACGATACGAAGCCAAAGAAATCGAGGTTGACGTTTTCTATTGTGGAAGGGCAACGCTATCGCCTTGGAAAGATCACTTTGTCCGGCATGGAAAAATTTCCGGAAAATGAACTGCGCCGGGGCGTACGTTTGCGGTCGGGCGATATTGCTTCTTATACGAATATCGAATCCGGAAGCGAAGGAATCCGGGCCTTCTACGGCAACCGCGGTTATGTCCGCACGATCATCCGTCCGGTGTATGATGCGAATGCTGATACGGGCATCGTGAATGTTGATTATGAAATTACGGAAGGAACCATTGGTTATATAAACAGTGTCAATATCAGCGGTAATGAGCGGACCATGGACAAGGTTATTCGCCGCGAGCTGGTGGTGTATCCGGGTGAGAAGTATAATCGCAGCCGTATCAAGACATCGGAGAACCGCCTGCGCAACCTGAACTATTTTGAAATCGTCACGATCAATCCCGATCCAACCGGTGAGGGCGATAAGTATGATGTAAATGTGCAGGTGAAAGAAAAGCCCACGGGACAGTTCTCTGCCGGTGTAGGGTTCTCCAGCGTCGATTCATTGGTGGGCTATGTTGAACTCTCACAGGGTAACTTTAACTGGAAAACCTGGCCGCCGATCGGCGCGGGACAAAAATTTAAAATCCGGGCGCAGCTGGGAACGCAGCGTAACGACCTCGATATTTCATTTGTTGAGCCCTGGTTTATGAACCGGCAGCTTTCCTTTGGCGTGGACCTCTTCCATCGCGAAGCCCGCTATTTTTCAGACTCCTATGATCAAAGCAACGACGGTATGCGCCTATCGCTCGGCAAACCGTTGTCGCGTTTTACCCGGGGTAATCTGGCGTACACGCTTGAGTCCTTTAATGTCTTCGATGTCGCCAGCTCGGCATCGCAGGCCATTAAGAATGAGGAGGGCCGACGCAGTAAGAGCAGTCTGGAATATACCTGGACCTTTGACTCGCGCGATCGGTTTTTCAACTCGACGCGCGGCAATAAAACAACGGTGAGCCCGTATATGGCCGGCGGCGCGCTGGGAGGGCAAACCGATATTTACGGAGCACGGGTGCGGTCAACCCATTATTGGCCGCTGATCTGGAATATGATTTTCAATGTTCGCGGACAGGTGGAGTCGGTAGAGGCTTATGCCGACAGCAAAGCGGATGCCTCGGAAAACCCGGATTCTTTTGGGGAAGGGGTTCCGATTTTCGACCGCTTGTTCCTGGGCGGCTCTTATACACTGCGCGGCTATGAGTTTCGGGATGTCGGGCCACGTGATGATACGGGTAATAATGATACCGTTGGCGGTAACACATCGGCCTATGCTACGGCAGAGTTGACCTATCCGATCTGGAATAAAATCCGCGGTGCCGTATTCTACGACTGGGGCTTTGTGAATGTCGACTCATGGGATCTCGACCCCAGCCTGTACCATGATAACTGGGGAATCGGCCTGCGGCTTGATCTGCCGGGGTTCCCGCTTCATCTGGATTATGCGTGGCCGATGACGTATGATGAACGGTATCTCGATGGTAACGGACGCTTTAACTTCCTGATCGGGCATACGTTTTAAAGTAGGCAATAGGAGCAAGGCACGAGGCACGAGGCTCAAGTGCTAAACCGTTTGTCCGCACCGGCATTTCCCTAATGCCAACCTCAGTTTGTTTTCGGGATATGGCCGCTATGAGTGTCGTAGGCATCCTGCCTGCCAAGCCCGCAAGATGCGGGCGGTACAACCGTATCGCCGACTTCCAGTCGGCTCCTGTAAAAGGCCGGTTCCAATCTGAAAGTGATATAATGCCTATATTGCCTAGTGCCGGAGCTGTTAATTAACAGCGACTTTAACCACCACTTTATGAATCGGGCCTTCGCCGATCAGGGGAAGGTGGGCATCAGTGGGCAGAAATATAGCAAATGATCCCTGAGGTACTTCGACAATGCTTTGTGGAGTTCCTTCAAAAAATTCAAGATCCCGTTCCTCGTCGTATTCCACGGAGTTGACCAATCCTTCGCGGGGTGACCAGCCCATGGATTCTTTTCCGGTGATCACATACTGGATATCGATGTATTTGCGGTGGCCTTCCAGCTGTCCGCTTTCAACAGTACGTCCCTTGCAGCGGTCGACAATGGCATAGACCAGGTCTCCTGAAATTTCATAGGTACCATCTTCGAGATCAGCAATTCCCGGTTGGTCCAGAAACCCGAAGCCTTCGGATAACCCTGTTTTAAGTCCCGCATACTTTGCCGCATTGCTTAATGTATCCAGTATCATGGTAGTCCCCTGTTATAGTTAAAAACCAAATCCCATCTGACCGGCCTTCTTATCTTCCAGTTCGTCATCGGAACCCAGCAGGGCAGTCAATTGCTCTTCATTCAAAATGGTCACACCCAGGCTTTCGGCTTTCGCTAGTTTGGAACCCGCACTTTCTCCGGCCACCAGATAACTGGTCTTTTTGGAAACACTGCCGCTGACCTTTCCGCCGCGAGCTTTGATTTTATCACCCGCTTCATCGCGCGTCATGGTTTCCATGGATCCGGTCAGTACAAAGGTTAATCCCTCGAATTCATTACTGCCGCCGGTTTCTGCCTGTTCAAAATTAACGCCTGCTGTCCGGAGCTGGTCAATGACCGCGCGTGCTTCCGGTGACAGGAAATATTCGACCACGGTTTTACCAACAATGGGGCCGATATCATGGATCGCTTCGAGCGCTGGTATATCGGCTGCCATAAGTGCGTCAATGGTTTTAAACTCGTTTGCGAGAATCGTGGCGGCTCCTTTGCCCACGTGCCGAATGCCCAGTCCGAAAATCACCTTGTCGAAGGGCCGCTTTTTACTCTCTTCAATTCCTTTGATCAGATTGTCGGCCGATTTCTCGCCCATGCGCTCCAGGCCCAGGACCTCGATTTTCTGGAGGGTATAGAGTTCTGCCGGGTTTTTAACGAGTCCGCCATCAACGAGTTGCTCAACAAGGGATTCGCCCAGTCCGCTGATATCCAGTGCTCCGCGGGATGCAAAATGGGCAATCCAGTTTTTGACCTGCGCCGGGCATTGGAAATTGACGCAACGAAGGGCCACTTCGCCTTCCCGTTTTTCAACCTCACTGTCGCAAACCGGGCAGGTGGTCGGCATGGTAAAATCCAGTTCGGCTCCCGTCCGCTTTTCATCAACCACCTTAACAACGGCAGGAATAATTTCGCCGGCCTTTTCAATGATCACCCGATCACCGACCTTGATATCCTTGCGTCGGATTTCATCTTCGTTGTGCAGGGTGGCGCGCTTGACGGTAGTGCCGGCCAATTGAACCGGTTCCAGCTCGGCCACCGGGGTCAGCACGCCGGTACGGCCCACCTGAATGGAAATCGCGTGCAACGTCGTTTCGGCCTGTTCGGGTTCATACTTATAAGCCACGGCCCAGCGTGGGCTCTTTGCGGTGTACCCAAGATCTTCATACAGATTACGTTCATTGACCTTGATAACCCCGCCGTCCATCTCGAAAGGAAACTGGCTGCGCAGGTTTTCCAGTTCATCCAGTTGATCCAGTATTTCCTGAATCGAGCGGTTCAGCCAATAGTTTGGCGTGATGCGTAATCCGTAATTCTTCAGGGAGAGCAGCATCTGTTCATGGGTATCGAAGGATACGCCATCCAGTTCTCCCGTAGCATAAAAGATTGCATCGAGGGGACGGGTTGCCACTTCCCGGGGGTCCAGCATTTTAAGAGAGCCGGCGCAGGCATTGCGCGGATTGGCAAAGGGTTCCAGTCCGGCATCCTGCCGTTGTTCATTCAGTTTGTTAAATCCGGCAATATCCATGTAAATTTCGCCCCGCACTTCCAGTACAGCAGGCGGCATCATGTCCGACAGCTTAAGGGGAATAGATTTGATCGTGCGGATGTTGGAGGTCACATCATCTCCGGTCGTTCCATCACCGCGGGTGACGGCACGAGCGAGTTCGCCGTTTTCATACCGCAGCGAAATGGCAACGCCATCTATTTTCGGTTCGAGAATATAATCAAAGGTTACCTCGGGAATTAGCTTTCGGATACGGATATCGAACTCAACCAACTCCTCTTTAGAGTAGGTATTCGAAAGGCTCATCATGGGGACGGTATGCGCTACGCTCTTAAAGCTATCCAGCGGAGCACCGCCTACTCGCTGGGTAGGGGAGGTAGCGCTCTTAAGTTCGGGAAACTGGTTTTCCAGATTTTCCAAGGATTGGAGAAGGGTGTCATATTCGCGATCGGTTATTTCCGGAGTGGCATCAATGTAATAGAGCCGGTTGTGCCGCTCGATTTTACCGCGCAGTTCATCTATTTGTTGCTTGGCTTCAGCTTTGTCAGTCATGCGTAAAATTTACCTAATAAGGTAAACACGGTCAATCCAGAGCCGTTGAATGTAGCATGGGCATCC
Source organism: uncultured Verrucomicrobiota bacterium (assembly GCA_964486885.1). Classification (GTDB taxonomy): domain Bacteria; phylum Verrucomicrobiota; class Kiritimatiellia; order Kiritimatiellales; family Pontiellaceae; genus Pontiella. The sequence goes on from CAZAPF010000027.1 coordinate 20,476, forward strand.
TGCCCATGGCCGGTGATAAGGAGACGCAGGATTCACGGGCCGGATGCCCGTGCTACGTCAGCGGCAAAGTAAGCGTGAACGAAACCATGCCGTTTTCATAGGGCCCCAGCGTAAGGTCGCCCCCATGGGCCCGGGCGATTTCGCGGGCCAGGCTGAGGCCAAGCCCGGATCCGGCGGCTGTACGGGATTTTTCAACACGGTGAAAGCGCTCGAACAATAATGGACTGTCTTCGTCTGGAATTTGCGGTGCGGTATTGCTCAGCGTGAAGAGGACGGATTGCTTATCCTTCTTCAGTTGGAATATTGCCTGACCTTGATCGGAGGCATATTTGGCCGCGTTAGAGGTCATATTTCGGATGGACTGGTTCAGCAGGGCGGGGTCGGCGGAAATTAGGATGTCCTCTTCAATATGGCTCTCAATGTTAAGTCCGGGGGCCATAATTTCTATATCTTCCGCTGCCGTACGGATTAAATCGCTCAGGTCGACAGGTTGTGCGTTGATGTTCAGGCGGCCTTCATCGGCATGCGCCAGCAGCAGGAGTTTTTGAACGACGGCCTTCAGGTTGCGCAACTCCTCAAGCAGCATGCTGTAGCGTTGCTGCTCTTTGGAGCCATCATCAGCATTTTGAATGGCATTATCCAGTTCGCCCTGAAGGATGGTGAGCGGAGTTTGCAGTTCGTGTGCGGCATCAGCACTGAACCGGACGGCCTGGTGATAGCTTTGTTCAAGCCGGTCAAGCATGTTGTTGGAAACCGTAACGAGGCGTTCGAGTTCAATATCATTCCCAACGGTCGGGATTCTACGATCGAGTCCTTTGGCCGTAATGCCTTCAGCTGTGTTGGCAATCACGGCAACGGGTTTCATGGCACGGTCCGCCAGGAACCAGCCGGTAATGCCGAGCAGCAGCAGGCCCAGCGGGACAGATATCATAAAGGCAATCCGGAACCGGTGAATGTCGGCATAGAATGAATCCATATCCATGGCGGCAATAATGGTGGTTTCCGGATTCGAAAATATACCCACACGCCAATTGATGCCGTCAGCCGCCAGGGACTGGAAGCGCGTAACCGTGGGCAGCGGATCACGGCGTGCTTCATCAGGAGGCACTCGATTGTCGCGGGGAGGAGGGCGTCCAGGGTTACCCGGAGGTCCGGAAAACTGCTTAGATTCTTCCGCATTAATAAATCCGTCGCCATTGTGGTCATGGCGACTGAACATATGTGGTGGACCGTCGAATTCATCAGCAGAAACCTTCCGGTCATTGTTGCGGTCCAACCGCGAAATAAAGTGGTCCCGGCCGGACTCCGCAGGGCGCCGTTGCGGTTCCGGTCTGCGCGGCTGGGGCAGTTGGGTCAGTACAACCGGAGCATTTTCTGATTGGTAGAGCGCGCGGTTTTCCCGGTCGAGCACAAGGATGGCCAGCTGATCGGTACGCCCTTCATAGATGAAGGATAATGATTTTCCAAAATTCTGCCAGTAGTCAAGCATGTGACCGCCGCGCATCGGAGCTTCAACCAGCGAACGCAATTCCCGGTCCATGCGGTCGATTCCCGAGGAATAGACAAAGGCAAAAAAAGCAATCCCGAACGCGGTGAGCAACGCACCCGATACCGCAAACGAGATGATCGCAATTTTAAATTTAAAGAAGAGTTTCATGGGGAAGGGCAGGCACTAGGCAACGGGCACTAGGCATTAGGGCTAAACACAAAGGCACTAAGTTCACGAAGTACGGCTGGGTTTAGATTTGAATTCATAGGCCTTAGAGTCCTTTGTGCCTTAGTGTTTGATTCCTTGGTCTGCCTGAAAGCGGTAACCGACACCGCGGACGGTTTCGATCAGTGAGGTCTGATCGGGCGAATCAATTTTTCCCCGCACGCGTCGGATGTAAACGTCCACCACATTGGTCTGTGGATCAAAATCATAGCCCCAGACATGCTCCAGCAGTTGGGTGCGGGAATAGACCCGCCCCGGTGAGCGCATCAGCAGTTCGAGCAGGTTGAATTCGCGGCTGGTCAGCTCAAGGGTTTCATCGTCGCGCTTAACTTCGCGGGAGATCAGGTTAAGAACTATATTGCCGTGGTGGATCACGCTGAGTTGTTCGCCGGATGCCCGCCGGCTGACCGCAATGATGCGGGCAATGAGCTCCTCCATGAAAAAGGGTTTAGGCAGATAGTCGTCTGCCCCGAGGTTAAGTCCCTCAACGCGTTCGTCGAGGCCGCTTCTTGCCGTCAGCAGAATGACAGGGACGGTATTTTTTTCCTCCCGCAACGCGCGCAGGATACTGAGCCCATCCCGTCCCGGCAGCATGATATCGAGCAGGATCACATCGTAGGATTCACCCGAGGCCAGATCAAAGCCCTTATCACCATCATGGCATGCATCCACGACATACCCCTGTTCCTTCAAACCCTTCTGCACGAAGGAGGCAATCTTCAGGTCGTCCTCTATGATTAAGATTTTCATGATGTAGGGATAGCACACAACGCCCTGATACAGCCACGGATTAATCATTACAAAACATTCATAAACCTGCACGGCTGCTTGTCATTTTTCCGGGGTTCAATAGCACCATCGAAACGAAAGGAGACGGTCACATGAAGGCAAAATTAAAGAATCAGAGCTTACTCGGGTTGGGTATCCTGTTGGCAACCGCAGCCCTTGCAACCACCGAGCTCTCGGTGTCCGAGTTATGGGTAAAATCGCTGTCGGCCGAAACAGACGGTGATTATGTAAGTGCCCTGGAAATTCATAAAGAGATAATGCCGGGCTGTGGTAAATCCTACCTGCCGAATCTTCGTGCCGGTTGGCTGTTGTATCTCAATGAAGATTATTCGAATGCGCTGAAATATTATGAAAAGGCCGCCAGCCAATCATCCGGAGCGCTGGCACCGCTCTATGGGGCGCTCAATTGCCAGGTTGCGCTCGCGGAGTCCGGCAAGGTGGTCAAGGTGGCCAAAGCCATCCTTGTGCTGGATGAAAACAATTATACCGCCAATGCCCAGCTGGCTGCACTGCACTATCAGGAACGTAAATTTTCACTGGCCGCCTCATTCTACCGGAAGCTTTACCGTCTCTATCCGGAAGATCTTGCGGTGGCCAGTGGATTGGCCTGGTCTTATCTGGAGCAGGGCGAAGCCCGCCAGGCCGCTCCGCTGTTTAATAATATTCTGATGGTCAGCCCCGACTACGCGTATGCCGAACGTGGCCGTGAAATCTGCAACCGAATGACCAACCGCTGAAGGAGCCGAGCCATGACTGCCAATAAATTAAAGAGTCTGATGATCAATGACGAAGGTTTCGCTTTCGATCCCCGCACGGGAAATACCTACAACATTAATGCAACCGGCCTGCTGGTGGTGAATGCCATCAAGGCGGGGGCAAGCCCCGAGCAGGTGCTTGATTCCGTTGCGGCACGATATGATGTGGACCGTCAGACCGCGGATCGCGATCTTGAAACATTTTTTAATGAGCTCGAACGGAACAAGCTCGTCGAAATGGAGGTGGCCTCATGAAATCAGCAGATTCCAGAAGAATGGCCGCAAGAGAGCGCAAAGGACTCAAAAGCAGTTCCAGTAATTATCTTTGTTTTCTCTGCGATCTTTCGTGGCAAATCGATTCCGTTACAGCGGAGGTGGCCTCATGAAACTCACGATTGCAGTAACCGGTTTAAACTCGGGCGAAAATCCGCAGCCGGGCCCCGGTGTGATCCGCAGCCTGCGCCGCCGTTTCCGGAATATCCGCATTGTCGGGTTGGCGTACGGCACACTTGAAAGTGCCATCTATGCTGAAAACTCGGCAGATGTGGTTTATCAGATTCCCTATCCCTCCACGGGAATTGAAGCCATGCTGGAACGGATCGACTACATTCAAACCGCTGACCAGATTGATATTCTGATCCCCACGCTGGATGCCGAAATCCTTCCGCTGATCAATGCGCAGGACGAACTGGAAAAAAGGGGGATCAAAATGATTCTTCCAACCCTCGAAAGCTTTCAGGCGCGCAGCAAGGAACGGCTTCATGAAGTGGTTGAAGATACCGATACCGATGTTCCGAAAAGTGCCTCGGTTTTTTCTGTTGGGGCATTAGCCAAGGTGGCGGCAACCATGCGGTATCCGATGATGGTGAAAGGGCCCTATTACGATGCATACAAGGTGCATTCCCAAACCGAGCTGCTTTCAGCCTTCCACAAGGTGATGGGCGAATGGGGCGGTCCCGTCATTGTTCAGGAGTTTATCGCGGGCGAAGAGTTTAATATCGCAGCCGTAGGCGATGGCGAAGGACGTATGCTGGCTTCCTGCACCATCCGGAAATCCGTGCGCTCCGAAAAAGGAAAGGGCTATGGCGGGATCGTGGTCGATGATCCCGAACTCACGGCAATCGGAAAGCAACTCATGAAGACGCTGCACTGGCAGGGTCCCTGCGAGCTGGAATTTATTCAGGACAATGATACCGGTAAATATTACCTGCTTGAAATCAATCCGCGCTTCCCGGCCTGGGTCGATTTTCCTTCAACGTTTGGCTATAACCTGCCGAAACTGCTGGTTGATCGCATGACCGAGGACGATCCTGTTGCGATCCCTTCGCAGTGTCCCACCGGTTATTTTTTTCTGCGCCATGCCACCGATATCTCCGGACGCATTGAAGACCTTGGCCAGCTCACCACCTACGGCGAAATGACGATGAGCAGGAATGAAGAATCACCACAGAGTGCACAGAGGCGAGCAGAGTATCCAAATTTCTCTGAGTCCTCCGTGCCCTCTAGCGTAGCGGGTGGTGAAATAAAGGCAGGAGAATTATCATGAAAACAAAACTTCCATACGTACCCCCGACGATAAAGAGAAACGTGGTGCAGCAGACCAATAAGTTCGGGTATGGATCGCATGCGCCCGCCTGCGAGGAAATCGATGGGGTTCCGGTTGCCGAACTCACAGAAAAATTCGGATCGCCGCTGTTTGTTTATTCCGAGAATGCCATCCGCGCCAAAGCGAGGGCAGCCAAACGGGCCTTTGAAAAACGGTATCCGAAAGTGCAGTTTGCGTGGTCCTATAAGACCTGCTACCTGCAAGCGATCTGTGCAGTCTTTCATGATGAGGGATCCATTGCTGAAGTGGTTTCCGAGTTTGAATATGAAAAAGCCCGGAAGCTGGGTGTGCCCGGCCACGACATTCTGGTGAACGGTCCCTGTAAGTCCGAGTCGCTTCTTCGCCGGGCCGTTGAGGAAAAAGCCAAGCTGCATTTGGATAACCTGGATGAGTTGTTCGAGCTCGAAGCCATTGCCCGTGAGATGGGGGTGGTTGTGGATGTGGCCATTCGCGTGAATATGGATACCGGGCTGCTGCCGGCCTGGAGTAAATTTGGTTTTAATCTGGAAAGCGGGGAGGCCATGCAGGCGATCCGCCGGATGCAGGCGAACGGTCTGCTACGGCTCGTCGGGCTGCATACGCATATCGGTACGTTTGTTCTCGATGCCCGTTTCTATCAGACCGCGGCGCAGAAACTCATTCGGCTGGCCCAGCAGGCGAAAGAAGAATGCGGCTATGAGGTCGAATACTATGATCTGGGGGGCGGCTTTGCTTCGAACAATACGTTGCATGCCCAGTATCTGCCCGGTGAACAGATCACCCCGACATTTGACCAATATGCCGAAGCCATCTGCGACACCTTTACCACGGAGTTCGCCGGCGCTGAAAAACTGCCGCAACTCTATCTCGAGTCCGGACGGGCTCTCATCGATGAGGCGGGATTCCTGATCACATCCATCATTGCGCAGAAACAGGCACCCGATGGGCGGCGCGCACTGATAGCCGACTGCGGGGTGAATATGCTCTACACCACCACCTGGTATCGCCTGAACACACGGCCGGCAAAGCATGTAGCCGCTCCCGTAAGCGACGCCATTCTCTACGGACCGCTTTGCATGAACATCGATGTCGTACGCGACAGTGTTCAATTGCCGCCGATGGAAAAAGGGGATCAGCTCGTGCTGCATCCGGTGGGGGCCTACAACGTGGTGCAATCGATGCAGTTCATCATGTACCGCCCGGCCGTCGTCCTTATTGGTTCGAACGGTCAATGTGAGGTCATTCGTAAGCGCGAAAACCTCGAATATGTCGAGGGAATGGAACGACTGCCGAAATGTCTAAATCCGAAACCCTAAATTCTAAACAAATCCTAAATAGTAAATGAACCAATGACCAAACAGTTTGAACATTCGAAATTGGGCGCTTAGAAATTGTTTCGGATTTCGGGTTTGGAAATTAGGAATTGAAACCATGTGCATGACCCGGAAATCCGAAGCGGAACTGTTCCTCACCGCCATGCTGCGGAGCTATTCGATTATTTTCTTTTCGCAGAGCCGACTGTTCGGGGCGGTTCTGTTGGCTGCCACGCTGATTGCCCCCAGCTTTGGCCTGTTGGGCCTCGCGGGGCTGGCCGTCAGCTATGCCGCGGCCCGTCTGCTGGGTTTTGAAGCTACCAATATTCGGAAGGGGGTCTATCTCTTCAACTCATTGCTGGTTTCGCTGGCGCTGGCCTATCTGAATAACTTTCAGGCCTTGGAGCTTCCTGCACTGGTAACGCTGCTGGTGGCCTCATCGGTCATCACGCTGTTTGCGTCGGTGTTCATGTTTGATGTCGCCTACCGGCACTATGCCTTGCCGGCGCTGAGCTTTCCGTTTGTCTGGGTAGCCTTTGCACTCTTCTTTCTCTTCTATTCGTTCAGCCACATGCCCATCCCCTCGGAAGCGCCGGTTTATCTGCTGCCTGCCGTAGGGAACTTGCCGGATATGGCGACCGGTTTTTTTCAGGCGCTGGGCGCCATTTTCTTTCTGCCGCATACCACCGTCGGCTTGCTTGTTTTCGGTTGCCTGATGGTTTGGTCGCGGCTGGCCGTGCTGTATGCCGTGGTGGGCTATGTGTCCGGCGTGTTGCTGATGCAGAGTCTGGGCATGGATACACTGCCCGGCTCACTCGGTTTTGTCGGCTTTAACTTTGTTTTCTGTGCGATCGCACTCGGCGGAATCTTTCTCGTGCCGTCGCGCAGCTCACTATTGCTGGTCGTGCTCGGTTCCTTCTTCTGTGTCACCATTGCCGTCGCCGTAAACACCTTCCTGAAATATTTCGGAATCCCTCCGTTGGCCCTGCCGCTCAACCTGGTTATTCTGCTGGTGCTCTATGTGATGAAGTGCCGCACCAAAGTGGATCACCTGTTCTGTACGCCGTTCGAGCCGGAAAGTCCGGAGAAAAATTTCCGCCGTTTCTTCACCGATACGGCACGTTTCCCCGATGTGCTGCAGCCGCATCTGCATCTGCCGTTCTTCGGCGAACGTACGGTCACGCAGGCATTCAACGGGGAGATCACGCATCGCGGGGAATGGGGAGAAGCATTCGACTTTGAAATCGTCGACGATAGTGGAAATAAATTTATGCACAGCCCGGCCGATCTCGATGGCAACCATGTATTCGACACCCCCGTGCTGTCACCCTGCAATGGCATCGTAGCGAAAGTCGTGGCCGACGTGCACGACAACGCCATCGGCGAAACCAATACCGACCGCAACTGGGGCAACACCGTCATTATCCATGACGACGCGGGCTGGTTTATTAAACTCTGCCATCTGAAAAAAGACTCCATCGAAATTGCCGAAGGCGCACGCGTGGTGCGGGGACAGGTCATAGGCCGCTGCGGAAATTCCGGCCGTTCGCCCGTGCCGCATCTGCACCTGCAGGTGCAGCGCACCGCGCAGATTGGCGACAAGACAACGCCCTTCCGCCTCACCCAATATTGTACAAAGGTCGGAGACCTGAAGCAATACCACACCTCGGGGGTGCCGGATAAAAACAACATTATTTCCCCGGTCGAGTTCGACGACCAAATGGCCGCCTGTTTCGAATTCGGCGAAACCTCGTGGGAGTACCGTTTTAAGGATCGCACCGAAACCATTCATTGTGCGCTCAACGCATACGGCGACTATATTCTGGAATCCGGATCTGCCCGGTTGACCGCCCGTATCAAGGATCGCACCTTCTACACGCTCGACTACAAAGGAAGTGCCGACAGTGTGCTGTTTTATATGCACCTCGGACTTACCCGCGCCCCGTTTGTTTCCGACGATGCCGTATTCTGGAAAGACCAAATCGACCTGCGCCCATTGCTCAAACCCTGGGCCGCCGCACTGCTCGATCTCGCCGGACCATTTACCGGCTATCCACTCGCCGAGGTGCAGTCCCGCATCGTTTCATCCGAGGAAGGGGAGGTTGTGCTTTCATCTGAAATCGACTACCGCATTCCCCGCAACCTGCTGCGCACGGCCTGCCCCGAAAATCTATCGGTTAAGCTGACCCCCAACGGCGTCGAATCCATTTCCATCGACGGTCAGTCCAGTATGGTGCAGGTATCATAATCTCGCGCAAAGGCGCTAAGTCGCAGAGGAGGATTGCATACCCTGGGTAGGAACAAACCGCCGGGCTTTGCGCCGGCCGGCGCGCTCGGCGAGCACGCCCTACCTTTAGCTCGGATCGCAATGGTTTCTTCGTAGCATGGGCATCCTGCCCATGATTCACGGGCAGGATGCCCATGCTACGAAGATAAACCGATAAGGTATCCGTCTGATTCTCAATTCATGAGCTAAAGGGCAGGAAACCGCACTGGTTAAGGCCGGGGTTCGGGTTTATTTTCCTGATTCGTTGGTTTCTGTCCGAGAGCATAAGCCAGCAGGTCTTTCATGGCTTCCCGTTCGGTCAGGCAAAAGGCAATCACCTTTGCGCCGATGGTAATCAGTCCAAGCGCCAGCCAACCCATCACCAGCAGCACACCCAGCAGCAGGGCAACCGCCAGCGGCACCGCCAAGGGAATATTTCCCGTTGCGGACGGCATCATCAGTTCAGCTCCGCCAAGCAGCTCGGCCAGCCCCAAAACCGGTTGCCCGCCTTCGGGGGCCGAAAATGCTTCGTAGAGTAGTTTGAGTATTTTTGCCACGTAGACGAGTCCCGTTATCATGGCGATCACCCCGACGATGCCGCCGGTGGCGCGGATCAAGTGCTTGAAGATTTCGAGTCCGGACTGTGGCTCGCCGGCCTTTTCTTTTTTTGCGTACGGATCAGTTCCCATAGTACCCCCTGTCTCAAGCGCGGAGCGGATGACCTGATTGAAGTTATCCGCCCAAGCCATCCGATGTTGAATCCAAAGAAATACAGGCTTTCACAATTGTTGGAAAGAAAAGAGCTTCACTTATCCCTGATACAAGGGAGGGGGTATGAACTGAATGGCTCTTCAATAAGTACAACTCCCGCCCATTCAATGAGCAGGCGGCTCGCCTGCTCCGCACCAAAGCCAGAGGTTAGGAATTCCATGCAAACAGTCCTTAAGGAAGATTCATATCCCATCTGCGGAGAAAGAGTGCCGAGGACATGATTGTAGACGCGACGCCCTCGTCGCGTTCCGAGGGAATAGAACCGAGCCAGGGGATAAAGCGACGAGGGCGTCGGTTGGCTTCGTCTCGCTACGCGTCTACGTTACCGGTCCCCCGGAATTGGGACTTTAACCTAAGGAAGTACCATTTGGGATAGGCATCTCGCACAGAGGCACGGAGCCACAGAGTAGGGGAGCTAAAAATCTTCGTGCCTTTGTGTCTCCGTGAGAGACTTTTTCGTGCGCACCGGTCAGGGAAGGGAAAATGACAACTTTTTCATTTTGAAACAGGGATTGTTGTCATTTCTTTCTGTTCCAATCCCATGTATCAAAAGGGAAAGGTACAGGACTATGAAAACAAAAATGATTCTTACAGCACTGGTAATGGGTTGGTTTGCGGGAAGCGTATTTGCGCAGCAGAATGAAATCCTTTCGGTGTTGCCGAACAGCGCACCGGCGGGAACCAATGGGCTGGTGATAACCCTTACCCTCGATACGGATACACCTCCGGTGCCGCCGCCATTGACAAATATTCCAGCGGTCGAGATTGGAAGCATGAGCGCCTCTTCGGTTTCGAGACCATCCACGTACGTGGTTTTGGCAACATTCGATATCCCTGCCGGCGAGTCATCCGGTGCGAAGGATTGTACCGCTACTTTCACCACGCCCAGCGGCGACATTCCGTTTGTTGCGGTTGGCGGCTTTACCGTCACGGGCGGAGAGCCACCGGTGGTCGGCGGGATCCTAACCAATACCCAGCCCGCCGCGGGTTTGTATCCGGTTGTCGATACGGCGCAGACCAATTTTTATAATGCCAGCACAACGATCAGTGCTCCGGCGACCAATGCGGCATTCTATGGGCAGGACGGGCAGTATGCCGGGCGGCAACCGAGCTATTCCATCAACCCCGACGGACTGACGGTCTATGACAATGTGACGGGTCTGACCTGGACGCAGTCGCACGACTGGGACTGGGATGGAAGCCTGGATGCGGATGATAAGATGACGCAGGCCGCAGCAGTAGCCTTTGCCGCAACGCTGAATACCTCCAACTATGGCGGCTATTCCGACTGGCGCCTGCCGAGCATTAAAGAACTTTATTCGCTGATGAATTTTAACGGAACCGATCCCGACCCGACGGCAACGGACAGTTCCGGCCTGACGCCCTTCATAGATGACACCGTTTTCACGATCGGCTATGGCGACATCAGCGCCGGTGACCGCATTATTGATTCCCAGTTTGCGGTCACGACTATCTATGTCGATTATGTGATGGTGAATCAGGAAGCCATGTTCGGCCTGAACCTGGTGGACGGCCGCATCAAGGGGTATCCCACGCTGACCGGCAAGACCTACTATGCCTACTATTGCCGCGGCAATACGGCCTATGGCGTGAACAGTTTTCAGGATAACAGCAATGGCACCGTCTCGGATCTGGCGACGGGGCTGATGTGGGCGCAGGCCGACAGCGGAACGGGCATGGATTGGGAAACGGCGTTGAACTATGCGGAAACAAATACCTTGGCCGGCCACACGGATTGGCGCCTGCCAAACGCCAAGGAGCTGCAGAGCCTGCTCGATTACACCCGCTCGCCGTCGACTACCGGGTCGGCGGCCATTGATCCTGTTTTTTCTGCAACCCAAATTACCAACATGGCAAACGAAGTCGACTTTCCATGGTATTGGAGCGGCACGACTCATCTGAAATATACCGGCAGTGCGGCTTCCGGCGTTTATGTCTGCTTCGGGCGCGGAACAGGCTCGATGGACAGTGGGGTAACCATCATTGATGTGCATGGTGCCGGTTGCCAGCGGGCGGATCCGAAGTCCGGGAATGCGGGCGACTATCCAAATGCCGGGAACGGGCCGCAAGGCGATGTGCAGCGTCTATTTAACCATGTGCGCCTCGTGCGCGATGCCGAAGGCGATGCTCCCGACTCCGACAGTGATGGCTCCAGTGATTCGGATGAAATTTTTGCCGGCACCGATCCCGCCGATTCCAGTTCTGTATTTGCGGTTGAACTGGAGGGGCAGACATTGAGCTGGCCGCACCATTGGGATCGCGTCTACCTGCTCGAAGGCAGCTCCAACCTGACCGGGAACAGCTGGTTTCCGGTTTATACCGGGGCATCCAGCAACTATGTCGATGGCGTGGAGTATGAAAATATTTTCTATCGCCTGAAGATCGGGTTGGACTAATGCACCGTGCATGAGCCCCGGATTATCCGGTGGCTTCCTCCGGAAAGGTCCTTTGCGGGATAAAGCCAGCGCGTAGCGCAGGCTTGAGCTGGTTGATAAAGTTCGGCTTTACCGCGAAGCGGTCTCAGCAACATAAAACAGCTGGGCAAAAATATTTCACGGCAGAAAAATTTAATCCATTTAATAGCATTAGGTAATCCAGATTTTTCTGCCGTTTATCTTTCTGCCCGTTGACCCCTTAACTTCAGCATGATCTGCATGACTGGTTGTAGGATATAGTTTATCAACAGTCTGAGCCAGCGCGTAGCGCGGGCTCTACTTAACTGCTGCTAAAACGCATTAAGGTTTCATTCATATTCACTAGGTTATCCTGCCCCCGCTAAATGAGGAATCCGGCTGATGTGCCGGAATGCTCAGCGGAAAAAGGATGACGGATATGAAAAAAATATTTTGTTTATCAGTGGCGGGTCTGTTGATTCAGGCGGTGGCATGTTTTGGGGAAACGAACCGAACCCTCTATGTGGATGCATCCAATGTTGCTCCGGTTTATCCCTATACCAACTGGCTGACGGCGGCCTCGAATATTCAGGATGCCGTGGATGCGGCCGAAACAAGTAATACCGTTATCGTTGCCGACGGCGTTTATGATGTTGGATCGCGGGCGCGGCCAAAGGGAACGAGCCTGAGCCGGGTGGTGGTCACGAATACTATTTCATTGCAGAGCGTCAACGGCCCGGAGTTCACATTTATTGTCGGCGCGCCAGATCCGGTTACGGCAGGTGCGGGTTCCAATGCGGTTCGGTGTGTGTATATGACCGACGGATCGATCAGCGGTTTCACCCTGACGAATGGATATACCCACACGGAGAACGGCGAAAAGAAAGACCAATCCGGCGGCGGCATCAATATGCAGGAGCATCAGGAGGGCGTCGTTTCCAATTGTGTGATGGTTGGAAACGTTGCTGACGAACATGGCGGCGGTGCCTATAAAGGCCGGCTGGTCGACTGCGAAATCAGGGGCAACGAGGCTGAAGATTCCGGGGGCGGGGCCTATGAAGCAGGGCTGAGTAACTGCATGGTGGAGGAAAACTGGGCGGGCTACCGGGGCGCCGGGGTTTATTACGGCTCGGCAACCAACAGTGTGATCCAATTTAATGAGGCCGGAATCTATGGCGGCGGAGCGTATGGCGGTCAGTATTATAACTGCTCGATTCTCGGGAACCGCGCAAATGATGCGGCCGGAATCATGTATGGCGAATTATACAGCTGTACTGTGGCTAATAACATCAGTGCCGGCTGGGCGGGCGGCGCCTTTGATTCGTATGCGCAGAATTCAATTGTCTGGGGCAACCAGGCTGCTGAGTATCCCAATCGCTACAACGGGCAATACCACTACAGCTGCACCACGCCGCTTGCGCCGGGATACGGCAATATCGATCTCGATCCCCAGCTGATCGACGGCACCCATATCGCATTCACCTCACCCTGTATCGGTATGGCATCAACCAATGCGGTAATTGGAACCAATGCCGTGATCATCGGAGTTGATATTGACGGAGAGGCCTGGGCCAGTTCTCCCTCCATGGGGTGCGACGAAGTGCATGGCGGTTCCTTAACCGGAACCCTCAGTGTAGCCATTCATGCATCCGCCACGCAGGCCGTCGAGGGAACCACCATAAGGTTTACTTCGGAAATCGAAGGGCGTGCGGCTTCCAATCATTGGAACTTTGCGGGGATCAGTGCAACCAACCAATCCTTCGTTTCACATACCTGGCCAACCGCCGGGACCTATGATGTTGAGCTCCGCGCATTCAATACCGACTGGCCGCTGGGCATTGCGGCCACGGTTTCAGTCAGCATCGTCGGGTCCGGGTCGATCAGTCCCCACTATGTAGATGCGGCCAGCAGTACGCCGGTCTGGCCCTACACCAGCTGGGCCACGGCGGCCTCGAATATTCAGGATGCGGTGGATGCCGCGGAGGCCTCCGGTCTGGTCGGCGCGCAGGTTTTGGTTGCGGACGGGGTCTATGACACCGGTGCCCGCGAGATTCCCCGGTTTGCCAGTTTCAACCGCGTGGTCATCACCGAAACCGTACATGTCCGCAGTGTCAACGGTCCTGCAACGACCTGGATCGTGGGTTCCGAGGCGGACGGCGGCGGCAATGGCCCCGGAGCGGTGCGCTGTGCGTATATGCGTGGCGGTTCCCTGAGCGGGTTTACGCTGACCGACGGGCACACCCTGCTGGAAGGGGCCAACAGCCTGTACGAAAAATCCGGCGGCGCCGTGAATGCCTATGGCAGCACGGGCGTGGTGATTTCCAACTGCACCGTAACCGGCAACAGTGCCGATTTCTATGGCGGAGCCATCTTGAACGGGACGGTGTTGGACAGCACGATTTCCAGTAATAGCTGCCAGTTTATCGGCGGCGGGCTGTTCAGTTGCGCTTCAGCGGTTAACTGCACCATCGCCAACAATGAAGCGGGCTATGTGGGCGGCACCTATCATACCGACCTCACAGACTGTCTTGTGGTCAGCAACAGCGCAATCGGCAGTGGCGGCGGCGTTCGCGACGGCGTGATCCGCAACACCACGATTGCCTTTAACCATTCCGGCGACAAAGGTGGCGGGGCCTATGGCGGTACGTTTTATAACTGCTCTATAAGCGACAATACCGCGGTGATCGGCGGCGGGGTGGCCCGCGGACTCGGGGCAAACCTGTTCGGATGTGTGGTTGCCGACAACCATGCCGTGGAAAAGGGCGGTGGCGTGGATGGCGGGAATGTGAATCATTGCTCCGTGGTCCGGAATACCACCGATGGCTCCGGCGGCGGCGTGAATAACAGCACCGTGAAAAGCAGTATTGTCTGGGCCAACCTCGCGGCATTGGACGGCGATAATATTAAAGATGGAACCGTGTCCTACAGCTGCTCCACGCCGCTGCCGGCCGGAACCGGGAATATTGATACCGATCCGCAATTAATCAGCACGGCCCGGATCACCGCCGCATCGCCGTGTATCGGAATGGCGGAAAACGTGGGTCTTTCCTACACCGATATCGATGGCGAAGCCTGGCAGTCGCCGGGCTCCATAGGATGCGACGAAGTTTATGCGGGGGTACTGACCGGAAACCTGAGCGTTGCGGTCAGCGCCTTGGAAACGCAGGTGCTCGAGGGTTCGCCGCTTTCATTTGAATCGACGGTGGAAGGCAAGGCCGCTTCCGTGCGGTGGAGTTTTGGCGATGGTTCCGAGACCTGGAATTCCATGCTTGCACAACACGCATGGAGCAGTGCTGGAACCTATGACGTGGAGCTTCGTGCTTATAACGATGACTGGCCGCTCGGTGTGGCCAGCACCGTCACGGTTACCGTGTTGGAACTGGATACCGCTGGAACTTTCTATGTTGATGCATCCTCCGCCACTCCGGTGTGGCCGTATATGAGCTGGGCAACAGCCGCAACCAATATTCAGGATGCGGTCAACGCGGCCGCCACGGGTATGCCCTGGGCGCGGGTGCTGGTGACAAACGGCGTGTATGACACTGGAGCCTATCCGACACCGGGCCATTCCAGCGCCAACCGTGTCGTGCTCACCAACGCATTGAATGTGGTCAGTGTAAACGGCCCGGAACATACTTTAATTGTAGGCGCCCCGGATGATTCCGGAGGCAACGGCCCCAATGCGGTGCGCTGTGTTTATATGACCGATGGTCTGCTGAGTGGATTCACACTGACCAACGGGTACACGCTGGGATCCCCGGGTGTTCCGGATTATGACTGGGTCGGTGGCGGGGTGAATATGTATCCCGGGTTTGCAGGAAGCATTTCGAACTGTGTCATCACCGAGTGTACAGCATTCGAATCCGGTGGAGGACTGGCTTACGGCAGGGCCTATGACTGTTTGATTGTTTCCAACTCTGTGCGGGAATTCGGAGGGGGCTCCTTTAATAGTGAACTGCACGACTGCATCATCACGGGCAACACCGCTCTAGATGGCGGTGGCGGTGCGAGTGGATGCGAGATCTTTGCTTCACTGATTACAGGGAATGCGGCTCCAGACGGTGGAGGTCTCTATGGAGGCGAGGTGGTGGATTGTGTAATTTCTAATAATTTGGCGATCAGTGGAGGGGGAGCACACAGCGCCCAGCTGTTTGGCTGCACCATTGTAACCAACACCGCAACGGATGGCGGTGGGGTGCATGGTGGCTTCGCGAGCAACTGCGTCTTTACGCTAAATCATGCAAATGATGACGGCGGCGGCGCCTACTACAGCAGTACGCTTTATGACTGCATAATTTCCCATAACACGGCGGCGGATGACGGCGGCGGGGCATCGCGCGATATCACAATGGTTGACTGCACGCTGGCAACCAACAGCGCCGGCGGGAATGGTGGCGGTCTCTATTGGGGCGACCTATTCGGTTGCACCCTCATCGGTAATACAGCCGCGGACTATGGCGGCGGTGTTCGTTCTGCGGTAGTGGATGCCTGTATCTTTACAGGAAATACAGCGGGTTATGGCGGCGGCATGGCCAGCGGCGATGTCACCAACAGCCTCTTCTATGGAAACCATGCATCCGTCCAGGGCGGCGGCGTCTGGCGCGCGGATCTGTTCAACTGCACGGTGGTGGACAATTCGGCCGACGTGGAACATGGCGGTATTTCGATGTATAACTGGGGCGCTATCGATAACAGCATTATTTACGGTAACAGTGCGCCGGTGTATTCCGATATTTATGCAACCGGAACCGTGCACCATTCCTGTATGCCCGTGGTGGTTGCCGGAACCGGAAATATCACTAACGCCCCAAGCTTTAAAGGCGCTGGGAATTATCGTCTGTCCGTACTCTCGCCCTGCATTAATGCCGGCGACAACGCGGCCATAACAGGAGGTGTTGATCTGGATGGAAACGCGCGGACCTACGACGTCACCGTCGATATGGGTTGCTATGAAACCTTCGACGACGGCTCCGATTCCGACAGCGACGACCTGACTGACTATGCCGAAGGAGTCACCCTCGGTTCTAATCCCGATGAAGCCGATACGGACGGCGACGGCACCGACGATGGCGATGAGCTGTTTGTGGGCACCGACCTGATGGATGCTGCTTCGTTCTTCGGCATTACGATGGACGGCGATGCCTTGAGCTGGCCGCATAAAAACGGCCTCCAATATCAGGTGCAAGGCTGCACCAACTTGATGCACGGCTGGTTCTTAATCGACAGCAATACTTCAAGTAACTATGTCGATGCAGTGGAATACGATCAGATCTTTTATCGGATACAGGTCAGTCAGCCATAAGGAAGCATAGCGACGGGATGATTTGCCGCGAAAGAACGCATGGAAAACAAAGAAATGCAGGAGAATAAATTTATTGCGCTCTATGCGTTCTCTTGCGGCGATAATTCAGGTTTGGATTGTATTACAGGAGAAGCGCCATGAAACAAAAACGTGAGTTGATCGCCGCCTTCGTTTGTTTCGGGTTCTTGATCACGCTGCCCTTGATTCAGCTGCAGGTTTTGGACGGGTGGGAAGGATGCTATGTATCCTTTAATGATTCAGCTGATCTGGTTCCTGCCGACTGCGAGGCATCGGGTTAGATCAAACGGCTATCCGCATCCGCTGACACGTTAGTGTAACGGTGATCCCCGATCGCGGTAGGTAGGGTCAAGATTACTGTCCTGCGCCGCTTTCGGTCGCGGAAAAAACTGACAATCAGGACGGAACGAGGTAGAACACCAAGCTTTTAGTATTTCCGGCACAACGGTTGAATGATTCCTCGCAGAGCCGCAGTGGTCGCGGAGCATTTAAAGTTACAGTTTCTCTGTGTTCTCCGTGACTTTGTGAGGGGATTGTCGGTATGCCGGAACGAATTTGATCAAGTTATTAACCCCACGGAGCTTTGTGGTATGAAATATATATCCTGGAATGTTAATGGAATCCGCGCCGTCATGAAAAAGGGGTTTCCCGAATTTTTAAACACGCATGCCCCGGACATCTTATGCCTGCAGGAAATTAAAGTGCATAACGATGATCTGCCGGAGGAAATTCAGAATACCGCTACGGATAACGGCTATACCGGTCTGTGGAATGGTGCCGACCGTAAAGGCTACAGCGGAACGGCCACGCTGACCAAAATGGAGCCTGTGTCTTATGAGACGCGGATGGGCGATGACCGCTTTGATCTGGAAGGGCGTTACCAGTGTTTGGAGTTTCAGGATTATTTCCTGATCAATACCTATGTGCCCAATGTGAAGAACGATCTGTCGCGCCTGGCCGAACGGCAGGAATTCGATGGGCTGCTGCGGGAAAAGGTCCGACAGCTGGAAGAAAGTAAACCCGTCATGCTCTGCGGCGATATGAATGTGGCCCATCAGCCGATCGATCTTGCACGCCCCAAACCCAACGAAGGTAAAGCGGGTTATACCGATGAAGAACGCGCCGGAATGACCGAGTATATTCAGGCCGGGCTGATCGATACCTTTCGCTGCCTGAATCCGGAAACCGTGCGCTATTCCTGGTGGAGCTATCGCGGGCAGGCCCGGGCCAACAACGTGGGATGGCGGATCGATTATTTCCTCGCCAGCGAAAGTCTACAACCGCGACTTCAGTCGGCCGATATCCATTGCGACGTCACCGGCTCCGACCACTGCCCGATCGAACTCATCACCGACCATTAAGCAGATATGTTTTCACCACAGAGGGCACAGCGGTTAGGAAATGTAGGCCATGTCCCCGACGTGGCGGGCGGGGGAATGGGTATGCTGAACAGGGATGCTTACTCTCACGGAGGCACCAAGACACAGAGGTTCAGATATTGGAAAACAGATTCCGATCTCTCCTTGCAGACTTAGTCAATTCACTAAATAAATGGCCAAAAAGACCCCTAAAACAGATATAATATAGCGTATAGACTATAAATAATTCCCAGTCCACATCCTTCCTCGTTGATAAAAAATGGTCAATTAATCGCTCTTAGTCTGCTCTGGACGCTAGGTGCGGATTTAATGAATCCTGTTCTTAATTCGTGTTTATCAGTGTCCATCTGTGGTTCATTTCCGTTTTAAGCTTCAATTAGAAAATATACTTAAAGGATTTCCATGACCGTAAACACACCGCCCCTTTTACCGCATGTACTCGCCGGAGAAACCGGGAACCCGCAGCTAACGATTATCTGGATGCATGGGTTGGGGGCCGACGGGCATGATTTTGCCCCGATTGTTCCCCAACTGGAAAGCCAGCTGAACGCACCCGTAAAGTTTATCTTTCCCCATGCCCCGGTTCGACCCGTGACGCTGAACGGCGGCATGTCGATGCCGGCGTGGTATGACATTAAAAGTATCGGAACCGCGCGGGATGTTTCCATGGACGATATGGAGGAAAGTCGAAAACAGATCGAAGCCTTTATCGATGCGGAACGGTCAGCGGGTATGCGGGCGGATCAAATTCTTCTTGTGGGGTTTTCCCAAGGCGGCGCCGTTGCCTACCACACCGGCCTGCGCTATCCCGCGCCACTGGCCGGAATTATTGCGCTGTCTGGATACATCCCGGTACCGAGCGATGACGGGAGTGCCTACCCGGAAGTCAATAAAAGCATGCCCATCCTGGTGGGCCACGGGACGTGGGATCAGGTGGTTCCTCCCGTTCTTGCCGATCAGGCCATTGAACATCTAAAGGAACAAGGGTTCTCCTGCTCGTATAAGAAATATGGAATGGAGCATTCCGTATGCCCGGAAGAGATAGATGACATCGCGGCCTTCATCAATCAGCTTTTCTAAAATTCCTGCTAAACTAAACGACGGGGTTGTTTCTCGCAGAGCCGCAGAGGACGCGGAGCTTTTTATAAGAGAAGGAGGAGAAGGAGGAGAAGGAGTCAGTCCTTTGATCTTAGTGCATAAAGGGGCTGTCCCGTAATAACGCAGTATGACTGTCTAAATGTTCAGTCCTCATCCTGCTCTTCTCGAATCTAGATATCGGAAATTCCAATATTCTGATGCCGCACTACTGCTTCATGGTCGTCAGTCACCCGAATCAGAGTCCGCTGGTTTTTTGCGCTTTTCATCCAGGAAGTTGACAAATTTATTGAACTCGGTTTTGGCGGCTTCTTTGAGTTCAGTTGATTCGATATTAAGCTGACTGGAAAGCTCTTTGATTATTGCGCCGGTAAATACTTTCCACAAGCCGGCCGCTTCAAGGGATGCCGCGCCCTTAAACTCATCCTCATTCATGGTGAAGCCCACACTTAGAGGAAGGTGCTCTCCGTTTTCATTGATATACTTCACGGTTGCACCTGCGAGGGCTTTGGTCCACTTGCCTGCATTTTCAGGAGCTTCCGCAGTTACGCCTTTAAGCGTAAGTTTCCAGTGTGTATCAATTTCTGTTTGCTGTGCTTTGCGCCATTGATCATCGACTTCAATATCGATTACGCCAGTTTTGATGTATTTGAAAACACCGCCTACATAATGTGACAGCAGCTCAATGGGAAGGTCATTTACACGCCATGATGTGTCGCGACCGTCGGGTAGTATGGTTGTCGAAATGGTAAAAGGTCGATTGGCCAATGAACCTCCAGCATTGGCTCTGAACAGCAGATCAAAAAGAGCATGACTGCTACGCAATGGATTCGCTTCCAAATGGGTGACCGTCACAGGAAATATGAATGGTTCATCTGGCTGAGTGTTATCGGTAATCGTCAGGTCAACATCACTAAGCAGCAACGTTTTAATTTCAAAAGAGCGACGCGGCTTGATAGGTTCTGCCTTTTGGGGCTTTGAGCTCTTATCGTCCTTGCTTCTTTTATGTTCAACGCTTCCGGAGAGTGACTCTATCTCAAATATTTCGATGCGGGTCGGGTTTCTCAGGATCTGCATTACGGCCAGGTCAATATTCAGTCTATCAACGGTGAAATCAAAATTACTGCTTTCGTGGCTGGTCCGAACAATGGAAGCTTTTTTCAGTTCAACATGGCCTGAGAAAAAACTGCCGTTAGCTTCGGCGAAGGTGAGATGTATATCGGTCTTGTTTCCTACAACCTCGGCTATTTTTTGAAGGGTGGCTTCAAAGAAAAAGCTGTTGATCACAAATGCGCAGATTAAGGTGAGTATCAGGAACCCACCGATTATCTTTTGGGATGTCTTCAGCCACTTTGGGATCTTCCATGCTGGTTTTTTGAATGCCGGTGTTTTTACTTTTGTTTCTCCGGCGGATGCCATGAGCATAAATGCCAGTTCAAGTACGAAGAAAATCAGACCGCCTACAAATTGGGCGGTCAGAAGAAATAGACCACCGAATAAAGCGAATAGAAACTCTCCCAATAATAAAACCAACGCTTCCAAATTCTGTACCCCTTATATGTGTGTGACCGTTAAAAATAACAAAGAAGAGAACCCTTTAAAAGATTAGAATGCGGGATGCTCCCGGGGAAAGGATCAGAAAAGGGTCAATCCCCAGCATCAGTCGTCCTGCACATAGCGATTCCAGATGTCGGAATAGACTTCCTGGAAGGGTAGCCACGTGTCTTGTTCGGCATCGTTTGCGCGGACAATGTTTAATGAAATTTGCAGGTTTTTGAGGGCGGTATCAAACTGGCTTTTTGAGCAACCGGTTTCATGAATCAGCTCTTTCCGCAGGTCGGTGGTGGTCCAGGGCTCCATCCGAATCTTTTCGTAGGTTTGCTTCGCCAGCTGGTTCAACGATTCCACAGGCTGATAAGCAGAAGGGAAATGCGTTTCTTCGAGATAGTTCATCTCCATCAGCACGGCAAAGCCGCCCTTGATTTTTCCATAGTAAATCTCGTTGGGATATTCAGAGGGCAATTGATTTTTCCACGGCCAGACCGCTTCCATCCGCTGACCCCAGCCTTTTTCTCCGGGCTGCTTTTCGGGCAGATCCACATGTTCATACAGCGAGGTATACGGAACTTTGCCGGATGGAAAAATGGTGCAGACCTTTTCGGCCTTAACGAATGCACAGGCATCCTGAAGCGTCTTGATTTTCATACATTCTCCTCTGCTGGAATAGAGGCGACTATAGAGGCAGGATTTGAACAATAAAAGCCCGCGAGTGTACTCGCGGGCTTTATGGTCAAGGGGTAGAGCGTGTTCGCCGAACGCGCCGTTCGTCCGAAAGGCACGTTGGCAGAGCCATTTCAGCGCGCGGACGGCTCAACGAGCCGCCTCTACCATAAAAGATGTCCGCTAATCATTGGTTGCTTCTGAAATGCTGAGCCGATAGAAGCAGTTGGGATCGTTCAGGTCGAAGGTCAGCATCTGCTTTTCGTAATCAGCATCCAGAGGGGTGGCATCTTGCGAGGCGGGAGCACCGACCGGTGTCCAGGAGCCCGCGGTCAGGTTGGTTCTGGATTGAATGGTAAATTCAATTCCGCTGCCGGCTTCATCGATCAGTTGCACATAGGCATAGTGGAACTGGTTTGAACTGAAGCTTGCCTGCGGCAGGCGGGTTTCGTCGATTGCCGCGGTATTCGGGTCGCCCAGCCCAAAGGCAAAGTATTGCGCATTGTCGACGCCGTTGCCGGACCAGTCGGCGGTGTCCTCGGAACCGTCGGGCGCCATGCTGTAGTCAAAGCGGAACTGTTCCAATCCGCTGGGGGTTCCGAATTCATAGGCCCCGATGTCCATTCCGGCGGCAACGCGGAGGTTCCCTTGAATATCCAGCGGAAGCATTTCACCGGTATTGCCGTCTTCATCCAGATCGTGGATATCGGAGGGCAGCAGGGCGGCGGAACCGGCATTGCTCAGGGGTGATGAAAGGTTGAGCGAATAATTGCCGGCACTCGTCGGTGCGTTGGTGGCGGCGATGGCGGAAGCAAAGTCGGGATCGTTGGCCGGATTGTTGCCGTCGAGGTTGCTGCCGCTGGCAGTGATGCCTTCGACGAGGCTGTATTCCTGCGTCACAATACCGATGGCATTCAGGTTGGAAACGGAGCTGTTTCCCCAGATGACGGAATTTTCAACAAGGAATGTTCCTCCTTCAAACCCGTGGATACCTCCGCCGACGGCTGTGCCATCGTCTCCATCGGAAAGGTTACCGGAAATGGTGCAGTTTTCCAGGGTCAGATACTGGCCGGCCAGTGCGTAGAGATAGAGAATGCCCCCGGTGCCGCCGGAATGGTTTCCGCTGAACAGGGAGTCGGTAATCACAGGTGATCCGCCGGAGATACGTAGGGCACCGGCGGTATAGAGGCCGCCTCCTCCGAGCACGGCATTGCCTTTAAAGCTACAGGAGGTGATGGCGATTTCTTCGCCGTTTTCGGTGCGGATGGCCCCGGCATCGTAAGCCCGGTTATTGATAAATTCGCACTCGACCAGATCGAGCTGTCCCCAGCTGTGATAAATGGCTCCGCCGGATCCACCAATGTTACCTTTGAACATACAGCGGCGTAGAAGTCCTCCACCTTCGAGGGCCACATCGCCATCGGTTCCGGTCAGGATAAATCCATCGAGAATGCAGTTCCCGTCGTTAACCAACTCAATGATCTGGGAGGCGTTGGTTCCGATAATGTCGGATTCCGGGTCGCCGGTGATCACATGGCCTGTGGTGATGTCGTCTTGTGCAATGTCGCCGGAGAGGATCGTTGGTTGTGAAAGGTGGTCCCGTTCATTGCGATTGGTTTCGGTGCCGGTAAAGCCGCCGTAGAGCGAAACATGGGCACCGACTTCAAAATTATCAAATCGATTATTGGAGTCACTGCTGGATGTTTCGTCCGGATAATAAACACCTTCAGCGACCCAGAGTTCGGACTGGTTGGTGGAGCTGGCCAGTGCATCGGTCAGGTGGCTGAAGGCATTGCTCCATGAGCTGCCGTCATTCAGGCCGGTGGCATCCGTATCCACGTACGTCGTGGTGACCGAGGCGTTGAGTAGTGTAGCCGGTAAGGCGAAGACGCCGGTTTGTGTCTTGAAGGTATGTGGGTAGGAAAACTCAATTCCATTGAGAGGTTCAGCCAGTACGGGATCGTCGCCATACACCGCAGGGTTGAAGACGCCCATCTGGGAACTGAGTGAAAAGTTGGTCACGGAAACAGGGCCGAAATCGAAGGCGGCGGTGCCGTATTCCGACAGGGAGCCAAGAATAAGGATCTGGAAGGAGTTCGCAATCTGCAGCCTAAACTCCCCGGTCTCGAGTTCGGTCAGGGCATAGGAGCCATCGAGGCCGGTAGAACCTGAAATGGCCAGGGAGGCGCTTTCAATCGAGGTATGGGTGATGATGCCGTCATCTTCCCACGCCGCCTGCCCGATGATCATATTGAACGACCAGGTGGAATTGGTGAGACCGTGTGGATCGGTGCCGGAGTCGAGGGTCGGGATAAATGAAAAGTCGAGTTGAACTGCTCCCCAGACCAATCCGGCCGGAAGCACCGCCATAGCTATCCATATCTGTTTTATTGTTTTCATGCGGCCAATCTATCAAAGCCAACATGAATGGAATCTTAACGACCTGATTGAACCGCGAATGGACACTAATGAACACGAATATCAAATTAGACCGGTGCTGTACTTTTGTTTTGAATAGAGTAGGAGGTTGTGAAGGCGATCTATGTAAGAGTGAGTTCTGAGCATCTACTTATGATTCGTATTAATTCGCGTGAATTCGTGGTTAAAAATACGGATATGTGATTAGGGCATTAAGTTTCTGTTAATAGTGGCTGTGCTATTGATGGGGAATGCTTATAAATGCAGACATGAAGATTCTGGTTGTTGAGGATGATGTTGCGGTGCGGAGTGCCCTGGTGCAGGCGCTGGCGGAAGTGGGCTGCAATGTGGATGCCTGCGATAACGGGGCTGAGGGTGCTTATATGGCGCTGGAGTGGGACTTCGATGCCATTGTGCTGGATGTGCTCTTGCCGGAAAAGGACGGATGGCAGGTGCTTTCCGAGCTCCGCAAGGAAAAGACAACCCCGGTACTGATGCTGACGGCGAAGGGCGAAGTGGAAGACCGTATCCGCGGCCTGGACGGCGGAGCGGATGATTATCTGGTGAAACCGTTTGATCCGGATGAGCTGATTGCACGGGTCCGTGCATTGGTTCGCCGTTCAACCGGAATTGCCAGCAATGATATTGAGCTGGGGCGGGTGACCATCGATACCGCCGGCTGCCAGGTTTATAAAGACGGCGAGTCGGTCAAGTTGTCTCCTGCTCAGTACAACATTCTCGAACATCTCGCCCGCCGGGCCGGTACGCTGGTCTCGCGCACCTCGATCTGTGAAAGCCTGTCGATCGAGGACGAGGAAGAATTTTCCAATGTGCTGGATGTGCACATTTACAATATCCGTAAAAAACTGGGTAAGGAATTTCTGCAGAACCGTCGGGGGCAGGGGTATATCATCCCTACGGCCACGAGGCCTTCGGAATGATGGCACGAGGGACTAGGCACGAGGCATTAGGGTTTGCTGCGGGAAGCCAGCTCGTAGCGCTGGCTTTACTGGTAGAGCCGCCACTACGTGGTGGCTCCCGAGGGATGAGTGTCAGCGGACAAGACTGCATTTCACTAGTGCCTAATGCCTCTTGCCTAGTGCCTAAATGAGTGAAACGAATGAACCTTTCCCTTAAATGGAAAATACAGCTTTGGCATGCGGCGGTTCTGGCTGTTGTGCTTGCGGTGCTGAGTGTTGGATTTTATTTTAACGAGCGGCAGCATCGGTTGAATGCCTTTGATGCGGTGCTCGACCAGCAGATACACCCGGTTGTACATGAATTAAGCATGAACAGCGGCTCCGTCCCGAGGCATCCCCGGCCTCCGGATGATGATCTGCGGAAACATCCTTTAATGCATCAGAAAGGTCGCGAGTCTTTATCGGACGGTTGGGAGCCGCAGAAGCAGCTCGCCATTCCGAAAGGATTTAATTCGCAAGAACTGAGGCCGGAAGACCGCCGACCGGGTGCGCCGGGTTTTATGGAACGGCGTTATGCTAACTATGGATTTTATATTCTGGCCTGGGATCTGATAACTGATGAACCGGTCTATGCATCCGCCTCTGCGCCGGATCTCCTGCCGCCGCCGACAAGGCTGCAGGGTTATTGGAAGAGGACACGGGACGGCCATTACCGGGAAATTTTTCATACAAATCCGCTGCTGAAGGTGATTGTGGGGTTTGATCTGATGCAATTTTACCAAAACCTAAATGCGTTAAAATGGGAAATCGCCGGGGCTTCATTTTTTATCTTCCTGGTGGGTATCTTCATCGGCAGCATGCTGGTTACTATTGCCCTGAGGCCGTTGAAGTATATTTAAAAAACGACGGCGGCCATCGCGGCAGGTCGGTTACAGGAGCGTATTCCGGAATTAAAGGGCAGCAGGTCGGTGGAGCTTATGCATTTGACCCGTGACCTGAACAATACGTTTGATCAGCTGGAGTCACTGTTCCAGAAACAGATCCGGTTTACGGCCGATGCCTCGCACGAACTCCGCACACCGTTGACCGCCCTGATGGCGCAGATCAGCCTGGGGTTGAACCGTCGCCGCACACCGGAAGAATATGAAGCGATGCTGAAGGTCTGCGACAAATCTTCCGGCCGTCTGAAAATGATCATTGAGGATCTACTGGATCTTTCCCGCTATGATTCCGGCACCTATAAACTGGAGCGGGAGCAACTGCCGCTGGATGCCCTCGTTCAAAGCCTTGCAGAAGAGCTGAAACCGTATGTGGACGAACAGGGCAGTGTGCTGAAGACCGAGCTGAAGGGTAAAACCATCAACTGCGATCCATTCCGGTTTGAACAGGTTGTTACGAATCTCGTAAATAATGCGCTGCAGCATAATGCGGAGCCGGTGGAGATCACCTTAAGAACTGCCTATGAAGGCGGACAGTCCGTTGTTGAGGTGATTGATAACGGAGTCGGCATCCAGCCGGAAAATATCGATAAACTGTTCGACCGCTTTTTCCAGCAGGATGAAGCGCGGAAAAACCGGGCAATAAACCTGAACAGCGGCCTCGGCCTCTCCATCTCCAAAGCGATCATCGAGGCCCACGGCGGAACGCTGGCGGTCAGGAGTGTTCCGTACCAGGAAACCCGTTTTACCATCCGGCTTCCTGTCCGCTCTCCGGAATTATGACAAATAATTAATGCAACAGTTCGTTGTCCGCTTCGTTTTCCTACCATAACCTTCAAAAAAGGAGCAGATCATGAAACTGAAATGCACTGCAATCGCTACGGCTTTCTTGTGTTTGGCCATTCAGGCGCAGCAAACCAATGTCTTGCTGATTATTGCCGACGACCTAGGTATTGATAGCTTGGCGGCCTTTAACGATGATCCGTCAGCCTCGCTGCCCCCGACGCCGACCATCGATAATATTCAATCGAATGGCATTACGTTTAACCGCTATTATGCCTATTCCACCTGCTCCCCAACGCGCGGTTCCTTGATGACCGGACGCTATGCTTTTCGTACAGGCGTCATTTCGCCTAATTCAGGTTATCATGACCTCCAGTTGAATGATTATACCCTGCCGGAAGCATTACTTGATTCGGGTGTGATTTCCAACCGGCTTGCACATATTGGGAAGTGGCATCTGGGCTCTGATGCAGATGCTCCAAACCTTAATGGCGGATGGCCGCACTTTTCCGGAGCACTCGGCGGAGGAATCAGTAACTACACGAACTGGCAGAAAACCGTGAACGGAACCACCACCAGTGGCACGACAACCTATGCCACTACCGAAAATGTAGATGACTCGGTTGACTGGATCACGCAGCAGGGCACCAACTCCTGGTTTCTTTGGCTGGCGTTCAACGCACCGCATACGCCGATCCATCGCCCACCGGCCAATCTGCACTCCTACACCATTGGGCCCAACCCGGGTCCGCGTTCCCGCCGGCACTATGAGGCGATGGTGGAAGCAATGGATACGGAAATAGATCGCCTGCTCGATGAGGTTGATCTTTCGACTACCACCGTAATCTTCATGGGAGATAACGGAACGCCTGGAGGTGTTTTGCAGGAACCGCTCCCGGAGGGGCACGGTAAGGGGTCGATCTATGACGGCGGCATACGCGTTCCGCTTCTCGTCTATGGTGCCGCCGTGAGTAATGGTCTCGAAGGAACTTCCTATGACGGTGTGATTCATTCGGTCGATATGTATGCAACGATTCTTGAGCTATTCGGTGTGGCTGCCGCCGCCGTCGTGCCTGACGAGCTCGTGCTGGACTCCCGCTCGTTTGCAGATGTACTGCGGGGGGAAAGTTATGCACGCAGCCCCGCCGACATCATGGCATTAAATGCGCTGAACGAACCCCATGAGCGCGCCATTGTTGAGGGCGACTATAAATACATCGATTTCGGAAACGGCACCCAGGAATTTTATAACGTTGCGTCCGAACTGGTCGAAACCAACAACCTGCTCGATACTGTGTTATCGCCTGCTGAACTGGCCGCCTACGAAAGCCTGACCAACAAGCTGGAAACCTACATCAATGTCCCACACTGCTATTCCACCTACATGACCAATGGCAAATTTAACGTCGAGATCGGCTGGTTCGACAACGAAGGTTTTACACTCTACCGCGCCGACAACCTGGTTTCCAACAACTGGACATCGGTCGCCGGACAGGAGTTCGAAGACAACGGCGAAGCCGCCCTTATCCTCCGCGACCCCGCGCCGCCGGCCAGTAATGCCTTTTACCGCGTAAGCACTCCTTAAGAGGGAACGTTCACGCAAAGGCACCAGGCGAGCAAAGACAAGAATGCTAAATCCTGCTCCGTGTGAGGTATCAGTCCGGGGCACGATTCATCAGAGGCAGATGGCCGGGGTGAGAATCCATTCCGCCGCGTAGTTGGCTTCATCCTTGCCGAGGCAGATGACGCCGGCATTGCTGAACTTGATCACATCGGCATCCCCGTTGCCGGCGGTCAGGAAGGAGAGGAGCCGGGCCAGATGGGGAAGGTGGCCGACATACATCGTGTTGTCCTCAAGCATCGCCAGGAAGTCCAGCACATCGTCGTTGGGGTTCATTCCCGAAAGTTCGGTGACTGAATCCGCCTCAACCTGTTCGGCAAATAGTTCTGCCGTCTGCCGTGCCCGGGTTTTTCCGCTGTGGTGGATTTGCGCAACGGCTATGCCTGCCTTATGCAGGTGGGTGGCAACTCGTTCAACCTCTTCCCTTCCTTCGTTGGACAAGGGGCGGTCCGGATCAATGGTTTTGTCCACGCATCGACCGTGTTGTACAAAGTACATCAATATGCCGAGCCTCCTTGCATTATCCCTTCGCTCATAGTGGCAACGGGCTAATGCGTAACATGATGCCCCTTGTGATCGTGATGAAACTTTGTGCCGGGCACGAGCATGGGTACTTCGTGGCTGTATTCCTCGTACTCGGGAATGGCATGCTTTAGATCATGCTCTTCGAACTGCAGTCCCATCAGGATGTAGATTGTGGTAACTCCTGCGAATAGGAGGTGACCAACGGTCATGTGCGGTGTTGCCCAGAATGCAATCATGAAACCGAGCATGATGGGGTGCCGCACGAATTTGTAGAGCATCGTGGTTTTGAATCCGACGTGCGCATATTCCTTATTCATGAGCGGCAGCATAACCTGGCGCAGGCCGAACAGGTCGAAGTGGTTGATCATGAAAGTCGATGACAGAACAATCAGCCAGCCCACCCAGAATACGGTCATGAGTATGAATGTGCCGGCGGTACTTTCCACGCTCCAGATCACACCGGTCATGGGCCGCCATTGCCAGTAGAGCAACAGCAACAACAGGCTTGCGAGCAGCACAAACGTACTCCGCTCAATTTCCTTGGGTATGATCTTCGTCCACCATTTCTTGAAGGCAGGACGCGCCATAATGGTGTGCTGGATTGCAAAGAGACCAAGCAGTACCATATTGACGGTCAGAGATTCGGCCAGGCTTGCTTCCGAACCGGAATCGATTCCCTTCGGCACGATCAGGTTTCCTGTAAATCCGATGGCGTAGAGGAAGGAAATGAAGAATACGGCGTAGCTGATCACACCGTAAATAAAAGCAGACATCTTTTTCATGGTCTTGCTCCTTGTTGGTGTTGGTTTTACTAATCTATTGCCTTTAACGCCTTAGACCGTACGCCGAGAACCTTTTCGGGCAAGGTTATTCCCGTCTCAATAAGGATAAAATAGAGCCGACGCATTGCGCCGGTTCTATGGGGTAAATCTGCGTTATGCGGTAATGGTGCTGTTAAGCACGGTTTGCTCTGCGCGGAGCAGGCTGGACGCGAAGCGAGGCTTTCGGAACGAAAGCAATGACCGAAGGGAGTGGCAACCCTGCGATACAGCTCGTACCGCCGCCATCCTGGCGGCTTCCCGGAGCCCTCTGGAAGTGGGCGGAACGGAAAACGTACCGACAGGTGATTAAGAGCGAATAGCGACTAATTTTCGCCTGCCCCGTTGCTCTGGTAATTTCAAGGGAAAACCCTTAAGTCAGCGCCATTGGCGTTATGCTGTGGCTTCGCCGGTGGTGAGCGAGGGAGTCATCGCTTCCGAGGGTACGGTTTGTTTACGCACAACGGCCCAGCTTTGCAGCCCGATCAGCAGGAAGAAGCTGATGCTGGCGAGAGTATAGGTGATGGCCGGGGCGGGGAAGCTTCCGAGCGGGACGGTGCCGAGCAGGAAGTAGAAGAAAATCCAGCAGACGCCGTGTGTGATAGCGGACGATCGGTTCTTCGCTGCGTCAGCGGCGAAAATGGTGAGCATCCACATGGCGGGCAGGGGGATGTAGTCGCCCCAGGCGGCGGGACTGCTCATGGAGGCGAGCCCAAGAATGCCGAGCCAGACGATAGCGCGGTGCTTGCGGCTAACCAGACGGCGCGCGGCATAGATGATCGCTCCTATCAGCACGATCGTAAACAGGCTGTTGAAAGCCGAAGCCAATCCGGGCGTCATTCCGGCCACACCCATTTCTCCGAGACGCATGATCTGGCCGTAGGGTGAAAGGTTGGCGGTGATGAGTTCCAACCGAAACTCGGGCCAGATATCCAGGAACGCAAATGCGGAGAAGGATTGCAGGCGCGGTAGATGATAGCTGAAGAAAGCGGAAAAGGGGGAGAGCCCGAGAATCGCCAAGGCGGCAACCGTGTAGGCCACGCCAAAACCGAACGTCCAGGCCACCGGCTTCCACCGTTTTTCAGCAAGGAGTAAAATCACAAGAAAGCCGGGGAATATTTTTCCGATGATGGCAAAGGCAAGCAATGCTCCGCCGAGGGCATTTTTGTTTTTCTCAAATGCAACCATGCCGGCAACGGCCATCACGATGGCGGCAAAATGAAATTGGGTATATTGGTACACATAGAGCGCGGCGGGAGAAAGTATGACCAGCGGTGCAAGCATGGCCATCCACCGTCCAGCGGTTCCGTTTACCCATCGGGCGAGCAGCAGAAAGACGGCGGCAATGCCGAGGAACTGCAAAGCAAACCAGACGTAGCGGATGGTGGGGTAGTGATCGGTAAACAGCAGGATCGTTTTCGGCAGCAGCAGGAACTGCGGCGGATACTGGTAGGCGTCTCCCACCTCCATGCCTTCAAACTTTGTCTGCGCTTCCAGTTCGCGGTTGAGCGAGGGGTAGTGGTCGGCATGGTACAGGTTTTCTTCGCCGTGGTCGTTCAGTTCGCAGGCATGGAAATAGGCCGTGCCGCATTCGTGTGCCGTCCAGAACTCATTCCCGGTAAGGATGGTCACCCGGTTTTCGGGATTGAGCCGGTTGGCGGTAATTCGCGAGGCCTGAACCACGGTCAATAGGGCAAGCAGAGCAAACAACGTTGCCTTAACCGGGTGCTGTTTTGCTGTGCCGTCGAGCCACGCAGGCAGGACGCCGTACGTGAACCGTGCGATCACGGCCGCAAACACGATGGTGCCGATGGTGACGCCCCAAACTGAAAACGGGGCTTCGGGAAGATACCGGCGCGCAACGGCACTGAAGAGATGGACGGCAACGATGCCGACGGTGGCCAGCAGGGTAAACCATACGACCGTGCGTTCGATTCTGTTGGTTTGGTTTTTCATGACTCACTCCTTATGGGTTGGGCGTGCAGTTGGTAGATGTTGAAGAACAGGTTTTCGATGGGCAGGGTTTCCAGGGATTGGAAGCCGGCTTCAACGGCATAGCGTCTGAGGGTGGAGGGGCGCATGACCGTGCCGGTTCCGCCGCAGCAGCATTCCGCGCCATCGGCCATGCCGGAGGGAAGACAGTGGAGGATGGACCAGCCATACATCATCCAGTCGAGGTCGCCGTCTTCGCCCATGAAGGTTTCGGCCACGCGTTCATCAACCACGATGGCGGTGCCTTCCGGTTTCAGGTTTTCGCGGGCCACCTGCAAGGCGCTGACCGGGTCGGCCAGGTCGTGTACGGTTTCGCAGGTGATGAACAGATCATAGTCGTGGTTCGACTTAATCCGGGCCACATCTTCGAGGTGAAAGGTGATCCGGTCGGCAACTCTGTGGTCCACAGCATGCTGACGGGCTTCTTCGATGGAGGCCGGATCGAGATCATAGGCATCGATACGGGCATTGGGGTATGCCTTGGCAATGCCGATGCTGGACCATCCGCAGCCGCATCCGAAATCCATCACGCGGGCATCCTGCTGTTGCAGTTGTTCGTGCAGTCCGGGAACCTGCGGCAACCAGTCGCTGCCCAGTTCGGTGAGGAAGGTCATACGGTTGATGCCGGACTGTCCGTGCCGCATGTCGATGCCGTAGTCGGCATATTTGACGCCGCCGCCATGGCGGTAGCAGTCCAGCAGCTCCTTCATCGGACGGGTGACACCAACGAGGATTTCAACAAGAGGAGCGATGAAGTTTATGTTGTCCTCCTCGGCCAGTACTTCGGCATGCGCGGCGGGTAGACGGTATTTGCGGTCGAAGGTGCCGACTTCAGGATCTTCGACTTCGACGATACCGTTAACGGCCTGCTGTTCGAGCCACTCGCGGGTGTAGCGTTCGTGGGTTTCGGCCAGCGAGGCCAGTTCGGTGGTGGTGATGGCCCAGTTTTCGGACAGGATGCGGTAGAAGCCGAGCTTGTGTCCGATGTAGATCGAGAAGGAGGTGAACACACCGCCCGCTGCTTCGATCATGTGGTTTTGCAGGTCTTCGACCTGCTGTTCGTGGCTTACTGATCGTTTTACTAATGTTGTCATCGCTCATGTCTCCTGCTAGGGTTTCCAACGTTCTCCCGTTGACTGGTTGCAACGTAAACCCGGTTTGCGGATTTGGGAATAAACTCGATGTCCAATGAAATGGACTCGAAGTACACTTAGGCGGGAAAGACCTGAAAACAGGGCGGTTAAAGATGGATACGGTAAACGAAAATAAGTCCGAAGATCTGTTTGGCGGCGGGGTACAGCCAAAGAATACGCGGGAAAAACTGATCTTTACCGCCATCAACCTATTCCATGAACACGGCTTTCATGCGGTGGGTCTTGACTATATTCTGGCCGAGGCCAAGCTGACCAAATCCACCTTCTACAATCATTTTGAATCACGCGATGAATTGGCACTTGAAGCGGTGAAGCTGCGGGATAAATGGGAGATGGAAGCCTTCGTTAAGGCGGTGCAGGACAAAGCGGGCTATGATCCCAAGGCGATGCTGCTGGCCATGTTTGATGTGCTGGATGATTGGTTTAACCATCCCGACTACAAAGGTTGCCTCTTTATCGCGGCCTGCTCCGAATTCCCTTCGCGCGATAATCCGATCAAGCGCGCTGCCAGTTCGCATTATGCCGATGCGGCCGACGGCATAAAAAAAATGGCGGAAGGAGCCGGGGTAAAGGATCCCGATGCTCTGTCCGAAGAGTGGGTGCTCCTGCTCGAAGGTGCGGTATCCTACCGTCAGGTCACGGATAACAACTCTGCTGCCCTCATTGCCAAGCGTATCGCCGAGGCCCGGTTGGAGGACTATCTGAGCGCTTAGCTATGAAAGAAGGCCTCTTTGCTTCCGATTCTGCAAAATTATTATGTCCAATTTTCCTGCGGCACCGCTAATTACTGAATATCCGGAGAATTATACGGTGTAGCTGTCCGAAACTTCCGGAATAAGATAGGGCAGGAAATCTTACGTATTTTTGTGGAAAACCGGGGTGCATCTTTGCATGATGCGGCCTCATTTTTATTGAAGAAAAGGATAGGGGAAAATCGATGGCACATAAATTCTTGGAAGAAGTGGAACTCGTAGGATTGTCAACAAACTGGAGCACAATTCCGGAGAGCAGGCAAAATCTGATTTCTGAGCTGGTTGAAAACGGGCAGGCCCACCTTTTTGCCGGATGGGACGGACCGGGTACAAACGACGATGCCAAAGAGGCGTTTCTCGACTCACTCGTAAAAATCGATGGTAACTATCCAGGCGGACTTGTCGGGTACATCGGCAATGCACGCAAACTGCTGGCGGAATCCAAGGCGGGCGCGAATCCATTTGAAGGGCTGACACCCGAGCAGCCGGAAAAAGTGGACCTGACCGAATTTACGGTTGATTTTGAGAAGTATGAAGCGATCGGCGCAAAGCAGTTCGACAAGGTCGGCGTAGTGCTGGTGGCCGGCGGGCTGGGGGAGCGTCTCGGTTACAACGGGATCAAGCTCGACATCGCCGTCGAAGTTCTCGAATCGACCTCCTACCTCAAGCACTACGCTGACAACCTGCTCGCCTTACAGGCGCGTTCCGATAGCAAGCGCCCGGTTCCGTTTGTGATCATGGTCTCGCAGGATACCGGCCCCAAGACGATTCAGTCGCTGGAGGCCAACAACTATTTTGGACTGCAGAAAGAGCAGGTGCACATTCTTCAGCAGGAGCTCGTGCCGGCGATTCAGGATAACGATGGTGCGTTGGCCTTGAAGGATAAGTATGAACTGATTCTGAAGCCGCACGGGCATGGCGATATCCATATGCTGCTACACACCAGCGGACTTGCATCGAAGCTGGCCGGGGAAGGAATCGAGCACCTGATGTTTATTCAGGATACCAACGGGCCGAGTTTCAATACCCTCCCGGCTGCGGTCGGTGTTTCGGTTGAAAACGGATATGACTTTAATTCCCTCGCGATCAAACGTAAGCCGGGCGAAGCGGTTGGTGGGTTGGCCAAACTGGTAGGGAACGGAAAAGAGTTTACGCTGAATGTGGAATATAATCAGCTCGATCCGCTGTTGCGCGCAACGATCAATCCGGAAGGCGATGTAGGCGATGAAACGGGCTATTCACCCTTTCCGGGAAACTGCAACACGCTGCTGATCCGCCTCGAATCCTATGTACGTATTCTCGAAGCATCGCAGGGAATCATTGCTGAATTCGTAAATCCGAAATATACGGACGACACCAAATCGGCGTTTAAAAAGCCGACCCGACTTGAAACCATGATGCAGGATCTGCCGAAGTTGTTCGGCGAGTCTGAAAAGGTCGGGGTGACCATTTTTGACCGGATGTGGAGCTTTTCTCCGAATAAAAACAACGTTTCCGATGCGGCAGCTAAGATTGCTGCCGGTGGTCCGGCCGATGCCGGTGCCACTGCTGAAAATGATTTCTATGCATCCGGGCGCGCCCGTTTGGAAGTTGCCGGCATGAACGTGGAGGAAGCCAGTCAGGAACTGATCCTCGGCGTTCCATTTACGCTGGGTCCGAAAGTCATTCTGCGCCCATCATTCGCCATGACACTCGACGAAGGTTGCGACAAGGTGTCCGGCGGTTCCATCGCCGGAGAATCCACGCTGATCATTGACGGTTCCGATATCTCTCTTGATGGAGTTGAACTCTCCGGATCGACAGCTCTGATAGTGAAAGCCTGCGAAGGTGCAAGAGTAACGGTTAAGGGTTCGTTCGAAAACGAAGGATTCGAACTCGTCAAGCTGACCGAAGAAGAGCGCTCTGCAGAAAGCGATGTGCCGGAATACCTCAAGATCCGCGGCTACAAGTTCGTGAACAAAGGTGCCGCGATCTACGAATTCGCCGAGCCCGGTGAATATATGGTTGAAGCTTAATCTTTCCTGGAGGGACGGGCTCTGTCCCGTCCTACGGAGGATGGGCTCGATCCCGCACTGCCGTTAGGACGACACAGAGGTCGTCCCTCCATTACCGATAATCATCCGACTGCAGTTTGTCGAGGTAGTCTTCAGGATTGATGTCGTCGGGAAGGGAGTAACCCGGTGCTTCGGCTGACATCACTTTCGAAAGCTTTTCGCGCTTAAGCCAAAACTGCGGTTGCTGCTCGGCGAGGGCAATGCCTTTGATGTGTTTGGCAATGCGCTGAAAGTTGGACAGGTAGTCATTAAAGATCAGTCCCGCAATGGGGGTGATGGCTTTCTCTTCCATACGCTGGAAATGTGCGTTGCCCGCTTCGATTGAAGCGACGGTGTATTCTTCGCGCAGTTGAATAATGTCCTTGGCAATTTCCTGAAAGTTGGCTGTTTCGGGATCGAGCGATTCAACGACCTTGTCCAGCAGGCGAACGACGGCACGGTGAACCGATAGCCAATCCTCGACTGCTTCCGTTCCAAAGCGGGCGGTGGAGATCTGGCGCTGGCGTTTGGCAATAGCACTGATGTTTTCAATATGGTCGCCGACGCGTTCAAGGTCGGACATGCACCGGTCAATATGTTCGATCAAAATCGATTGCCGTTTGGAAAGATAGTGGCTGGTTAGTTGGAGCAGATAACTTCTCAATGCAAGCTTGATGGCGTTTACACTTTGTTCGTTTACAATGATGCGTTGGGCTCGGGCGTGGTCGTGCTGGATAAATTCTTCGGCTGCAAGCCGCAGGCTTTGGCCGCAGATGCGAGAGGTGCGTTGAAGTTCGCGCAGGCAGGCATAAATGGCCTGCTCTGGTCGGTCGAGCAGGCTGTCGTCCAGAAAGGTTGATTCCGGTTGTTCAGTTTTCGCGGGCACCAGCTTTATAACCAGTTTCCCCAGCAACGGTGCGAAGGGTAGCAGCAACAGGGCGCTGATCAGCATTTTGATGGTATCGGCATTGGCGGCCTGGCGAATCAGTTCGGAGGAAGTCAGCGGCGCATAGGTGTAGAACAACGGGGCGGCGGCTATCGCCAGTGAGGTACTGATCAGGTTGAAAACCAAATGCAGGATCGCCGCCCGCCGCGCATCGACCGTGGTGCCGATACTGCCGAGTAGTCCGGTTACACAGGTGCCCACGTTCGCGCCGATAATGATGGGATAGATCCCTTCAAAATCGGTGATGGCCCCGGCTGAAATCATGGCGAAGCCCATGCCGATGACTGCACCGCTGCTCTGGATCACGCCGGTTATCAGGGCGGCCACTACGGTTCCGGTAACCAGACCCGGGATAGTTTTTCCATTGATATGAGCCAACCAGGGTTCAAACAATTCACGGTGCGGTTTGATGGAGTCGCCCATGATCACCATACCGAGAAAGAGGAGGCCAAAACCCAGTATCGCCTTTCCTCCATATTTAAATTTCCGCTTTTTGGAAACCATGTGAAGCGCCAGCCCGATGAAAATTGCGGGCAGGCAATAATCACTCAGCTTGAAGGAAATCAGCTGAACGGAAAGGGTCGTGCCGATGTTTGCGCCGAGGATCGGGCCGACCGACTGCATCAGCGTCATGAGGCCGGCATTAATGAATCCGATGAACAGCACGACCGATGCACTGCTTTGAATGAGGCCGCCGATTACCGTGCCGAGCCCGAGCCCGTTCAGCCGGCTTCGGGTCGCCTTACCCAGCAGCGTGCGCATGCCGTCGCCCACCGCAGAAGAGAGTCCGGCACTCATGGTTTGCATGCCGAAAATAAACAGTGCCAGTCCACCCAGCAGCCCAAAGATCAGTTGTGCAATATCCGATGTTTCCATAACCGAATCATAAACATGCGGTTCGATAAGTCAACGAAGCTTCCGGTATGAGGTTCGGCGATGAAAATTATTTGGCAATAGAGCTGACGTTAGATATGTTCAAAAAAGCTTTCGCTTTTTAACGCAGGAAACCTTGGGGGATACATGATCAATGTTATTACGAAGGGGATGGTGGGCACGCTATTCATCAGCACATTTTTTATATGGTCTGGAGCCTTCGCAGAGGAGTCTTCGTTAAATCTGCTGGCTTCGTATGACTTTAATGGCGACTTCCGGGATCAAAGTGGAAACAGGTTGCATGGAAAGAGCCGGGTGGAAACATTCTGTGCCGATCGGAAAGGCCGCGCCAATTCGGCGGTACAGCTGAACGGATTGAATCAGTCTGTTCTAATCCCTGTGAATATTAATCCACGTGTTCATCCAAAATTAACGATATGTGCATGGGTGCGGGTAGAGGATGCTGAAAATGGAGGGACGGTTGTTTCAAATGATAACGGCGGTTTCGATCGAACGATCAATCTCGACCGAAGAGGCAACAAGCATCGCAATGTCGAATTTACGGCCTTTTGCGGCAGTCATCACGTGGTGGGCTCTAAACCAGTGAAGCAAGATGAATGGTATTTTGTGGCTGCGACGTATGATCAGGTCAAGGAGCGGATCGTTCTATGTGTCAACCTTAGCCGCTACCACAAAGATGGCCGTATGGGTCCCGGACATAATCAGTGCCGCATCGGATCTAATCCCTCGCATGGCAGCTATTTCAAAGGCGCGATCGATGATGTCCGGATCTATGGAAAAGTACTCTCTTCAAAGGAGCTGAAAGCCGTTATGGAAGACTATAAGTAATTGATGGCTTAGAGTAGCTTCCGTTCCTGCCGTGCGCAGTAGAGCACCGGTACGACGAGCATAGTGACGGTTTCGATCAGCATGCCGCCGAAGGAGGGGATCGCCATGGGGACCATGATATCGGAGCCGCGGCCGGTGGAGGTGAGCACGGGCAGGAGGGCGAGAATCGTGGTGGTGGTGGTCATCAGGCAGGCTCGTACGCGGCGGTTGCCGGCTTTAATCACGAGGGCGCGGACTTCTTCTGTTGATGTCGGGGTGTTTTCGCGGAAGGTTTGCGTCAGATACGTGCCCATCACGACACCGTCGTCGGTGGCAATGCCGAAGAGGGCGAGGAAGCCGACCCATACGGCAACGCTCATGTTTATGACGTGCACCTGGAACAGGCTGCGCATCTCAACGCCGAATACACTGAAGTCGAGAAACCATGGCTGTCCATAGAGCCAGAGCAGGATAAAGCCACCTGACCATGCAATGAATACACCGGTAAAGATAAGGAACGTGGTGCTTACAGATTTAAACTGGAAGTAAATCAGCATGAAGATGGCAAAGAGGGCGATTGGCAGAACCATCGAAAGCGTTTTGGCGGCGCGTTGCTGGTTTTCGTAGGAACCGGCAAAGCGGTAGCTGACTCCTGCAGGAATGGTCAGGTGCTTATTGAGATAAGTCTGAGCTTCTTCAACAACGTCGACTTCGGCATAGCCGTCTTTCTTGTCGAACACGACATAGCCTACAAGAAAGGTATCCTCGCTTTTAATATTTTGCGGGCCGCGGACATATTGGATTTCTGCAAGCTGAGTAATGGGGATCTGCTGCCCTCCGGCACCAGGTACAAGGATTCGGTCGAGCGACTCAATGTTGTCGCGCAGCTCGCGCTGGTAGCGAACCCGGACGGGGAAGCGTTCCCGCCCTTCGACGGTATTTGTGACCTGCTTCCCTCCAATGGCGATTTCTACAACATCCTGGAACTTCCGGATCGGAATGCCGTAACGGGCGAGTGCTTCGCGGTCGGGTACGATTTCAAGGTAGGGCTTGCCGACAATGCGGTCGGCAATCACGGCGGCCGGCTCGACGGAAGGAACTTCTTTAAGGTATTGTTCAATCTGAAGACCGATTTTTTCAATTGTATCGAGATCCGGTCCCTGAACCTTGACGCCCATGGGGGCCCGCATGCCGCTTTGCAGCATCACAATACGGGCGGCGATGGGCTGGAGTTTCGGGGCGGAGGTGGTGCCGGGAATTTTAGAGGCCTTTACAATTTCATCCCAAATGTCGTCCGGCGAATGGATATGGTCGCGCCATTGGCGAACCTTGTTTCCGTCGTCATCGATGCGGTATTCCGACTTATAATTTATGACGGTTTCAAACATGGAGATGGGTGCCGGATCGAGCGGTGTTTCCGCCCGGCCGAGCTTGCCGACTACGGAGTCGACTTCGGGAATGGACTGGAAGGCCAGGTCCTGCTTTTCCATGATGTCGAGTGCTTCGCCGATGGAGGCATGCGTCATGGTGGTCGGCATCCAGAGGAATGAGCCTTCGTCGAGGCTGGGCATAAATTCCTTGCCGAGTGTCCGCCATGATCCGATTCCGGCAAGTAGCAGTATGAGAGGGAGCGTCAGAAACAGCAGTTTATGATCCAGACACCAGCCCAGGATACGTGAGTAAAAGTGCTGGAAAATTTTGAAAGTGATCAGCAGTCCGCCAATGAGCAGGGCTACGAACAGCAGATTCAGAATGAGGCTCTTCTGTGCACCTAGCGGTTCCCATTCCAATGTTAACCAGATGCCAACGAACAGGATGGTGAGCAGGGTAGGGATAAAGGTAGGGACGGCTCGCCGAGCCGTCCGTGCGAAAGAGGAGCCGTCCTCTGTGTCAGGCTTGGCGTGCGTTTGGCGCTTTCGGCGAAATCGCCCTACCTTATCCGTTCCAAAAAACGTATGGGCCAACACTGGAAGTATCGTGAGGGCGATGATAATTGAGGCTACGAGAGCGGTGGTTTTGGTGAAGGCGAGCGGTTTGAACAGTTTGCCTTCAGCGCCGATCATAGTGAAGACCGGCAGGAAGCTGATGACAGTGGTCAGTACGGCCGTCAGTACGGCGCCTCCGACTTCGGATGCAGCACGGTGTACTACTTCCAGACGATTTCGGGGCTCCGACTGAGCGTCGCCCTCCAGATGGCGGATAATGTTTTCGCAGATGACGATGCCCATA
Organism: uncultured Verrucomicrobiota bacterium; assembly: GCA_964486885.1. Taxonomy (GTDB): domain Bacteria; phylum Verrucomicrobiota; class Kiritimatiellia; order Kiritimatiellales; family Pontiellaceae; genus Pontiella. The sequence goes on from CAZAPF010000027.1 coordinate 60,927, forward strand.
TCGACAATGGTGCCGATGGCGATAGCGATACCGGAGAGGGCGACAATATTGGCCTGCACATTGAACAGCTTCATGCCGATGAAGCAAAGTAGCACGGTAAGCGGCAGCATGGTGCTGATGACGAGTCCGCTGCGCAGATGCATGACCATGATCAGCACCACAATGATGGTGACAAGAATCTGCTGGGTGATGGCCTCGTTCAGCGTATTGAGGGTTTCGTAGATGAGTCCGGTCCGGTCATAGAAGGGAACGACGGTGACCTGGCTTATCGTTCCGTCGGCCAGCGTTTTACTCGGCAGGCTCTGCGCGGTGGCGGCAATTTTTTCCTTCACGTTTTGAATAACTTTCAGCGGGTTGTTGCCATACCGGGCAACGACCACACCCCCGACAGCGGGTGCACCGCCTTTATCGAGTACTCCGCGCCGTGCGGCCGGGCCGAGGGTAACGTTGGCTACATGCCTGATCAGTACGGGTACGTTATCGGCGTTAACTTTAACGACGCTGTTTTCTATATCTTCCAGGGATTGGATAAAGCCGACGCCGCGGATAAAATATTCGACCGAGTTAGCCTCAATGCTTTTGGCGCCTACATCAATGTTGGCACCCTGTACCGCACGATGCACTTCGTCGATGCTCACGCCAAATGCCCGCATGGCATCGGGATCCACATCCACCTGATACTCGCGGACAAATCCGCCGACGGAAGCAACCTCTGCCACGCCTTCTGCGGCGAGCAGCCAGTAGCGTGCGTACCAGTCCTGAATCGTGCGCAACTCCTCTTGATCCCATCCGCCGGTCGGGTTGCCGGCGGGATCGCGTCCTTCCAGTGTGTACCAATAGACCTGTCCCAGAGCAGTAGCATCGGGGCCGAGTGCTGGCTTTACGCCTTCCGGCAGTGTCCCGGCAGGAAGGCTGTTGAGTTTTTCGAGCACGCGGGTGCGCGACCAATAGAATTCGACGTCCTCTTTGAAAATGATGTAGATCGAGGAAAAGCCGAACATGGAATAGCTTCGGACAGTTTTAACTCCAGGAATGCCGAGCAACTGGACGGTGAGCGGATAGCCGATTTGGTCTTCGACATCCTGCGGGGAACGGCCCATCCACTCGGTGAAAACGATCTGCTGGTTTTCGCCGATATCGGGAATAGCATCGACTGCTACGGGATACCGCTGAAGCTCGCCAAGCTTCCAGTCAAAAGGGGCAACGAGCACGCCCGCAAAAATAACGGTCATCGTGAACAGTAAAACCACCAATCTGTTTTCAAGGCAGAAACGAATTAACCGACCCACTGCCGATTTCTGTTCCGGTGTTTGATCGTTAGTGGGCATGAACGTGCTCCGTTTTTTCCGGCTCAATTCCTTCGGCGCGCATTTGATTTATGTGTTTTTCAGGATTTTCGAGGAACGTGCTGTCGCATCCGCCGCAGCAGAAGTAGATACGCATGCCGTTATAATCAGCGTAAACCTCTTTGTTGATTTCACCGCCCATTACCGGACAGTGGGTTTGCGCTGTAGGCTGTTTGCTGTTTGCTGTCAGCTTATCGCTCTCCAACGACATCATGCTGGGCCGCGCCTGGATCTGCAGTTCGGCGTCAAGCTTGAAGGCACCGCGGGTGACGACACGCTCGCCTTCTTTCAGCCCGCTTTCAACAACGTAAAAATCACCGAGGCGTATACCCAGCATCACTTCACGCCCTTCATAAGTAGGTTTTTCCTGATCGGGAATTTCAACATAGACAACCGCCCGCTTTCCGGTTCTGAGGGCTGCGGTTATGGGAATAATCAGGGGGGCGTTTTTCGGATGCTCGGTAACATAACCGAGCGATTCTGCCGTAACCAGCGGCATGCCGCAGATGTCGCATGGGCCGGGCCCGTCTTTGATGATTTCCGGATGCATCGGGCTGATCCATTTTCCGGCCAGGCCGGGATCCATGATATGTCCATCGGCCGCCACCTTGGGTTGCGCCGCAGCACGGACAAACATGCCGGGCTTCAGTTTGCCGTTTGCGTTGTCGACAATCACGCGCACTTTGGCCGTACGTGTAGCCGGATTGATGATCGGATCAATGAACGAAATGGTTCCTTCGAATAATTCTCCAGGATGGGATTCTGTGGTGAACGAGACGGGGTTTCCATAACGCAACAGGCTGAAGTCGCTTTCATAGGCATCGAGCAAAACCCACACCTTGGAGAGATCGGCAATGGTGTATATTCTGGTTCCAGTTTCAACATACATGCCTTCCTGTGCATTTTTGTGAATTACGATGCCGCTGACTGGAGAGTAGATCGTCATGTGGTCACTTGGTATTCCGCGCTTTTCAATTTCCGCAATCTGTCCGGAAGTGAACCCCCATAGACGCAGTTTTTCGCGGGCGGAATCAATCAGCGAGGGATTGTTTTTTATCGATTGCAGCAGTTCTTCCTGCGCGGTGAGCAGGTCGGGACTGTAGAGCTCGGCAAGATGCTCTCCCTTTTTAACGGGGATCCCGGTGGAATCGACGAATAACCGATCGATACGACCGGGCACCCAGGAGGAGATCGTCGAGACGCGGGTTTCATCATAGTCTACTTTGCCGACCATACGGATTTCCGCAGCCACAAAGCGGCGTTCAACTGCCGTCGTTTCAAGTTCCATCAATTTTGCGGCATAGGGGCTGACGCTGATTTCGCGTTCGCCTCCTTCAAGGCCTCCCGATCCGAGAGGAATAAGATCCATGAAGCAGATCGGACATTTCCCCGGCTTGGGCAGCTGAATCTGCGGATGCATTGAGCAGGTCCATGTTTCCGGTGCGGTTTCTGCGGAGGGGGTGTGGGG
>CAZAPF010000028.1:0-59999 GCA_964486885.1 uncultured Verrucomicrobiota bacterium
TTTGTTCCATTGGTGCAATATCCGTAAAGGGGAATAGCTCTTTGACGCTCCAGTTCGGCTACCGGGATCATCATCCGACCGGGCTTGGAAATCAGACCACTAATTCGGCATCGAAAACAGTTCCTTTTTGAAGCATGTAGTAGACCGCGCGGGCAAGCTTGTTGGCCAGGATGGCATTGCCTTTGAATTTGCCATGTTTGGATACGAGCAGATCAGCGTACGGTGTAAGCAGCGGATGATTTCTTTTAGACAGAAAGAACATTGAACCTATGCTGAAAACGTCCGCTGAGTAAGGCAATGTTTATGTGCAGCAAGGCTCACGTTTACCGTTCGAGCTCACAATATACCTGCAAAGGAAGGGCGGCGGCTCGTCCATCAGGTTACAAATCAGATGGCAAGGCCACCTGAAAGCAGAACGAGCAATGTCAGAATACAGACCCCACAAAGCCCAAACGAAAGCACAGGCAGTGGCGATCCGTCCACTTTGCGCCGGCCGAGCTTGGAATACGCTGCCAGAGCGGCGAGGACAAAAGTAACCAGCAGCACCGACAGGAATGCCGCTTTATTCTGCGCAGCATGTTCCACCCGGCTGCCGGCAGGGCCGACGATAGGCAGGATCATACACAAAAAGAAAAAGGATAAGCCGGACGCCACTGCGAGTCCAGTTCCGGTTGCCGGCTTAAAGAGTACATTGTCTTCGTTTTTTACTTTCTCATCCATGCTTCGTCCATACCTTCGGGATAATTAGCCGTAAAATATAGGTTGGATTTCTTCCGAGTGGAAGAAAAAAGCAATACGGGACATTCAACATTTCCCGCCCGTATACGGTCCAATGGTATTGATTCTTTGACTTTGGCTCTATTGATCGACTACACTGAAAAGTTCAGTAGATTCTGTAATTTTTTATCACTGCGCAGGACAAAAGGCATATGGAAGTTCAAAAAAAGAAAAAGAGAATCGTAAACTCGAGTGCGGCTCTGCTCAGTATCGCCGTGCATGTTGTATTGATTCTGCTGGCCGGCGGCATGGTGGCCATGAAATTCTACAAGAAAAAAGGGGCCGGATTCCAAATTGAGGAGCAAAAGCCCAAACTGGAGCGCCGCAAACTCCAGATGCCGGTCAAAACGCAGCCGTTCATTGAACAGATGTCGAAGCCGAAGCTGCAGTCCACGACCCGCATCACAGCCAACGCCCCGCAAATGGTCAATATTCCGGAACAGGGCGAATATGTTAAAATGGCGCCCATGCCGACCTTCAAAGGGGGCTATACCAATTTTGTCCAAATGGACCGCACGCTGGAATTCAATTCAAAATACCGCGATGTCTCGTTTGGTGTTTCGGCCGTCGATTTTTTCGGCACGCGGGGCAAGGCTGAAAAGGTGGTCGTGGTGGTCGATACCTCCAAATCGATGCTCTATGATGATCGCGGCGGTATTGATTCCTACCAAATGGTACATGAAGACCTTCGCGAAGTAATCGAGAGCATGCGTTCCGCCACCCTTTTCAATGTCGTATTGTTCGATAACGAGGAGGTTGCCCAGTTCACCCCCGGGCTGGTTGCGGCAACGCCCACGGCTAAAACCAACGTTCTGGAATGGATCAGCGGAGTTAACACCAATCTTGATCTCGTGGGCCTTCCCGAAAAATTCGTGAACTACACGCCCAAACGGGACTATGATATTCCCATGGCCAACAATGATATTACCGGTTGGCTCAAAGGGTTTCAGGCCGCGATCGAGTTAAAACCCGAGATTGTTTTTGTCCTCAGCGCCGACTGGGGCAACGTGACCTCGATGGACTATGGAATCTCCTACTTCCTGAAAAAAGACATGTTCAAGGAGTATCAGAAAAAACGGGTGGCCTATTTCCTCGAGGACGATGACTTTAAGGAGGAGCTCGACGGTTATATGGCCGAGTTCGATGAACTGCGCACGATATCCTTTAAAATGCTTGAGCTCGAAAACCAGGCCCGATACGAAGCCGAAATGCAGCCTAAGGTTGTACGGGACTGGGATGAGATTCTGTTCAGCAACGATGTTGAACTGCCCGAGCTGCCCATTGCGGAAGTTCAGAGCGAAGTGGGCATGATGCCGACTGAAACCCGCTACACGCTCGACGAAGTCCTTGAATCCTTCTTTGGCATTGTGATGGATAATTACCGGCAGCTGGGTTTTCCGAGAATTAACTTTGTGATGTTACGTGGCGATGGCGCCTCGAATAATTCAGCAGAAGCGGCCTCTATGATGACCTCGGATAAAAAATTCCAAAACCTGTCTAAAATGGTCGGCGGACGCTTCCGCTTCCTCAAAGGTATGCCGGTGATCGATAACCTGCTCGACCAAACAATTGACGATGTTATCGATGCACTGGAAGCAGAAGAAATGGAGGAGTTGTAAGATGATTAAGAAACTCCTTCTCCTTTCTGTTTCCCTGCTGGCCATCATATCTCAGGCTCAGGAAACACACACGTTTTCGAATGCGGATGGACAAACGCTGGAAGACACGATTATCAAGGTCGATTATGAAGAACGCCTTGTCACGCTGGAAAATAACGGGCGTGTTCCATTCGACACCTTCAGCGAGGCTGATCAGGCCTATATCCTGCAATGGAACCAGGTTGAAGGGTTTAAATCCACCATGCGCTTTAAAATGGATATCGACAAAAGCAACTGGGCCCGGATGAAGCATGAGCAGACGATTACACCCTATTTCCTGGATGCGGTTCAGATTCCCGGCAAAAAAACCCCTAATCACCATATTGTCATTGCCGACGACTACGAAGAATACAACGCCGTCTATCTCGAGGCCGAAGGCTATGCCCTCACCATGCGGAACCAGAACTTTTTCCCCCTTGAAAATCTGGTCGTTGAAAGCAAGATATACTTCGAGCAGGAGGAATACATTATCACTGACAGCCTGTTCGTCAGCTCCGAAAATGAATACTACGACACCGTCACCACGAACAAAGTACGCTTCCTCTCCGAAACCGTCCCGATCATTATTCCCCGCGAAGAAGTCGTGATGAATTCTGAATGCGCCATCATTGTTGACCACCAGGTTGATCGCAATGCGCTCATCACGACCAGCGAAGGTGAAGAAGGCGGTGACAGCGAAGAAACGGAAGAAACCGTTGAAGGGTTTGGCGACTGGGATGACCACGGACGCCGCCGTAAAGGAAAGGTGATTGGAGCCTGGTTCCGCATCGGCATCAAAGGCACGGACGGTCAAATGGTCTGGCGCGAAATCACCTCCCCCTCTTCCCTGGCCGATAAATTTTCATGGGATCCGGAAGCTGACGAAGAAGTTGAGGACTGAGATCCTGCTGGTAGCATGGGCATCCTGCCCATGATCCCTGAGTACTTCCTGCATCAGCCAAGCACCCCATGGCAAAACGGGCATGATGCCCGTTTTACATTCATGCTAAAATGAGCTACCTATTTTTTCCGGCCTGATCCTTAGGTAGGCCCATGCCATGCATCGAATTGTAGATAACAACGAGGTTGGAGAAGACCATTCCAACGGCACAGTATTTCGGTGAGAGCCACCCTACCCCGGCCAGAAACATTCCGATAATGTTGTAGAGGAAAGCCCAGCCATAGTTCAGTCGGATCTTGCGGCGCACCTTTCGCTGCATGAAAGGGAGATCCCGCAGCTTTTCAATTTCCGGCACCATAAAAACGCCGTCCGCACTCATCTTGGCCGGAATCTGTCCCGAAAAAACAGCCAGTCCAAAGTCAGCGGCGGCCAGCGCCTGTGCGTCGTTAATGCCATCACCCACCATCATGACCGAATGACCTTGCTGCTGAAGCTGGGCTATTTCACGCTGTTTGTCCGTACTGCCCATTTCTCCATAACAATCCTCAATACCCAGCTCGCCAGCCACCTGCTGAACCACCGCATTGCGGTCGCCGGAAAAGATATATGGACGAACGCCCTTCTCCTTGAGATCTACAATAAGCCGGGGCGACTCTTCCCGGATGGTATCTTTCAATCCCGTTATCAGATAGCACTGGTCGGCATCCCCAAATTTTACAATGGTCGATTCCTTTAAATCGGGGGGAACTCCAATACCGGGATACAGGTCTGCGCTGCCCGCAACATAATGTCTACCGTCCACTTTTGCTGATACAACGGTGCGGGCAATGGTTCGATCCGTCACCGCGCGCGGCGTGCCCACCTGAGCGAGTGCCCGGGCAATCGGGTGTTCAATACCGTTTTCCAGCGAAGCGAGTATGTTGAGGTATTCCTCATTTTTTTCACCCATCCAGACGATCTTGTGCACTTCGGGCATTCCGCGTGTAAGTGTCCCTGTTTTATCGAATACAGCCACAGCCGGCTTCAACGCCAGCACGGCTCCATTGAAAATCTGAATCCCCAACCCGCGCACCTTTTCTATGGCCGCCGTCAGCACCAGCGGCTCGGCAATACCAAAAGCACATGGGCAGGCAACAATCAAAACACTCAGCATGCGGATGATGGCCTCATTGTGATCGCCCCAAACCAGGTTTCCTGTCAACACAACCATTGCCAGTAAAACGACAATCGGGACAAAATACTGGCTGATGCGGTCGCCAAACGAAAGTTGCTCCTTGCGCGTGTTGAAGGCCTCGATCGTGCTATCCACAATCTTCTGAATGAGGTTGCTTTTCCCCGCAGCCGGAACCGATAGAACCGCTTCCTCCGAGAGCAGCTTTGCCCCTGCGCCGACATAATGCCCCTGCTCCAGCGAAACGCCGTGCGACTCGCCGGTAATCAGACTGAAATCAAACTCGGCCGAATCCATCAGAATTCCATCCGTCGGAACAAACTCTCCTCGATTCACCTGAAATTCCTGCCCTGGATTTAAATCGTCGACGGCGGCATAATTTTCAGAATCAACCCGCGCCTTTTTGGGAAGCTGCCAGGAAAGCGAACTGACCCGGCGACTCAGTTTTTTATAAAAACTGCCCGAAATCAGATTGCCTGTTTCAATGAGCATCAGCAGCAATGCAACCACATCAAAATAGAGATGGGCAAAATCACCCTTGATCATGGAATAGACAGAATAGATCCACGCCGCCGATGTGGAAAGCACCACCAGGCTCTCCATGCGGAACTGCCGCAGGACCAGTTGCCGGAAACCGATAATCATGGTGGTTTTGGCAGCATAGAAAGGAACTAATGTTCCGAACACGGAAAGCAGAATGGAACAGGCTAACTGCATCCCGTACGGCACATCCCAGTTCTCGGCTGAATACACCACAAACGAAATCATCATGTTGTTCAGCGCAAAGAACCAGCCAGCACCAAAACGGAAATAGTCGAAGCTGCCCCGTCCGGCATCATCCCCTTCGAAGTATTTATAGCCCAGTTTTTGGACATTGGAAAAAATGCCGTCTTTTCCGATTTTCATCGGGTCAAACGTCAGCGTGCAGGTTTCGGCAATAAAATTAATATTCACGTTTCCAACGCCCGGAAGTTTTCCAAGACTGTTGTGCACCAGCCATGAGCAGGCCGGACAAACCATACCCCCCACCAGAAAGCAGAGTTCCTGCCCGTTTGCAATTTCGACTTCCGTGCTTTCCGTTTCTTCGCCGCCGGGAAACACCCCTTCGAGGAGTTGTGCAATACGTTCGTCCCGTTCAGAGCCTTCCAGCCCCATTTTGCCGATGATGGTATATACCGCAGCGCAGCCGGGGCAGCAAAACTCTCCATCCCCGCCCGGTACAGATCGATTACAGACTATGCAGTGATCAGCCATGGTTCGTAATGCGTATTTCGTAATGCGTAATGTAAAATGCGGATAAGCCGACAGACTGGATTATTACGTATTACTTGTTAATGCGCTATGCCTCCGCACCAGGGGTTAACTTCAAAACAAAAAGAACACAGTAAGCAACACCGATCAGTAGACAGATCCAGGGGAATGCTTTTTCAAAGCGCGCACCCCATTTTTTGTCGACCAACCGCCCGAGCGAAATACCCAACTGCATGAAAAAGGTTTGTGTAATGACAAAGGCCAGCATGAAGGCCCCGCCCTGCCACCAGCTTCCATAGCCTATGGACAGAGCAAAGGCCGCATAGAGCATGCCGCAGGGGATCAGCGATGTGCAGGCCCCGCCGGCCGTGAGCTTTCCAAGTCCCCCGCTAAAAAACTTCGACAGCCAGGTCGTTTTTGGAGCCTTGAGCCCCTTCTTCCGGAACGCGTAAAACGCAATAAAAAACATCATCACGCCTGGGAACAGTAGCGAAAGAACCGCACCGCGTAACGGGTGGTCGCCCAGTTGGCAGCAATAGTGCGCCGCACCGATATTTACAAACTCGCCGAACGCACCAAAAAGGATACCTGCAAGGGTATAGCCGGCTATGCGGCCAAGATTGAAAAGCGATAATGCCTTGAGGCTTTTTTCGCGGTGCAGCGCGCAAACAGATACGTGCAACGGCCCGCACATGGCATAACAATGTGGAATCGCAAACCAGCCAAATACAGAACCGGCTATGATGATAGGGATCAGCTCTTTCATAATTTGCGGGTTACCCTATCACCATTTCTGCCGATTTCAATTCCAGCAATGGATTTTTCAACAAATTGCATCCGTGCATTGGGAAATGCACATCTGTTTCCGACGGAATGAGTGCTATCTGCAGGTAGATCTTGAGCGGCTATGAAGGCCGGAATGAACCCCGGTACTGTAACTTATCGAGTTACCACTGCTTGAAAATGAAAGACTTAATCCGCCTGCCGTGCGACAGGATGAATTCCAATTTCCACTCCTGTAATACTTCGATGAATGACTGCAATGTCTGGAATCCCGGCACCCGCAATGGGTGCTCCTTACCGGATAGCTGTAGTAATACGTATACGTAGATCGCTTGGGTGCTTCCAGCAGACGATCGCCCTCTTCGGCAAGCCGTTGCGCTTTTCTAAGCTCCAGCTTTTCTTTCTCCAGCTTGACCCGCAAACGCTCCTGTTCCAACCGGTCCAGTTCACGGCTCGCCAGTATCTCCTGCCGATCCGCCGGCTTCATCCAGTCTCCCTCGAACAGGATTAACCCTTTTTCACGCTGTGCCTGCTCGTAAGCCTTTTGCTCCAGCTGCAATTGTTTGATCCGGGCAGTCCGCTCCACGTGTTCTGCCAGTTTTACTTCTACGGTCTTCCGCTGCTGTGCTGACAACGCATTGGGAGCTAATTCTGTATAATCCACCTGGCAGCCACCGCCATCATGCACGATCAACATACGAACCGGGTCGGCGGATATAATGGTTACATTACGATATTCCGTCCCGTTACCCAGTAAAAGACTCTCCGCACTAACCAGCCTGCACGCACACAACAATGCAATAATCATGGATTTTTTCATATAGCCTCCTGCCGATGAACCGGTTGCTTTAAACAATAGGACATCCAAAGGTATCTATTCGTTCATTAAAACGCTTAGTCTGAATCGATGAGATGGAAGAGGGTATTGCCCTGCCCCAGCTCGGTAGTGCAGGCCTCGGAGCAAAGGTTGCAGTTGGTGCAGTCGGTGCCTTTGCTTTCAAAGCGGGCTCGCAGATTGAAGGGGCAGATATCGTCGCAACCACGGCAGTTCGTGCAGGTCTTATCAGGATTGGCGAATTCCATGTAGCGTGTGTTATCCGACTGCAGCAGCATTTGAATCAGCGCATAGGGGCATCCCTTTTTACAGAAGCGTTCCTGGTAGCCCACAAACAGGAACATAAATCCGCCGAATAAGGCGAGGGCAATACCGATCAGTGCCATATTACCGGACAGCGCCAATTCCGCCTGACGACCTAGCGGTTGGAAGAATGAAAGCATGACTTCCACCAGCAGTACCGAGAAGAACAAAGCCCAAATCCAGATTTTGAGCGTTCGGTTATTCGCAGTCTTATTGACGGGATTGTTTACCTTTTCGAGAAACATATGCATCGGGCAAATGTGCGAACAAAACAACCGTCCCTTCTTCATCCCGATACCCACTACAAAAAGCACAAGCCCTACGATAGTGAACAAGGGATAAAACATTGTAGCGAGCCCAAACCGCATCCCGAATAAACGGATGCATTCCTGCTCTGTATCAAAACAAAAAAAACGAAGCGGGATGCTGATCAGCACCAGAAGGGTAAGCCCCTGGATAAATCTGCGCCGCTTCGAATAGGAATCCTTAGACATGCCCCAGAATATAGGACAAACGACTACGGATTAAAATTAAGAATCAGGTAAACAATGCAGACAATCGTTAGAACAATCGCTACCGCCAGGTTGAATTTTCCTACCCCCGCGTGTCCCTGTTTGATCTCGGTGGTGGTTTCGAGCATATCGTCTTTATTTTCTTCAGCCATTAGAAACCTCCCGGTCTATTTCTCGTAATCGTTAAGTGGTTTTCCGTCTTTATCCACCCGCCAGTTTTTATTGCGCCCGAGGGTCTGGATATAAGCGGTCAGGTCGTGGATCTCTTCATCGGTCAGGTAAGCAAATGAAGGCATGATGGATGCTTTCTCATAGATACCTTTACGGTCCGGGAATTTTTCGCCCATGTTGCGCGGATCCTTGAAGTGGGCCCAATGCCATTCCGAAGAATATTTACCGCCGACACGTGCCAGATCCGGCCCGGTGCGTTTGGTTCCCAAGAAGTGGTTGCGGTCATTCACATATTCCCAGGATTCCGATGCCGGAGCTTCCACCAGACGCCAACCATAGCGGCGTTGATCCGAGTCCAGCTTACGGATCTGCTGGGTGTGGCAATAAACACAGCCTTCGTTTCTGTAGATCTCAATGCCACGCAGTTCCTGCTCGGTATATTCGTGCACATCGTGCTCGGATTCCCAAAGCGTCTTATCCACCATGGGCGGTACAATCGTCGTCATGGCCGCGCCGACAGCAAACAGAATGAATGCAAAGGTGGCGGTCCAAAGTAAGCTTTTTTCAACATCGATTTTCATGATTCCAAATCCCCCTATTCGGCCACGTCGGTTTCAGCAGTTGCTTCTTCGCTGTAATGGCCGAAGAAGGTTTGCATAATATTATAAAAGAACAGGAAGTAGGATCCGAAGATCAACGCACCGCTGCTGAAGCGCATCCAATGGGCGTGCTTCAAAGCAGCCAGTGTTTCCACGAAGGTATTTTCCGGATTCAGCCAGGCAAATCCCTGAATGACGCCGCTGATCCAGAGCACTGCAAAGAACGGAATACTGGCGAGGGTCATAATCCAGAAATGCAGATCGCCCAGCTTTTCCGAGAAGAGCTTGCGGCCTGCCAGTTTCGGGGCAATGTAATAAATACCGGCCATCGCATAGTAGGAAAATGCGCCGAACAACGCCATGTGCGCATGCCCGACCACCCAGTCGGTTTTACTCGTGATTTCATTGACCGAACGGATGGCCTGGAAAGGTCCCTGTAAACAGGTGAAAATATAATAAACCGTTCCCATCATCAGCAACTTCGGAATCGGGCCGTTCATACGTGTTCCGCGCGGCGCGGTTGCAAACGTTCCGAAGAAGTTTGTGATTACCGCCATCACCGGAATGATCAGGCTGAATGAGAAGATGATAGATACCGTCTGCAGCCAGTGCGAAATCGGCCCGTGGATCATGTGATGCGCTCCCGTCCACACATAAACGAAAGAGATCACCCAGAATCCAATCATACTCAGCTTATGTGAATAGATCGGCGTATCGAGCTGCTTCGGAATCATGTAGTAGGCAATCGCCACACCCAGCGGGGTAAAGATGAGACCCACGGCGTTATGCACATAGAACCAGATCAGGTTGGCCTGGTTAACGCCCGAAACCACCTGGCTTAGCATGTTACCCGTAATATAAACGAAGGTCGTCCAGATGACCGCGCCCAAGGTGTACCAAACCGTCACATACAGGTATTTCACCTTACGGGTAATCACGGTACCGAATATATTGATGGCAAACATAACCCAGCACACCGCAACCAGATAGTCGAACGGAACGGGAATTTCACCATACTCAACATTCTTAACCCGACCCAGCGCAATGCAGACCAATCCGCCTATTACCGTCAGGTTGTAGAGTACCCCCATCGCCACACCGAGTTTTTCTGAGAATAGTTTCGTGTGCAGGATCCGGGGCAGGATCCAGAACAGAATACCCATATTGGCCTGAAGCAACCATCCGAACAGGTTGATGTTCGTGTGCATCATGCGCAGGCGCGGCATAGACAAATATTCAATATCCCCTACGGTCGGCACCACAAATTTAAGCGCCGTCAGCAGTCCCATCGTCAATGCAAATCCAAAGAAGATGCACGACGATATGATCATCGTTTTTGCAGCAGTATCTTGTTTCATTATTTCGCTTCCTCAGTGGTGTTCGCCCGGATAAAGGCAATGATGTCCAGGATGGTCTGATCGCTCAGGTGGTCATGCGCCGGCATTGGTGTACCCGCTACGCCAAGGATGATTGACTCGTATAAGCGTTCATCGCTGACCGAAGCCTGATTCATGAATTCTTTATTAATAAGGTTACGCGGCAGCGGGTGCTCAAGGTCGTATGCATTCGGTCCTTTACCGTTAGCCAGCTTGCCATGGCAGGAGGTACAGAACCGCTGGAACGCTTCGTATCCCTCTTCCGCATTACCGGCTTCAAGCACCAAACCCTTGCCCCTGTAATCCATCCGCTCGGCATCACCAATCTTTGGCAGTTTAACTTCCATGCGGGTAAAGGATTCGTGACCGGCCAGGCTTTTTTCCTTAATGAAATCAACCAGCACCTCAATTTGCTTATCCGTCATGATTTCTTCCCAGGCCGGCATGGCCGTACCCTTTACACCATGTCGGATAGACTCCTTGAAACGATCTTCGTAGGAGGCCACGAACTGATATTTGCTGAAGTCACGCGGCAGTGGATCGAGCATGGAAGCAATCTTACCGTTTCCTTCCAGATCTTCACCGTGACAGGAGACGCAGTAAGCGTCATATAGTTTCTGTCCATCCTTCGAGCCCAGCTTATAATCGAGCGTGGAAAGATAGGAAACGAGGCTTTCGAGTTCTGCGTCGTTATAATCCTTAAACGTCGGCATAATGGAATCAGCAACGTGCGAGCGCGAATTGGTGATATGTTCCTTAACATACGCACGGCCACGCGAACGGACCGTCCAGGTCAATTCAGGACCAATGGTTCCACCCGCCAGGTCGCCGTCGCTGTTGTGAACAGCATGACAGTTTACACAACCGCCTTTCGCAACAGAACCTTCAAACGGAGCGCCTGCAAACAGGCTTCGACCGGCAGCAACACTCGGCGTTTGAATTCGGGCCTGTTCAGATTTCGGTTTGATGTAACCAAGCGGAGCGCTGTCTTCCGTACGGAGGCGGTTTTTCTGTTGCCCTTTCAGGTACGTGGCCAGTGCGGCAACCGTTTCTTCGTCATGCACCCAGTCAAACTGCGGCATTTTTGAATTCTCATCGTTCGCCTTCGGCACCACGATGGATTCAACCAGATAGTCGTACGTGAATTTTCCACCGGCATTGCTCAACTCAGGAGCCTGCGACGAGGAAGAAACACCGGCTATGGTGTGGCATCCCCAGCATGCTTTTTCCAGGAAGAGTTCCTGGCCCTTGGCGTAGAGTTCAGCTCCGGCGAGAGCCTCACCTTCCATAGCATGGCAGCGGGAACAGTTCGCCTGAGCCAGCGATCCAATGAGCATCGGCTTGATCCAACCATGAAACTCACCATGAGCATCATGCTTTTCAAGGGCACGACCATTACCATCATGACAGACCGAACAGCCGATCTTGTTAAAGTCGTGCGGATCCTTTTCCATGCCCGGAACAATCGACGGGTGAGCGGTCAACGGCTGCTCAAATGCAACCGCATCCGGGTTGGATGCACCAACGTGGCACGATTGGCAACGGTCAATCATATCAACGCTGGGCGTTGCTACATTGACCTGCTTGATTTCAGCACCCGTATACTCTTCTTCCAACAGCTCGTAATAGGCTTTCTGATGCTCTACGTATTCCTGCTCGAATGCTTTTTTCACAGACATAGCGAGAACTACAAAGCCCGCCACCGCCAAAATAAACAGTATTCTATAATCCTTAATCATCTTAGTGGCCTCCCCCAGAGACAGTCTGCACCCACGGATATTCGATCGCCCAGTTCGCACCGCGGAAGTATACCCCGATAATGATCAACGCGAGCATGACGACGTACAACAGGATAAACAGCGAGTTTTCCAGATTGCGCTCACGAGCAAACCATACACCCGGGATATTCTTGCGGAAGGTCTTGCTGAACGATTCAAAAAAGATTTCGAAGTACGGCAGGAACATCACACCACCGGCCATAATGCCGGGAAGCACGACGCCGCCGATGAACCCGTCATAACTGGTCAGCTCCTGAAGACCCAGGAAGTACCACGGCGCTTTAGCCGGGTTGGTCGGATGGTTCGGATCCGCCGGTCCTTCAAGCGGAGCATCGAAGAGTACCGAAATCAGACTCATGAAAGCCATGACGCCAGCCAGCACGATAATTTCGCGAATAATCAGCTTCGGCCAGGCAAACATCATCTGGTCGGTTTCTTCATTCACCTTGGGCTCATTGCCCTTAACGATTTCCACCAGCTTGTAGCTGCGGGCGGATTTGAATACAGAGTTGTTTTTGACATCACCGAATTCTTCATCCGGAATCTGTTTCTCATTCGTTGTGTCAGCCGGTCGGGCCAGGCCGCCATCCTTGCGGATGCGGAAAAAGTGAACCGCGATCAGGAAGCCCATTATCGCAGGCAATACCGCAACGTGAAGAACATAGAAACGAATCAACGCTTCAGAACCCACATCGGTATCACCGAGCAGAACGCCGCGGATCAGTGCTCCACCCGGAGCAAGCTTGGCGATTTCAGTACCCACTTTAACACCCCAGAATGCCAGCTGGTCCCAAGGAAGCAGGTAGCCGGTGTAGGAAAGGAATACGGTCAACAGGCCGAGGATACAGCCGATCACCCAGTTGAATTCCCGTCCACCGCGGTGGGCACCGGCGAGATACACACGCAACATGTGCAACGCAACAAAGGCCACCATACCATGCGCAGCCCAACGGTGCATGTTACGCAGAAAGCCTCCCCAGAATACGTTACTGCGCAAATTGAGCATGCGGCTGTATGCGTCTGGAAGTCCGTCAGGACCGATGGCCGTCGACGGCACATAATGGAACATCAGAATCACGCCGGTTACCGACAGAATCAGGAATAGATAAAACGTGACCAGTCCCAATCCCATTGTCGTCTTAAACTTAACCGAACGTTTATGAATCTTAACCGGCTGGATATGCAGCAGCACGTTGCTGAACATAATCTTCGACTTCGTCAGGCCGGTGTTGTCGAAACGATGGCGGAAAATCGAGTAATAGAGCTTATTCCCGAAACCCTTGGCTTTTTCAATTATATCATTCATCTCTACCCCTTAAATCCAGCAGCTACGCAATTGGAAAATCAGTGCCTTCCGGAAGCGATGTTCCAGTGTTAATTTCAAGCTGACCGCCCGGCACAGACTTGATCTCCAGCCATGGCAGAGTTTTAGGTGCTGGACCGCCGACCACCAATCCGTCGGTATCATACTGCGAGCCGTGGCAAGGACACTGAAAACCGGTTTCAACGCGATTAACGGTGCATCCAAGATGAGTACAAACCAGCGAGATGGCCGCAACTTTTTCCTCGGACATACGGCGCAAAACCACCTTCATATCATCAAAAATAAGTTCATCGCCAACATCCGGCAGATCTTCAACGGGCACCAGGAATTTTTGTGGCGTACCGTACGATACAACGGGCAGCATATATTTAAGCAATGCTCCACCCGCTGCCAAACCGCCAATGCCCATCACCGCGAAAGCTGAACCCATGGTAAGGAGCTCGCGCCGGTTTGAACCTTCCTTCTTCTCTTCCTTAGACATTATTTTTTTCCTCCATCAACAACACCATCAAACTGTTTTTCCTCTTCGCGGAAAATTACATATTTCGCTTCTTCCGGATCGTCAAACTGACCATCCTTCACCGCCCACCGGAACAATCCAAAAAAGATTCCACCCAGCAAGGTAGTCGTTATTAAAAGCACTATTGTCAGCCACAACATTGTTAGTAATCCGTAACAAATAATTCGTAATATCTATCTGCGTTAATCTGTTTCATCTGCGGGCAACCTTTTTCCTGCTAGGCATAACAATCTTCAAAACTGTTCTCTGTCATTTGGCAGGCACCCGTCGGGCACTTCTGCGCGCACATACCGCAACGAATACACTTGAGCGGATCGAACAGCATTACCGATCCCTCTTCTTCCGCTACCTGCATGCTGCCGAATTCTATTTCGGCTAAAACCTTAAGGTCCTCTCCGCCGTCAACGCGGTCGATCGTCTTCATCGACAGGCAGTAAGACGGGCAGACATCAACGCATCCACCGCAGAGAATACAGATATCTCCTTCAAAGGTCGGATGAATGTGGCATTCCAGGCAACGGGCCGACTGTTCTTTGGCATCTTTGTCCGTATATTCAACGGTGGTATTAAAATGAGGATCTTTCGCCGGATCTACCGGTAATTCTTCGCGCTCTTCACGCTCTTCATCCACATAAACCGATTTCCGGCCATATTCCGGAATATCCGTAAATGTTAGAACACGCTTCAGCGATTGAGGCTCTTTGCCCGAGATATAGGAATGAATGCCCTGTGCCGCTGTACTTCCCGATGCAACCGCATCAATGAAGAGTTTTGGTCCGTGGGCAATGTCACCACTCACGAAGACATTAGGCTTGCTGGTCTGAAGGGTTTCTTCATTGGCAACCTTCACCCAGCCTTGCGGAGTCAGTTCAACCCCGGAACCTTCCAGGAAGTCCATATCGGAGCCCTGTCCGACGGCAAAAAATACAGCGTCGCCCTCAATCAGGCGGGTTTCCTCTTCCATCTGAGGAGAAAACTTTCCTTCTTCGTCGAACACGCGGATAACTTTGCTGACGATTAGGCCCTTAATCTTGCCGTTCTCCACAACAATTTCGCGTGGCCCCCAGCCATCGTTAATTACAACGCCTTCGCGACGACCGCCTTCACGTTCGTCGACCGAACCGGTCATTTCATCCAGATGTTCACGTTCCAGACAGGCCAACTGCACTTCAGGCGATCCACAGCGCAATGCGGAGCGGGCCACGTCAAAAGCCACGTCCCCTCCCCCAATCACGATCGAACGGCGGGAAGTAAGATCCCATGCTTCACGCATGTTAAAATCAAACAGAAAGGCCAGACCAATGTGCACTTCATCATGGTCCGCACCCGGCAATGGAATTTTTTTACCTTTAGCCAAACCTACGGCAATCTGAACCGCGTCATGCTTCTTTTCCAATTCCTTAAATGTGATGTCTTTACCAACATCCACACCATTTTTTACTTCAATATTGTCGAATAGCTCAATCGAGGCTAGTTCCTCGGCGACCACCTGACGGGATAACCGGTTAATCGGAACGCCCTGCACCAATTGACCGCCTGATTTTTCCCAGCGCTCATAAATGGTTACGCTATAGCCAAGCCGAGCCAAGTCGTGGGCACAGGTGTAACCGGCGCAACCGCCACCAATAATTCCGACAGACTTTCCGTTCAGCTCAGGCTTAATGGACCCCGGAGCAATGGAATAGGAAAGCGGAGTTTCCAGATCGCCTGTTTCCGGGCCGCGTTTATCCGTCAAATAGCCCTTGATGTTCCGGATAACAACAGCTTCGTCGACGTCGGACCGACGGCAGCCTTTTTCACAAGGAGCACCGCAAACCTTACCGCAAATAGAAGCGAAGGGATTTGTCGCGCGTGAAATAGCGTATGCTTTTTCATATTGACCAGCCACGGTAGCCATCAAATAGCCACGTGCATCCGTCGAAACAGGGCACGAATTGCGGCACGCAACTTCGGCTTCATAATAGTCGTCATTGGGCAGTTCGACTTTAATTTTATCCTGTGCCATTGGGCCCGCCTCCTTGAAAAATCGGATTATGACAAAACATGTGCTGTTTAATCACGTCTTAAATAAAGGGGATTTATTACACTGCCGGAATCTAATTTCAACCCTAATTTGGTATTTAAATACCGATTTAAACGCACCCCCCGAATCAGCATCGATTTCGTCACGAAATTCCGTTCTTTTTCCAATCCTTTTGCCCATGCAAAAACGGCAGATCAAGTGCGGATTTATACCCATAAAAAGTTTTAAACAGTTCTCGCTATTCCGCTTTCGCGTCTTTAGCATTTTTCTTGGATTGGCAACAATCCGCCCTTCGGGGTATTAGAATGAACCGGCCGGTTTCCAAGGGGGATTGGTCAAATATGTAAGAATGGCTGGAGACGGCCCGTTTAGGAGTAAAGTAAGTTATGTCAGATCAGATAGAAACCGGTACTGTAAAGTGGTTCAACGACGAAAAAGGATTCGGATTCATTGCGCGTGAAAGCGGCGATGACGTATTCGTTCATTTCACTGCAATCCAGGCAGAAGGCCGCCGCACGCTGCTCGAAGGTCAGAACGTCAGCTTCGAGGTGGAAAGCGGACAAAAAGGACCGCAGGCCAGCAACGTTACCGTTGTCGGCTAAACCGGCGATCCCCCAACAATGTTAAGCGCCATAGATTGGAGCAAACCCGTTCCAATCTCTGGTTTTTTTTGTGCTTGCACTCTTTTTCCTAACCCCCCGATTGCCGATTAAAACGAATTAATCAAGGTCGAGCACCACGTCCAGCATCCGATCATCGTCAAAAATAAACCGGCCGGAAAAGCGGCGGCCTTCAAGCATATGCGGAAACCAAATATGATCATCTTCCCACATATGTTCGAAAGGTAGATTATCGATAGAGCACCAGATCGGATCAGCTTCTTCGGTTTCAGTCGGAATACCTTCGTATCCGGTGGCGGTATAAACATAACCGTGAATCGAGTTATTATCCGTAAATTGGAAATGCAGCTCTCCGGCATATTCAACACCTGTCGGAGTAATACAGACCTCCTCCTGCGTTTCGCGAACGGCACATTCAAGCGGAGTTTCACCCGCCTCCAACTTTCCCCCCGGCCCATTTATCTTTCCTTTACCAAAACCCCTCTTCTTATGGATCAGCAGAATCCGGCCATCCTTGATCACAAACATCAGGGTGGCCCGCACCACCGGATCCCAGTTTTCCCAATCCACATCGTCAACCGTCTTAAACATCACAACTCCAAATAAAAACCGCCGCGCAGTGTGCACGGCGCGGCGGTGGTAAACAAGAAATTCTCTGGGAGTGTTGCTCTCCAGAGCAACCCGGGGCGTTCAGAAGAACGACCCACCCGGCTTAATCCTTGTGCTCATAGATATGCACATCCCGCTGCGGGAATGGAATGCATATACCCAAGGCATCGAACTTTTTCTTTATCCCTTCTGTTACGCCGAAATAAACGCCCCAATAGTCGTTCGGGTGGCACCATGGACGTACAGCAAAATTTACACTGCTGTCTGCCATTTCCGAGACAAGAATATCCGGCGGCGGTGTTTCGAGAATACCCGGAATCTCCTTAATAACCTCTTCAATTGCAGCCCGGGCCTTGTCGATATCATCGCTGTAGCTGATACCGGCAGCAAGATCCACCCTGCGGGTATTGTTCGCAGAATAGTTCGTGATGTTGTCCGACATCAGTTTTGCATTAGGAACGATGGTCTTTTTATTATCCAACGTATCGACATGCGTAGTGAAAATGCCGATTTCCTTTACGGTTCCCAGCACCCCGCCGGCATCAATCACATCATTAACCCTGAAGGGCTTGAAGATAATCATCAGAACGCCCGAGGCAAAGTTGGCGAGAGATCCCTGCAACGCCAAACCAATCGCCAAGCCTGCCGCACCGAGCACCGCGATAAACGAGGCGGTTTTGACATTCAGCTTTTCCAAAGCCGCAATAACCACAAAAGCCTGCAAACCCACGTGCGCCAAGCTTGCCACAAACCCGATCAAGGTATGATCTACCTTCGCGCGTTCCATCAATTTTATGATGCCCTTTTTTATGAGCTTCGCCACAAACATACCGATAATCAGGACGAGTAAAGCGGCAACGATCTTCATCCCCCACTCCACCCCCGCCTCCTGCACTTTTACCAGGATGTCCGCGCCACCTTCAGCGGCATTATCAACTGCTTCCGCAACACTATTGGTTTCCATTCCATACCTCCATTTCTTTGACATCAACCAACCTTACGAATAAGGCGAATTATAAAATATGAAAAATGATTGGCAAGAACTTAGGTTCTGCGGATTGCAATACACAAAAAAGCCGGAGGCTTGCTAACCTCCGGCTCCATCTTCAACACAGATTTAATCCGGTCTAATCGTTCTTATGTTCGTAAACATGAACATCACGCTGCGGGAACGGAATAGAGATACCTTCTTCGTCGAAACGCTTCTTGATGGTTTCCGTCGTATCGAAGTAGACGCCCCAGTAATCAGCCGAATTGACCCATGGACGAACCACAAAATTCACGCTGCTGTCAGCGAGTTCAACTACGGCAATCGTCACTTCCGGATCCTTCAAGATGCGTTCGTCGGCTGCAATGATATCTTCCAGCACCTTCTTGGCTTTATCAATATCATCGCTGTAACCAATGCCGGCAACCAGATCAACACGACGGGTTCCAAAGGTGTTGATATTCGTGATCGTCCCGCCGGTTACCGCGGCGTTGGGCACAATCATCTTTTTATTATCCGGTGACTTCATAATGGTCGTGAAAATGCCGATTTCCAACACCGAACCAACGGAACCGCCGGCATCAATCACATCACCCACTTTAAACGGCTTAAAGATAAGCATCAGCACACCGGCCGCAAAGTTAGCCAGCGAACCCTGCAGGGCCAAACCGATGGCCAAACCGGCCGCACCGAGAATCGCGATAAACGATGCTGTTTTAACATCCAGTTTTTCCAGGGCGGCGATCACAACAAATGCCTTCAAACCTACAGAAAGCAAGCTGCAGCAGAATCCGGCAAGCGTGGAATCAACCCCCTTCTTCTCCATCAACTTCCTAACCGCACCCACGACCGCCTTGGCAACCCACATCCCGATAATCAGGACCAGTATCGCCGCCACAATCTTCACTCCATATACCACGGCAATGTCCTGGAGCTTATCCAAAATCGGAGCGGCTTCTTCGCTCGTTGCTGCTACCACTTCATTCGTATTCATTATGTTTGCCCTCCCGGCGGTTATCTACACTGTGTGATCAGCTGACTGAAATTCGATTATAGAAACACGAATTGCATGCACAAGCAGATTATTCACAGAGCTTGGAATTGTTTTAAGCTCTGGATTATTCCTTTCTTTGAACAAAACAACCTGTATGGTTTTACAATTTCAAGGAGCTGACATGCTGAACAAACGGGTAGTATTAAAGACCATCGCACTTGCAGTTTCCATTGCTTTCCTGGTCCCCACCGTTGAGGCCAAGAGCTGTCTGTGGAAGGCAACCTCCAAGAAAGGAACACTCTATATCCAGGGATCAGTCCACCTGCTTAAATCAACGGACTATCCGTTGCCAGCCGCCATCGAGGCGGCATATGAAGCCAGCGATGTTCTGATGCTTGAAGTTGACATGAAGGCCATGCTGGCGCCCGAAACGCAGCAAATGATTATGGCTAAAGCCCTGCTCAAAGGAGATCAGACACTGGAAGGCCTGTTACAACCGGATGTCTATGCCCTCCTCTCTGCTGAACTAACAGAAGCCGGTTTACCGGCCCCGGTCACTCAAAAATTTAAACCCTGGTTCGCAACCATGACCCTGATGCTACTGAAAATGCAGGCCATGGGATTCGATCCCACCCTTGGCCTTGATCAGTATTTTTACAACAAGGCTACAGCCGACCAAAAACCGGTAATCGGACTCGAAACGGTAAAATTCCAGATTGATCTGTTTGATGCGCTCGCAGAAGAAAATCAGAATGCCTACATTAAACGCGCGCTAAAGGAACTCGATCTGTTCGAAACCATGCTGGACCAACTCATGAAGGCATGGAAGGCAGGAAATATAGAAGAACTCGGAAAACTCATGCAGGAAAGCTTTGAAGAACACCCCGGGCTATACGAACGGTTTGTTATCGACCGCAATAAAAACTGGGTTAAGAAAATCGACCGTGAAGCCTCAGAGAAAAAGACCCACATGATTGTTGTCGGAGCTGCCCATCTTCCAGGAAAAGAAGGCCTGATTGAGCTACTTAAGCAAAAGGGCTATTCGGTGGAGCAGTTATAACTTAACGGGTAATACGTAATTTCGGGATTAAGCATTACGAATTACGCGTTAAGGATTGAATTCCGCAATCATAAAGGTGTGATCCGACGGTTTTTCCTTTTTGCGGGGCTCCAGATCGATGTCGCACGAGATGCTTTTAGAAGAAAGCGGATCCGTCGCCAGCACATAGTCGATCCGCCAACCCATATTTTTTTCAATGGCATCCTTCGCCCGATAATCGAAGAACGAATAAATTTCTTCCCCGGGATGATGTTTCCGAAACACATCTTCGAAGCCGAATGAGCAGACATCCAGAAAAGCGTTATGCGCATCGATGTGGTAGCACGGGTCGTTTTTCTTGCCAGCCGGATTATTCACATCAATCGGCTCAACCGCAATGTTGATATCGCCGATCCAGGCCAGCAGCTGATCGGAGGCGAATTCCTTTTCAAACAGTTTCTTAAGCCGGGCATACCAGCCCAGCTTATATTTATACATCACATGATCAATGGCCCTGCCCTGCGGAACATACGTGTTTACCACCGCAACGCCATCGACCACGGCTCGGATCAATCTTGTTTCATCAGCAGGACCGCCATCATCAAACCCGAATTTCACATCCGTCGGCTCTCTCTTACAAATCAGCGCAACGCCGTTGTAGGACTTTTCCCCTTTAAACACCACATGGTAGCCTGCAGACTCGATGGCTTCTTTCGGAAAATCCTCGTCCTGCACCTTGGTTTCCTGGATTCCCAATACATCCGGCTCATGATCTTCCAGCCATTGCAGAAGTATGGGTAAACGGGACCGGATGGAATTTGCATTAAATGTGGCAATTTTCATGTGTAGATTTCCGTTATTAATAATTGAGCCGTAAATGAAGTCGGATACACTTTGCGGTGTCAAGCGAGATGGACCCGATGAATAGAGGATTTCTCATAATACTCAGACTTGTTATGCTTTCGCTATTGGTTGCCGTAACGGCCTGCAGCCCGCCTATACCCATTGCCACGCCGGCCACCCCGCAGGCCATCCGGACCAACGTTGAAATGTCAAAATCCCCGCTGACACTGGTCCATGTCTGGGCAACCTGGTGCGATCCCTGCCGCGAAGAGTTCCCCGAACTAATGAAAGTATATGAAGAATACCGCAACAAAGGGCTGGAACTTATCCTGGTATCGGCCGACGATCCCGCCGATGCAGAAGCAGTACAGGCTTTTCTACTAAAACAGAGCAGCACAGTCGACAGCCTGATCACAACCGAGCTGAATCAGGCGTTCATCGAAACGCTTTCCCCAAAATGGGCCGGCTCCCTGCCCTCTTCATTCTTTTATATCGAAGGCCGACTTGTAGCCGAATGGGAAGGCAAACGGACCTATGCACAATATGCAGAACAAATCGAAACGCTGTTAAAATAAGGAGCATACCATGAAGACATATATCACAACTGCAATCGCGCTGGCAGCCGGTGTTGTCACAGCGTCCGCCGGACTGGGAATTGGCGATCCCATCGTTGATGCCGATGTAAAAATGCAGGGCATCGACGGATCGATGATCTCGATCAATGACATCAAGGGCGAAAAAGGCACCCTCGTGATCTTTACGTGCAACAAATGCCCCTTTGTTCAAGCATGGCAGGACACCATGAAAAGCCTCGGCCATGAATACATGAAAAAAGGAATCGGTGTCATTTTCGTCAATTCCAATGATCCCTCTGTAAAAGGCGACACGCTTGAAAACATGAAGGTATTTGCCGAAAAAGAAGGCTATAAATTTCCGTATGTTCAGGATGCCACTTCGGATGTAGCCCGGCACTTCGGCGCAAAGAAAACGCCGGATGTTTTTCTGTTCGATTCAGAGCTGAACCTGGCCTATCAGGGTGCGGTCGGTGAAGGCGGACGCTCGGTCGGAGATAAAATCTGGCTGAAGGATGCGCTGGATGCGCTGGTAGCAGGAGATGAAGTTGAAAATAGCCAAACCAAAGCAGTTGGCTGCAGTATTAAGTTCCGGTGAAACTTTTTTCACTCTTGCAGAAACTCAAGCCCGGAAGCACCGCCTCCCTTCGGGTAGGCGGTCACTACACCAAACTTCCGACACTTTTCACCTAACGGTGTAGAGAACGTTTACCCGAAGGGAAACGTTGCTCCGTTGTAGGGCGCCCCAGTATCACTTCTCTTTTCCTCCACCGAAAGGGTTGAACTGCTCCAACGAATCAGGGATAAATGCGCCTGTTTTCCAGCGGTTGGAAAATTACGATTTACGCATTATGGATTACGTTTTATGAGCGAAGAAATACAGACCACCAATTTTATTCACGACATCATCGATGCCGATCTTGACTCCGGCAAGAGTACCGAAGTGGTAACCCGCTTCCCGCCGGAGCCCAACGGCTACCTGCATATCGGACACGCCAAGGCCATCTGCCTAGACTTCGGCACCGCTGAAAAATATAACGGAAAATGCCACCTGCGCTTCGACGATACCAATCCCGAAGCCGAAGACGAAGAATATGTACAGGCCATTCAGGAAGATATCAAATGGCTTGGTTTTGACTGGGGCGAAAATCTTTTCTGGGCATCTAACTATTTTGATACCATGTATGACTATGCCGTCCGCCTCATCAAAAAGGGCAAGGCCTATGTCTGCGACCTGCCGCAGGATGAATTTAAGGATTATCGCGGCGTTCCGACCCGTCCGGGCAAAGAACCGCCCGGGCGCGATCGTTCCGTGGAAGAAAACCTTGAGCTGTTCGAAAAAATGAAAAACGGCGGCTTCGAAGACGGCGCCTGCGTACTGCGCGCTAAAATCGATATGGCATCCCCCAATCTGCACCTGCGCGACCCGGCCATCTACCGCATCAAGCGCGCAACTCATCACAACACCGGCGACAAATGGTGCATCTATCCGATGTATGACTTTGCTCACTGCATTGAGGATTCCATCGAAGGTATTACCCATTCCATGTGCACCCTCGAATTCGAAGTACACCGCCCCCTCTACGACTGGATTCTGGAAGAGCTCGATGTGTTCCGCTCGCGCCAGTATGAGTTTTCCAAGCTGAACCTGACCTATATTGTTCTCAGCAAGCGACGCCTGCTTCAGCTCGTCAACGAAGGTCGGGTTACAGGCTGGGATGATCCCCGCATGCCGACTCTATGCGGTATGCGTCGCCGCGGTTTCACGGCCGAAGCCATCAAAAAACTCTGCGCCATTGTTGGCTGCACCAAATACGAAAGCATTTCCGAGATCGAGCTGTTCGAAAGCATCGTGCGCGATGACCTCAACGAAAATTCACGCAGAGCCATGGCCGTGGTTGATCCGATCAAGGTGGTTATTGAAAACTACCCTGCAGCCCTCGAAGAGGAATTTGAACTGCCCAACCATCCCCAGAAGGAAGAAGAAGGCACGCGCAACGTTCCTTTCAGCAAGGAACTCTGGGTTGAACGGACCGATTATATGGACGATGCCCCTAATAAATTCCGGGGCTTCACCGTTGGACGCGAAGTGCGTCTGCGCGGCGCCTACCTCGCCACCTGCACCGATGTTGAAAAAGATGCCGATGGCAACGTCGTTTCCCTGACCTGCACCTATGACCCGGAAACCAAAGGCGGAAACGCACCGGATGGACGCAAGGTCAGGAGTACCCTCCACTGGGTTTCAGCCCGTCATGCCGTCGATGCCGAAGTACGCCTCTACGAACGGCTCTACACCGTTGAAAACCCGATGGCTGATAAGGAAAGGGATTTCAAGGATTTCCTAAACCCCGACTCTCTAGAAGTGATTACTGCCAAGCTCGAACCCGGATTGGCCAAAGCCGAAGCCGGTGACCGATTCCAGTTCGAACGCGTCGGCTATTTCTGCGCCGATAAGGATACGACGGAAGACGCTCTCGTCTTCAACCGTACCTTAACGCTCCGCGCGCCGAAAAAAGTTAATCCTCATATGCCGTAAACCTCCACTTTTCTTACTTAAAGGAATTTTTTAATGACTGAAACACCCCTCTTTGACCCCGTTCCGTTTACATCGAAAGATCTGAATATTTCCACCCGTCAGGTGGCTGCTGTGGCCGCGTTGTTTGCCGAAGGAAATACTGTTCCCTTTATCGCCCGCTACCGCAAGGAAGCGCACGGCAACCTCGACGAAGTGCAGATCACGGATATCCAGGAAAAACTGACCTACTACAACACGCTCGAAGCCCGTCGTCAGACCATCCTCAATTCAATCGATGAACAAGGAAAACTGACGGACGACCTGCGTCTTAAAATTGAAGAATGCCAATCCAAGACCTCGCTTGAAGACCTCTATCTCCCCTACAAACCCAAACGCCGCACCCGTGCTATGATCGCCAAAGAAAAAGGGTTGGAGCCCTTGGCCACCCTTATTCTTGAACAAGGTTCTTCCGGCGAACTGGAAGCTGAAGCAGCTAAATATATCAACAAAGAAAAGGAAGTAGCTTCAACAGACGATGCACTGGCCGGCGCACGGGATATTATTGCCGAGCAGATTGCTGAAAAGGCCGAAGTCCGGGCTCTGATTCGCGAAGCCTATTTCAAAACAGGGGCCATCACTTCTGCACCGGCCATATCGTCGACCTCAGATGAAAATTCAAAATACAAAGACTACTTTGATTTTTCGCAGCCGATTGATGACATTCCATCTCACCGATATCTCGCCATCCGCCGCGGCGAAACCGAAGGCGTGCTGCGCCGCAAACTATCCATTGATGCCGACCCGCAGATTGAACGCATGAAATCTATCTGCGAGGCCAATCCATCTTCCCCGTTTTATCCCGAACTGGAAAAGGCCATTCTTGATGCCTACAAACGCCTGCTGACGACCAGCGTTGAAGTTGACGTCTCCGTTGAAATGAAAATGAAGGCCGACCGCTCCGCCGTAGAAGTCTTCGCCAAAAACTTGCGCAGCCTGCTGCTTGCAGCACCCTATGGTGAAAAATCCGTCATCGGTATCGATCCCGGCTTGCGCACGGGATGCAAATGCGTCGCGCTGGATGCCACTGGAAAATACCTAGACACCATCACCATCTATCTGGGCCAGAGTGCCGAAAAGGAAAAGCAGGCCAAAATCAAGCTCTCCGAATTTATTGAAAAACATCAGCCACAATCCATCGCGGTTGGAAACGGAACGGCCGGCCGCGAAACCGAAGCCTTCACCAAAGGTCTGCTGAAAGAGATGCAGAAAAAGATAAGCGTGGTATCCGTCAGCGAAGCCGGTGCATCGGTCTACAGCGCCTCTCCCATTGCCCGCGAAGAATTTCCCGATCTCGATCTGACGATCCGCGGCGCCATCTCCATTGCGCGCCGTCTTCAGGATCCCCTCGCAGAACTCGTAAAGGTGGATCCCAAATCCATCGGCGTAGGGCAATACCAACACGACGTCTACCAGCAATTGCTCAAAGACAAGCTCGATGAAGTGGTCGTCAGCTGCGTAAACCACGTTGGTGTTGAGCTCAACACTGCCAGTGCTCCCCTGCTCTCCCGCGTGGCCGGCATCGGCGACAGCCTTGCCAAAAAGATTATCGAATACCGCAACGAGCACGGTGCCTTTAAAAGCCGTAAGGAAGTCCTGAATGTTTCCGGACTCGGCCCTCGGGCTTTTGAGCAGGCCGCCGGCTTCCTCCGTATTCACGGCGGCACACAACCGCTGGATGCATCAGCCGTCCACCCGGAGCGCTATAAACTGGTTGAGCAGATTGCCGCCGATCTCGGCGAGCCACTTTCAACACTCGTCGGCAATGTCGACATCGTTAGCAAAGTTAAACTCAGCACCTATATCAGCGAAGACGTGGGTGAGTTGACGCTAAAGGACATTGTTGACGAGTTGAAAAAGCCGGGCCGAGATCCACGCGAAAAGTTTGAAGAGGTCGGCTTCCGCGAAGACGTCATGACCATGAACGACTTAAAAGAAGGCATGGAGCTGAAAGGTATCGTAACCAACGTCACCGCATTCGGCGCTTTTGTAGATATTGGTGTACATCAGGACGGGTTGGTTCATATTTCCCAGCTGTCCGATCAATTTGTGAAAGATCCGGCCGATGTGGTTCAGGCCGGCGATCGAATTAACGTTCGTGTGATGGAAGTCGATCTGCAGCGCAAACGCATCTCGCTATCGGCAAAAAAGAAGCAACCCGCTAAGCTGGCCGGTAAAAAACCACAAGGTCAGCGCCGACCAAACAACCGCCCGAATAATCAGCAACGGGATACTAAACCCCGCGGCTTTACCAACAATCCCTTTGCAGATTTATAAATCGATCATTTCAAAATACAATTAACCTTCTCTTTTGCCTCTTGCTCCGTCTTACCCAATGCCACAAGAAGATCAAAGAAGCCATCCACAGCCACTCGTGTTTTTGGATGAGTAGCACCAAGACTAGCCACAATAATTCTCAAAGCACGATCTCTCATTGGTTGTGCCTCCATAAGACGGCCAGTAATTTCTAACATATGTGCAAGATTATTAAGACGAAGAGCTATGAGTGGATGATCATCTCCCAGACTTGCTTCTGTCAAAACTAAGGCGCGATGCATCAGCGTCTCAGCCTCTGCAATCCTCCCTGTATCTTGCATTAGAACTGCAAGATTATTTAAACGTATGGAGACGCTAGGATCATCGCTTCCTAATTTGGCTTCGGTTATTTCCAAGGCACGGCGCATTAGTGGTTCTGCCTCTTCATACCGGCCAGAATCACTCATTAATTGAGCAAGGTTATTAAGACGAATAGCAACATTTGGATGTTCACTTCCTAAAGATTCCTCATCTATCAACAAAGCTTGACGCACCAGACTTTCAGCTTCCTCTACCCGGCCAGTTTCATGTAATAAAGCAGCTAGATTGCTCAAACCAGTTGATGTTCGGGGATCATCTTTTCCCCACATCTCTTGGTCAATTGCTAACGTACGTCGCATTAGCACCTCGGCCTCAGACTGGCGGCTCACAGCTGTAAGCACCTGAGCGTACTCATTGCAGGCCCAGGAAATTAACGTCTTATCATTAAGTTCCTCCGCCTCACCCAGAGCTTCCAAACTTTGCGTTTCTGCATCTTTCCAGTGTGCTAATTTAATTAGAAAGACCACTAAGTTCAGACGTGTAATAACTCTTTCCTCGCTCAACGGAATCCTTTTCAAATGATCCCGTAAAAACTCCAAACGAAGTTTCGACCAACTTTTGTAATTGAGCTCTTTACCCATTTGATGCAGGCGTTGCGAGAAGGCCTCCAGCCCGCCTTGCCGCTGGGTTTCCCAGCATTGAATAAGGTCGTTTAGATCATCGAGATAATCATGTGGCTCATCTAGGTGATCGCTGATCCACCGTCCAGTAATATCGAGTGGAAGTAATTTCAATTCCCCCTTAAGTAATTCCGGGCGCTCAGTTTCCCCTACTTTAGTGAGCGTTGCTGCCAGCTTTATTTTTTCTGCAGCCTTTTCCTCAGGCGTGCCGACTTCAGAAAGATAGTTCAGATTTTCGGCGGCATCCTCATCAAAATCACCCGCCTCCAGTCGCTTCCAGTATTCCTCTCGTTTTTTTCGGCGGGCTTCTTCTTTTTCGTAGTAGGACGCAAAGAAATCGGTGAGCAATGGAATACGTTGCCGGGCTGCGCGGCTGATATTCATGGCCAGCCAGAGATCGAAGAACCCTTCCCGAATAACGTAGAGCATAGACCGACCATCCGCAGGATTTGGACTGGCTGTCAGATAGAGGGCTTTTGTGAGTCGAGCCAACAGGGATGAAACCTGCGCCTGCTTCATCCGCATGAGTTTGGCAATATTACCCGGCGTCTTAAGTGGAGCTTCCCGTCCCCACTGGGAACGCATCGAAGCAATGGTTTCTAAAACCGCACGCTCCTGGGGTGACAGGTCGCCAAGCCGGTCCTGATAAAACGGCGTAATACGATCCAACAGGAGCAGGAACTGCTGCTTTACTGCGGTGATCGACTCGGTACTGATCAGTTCATATAGCATGACGGTGAGCCGCGGACTTCCGCCGGTCAGCGTGTAGATGGCCCTCAGCCGAGGCAAAAGAGTCGAAAACTGATCGAGCAAATCCTGACGTTTGTCCCATTCGAGGTTGCGGCGGATCAGCTCGATTGAATCGTCGGAGCTGAGAGGATCCAGCACCTGTGTATCAAAGAAATCATAAAACGGCTGATTCTCTTTGATCAGCGCACCGAAGTGTAAAGGCGAACTGGCAATGAGAAGACAACCGTTGTCTTGCATCAAGAAGCCGCGCAGTGCCTGAACGGATTGCGCCTTTTTCATCTGCTCTTCCATCAACTGGTTTAGGTTTTCAACCATCAGCACCAGAACCTGACCCGTTTTCTTGTAATGCTTACGGATAGCGGGAACAAGGGTATCGATCAGAACTACATCGTTATCTTCTTCCATCACCCGTTCATAGAGCGTTCCCCAATCGGAATCCGATGGGGAGTTGTCGCGCAATATCTCACAGATCATTAACAGGAAATCAGCAAATGAAAGAATCCGGCGGGCTTCTTCCGGGAAGCGCACAACGGCATAAGCTTTGCCCAGAGCATCATCTTCCTGAATGGCATCTTCGATCAGTGAAAGAAAATGCGTCTTACCACTGCCGCGCGGTGCAATGAACAGCTGATGATGGCTGGCTTTTCGACCGATATTTTTACGAAACACCTCCAGCGTATCCGCCAGCATTTCCTCACGGCCTACGGTGATGTGACGTCTATGTTCCGGACTGGTTAGGTGCGCCCGGTAAAGTCCAAGCTGGGAACGGGGTTCGGAATGTGTATCAGGCATAATATTTCCTCCACCAACGTTTGACCAACCCACTGGCAAAATCGAAGGTTTCACCCTTCATTTCAACCACATAAAAATCGTTTTCCAAGTCCCTCAAAAGTTGATTGAAGAGTTGCTTACGTTTGTCTGCGGGAGATTGATCTCCCTCCTCTATCAGAATACGCACAAATTCGGCGTAGAGCAGACCCCGCTCTATCGGCTTCGGGTTGATGCTGATCTTTGCAAGTAAGGAATAGGCGGCAGCCCGCTTCGGCGGCTGGTAGTATTGATCAATGCGGGAATAATAATGCTGAAGCTTATCCCTCGCCCCGCTGGTTACAATCAAATCTGAAAATGCCTGCGAAACATCATCCGCATCGAGTGGCTTTTGATGTTTTTTCCATATCCGATATAAATCCTGCGTAACCATCTGAAGAAAAATCGGTACCGGGCGTCCCAGCTCCTCAGCAACTAAAGCCGGCACCTCTTCATCCATCTTTACGCCGCGACCGATTAACATTTCATATACAAATTCTTTTACCTCAGATTCCTCCAGAGGCGGCAATGGTATATCCTGCAGATCATTAATCTTATCCAGACAACCCAGCATATCGAGCGTGCTCGACAAATTCACAGAACCACATAAAAGCCAGCGCACAGAATCCAGCTTTGGACGGGGCTTAAGGCGGTGTCCGCGAAACCAGGAAAGGAAGGGTAATACCAATTCCGGATGGTGCTTGCTTATATTCAGAATCATGTCCGGAAACTCATCCACTAAAAGCAGAAGACGGTGATTATCTTTCCGTGCCCGGGCAAAGAACTCATCTCCATATTTTTTCCACTCTTCGTCCCAGTTTTCTTCCTGCTCACGCAGCGTAATCTTAAATCCCTGAATATCTATCTCATTCACCTTGCCCAGCGCTTTACCGATCCAACTCTTCGTACCCTCAAACATTTCCTGAAATCGCTTGGGATATTTTTCCTGAAACAGGTCCAGCAACAAGAGAATGAAATCGGCCGGATGCGTTATATCCTGAACAAAAACGGAGAGCGGCGCAAAATCAGCGGGCGGATGCTCAACCAGATAATCCATTATGCTGGTTTTTCCTGTACGCCGGGGAGCGGATAGTATTGCATGCTCTGTACGTAAGTTTTCTTGCAGTTTCTGAATGAAATCATCTCGAAACCACAAATCATCCGGATCCAATGGAGCTCCGGTATAGAAATCAGGCGGAGGGCCACTTTTATCACTCATTTATAAAACCTCATTGTTATACAACTAATTTGTTTTATATAAAATATGCCCTGCAAAAATTATTACAAGGCAAATCTGTTGTATATTTTTAACCCCTAAAATAAGGGGTAATTAGCCAAACCCAGGAAACGGGCAAGATGCCGTTCTACATTAAAGCAGCAAACCTGCCCGGACTTCAGCTGATTTATTCGGGCTGCTGCATTCTGCGATGACTTTCAGCGCAAACTCGAAAGCGGTACCGGGGCCCTGACTGGTAATGAGATGTCCGTCAATGACCACGATTTCGTTTACGGGCTGCACGTCTGGAGGCAGTTTGGCTTCCACGCCGGGATAGCAGGTAAATTTTCTACCTTCAAGAATGCCCGCTTCGTTCAGTGCCAATGCTGCTGCACAGATACAACCGACCCATTTACCTTTCGCATCAAAGTCCCGAAGTGCGTGTTGAACGCCGGCGTGCGCCATAAAGGCTTCAGTTCCTCCAAATCCTCCAGGAAGCAACAGCACATCGAAATCATCGGGATTGATCTCATCCCAGGAAGTATCGGGAACCAGCTTTACGCCCCGTGAGGCTTTAACGGTTCCGGGCCGTAGGCCGACCACGGTAACGTCCCACTCCGCGCGGCGAAGGGTGTCGATAATAATGACGGCTTCCATTTCTTCGCTGCCGTCTGCGATTGGAACCAGTGCCTTCATTTTCTGACCTCCGTTATTTCATTTTTGATTTCCGAATTTCGATTGATGAATTATTGGTCTCCGGCGGCCTTATTTGAACAAGGCCAACGCCGCCTGAGTTCCACAAATCAAAAATCCAAATTCAAAACTCTAAAATTTAGGGACTATGCCTCTACTCGATCACTTTTCGAAGCTCATCTACCACGTTTTCACGCATCCTTTCAGAAATCGGCTCATCGAAGGTTTCCTGCAACACTTCTATTAAACGGGTGCCGATACAGACCACCACCCCGTTTACATTCATGAGTTCTTCGGGAAGTTTGGTGCCTAGGAAACAGAGTACGGAATGGATCGGTATATCGCCGCATCCGGCATCATCGATCCAGGAAACCAACTCGGCGGTGGCGGCCTTAACCTGTTTCAGCGGAGGACGGGAGGGTTCCTTTCCTCCCGCATAGAGTCTTCCATCGCGGAATTCAACGGAGCCCTTCCAGTTTTTGGTTTCCACCACAAAAACCCCTGCAGGGCCCACGATGATATGGTCAAAGTTTTGTTTTCCACCTCGGAGGCGCAACCCGTTAAAGACGGTATAATCGGCATTCAGGAAGGCCAGCTCATGTGCCACCCACTCCTCGCCTTTGGCCCCTTTCAGGTAATTGCCCAGTCGCCGGTCGCCCCAGGCCAGTAAAATGGCAGCTGCAACGGCAACGAGAAAAAAGAGAATACCCACCTGCGAAACACTCAGGGAAGGAACGGGAAACCAGGCCCGCAGCAAATAGCCTGTAACAAAGCAAATCACCAGTAGAGGCCAGAATGCGCGGAGCAATCCCAAAACCCGTGGCGCTTCACCGGGACTTCCATACACGCGCGCAAAACGACTGCTCAAAGATTCCTTCGTTGATTCCATACCTGGAATATAGGTTATGAGAAGGAGTGACACAATAACCGACCGGAAATAGTCTCTTTTTTACTGGTTGATAATCCGCCTACAGGTATAAGAGTCGTTAGTTAACGTTTAAGGGTGGAAATATGAGTAAAGGAAGCTGCTGCACGCCGGGCAGACAAGAGAGCGGACCTGCTGACGATCATCAGGGCAAACCGTTTGAACGGATTTCAACCGGAACAACGGATCGTATGATACGTCTCGATGGCGGTACCTTTCTAATGGGCACCGATGATGAAATCGGCTATCCGGATGACGGCGAAGGGCCCATCCGGGAAATAACCCTGAACCCTTTCTATATGGACCAATGCTCTGTATCGAATACCGACTATGCCCAATTTATTGAAGCAACCGGTTATGAAACCGATGCCCAGAAATTTGGTTCCTCCTACGTCTTTCATGCTCTGCTGACCGACAGCACCAAACGTACACTCGATATGCTGGGCCGCACGGTATTGGGATTGGAATGGTGGTATAATGTCGATGGCGCTGACTGGGCTCATCCCTTTGGGCCCGAATCCAGGCTGGACGGAATGGATAACCATCCTGTTACCCATGTGTCCTACCGCGACGCCCTTGCCTATTGCGAATGGGCCGGCAAACGTTTGCCGACGGAAGCCGAGGTGGAATATGCCGCACGCGGAGGCCTGAAGGGAAAACGCTATGTCTGGGGCGATGAGCTCCTGCCCGAAGGCAAACACATGTGCAATATTTTCCAGGGTAAGTTCCCGACCTATAACTCGGGCGAGGACGGCTACATTGGAACCGCACCGGTCGATGCATTTGAACCGAACGGCTACGGGCTATACAACATGGCCGGAAATGTCTGGGAATGGGTCTTTGATTGGTGGAGTCCCGGTTTTCATGTGACGGGTTCACGCAACAACCCCACGGGGCCGGAAACCGGAGAACGGCGGGTTAACCGAGGCGGCTCGTATCTCTGCCACGACTCCTACTGCAACCGCTACCGCGTGGCAGCGCGGACTTCCAACACGCCGGACTCCTCAACCGGAAACCTTGGATTCCGGTGCGTCGTGGACGTTTAGAAGCTTGTAGTTCCGCCTTCAGGCGGTTGCGCAGGAATGGCCGCCTGAAGGCGGAACTACGAACTTTTTCAAAGCCCAAGCACATGCTTCATCGCATCTTTCATGGTATAAAGCTTTGCTTCTTTACCGGCAACCCAGACGGCCGCCTGCAGAGCACCAATGGCAAAAACATCACGACTGGTGGCACGGTGCGACAGCTCAAGCAGCTCTCCCACACCGGCCATCATGACCGTATGGTCACCTACAATATCGCCACCGCGGATTGCATGGAAACCGATTTCCTTTTCAGGCCGTTCGCCCGGAAGGCCCGTGCGACCGTCAACCTGAACTTCCTTCAGGTCCCACTCATAGCCATCTGCCGCCGCCTGGCCAAGCATCAGGGCCGTACCGCTGGGCGAGTCCTTCTTGAGGTTATGGTGACTTTCCAGAACTTCTATATCATAGCCTTTGTCCTTGAGAGACCGGGCCCCTATCTCTACCAGGTGGCAAAGCAGATTGATGCCCAGGCTCATATTGCCGGAGAGCACAACCGCTGTTTTTTCGGAAGCAGCTTCGACAGCTGAAACTTCTTCTTCGTTCAACCCGGTGGTACCGATCACCCAGGCCGTTCCCCACTCCGCAATACGCGGTGCATTTCCAGCGGTGCCGAAATGAGAAGAAAAATCAATAATCACATCAGCCGACGGCCCTACCTCTTCCAGATTGGTAATGACGTTAATTCCTGCTTCTTTCGTGCCGGCCATGACTCCCGCATCCTGCCCGATGCCGGGAGCATCCCAGAGGTCAACGGCACCATAGAGTTCCAGTCCCTGGACTTTTTCTTCCAGAATGCAGCGGATCAATGCCTTGCCCATGCGTCCGCATGCGCCTTGAATTACAACTTTAGTCGCCATTAGAGAACTCCTGCATTTTCGAGCGATGCACGCAGCACCGCTTTATTTTCATCCGTCGTCGAACACATGGGCAGACGATAGGTTTCTTCAATCATGCCTTTCATCGCCATTGCGGCTTTGATCGGAATCGGGTTGGTATCAATGAAGATATCATCAAACAACTGCGCATACTTATCATGCAGGCCCTGTGCCGTATCAAAATCACCAGACATTGCCGCCTGAATCAATGCACCCACTTCAGCCGGAATAATATTTGAAGCTACGGAAATGACGCCGCAGGCACCTTCCCGAATCATGGGAAGCGCAAGCGAGTCGTCGCCCGACATCACTTCGATATCGCACAGTTTTTTAATATCCGTTACACGCTGGACCGATCCGGCGGCTTCTTTCACGGAAACAATATGTTTGTGCTGCGCCAGTTCTGCCACCACATCCAGCGGGATTTCACACGCTGACCGTCCCGGCACGTTGTACAGCACAACCGGCAGCCCCAGATCCGCTACAGCAGAAAAATGCTGGATCAACCCGGACTTGTTGGGTTTGTTATAATACGGCGTCACCTGAAGCGTGCCATCAACACCGTATTCCTTTGCAGCGGCCGTTAAATCGATTGCTTCGGCCGTAGAGTTTGCTCCCGTACCCGCCATAATTTTGCAGCGGCCGG
Source organism: uncultured Verrucomicrobiota bacterium (assembly GCA_964486885.1). Classification (GTDB taxonomy): domain Bacteria; phylum Verrucomicrobiota; class Kiritimatiellia; order Kiritimatiellales; family Pontiellaceae; genus Pontiella. Next base: position 34,450 of record CAZAPF010000028.1, read on the forward strand.
CCGCGGTCATAGAGACTGTTTCAATTACTTTTAAATGGTCGTCCGTATTCAGTGTCGGCGATTCGCCCGTCGTGCCAACCGGCACAATACCGTCCACACCGCCCGCAATCTGAAACTCCACCAATTCTTCGAGCTTCGGATAGTCAATCGCCCCGTTCGCGCTGAACGGTGTAACTAGTGCTGTGTACACTCCTGTAAAAAACATTCTAAATCTCCGATTTGGAGGCAATAGGCACTAGGCATTAGGCACTAGTGATTACCTGTTTACTTCGCGCGCAGTTTTCTAACTAACGCGATGAGCATTTTTTCTATTTCTGCGCAAAGTTCAAGCGCATTTAAGGGAATAGGCAAGTGGCCAATAGGCATCAGTGTCTACCCTTTTACTTTCGTCCTCAATTTTACAATCAGCGCAACCAGCATCTTTTCGATTTCTAAGCATAGACCCGAAGCATTGTTCACGGCCTCCTTATCAACGAATCCGAGTCAAACACCAAGTTCCAACTGAGTCTGAAGTTCATTCAACGAGCCGAGAGAAATCTGGAGAAACCGAATATAGTCGGAGGTTGAATGCCGTCCATACCCTTCAGCTATGTTACTGGGCACCGAAACCGCCGCCCTTCTAATCTGGGCCGTCAAACCATATCGTTCATCTGACGGAAACAGCTTCGAAAATCCATAGACATGCTCGACCAAGACCATTGCTTTCTGCCAAACGACCAGATCCCTGAAGCTTCGTATCTCCGCACTCATGCTATTTCCTGATTTAGACGAACAAGGCAATAAGGCCAATAGGCACAAGTGAGTTGTCCAGCCCGTCCCTTATGATTTCCCATGCGCATCCAAGCTATTCCCTGATGGCCTAATGCCTATTGGCCTTATGCCTCAAACTCCGCTAGGCCATCGAGGTCCAGCGTCGCAAAATGATCGTCCAGCGTTTCCGCCCTGCGTATCAACTCCACCTCTCCATTCTCGCGGAGTAAAAGCTCAGCCGAACGCAGTTTTGCGTTATAGTTGAAACCCATGGAATGCCCATGTGCTCCGGCATCATGGATAACCACCAAGTCGCCAATATCCACCTGAGGAATGGCGCGGTCGATCGAAAACTTGTCGTTGTTTTCGCATAATGATCCGGTTACGTCGCACACAAAATCGCACGGCGCATCTTCTTTTCCTGCCACAGTAATATGATGATATGCTCCATACATACCGGGCCGCATCAGGTTAGCCATGCAGGCATCGACACCAACATACTGCTTGTATGTATTCTTCTTATGCAGCACCCGGCCGACCAGATACCCATAAGGTCCGGTAATCATGCGGCCGCACTCCAAACGGATGTCCAGCGGCTTGATTCCTTTTCCAGTAATCTGCTCTTCGTAGAGCTTGCGGACGCCTTCGCCCAGCGCTTCAAGATCCACCGCTTCGTCTTCCGGTTTGTACGGAATACCGATACCACCACCGAGATTGACGAACTCAAACTCGATGCCCAGCTCGGCAGACAGTTCGCCGACCAGTTCAAACAGCATATGGGCCGTTTCCAGAAAATAACTGATCTCCAGCTCATTTGAAGCCACCATCGTGTGCAGTCCAAAACGCTTGATGCCTTTATCCCGCAGAATGCGGTAACCTTCGAACAGCTGTTCACGGGTAAAGCCATACTTCGCTTCTTCCGGATGACCGATAATGGCATTACCGGCTTTCAGCGGCCCCGGATTGTAGCGACAGCAGATCAGCTCCGGCAGACCGACGTGATCTTCCAGATACTGGATATGCGAAATATCATCGAGATTGATGATTGCGCCCAGGTCCATGGCTTTCTGATACTCGTATGCCGGCGTGTCGTTGGATGTGAAAATAATATTTTCACCCGTAATGCCGACTTCATCCGACAACAGCAGTTCGCCAAACGACGAACAATCAGACCCAAAACCTTCTGATTTCAGAATCTTGAGCAGATAGGGATTCGGAGCGGCCTTCACCGCATAATATTCCTTAAATCCCGGATTCCATGCAAATGCGGCCTGCAAACGGCGGGCATTTTCACGAATGCCCTTTTCGTCATAGATATGGAATGGCGTTGGGAACCGCTCCGTCAGCGCCTCTAGCCGCTCCCTGCTCAATGGGATTTTCTTTTCTGCCATCGTACTTCTCCTAAAAATGAATGGGGCGGACTATACACGAACGCCCTGTGTTTCCAACGTTTCGAAGCTATAAAAAAAGGGTTTTTCCAATAATTGGAAAAACCCTTTCCAATGCTTGGAAGCGTGCCTATTCCTTATTTTTCGCCTTCATCGTGGCACCTACGCGCAGACGTAGCGCATTCAGCTTGATGAAGCCGGTAGCGTCGGACTGATCGTAGCCACCCGCTTCGTCGAAACTGACGAGCTCCGGACTGTAGAGCGAATACGGCGAACGACGGCCGCAGACATGTACGCCGCCTTTAAACAGCTTCACGCGAACATCACCGGTGCAGGTTTCCTGACTCTGGCTAATCGCGGCCTGGAGCATTTCGCGCTCCGGAGCAAACCAGAAACCGTTGTAAACCAGCTCGGCATATTTCGGAATGAAGGAATCACGCAGGTGCATGACTTCGCGGTCCATAGTAATGGATTCGAGTGCACGGTGTGCATGATGCAGAATGGTTCCGCCGGGTGTTTCATAAACACCACGGTCTTTCATGCCGGTAAAGCGGTTTTCAACGATGTCGATACGACCAACGCCATGCTCACAACCGATCGCATTCAGCTTTTTCAGTAAGGTGGCCGGGCTGAGCTTATCGCCGTTAACCGCAACCGGAATGCCTTTTTCAAAGCTGATTTCAATGGTTTCTGCTTCGTCAGCCGCCTGACTGAGTGGCTTAGTCATGCACCACATACCTTCATCATCGGGCGAATTCCATGGATCTTCCAGAATGCCGCCTTCAAAACTAATGTGAAGCATGTTGCGGTCCATACTGTAAGGCTTGGCCGCAGAAACCGTGGTTGGAATGCCGCGGTCTTCCAGATACTGAATCATATCGGTACGGCCTTCAAACGGAAAGTCCTCGGGCATGCGCCAAGGGGCAATTACCTTAACGTCAGGCTTCAGGGCATAGGCGGTCAGTTCAAAACGAACCTGATCGTTGCCTTTGCCGGTGGCGCCGTGACAGATGGCTTCAGCACCTTCTTCAATGGCAATATCGATCATACGCTTGGCAATCAACGGACGGGCAATGGAAGTACCCAGCAGATAGGTTCCTTCATAAATCGCGTTGGCCTGCATGATGGGATAAATGTAGTCGGCGGCGAATTCTTCTTCGACGTTGTCGACATAACACTTAACCGCACCGTGCTTCAGTGCTTTTTCTTCGAGACCATCGAGTTCTTCTTCCTGCCCTACATTGGAGCAGTAGCAGATGACTTCTGCGTTATATTTTTCCTGCAGCCAGGTCAGGAGTACGGTGGTATCCAAGCCACCGGAATAGGCTAGTACAACTTTCATGATAGGATCCTTTCTAGATTAAAATGGAATGTCGTCTTCGTATTCGTCGAAGTCAGCCGGAACATCTTTATCGGATACCGGAGGTTTGTCATCCGCCGCAGGTGCACCAGCGGAATTAGTCTGGATTTTCCAGCCCTGCAGATTGTTAAAATAACGTCCATTGTATTCACGACCGCGAATATCAAATGTGACCGTCACTTCCTGTCCCACTTCTACGGTATCGAGCAGACTTACTTTGTCCTGAACAAATTCCAGGTTGATTTCCTGTGGATACTTTCCATCTTCAACAATCACCACCATTTCGCGCTTGGTGAATCCGCTTCCGAAGGTTTGCGCATCCTGGATGAGCTTTACTTTTCCGGTTAAATCATACGCCATTGCTTTATCTCCTTTATTAAACTATTCGCCCGTTCCGCATTCGCAGGGGTTCGGCGATTGGGCTGCCATTTCGTCGTGCAGTTCAGCACACGCTTCACCAATCAGCTTCAGTGCCTGATCGATTTCCTCCTGCGAAACATTCAACGGAGGTAATAAGCGTAGGACATTACCCGCTGTTGCCAGCGCAAGCATGCCTTTTTCCTGCAATTTTTTCTGTAACGGTGCTGCTGGCACATCCAGTACGACGCCCAGCAGCAATCCCAGCCCCCGCACGCCGGCGATCCACTGTTTATGCTTCATGGCAATGTCGCACAGCCCTTCGACCAGATAGGCCCCCATCATCATGGTATTGGCGAGCAGTTCTTCATCATCAATCACTTCAACGACCGATAGCGAAGCTGAACAGGCCAGCGGAGTTCCGCCGAACGTGGTGGCATGGTGGCCCGGCTGGAAAATATCCGAAAGCGTCGATCCCGCTACAATAGCACCGATCGGGAAGCCGTTACCTAGGCCTTTCGCCAGCGAAAAGGCATCCGGCTGAACATCATAGTTCTGAAAACCGAACCATTTGCCTGTCCGACCCATGCCGCACTGCACTTCATCACAAAGCAACAGAATGCCCTTTTCATCACAAAGTGCCCGCAGGCCGGTCAAAAAATCCTCATCGGCCGGAATTACGCCCCCTTCACCCTGCAAGGCTTCTACCAGCACCGCGGCAGTCTTGGAGGTGATAGCATCATCAACCGACTGAAGATCGTTAAAATTAGCATAGGCAAATCCTTCAGGTAGGGGTCCGAATCCGGTCTGCACCTTATCCTGGCCGGTTGCCGTCAGCGTAGCCAGCGTCCGCCCATGAAAAGACTGCCGCATGGTGACAATTTCATATTTCCCTTTATCATTGCCCCAGAGCCGTGCGAGTTTGATCAGCCCTTCATTCGCTTCCGCTCCCGAGTTGGCAAAAAAGCACTTTGCCCCCGGCAAGCCGGAATGCTCAGCCAATGCCTTGGCCAGCTGCGGCTGCTTTTCGTTGTAATACAGGTTCGAAACATGCACCAGCGTTTCCACTTGATCCTGCACCGCTCGTACCATTTTCGGATGGCAGTGGCCAATATTGGTAACCGCTATCCCCGATACAAAATCGAGATATTCATTTCCTTCCGCATCCCATACGGACGTACCCGAACCTTCCACCAGGGCAATCCCCGGCGCATAGGTAGGCATGAGGTGCTCTTTTTGAAGTTCTGCAATTTCCCCTGTTTTCATTTCACATTTCCAGTTTCAGGTTTCCAGTTTCTATTCAGTTATTTCCGTTCCCACACCTTCACTCGTAAACAATTCCAGCAGGAGCGAATGCGGCATCGATGAATTAATGATGTGGACTTTTTTGATGCCCGATTTAACTGCGCCCGCCATGCCTTTGATCTTCGGCAGCATTCCGCCGGTAATCACACCGCGGTCGATTAACTCGTCGACCTCGCTCAAATGCAGCGATGAAATCAACGATTCCCGATCCTCCGGATCCAGCAGCAATCCCGGCACATCCGTCAGAAAGACCAATTTACGAGCCTTGAGTGCACAGGCAATCGCGGTTGCGGCATCGTCGGCATTAATATTGTACAGCTTTCCATCAGCCCCTCTGCCCAGCGGCGTAATGACAGGAACAATCTCCGAATGAAGATAAGCGTGGATGGGCTCTACATCGACATGGTTTACCCTTCCGACATATCCCCAATCTAATTCCTCGTTGGTTTCCGGATCGTTGCCAACCATTTTGTCGACCTTGATAATATCTTCACCGTGAATGCCGCGCGCCTTACCGTGAAACTGCTGGATGATTTCAACCAGATGGGGATTCACTTCCCCGTTCAGTACTTTTTCCACGACGCTGATGGTCTTTTCATCGGTAACCCGCAGGCCATGAACAAAATTAGGCGCAATGTCAGCTTCCTTCATTGAGCGGGAAATCGCTTTGCCCCCGCCGTGCACAACCACGGGACGCAGCCCAACGCATTCCATGAAAGCGATATCCTGCAGAATCCGGCTGTAACCGTCTTCGCTTTCCATGATGCTTCCGCCGAATTTAACCACCACGGTTTCACCGCGGAACTGCTGAATAAAGGGCAGTGCTTCCGTCAGCGCGGCAGCCTTTTCAATAAATTTGTCCATTAATCATTTCCTGTTTTATAATCTGGCGATGCCTCAGCAACCCGTGATATCTGCAATTCTAATTGTTCGTATAATGTCTCAGGAGCAATGTCCGCTCCGTTTGGCCACGAGATCGTTCCTCCTTCGATCACGGCCTGCTTGAAAAAACCAACATCTTTCAGCGGCTCGAAAACCTCTCCCTTGAAATAAGGGTATAAATCCACATTGCCAGCCACTCCGTTATCAAATTGAATCCAGTAAATGTACGCATCCTTATACTCAATTTCTGCAATGTCATTCATATCCCACATAGCTAACCTCAGTCCAATGGATCAATTTTCTTAATTGTTTGACCTTCTCGCGCAGCGTTCCAATCGTCCATTAACTCAACCGAATGCAAATCTATCCATTCCCTCACTAATTTCAGCGCGGTACGTGAATTAAGTCCTCCTTTTAGAACGTTCCCCTGAAAATCAACTACCGCTTTTCTATCCTGAAATTCCACATGTATATGAGGCGGATTATGTTCGTTATAATACATCCGCACTATAATTCCAAAAAACACGGAAATGACAGGCATTCAGTCTCCCTATCGCTAGTAGTTTATCCGCACATACTCTTCGGTGCAGTTGCAGGTGTAAACCGTTGATGCCCCCTCCCCGATGTGCAGGTCGATGTTTATAGCAAAATCGGTCTGGGAAACCACCTTAATCAGCTCTTCCTGCGGAACTCCCGACTGGCATCCTTTGGCCACGGCCTGAGTATCGTCATAGAAGATGTCCACCTGCTCCTCAACCACCTTCGCTTTGGAGTATCCGACCGAGTCCATAATCCGGCCCCAATCAGGATAAGTGCCGGCCCAGGCGGTCTTATTCAGCATGGAATTTGCCACAGCCCGTGCCGCCAGCTCCGCATCCGCATCGGAGTCGGCTCCCTTCACATTCACGGTTACAAACTTATCCGCACCTTCGCCGTCGTGCACAATCATCATGGCCAGCTCCAAGCAAACCTCGTTTAAGGCATGCTCAAAAGCACCCCAGTCATGGGAGCTTTCTTCCAGCGGTCGGTTGCCGGCGGTGCCGTTGGCCAGTGCCAGCACGGTATCGTTGGTACTTTGGTCGCCGTCGATCGATATCCGGTTAAAACTCTGATCCACTGCCCTTTTTAGCGCAGCCTGCAGGACATGCTGCTCCACGGCGGCATCGGTTGTGATATAGGACAACATGGTAGCCATGTTCGGCTCAATCATGCCCGCACCCTTGGCAAAACCTACGATCTTGATTGGCAGGCCTTCGATTTCCAGCTCAGCGACCGATACCTTCGGCCGGGTATCGGTCGTCATCATGGCTTCTGCAGTATCGTGCACATGCTCGCCTAAAGCAGACTCAAATAGCTTTCCAATGCCTGGAATAATTTTATCCAGCGGAAGCTGCGGCCCGATCTTTCCGGTTGAGCAGACAAATATTTCCTGCGGTTCGCAACCGATCACCTTGGCGGTTTCAGCGGCCATGTCCTTTGCGGCCACCATGCCTTCTGATCCCGTACAGGCATTGGCGATGCCGCTGTTCATAACAATGGCACGGGCCTGCCCATGCTCTAAATGTGCCCTGCACACCTTGACCGGTGCTGCGCAAACCTGATTGGTCGTAAACACACCGGCCGAGGCGGCGGGCGATTCCGAAAGGATTAACGCCATATCTTTTACACTTGCCGGCTTAATTCCGGCAGCAATACCAGCGCACTTGAAACCTTTCGGCATATGGATGTCTGAGTACATTTTTTCACCTATGTCTGAATTTAAGTATTAAAGTTTAATAAGATGCCAGAACGATTGGAAGATTGGAGTATGGGATTAATGGAGTGATGCATTTTTTATCCAACGGTCCAGCACTCCAAAACTCCATTTTTGCGGCCCGTGGGCGCAAAAAAAGCCCCCCGGCTCCGGGAGGCTTTTGCAACTTGCAGTTCCGAACGATTAACGTTTGGAGAACTGGAAGCGTTTACGCGCACCCGGCTGACCCGGTTTCTTACGTTCTTTCATACGAGCGTCGCGGCTGAGGAAGCCGGCCTTTTTCAGGACCGCTTTCAGCTCGTCGTCGGATGATGCCAACGCACGGGATACCGCATGTACCACAGCACCGCACTGACCGGATTTACCACCACCCTTAACGGCGGCGATAATGTCGTATTTCCCAACCACACCAGCGGTGATGAAAGGCTTCTTGAGCAGTTCCTGAAGCTGTGCATTCTGGAAATAAGCGTCTGATTCAAGTCCGTTAACGGTGACGGTACCGGAACCTTCAGTAACGCGGACGCGTGCAACAGAAGTCTTACGACGGCCGGTTGCTGCTAATGTTAAAGTGTCTTTTTTTGCCATGATACGTTAATCCTGCTTAGAAGTTGAGTTTAAGTTCCTTAGCCTGCTGAGCCGCATGCGGATGCTCGCTGCCCGTGTAAACTTTCAGACGGGTCAAGGTCTGACGACCCTGGCGGTTAGCCGGAATCATTCCTTTAACAGCCTGCGTGATGATACGTTCAGGATGCTTTTCACGGATTTCCTTAGCCTTAGTTTCGCTGCGGCCGCTGGAGTATCCAGTATAGTCCTGATAAATTTTGGTTTCTTCCTTATTGCCGGTCAGCTTGATTTTTTCACAATTGGTGACAATAACGAATGCGCCGGTATCAACATGCGGAGTGTAGGTTGGCTTGTCACGACCACGCAGTGCGTCAGCAATGACAACAGCCAGACGGCCGGCCGGTTTATCGGTAGCATCTACAACATACCATTCACGTTGGATATCAGCCTCTTTGGGCATAAAAGTTTTCATTTAAAACGTCCTCTAGCTCTCTTCGGTATAAATACAAGGTGGGGGAAGCTATATGAACCACGGGTACCTGTCAACCCCTGTGCACAAGAAGTTTCTGGTTTTTCCGGCCATCATAACCGTGCTATAACCTGTTTATGAAATTATCATTAACCAAGGTAAAACCACGACGGCGGCCAACATGGCTGGGCTGGTTGTTGATTACAATGCTTATTTTAGGTTTGTTCGTAGGGTTTATCACCAACACCTACCCGTTCCTTACACCGCAACAGACTCCCCACAAAGGAATTATGGTCATTGAAGGCTGGATTCACGATTTTGCTCTCGATGAAGCCGTTACGCTGTACCGCGCCGGGGATTATTCTAATATCGTCTGCACAGGGGTACCGATTGAGACCGGAAGCTATATACAGGAGTTTAAATCATATTCAGAAATGACTGCCGAGCGGCTTAAAAAAATGGGCATACCCGAAACTGAAATTATTACAGCCATCGGCGACGACATCAAAAGAGACCGAACGTATGCCTCTGCCGTTGCCCTGCGCGAAGCATACATGGCCTATAATATAGGAAGTACCAATATACACCTGGTCACCGTCGGTCCGCACGGTCGACGTAGCAGGATGCTCTTCCAAAAAGCACTGGGAGAGGATTACAACATCGGGATAACCTGCCTCGAACCTAGGAACTACAATGAAGAAAGTTGGGCAACATGCAGCGAGGGCGTCCGGTCCGTCATCAGTGAGTGCATTGCCTATACCTATGCAAAATTCTTCTTTCACCCTTAAATGAGTGACACTGAGAACAATCTCCCGCTCTGGTTGGCGTTTCTCGCGCTAAACGAACAGGCAACCCGCGATTGGCTGACTGGCCTTTACAATCGCCGCTATTTTGAAGAAACCCTTGCCGACCACATCGAAGCCGCCAACCGGTATGACCGGGAACTAAGCCTGGTCCTTTTTGATATCGATGAATTCAAACAGATTAATGATGCACAGGGTCATGAAGCCGGCGACGTAGTATTGAAACAATTTGCAGAACTGCTGAAAACTTCAGCGCGAAAAGCAGACATCGTATGCCGATACGGTGGCGATGAATTTACAGTCATTCTTCCGGAAACCGGAACGGACCAAGCCTGGATATTTGCAGAACGGGTTTTTCAGTTATTGGAATATAACAAAGACAAAGCCTATTCCGTCAGCGGCGGCGTCGCCGCCCTGCCCTCCGAAAACCTGGTGACCGTTGCCGATTCGGATTTGCTTCTAAAGAAGAAGGAAAAGCGATTAAGGTAGGGACAGCCCGCCGGGCTGTCCGCCCGTACGCACCGCTCTATCGCACGGCGCTTTCGGCGAAACCGCCCTACCTTTCACCCATTCAAACGCGCCGGAACTCCGCTGTGAAAACGAAATACCTCATCGTCCGATTCAATAGCGTTGCGCTCAATCTCACCGAAAAAGGCGACACGTTCATCAATCGGCTCTTTCGAATAATTCTGCGCCAGCGTCAGGTAATCCTTAAAATGACGCGCCTCGGATTTGAGCAGTGAACTGAAAAAAGCCGACAGCTCTTCATCCACGTGCGGCGCAAGCGATGCAAACCGCTCACAGGAGCGCGCTTCGATATAGGCTCCGACGATCAGCGTATCAACCAGATTGCCCGGTTCCAGCTTCCGCACCTCGGCATTCAGTAGCCCGGCATAACGCGAAGGCTTCATCATCTGGTATTTGTAGCCCCGCTTTGTCAGCAATTGATGCACTTTTTCAAAATGGCGCAGTTCCTCGCGAGCCAGTTTTGACATTTTGACCAGCACATCGGTTTTGTCCGGGCAGCGGAACATCAGGTTCAATGCCGACCGCGCCGCACATTGCTCCAGATAGCAATGATTCAGCAGAAGAATCTCCTCCTGCTTCAGCGCTTCAACGATCCATTCCTGCGGGGTGGCGCACGGCAGAAAATCGAGCAATACATCCAAATCCTGTTGGCTTACCAATTCCATTTCATCTCCAAATTAGCCGAACCCTTTATCATGCCTGAACCAGTCAGGTCGATGAGGAATTGAATTTTGACTCGACCTACGCCTAAAAAACAATAGCGTCCCAGCAATTCCAACAAGAGACCCATGCATAATTCCCAACCACCAACTGAATTATTCAAGACCACGCTGACGCGCCACGATGAAATTTCGCCGGGCGTTTTTGTGATCGGTTGTAAACGGGAACATGATTTCCAGCCGGGACAGGCCATCAAGCTGGGTATTGATGCGAAAAACCCGCCGCGCATCTACAGCATCTGCAGTGGCCCAAACGATGACGAACTCTGCGTGCTCTTCAATATTAAGGAAGACGGGTTCCTGACCCCTAAACTGGCTGAGCTGAATGAAGGCGATACGGTATATGCTTCCACTCCATACGGCACCTTTCTGGGAACACAGGATCCGGCGTGGTGGATCGCGACCGGCACAGGCATTGCCCCCTTTAATGCCATGACGGCTGCCGGCATGGCCGGCAACAAGGTGCTCGTGCATGGCGTACGCCACCTGAATCAGTTTTATTTTTCTGAAGCATTCTCCTCGGAGCTGGGAGAAAGCTATCATCAGTGCTGTTCGGCAGAAAAAGGCCCCGGCATCTATTCCGGACGGGTGACCCGCTTTCTTTCCGAACAGAAAAACCTCCCCGCCGACCAGCGATACTATATTTGCGGACAGGCCGCCATGGCCGTCGAAACGCGCGATATTCTCATCGGCAAAGGAATTCCCTTTGCCAACATCATTACGGAAATCTATTTTTAAGCCATGGAAACCAAAATCCCACTGTTTGGAAAAACACTCGACGAACTCAAAGCCATTACGGCAGAGCTCGGACTGCCTAAGTTTGCAGCCAAACAAATTGTCGACTGGCTCTATAAGAAAGAGATCAGCTCGATTGACGACATGTCGAACCTTTCCAAGAAAGCACGCGAGCTGCTGAACGAAAAATACTGCTTTGGCCTTTCTCAACCTTCCACCGTTAAAACCAGCACCGACGGCACGAAGAAATATCTTTTCACCACCAATGATGACCAGTTTATCGAAACGGCTATGATTCCGTTCAAAGACCGCAAGACGGTCTGTGTGTCCTCGCAAGTGGGTTGCAAAATGGGCTGCCTTTTCTGCATGACCGGAAAACAGGGATTCCAGTCCCAGCTGACTCCCGGCGAAATCGTCAACCAGATCCGCAGCATTCCGGAATGGCACGACGTGACGAACATTGTCTACATGGGCATGGGTGAGCCGCTCGATAACCTGGATGCCGTGCTGAAAAGTGTTGAGATCCTGACGTCGGAATGGGGATTTGCCATGAGCCCGCGCCGGATCACGGTTTCCACAATCGGCATCACACCGGGCATTGTCCGGTTTATGAACGAATGCCAGGCGCATCTGGCGATCAGCCTGCATACGCCCTTCCACGAAGAACGGCAGCAACTGATGCCGGTTCAGATTGCATACCCGCTCGATCAGGTGATCGATGAACTGCGCAACTATGATTTCACAGGCCAGCGGCGCGTTTCTTTTGAATATATTGTTTTCGGTGGACTAAACGACACACCCCGACATGCGAAAGAACTCGTGCGCATGCTCAACGGCATTAACTGCCGCATAAACCTGATTCGCTTCCACCCGATTCCCGGAACCCCGCTGAAGGGAACCGACGAAACTACCCTGCAGGAATTTAAAGACCTGCTGAATAACAAGGGTGTGCTGACTACCATCCGGGCGTCACGCGGACTGGACATCTATGCCGCATGCGGTCTGCTCTCCACCAAGGCCCTGGTCAACAAGACAGCTGAAACACAATAATACGCCGACAACGTGCGTTATTGTGGAAACAAAGGAGCTTCCATGAAAACGATGCTGAGTCTGGTTATTTTATTTTCCACCCTTTTACCGCTGACCGCCCAGCAGCAGGGCTTTACCTACGACCGCCTGCTGCAACGCCATGAAAAAAATAAAGACGGCGTTGTCTCTAAGGAAGAGTTCCGCGGAAACCCGCAAATGTTTGACCGCATGGATCAGAACAACGACGGAACGGCCACCCGCGAAGAATTCGATGCAGCTATGAAAGCCCGCCGAAGCGGTCAACGTCAGGGGAACCGCAAAGGTGAAGCCGGTAACCCGTTTGCTCAGCAGGGCCTGCAGCCAGGGCACCAGATTCCGGAACTCACCGTCGATGATCTGGAAGGCAATAAGGTATCCCTTGCCAACCTCTGGAAAGACAAACCCGCAGTACTGGTCACGGCATCGGTCACCTGCCCGATATCGGTCGGCAGCTGCCCTTCCCTTAAACCGCTCTCCTTGGCCAACTCGAATTCAGTGAATATCGCCATCCTCTACGTTAAAGAAGCGCACCCTGCGGAAGACGGCTCTACGCCTCAGCAACGGCCGCTTGGCGCTCGGACTCACCCGCAGCCCACAACCTTTAATGAAAAGCTACAGCTGGCAAACCTCTTTGACAAAGAAGTCGATCATGGTAACAGCATCTACGTTGATGATCTGTCGCGCACGGCGGGTAATGCGCTGGGTGCAGGCCCCAATATCGGTCTGCTAATCAATACGGATGGAAAGATCGTCGTACGCCAGGGCTGGTTCAACGCAAAGGAAATGGAAGCGGCCATCGATACGTTAAATAAAAAGCCGGCTGTTTCCCGGAGGCCGTCACGCCAGCGTCAGCCTCCCGATAATGTAACGGTGCATCGCAATCTGGAATATGCTCTCGAGGATGGAGCGTCACTTCAGCTGGATCTTTATATACCAAAAAATGCAAAGAATCCCCCTCTGATGGTTTGGATCCATGGCGGTGGTTGGCGGAACGGCGACAAAGCCAACGTGAATCCTGCGATACTTCGGCTCAGTGGTGAAGGCTACGCGGTTGCCAGTATTAATTACAGGCTGAAGGATCTTTCGATTCATCCGAAAAATATCCACGACTGCAAAGGCGCCGTTCGCTGGTTGCGCGCCCATGCCGAAACCTATGGCTACGATCCAACCCGGGTCGCGGTGGGTGGTGGATCAGCCGGCGGACATCTTTCCCTCTTGCTGGGTATGAGCTCGGGCGTCGAAGAACTGGAAGGAACGGTCGGCGGCAACCTCGATCAAAGCACGAAAGTTAAAGCCATTGTGGATCTCTACGGCCCCAGCGAACTCAAAGTGATGGCCGAGACCCAGGAACGGTTTAACCGTGCACATGACTTTGAATCAGGACAGCTGCATAGCGCCTCCCCGCTGGTACACCTGACGCCGGATGATCCGCCCGTGCTTATTCTGCATGGCGATAAAGACAAGACCGTCCCCGTCTCCCAGAGTGAGCTGCTGCATGAGCGCTATCAGAATACCGGACTCGAATCAGAGCTGCACATTCTGGAAGGCGCAGGACACGGAGGAATGGTATTCAGCGATGAAGAGCGTTATCAACTCATTAAGGCATTTCTGGATCGGCATTTAATGTAGAACAGGCTTCCAGCCTGCCCCCAGCTTGTTGATATCTCCTGGTTATTGCGGCATAGCCGCTTTGGAATGCGCAGGCAAGTCGTAGATGCGACTGCGCTCTGATGATCCAATGCGGTGCCGCTCACTCGCAAAGCGGTGTCGCCCTGCGGTTGCCCACCGCACTCCAGAACTATTAAAAAAATTGAACATTTTGATCGACTAAACATCAATATATCATAATGTTTGAATAATTAATCGGGAACACCATGACTAACGACGAACGAAATATGGCAGCGGAAGTACTCAAGGCAATGGCTCACCCCATTCGGCTGGGCGTTATTGAAGTGCTGGCCGATGGTGAACGGACGGTATCCGAGCTCTATGAGGAACTCGGCTGCAGCCAGTCCATGATGTCGCAGCAGTTAAAAATCTTAAGTCAGCAGCAGTTGGTAAACATTCGCAAGGAAGGGACCCAGAAATACTGCAGTCTGCGCAACCGGGATTTTCTAAAGGTATTCAGCTGCATGCATACGCATCTGCGCAAATACCTGAATTTTGAGGACTGATTTAAACCACGAATAATCGCGAATGAACACGAAGTTGAAAATTTTAAACGATCAGCAATTAGCGTCGATTGGAGTCCATTAGCGGTTATTTTTTTCAACATAACATTATAACATCATGAAGTATTAATTAATGATGAGTGAAGAGGTCATATTATGAATACAAAGAAACTGTTGATTGTCGGCGGCGTTGCCGGTGGAGCAAGTGCCGCAGCCCGGGCACGCCGTCTGGATGAAAATGCTGAAATTATTCTTTTTGAACGCGGCCCGGATATTTCATTTGCAAACTGCGGCCTGCCCTACCACATCGGCGGCGAAATTCAGGACCGGGATAAACTGCTGGTCACTACACCGGAAAGCATGACCGCGCGGTTCAACATCGAGGTGCGCGTCCGGAACGAGGTGGTTTCAATCGACCGGGAAGAAAAAAACGTTTCGGTTAAAAACCTGGAAACCGGCGAGATCTATTCAGAAAGCTATACCCACCTGATCCTCAGCCCCGGTGCCGCGCCCATACGCCCGCCGATTCCCGGCATCGAGAACCCGAATGTATTAACCCTTCGGAACCTCGAAGACATGGACTGGATTATTAAGTCCCTGGAAAACCAAAAATCCATTGCGGTGATCGGCGGTGGCTATATCGGCCTGGAAATGGCGGAAGCCCTGCGCGAAAGAAAACTGGATACCACACTCATCGAGCTCGCGCCGCAGGTAATGGGACCGGCCGATCCTGAAATGGCGACCGTGCTGCATCAGGAGCTTCGCCTGTATGGCGTAAACCTGAAGCTTGAAACCTCCGTCACTGCATTTGAGGAATCTGAAGACGGTATTGATCTGATTCTCAGCAATGGCGAAAAGCTCCATGTGGATCTGGCCATTCTGGCGATCGGCGTCAAACCCGAAGCAACACTCGCCGTTGATGCCGGACTGGAAATCGGCACGACCGGCGGCATTAAAGTGGATTCCCACATGCAGACCTCCGACCCGGTCATCTATGCAGTGGGTGATGCCGTCGAAGTCCTCGACTATTCCACCAAACAGCCGGCATTGATTCCGCTTGCAGGACCGGCCAACCGACAGGGCCGGATTGCGGCTGATAATATTTTCGGACGGGAAAGTATGTATAACCAGACGCAGGGCACGGCGATCTGCAAAGTATTCAACCTGGCCATAGGCATGACCGGCCTGAGTGAAAAAGCAGCCCAACGCTCAAAGGTGAGTTATGAAAAAGTTTATGTGCATCCGGCCAGTCACGCATCATATTATCCTGGAGCGCACCCGATTTCCCTTAAACTGCTGTTTAATCCGGATAACGGCAAAATACTCGGTGCGCAGGCCGTTGGAGCTGACGGCATTGATAAACGGATTGATGTGATTGCTGTGGCCATCCGTGCCGGACTGACGGTATACGATCTCGAAGAACTGGAACTCTCCTATGCCCCGCCCTACGGCTCGGCTAAGGATCCCGTTAATTATGCCGGCTTTGTGGCTTCGAATGTCCTGCGCAACGATGTTCAATTATTCCATACCGAAGAAGCGCTTGCTCCGGCACCGAATCAAAAGCTGATCGATGTACGCAGTCCGGTAGAGGTACAGGGCGGGACGATTCCCGGAGCGAAAAACATTCCCCTGCCACAACTCAGGGATAAGCTCGACAGTCTTTCAAAAGACACGGAGTACCTGCTGTTCTGCCAAGTGGGACTGCGCGGTTATCTCGCCAGCCGAATCCTGAATCAGCACGGTTTCAAATGCCGCAATCTGACCGGCGGCTATAAGACCTATATGATGGTTACGTCCCACCAGCCGGATCAGGTTCCCGAACAGGAAACCACATCGGACGATCCCGGTGACGAGACTGTCAGCAGTCTGACGACTAAGGCTGAAATTGTAGAAACCATCGATGCCAGCGGCCTGCAATGCCCCGGGCCGATCATGCAACTGAGTCAGGCTATTGACCGACTTCAAAACGGCGAAGCAGTCAGCATCCTTTCCACCGACCCAGGTTTTGCCGCCGACATTCCCGCCTGGTGTAATTCCACCGGAAACATGCTGCAGTCCCTAGAACCGGAAAACGGGGCTTACCGGGCCGTCGTTGCAAAACAGGCTCCCGGCTGTTCTCCAGCAATTCCTTCACGCACAGAAAAGCGGTTCACCAATGTGGTCTTCAGCAGTGATCTGGATAAAGCCATTGCGGCATTCATCATCGCCAACGGTGCTGCAACAATGGGATATCAGGTAACGCTCTTCCATACCTTCTGGGGACTGAATATACTCCGCAAGGACGGGCCGGTTACGGTGAAAAAGAATCTCGTGGAAAAAATGTTCGGATGGATGATGCCGAAAGGACCGAAAAAGCTGAAACTTTCCCAGATGCAGATGGGCGGAATGGGTTCGGCAATGATCAAAGGAATCATGAAGCAGAAAAACGTACTATCCCTGCCGGAACTCATGGAAACCGCGATCGCCAACGGGGTAAAAATCGTCGCCTGCACCATGTCGATGGATCTGATGGGGATAAAGCGCGAAGAGCTGATTGACGGCATTGAAGAAGGCGGCGTGGCCATGTACATTGATCAGATTGGCGGGGATGCCAACCTGTTTATCTAAAACTCGGGGAATCAGTATGCTCAGCTTAAGAAAAGTCTCTTCCTTGACAGCCCTGCTGTCGTTCATCGGCCTGATCTTCAGCAGCGTGTTTACCTTTCTGGCCCCACGAGGCCCCGGCTCCAGTCAATGGGAGGCATTGGGGCTTGGAAAACATGAGTGGTTTTCACTGCATACCGATCTCGGCATCCTGTTCCTTGTTGCCTGTATCGTGCATCTGATTCTGAACATTAATCCAATCATCGCCTATATGAAAAACAAGGATGGGAAGTTCAGGGTATTCACGCTCAACTTTAACATCGCCCTGATTTTAATGGTCTGGATCATTGCCAGCTCCCTGAAGGGCTGGCCACCGGTCAACGCGGTTCAGAACTATAAAAATGGCCTGAGAAACGAGGCCCACCATCACACAGAAACGGTTGAGGAGAAAAAAGCCTCCCTGCCGGAAAAGCCTCCGCTCTTCTACAGCCAACGCTCCCTGCACAGATTATGCAGCACATATGAGCTGGATGAGGACAAAATCCTCAAGGGTTTAAAAAATATAGGAATCGATGCTCAGGCAGACTGGACGCTTAAACAGATTGCCCAGGAAAACAATACGGAACCGGAAGCGGTCTACGACGCGATTTTGCAGGTGAAATAGACGTTCGTAGTCCCGCCTTCAGGCGGTCCGTTCTGCCAAACCGCCTGAAGGCGGAACTACATACTTTTTAGCGGTGGTTATGGTTGCGCATGGCGCGCTGGGAATCTCGGTCGGCCTCGCGCTTTTTGATCGTATCGCGTTTATCGACCACGTTTTTACCTTTGGCCAGCCCGATCTTCACTTTCACCTTGCCCCGGACTAAATAGACCTTCAGCGGAACAATGGTCAGGCCTTTCTCACGAATCTTTCCATAGAGGCGCTCGATCTCTTTGCGGTGCAGCAGCAGCTTGCGCTCGCGGGTCTGGTTGTGATTGAAAATATTGCCGTGGTCATACGGCTGGATCGTACAGCCGACCAGATAGACTTCCATATGGTCGTCGATATGGACATAGCCTTCCTGAATACTGGCATGCCCCTGCTTGACCGACTTAACTTCCGTTCCGGTCAGCACAATCCCCGCCTCGATCTTTTCCAGGATCTGGAAATCACGCAGCGCCTTGCGGTTGGTGGCCAGCACCCCCGCTCCGGGATCATTCTTTTTCTTTTTGTTCTTACCAGCCATTGAGGATTAAATCCTGATTTCTAAGCTCGAAATTCTAAACGATTCCCCATTTCAAAAAAGAAAAAAGCTCAAAACCTGTAAGCTTTGAGCCTTTGAATATTCGAATTTGTTTAGGATTTAGAAATTCGAACTTAGTGCTTCCTCTCGTTAGAGCAGGATTGATGTATCGAAATCGAGGCTTGGCGCTTCGCTTTCTTCGATCGACTGAATCATTTCAGCGGTCAACAGACCGTTGGCGATTTCCTTCAGTACGATGTCGTGGTTATCCATTTCCGCGTGGTCTTTCTTAACCATCGGACGCGCGCCGCTGTTGAGCTGACGGGTACGATAGGAAATCAGGTTAACCAGCATCGGGGTGTTGGTGATTTTCTCTTCCGCTACACTCAGATAATCCATGTTCATAAGTTTGCTCCGTGCAAGTACTTTGCTTTATTCTGTTTGTACAGAATTTCCGTAAATCAAAAAAAAATTGGCGCGTAGTATAGCACCGGGCCCCATTTCGTCAAATTCCATTTAAAATAAAATCCACACCCATAAGATGTGGATTTCCACCCCTATTTACAGGGGCGTATTGGCATTTTGGAGTGCGGCGGGAAGCGAAGCACCACGCCGCTTTCGCGTACGCATAGCCGATTTACCAAAAAGCGGTGTCGCCCGTTGGTTGCCACCGCACTCCAAGGGCATTACTACATCATGCCGCCCATGCCACCCATGCCGCCGCCCATGTCAGGCATTGCCGGAGCAGCTTCTTCAGGCAGATCCGTGATCATGCACTCAGTAGTCAGCAGCAGACCGGAGATGGAAGCCGCGTACTGCAGGGCAGAACGGGTAACCATGGCCGGATCGATGATGCCTTCAGCAATCATGTCGACATATTCGCCGGTCGCCACGTTGTAACCGTAGACCTGCTTGCCTTTTTTGACTTCCTGAACCACCAGGGCGCCTTCTTCACCGGCATTGGCCACCAGCTGGCGAAGCGGAGCTTCGATCGCTTTACGGACAATGTTGGCACCGATTTCTTCGTCGCCTTCAACATCAACCTTATCAATGGCTTTCTGAACGCGGATCAGAGCAACACCGCCACCCGGCACAATACCTTCGGCAACCGCAGCGCGGGTCGCGTGCAGAGCATCTTCAACGCGGGCTTTCTTTTCTTTCATTTCAGCTTCGGTAGCCGCACCCACGTTGATTACCGCAACACCGCCGGCGAGCTTGGCCAGACGTTCCTGCAGTTTTTCACGGTCGTAGTCAGAAGTGGTTTCTTCGATCTGACGACGGATCTGGTCGATACGGGCCTTGATACCGGTCACCTTGCCAACACCCTCAACGATGGTGGTGTCATCTTTTCCTACGGTGATACGCTTGGCAGAACCGAGGTCGTCGATGGATACGGTTTCCAGCTTGATGCCGAGATCTTCGGTGATGAACTTACCGCCGGTCAGAACCGCGAGGTCTTCCATGATCGCTTTACGGCGATCGCCGAAGCCCGGAGCCTTAACGGCACAAACGTTCAGGGTGCCGCGCAGTTTGTTGACCACGAGAGTCGCCAGCGCTTCGCCTTCGATGTCTTCCGCGATGATCATGAACGGCTTGCCGGTCTTGGCAACGTTCTGGAGCAGCGGGAGCATGTCCTGCAGGTTGGAGATCTTCTTTTCGAAGAGCAGGATGTAAGGATCTTCCATAACGGTTTCCATGGTGTTGGCATCCGTTACGAAGTATGGGGAGAGATAACCCTTGTCGAACTGCATACCTTCAACCACGTCGAGGTAGGTTTCGATGGACTTGGCTTCTTCCACGGTGATGGTTCCGTCTTTACCAACTTTTTCCATCGCTTCAGCAATGATGTTACCGATGGTTTCGTCGCCGTTGGCGGAAATCGTTCCAACCTGGGCCACTTCTTCGGTGGACTTCACTTTTTTGCTGAGCTTGCCGAGTTGAATAACCATCGCCGCAACCGCTTTATCGATACCGCGCTTCAGGCTCATCGGGTTGGCACCGGCAGTAACGTTCTTCAGACCTTCGCGATAGATCGCTTCAGCCAGAACAGTCGCTGTGGTGGTACCGTCACCGGCAATGTCAGAAGTCTTGGAAGCCACTTCCTTAACCATCTGTGCACCCATGTTTTCGAATGCATCTTCGAGTTCGATTTCCTTCGCAACGGAAACTCCGTCTTTGGTCACGGTCGGGGAACCGAATTTTTTATCGAGGATCACGTTGCGGCCTTTCGGACCGAGCGTAACTTTTACAGCGTTGCTGAGTTTTTCAACACCACGAAGCAGGGCATCGCGGGCTTCTACATCAAATACAATTTGTTTAGCCATTTTTCTTAATCTCCTTAAATAGATTTTTTGGAAACCGCTAATTCACGCTAATGGACACTAATTGAAAATGTTTCGTGTGCATTCGTGTTTATTCGCGGTTTAGTTCCTGAAGTTAGCCAATTACCGCGAGGATATCGTCTTCGCGCATGATCTGGTATTCCTTGCCGCCCATCTTGACTTCGGTTCCGCCGTATTTCGGCATCAGCACGATATCGCCCTTCTTGACGTTGAATGGAACTTTCTTACCGTTTTCATCGATCTTGCCGGTTCCAACAGCAACCACTTTACCTTCCTGCGGCTTTTCCTGTGCCGAGTCCGGAATAATGATTCCGCCCTTAGCTACTTCTTCCGCCTTTACCGGCTCAACCAGTACACGTTCACCCAATGGTTTGATCTTCATGGATATGTCTCTCCTTGTTAGGTTTTTTAATTTTTGAATTCCGAATTTTGATTTTTGATTTGCGGGTCTCCGATGGCTTATCCCATTTAGAGCCCAACGGCGACTGAGTTCCACAAATCAAAATTCTAAATTCTAAAATCGAAATTTAGTTATTTCTTCTTCTCGTCTTCGTCGACCATTTCAAAGTCGGCTTCTTCAACGTCAGACGCCTGCTTTTCGCCGCCACCGGCTTCCGCACCTGCATCAGCACCCGGAGCGCCTTCAGCATCCGGAGCCGCATTGGCATACATTTCAGTAGCCGCCGCCTGCATCTTTTCGTTGAGCGCGTCAAGAGTCGTCTTCATAGCTTCGTAGTCTTCCGCTTCGATCGCCTTTTTAACGGGCTCGATCGCCGCTTCCACTTCCGCCTTCTGTTCCGGCGTAACCTTATCTTCGTTTTCCTTCAGGAATTTTTCCGTCTGGAATACGGTGGAGTCCGCCTGGTTTTTCAGATCAACCTTTTCTTTCAGCTGTTCGTCTTCAGCAGCGTGCTTTTCAGCATCCTGTACCATCTGATCGATTTCTTCGTCGGACAGGCCGGAAGAAGCGGTGATCGTAATGTGCTGTTCCTTACCGGTGCCCAGATCCTTGGCATTCACCTTCAGGATACCGTTGGCATCGATGTCAAACGTTACTTCAATCTGCGGGGTTCCGCGCGGAGCCGGCGGAATGCCGTCGAGGTTAAAGCGGCCGATGGTTTTATTCGTGTTGGCCATCTTGCGCTCACCCTGCAGCACGTGAATTTCCACGGCAGGCTGGTTATCCGCAGCCGTAGAGAAGATTTCACTCTTCTTCGCAGGGATCGTGGTGTTGCGCTCGATCAACGGAGTGGCCACGCCACCCATGGTCTCAATACCGAGCGTCAGCGGAGTCACGTCCAGCAGCAGAACATCTTTCACTTCACCCTTCAGAACGCCGCCCTGAATGGAAGCACCGATGGATACCACTTCGTCCGGGTTCACACCCTTGTGCGGATCCTGGCCGAAGATTTCCTTCACGGAATCCTGTACCTTCGGCATACGGGTGGAACCACCCACCAGAATCACTTCGTTTACTTCAGAAGCACTCAGGCCGGAATCGCTCAGGCAGGTGCGTACCGGTGAAATTGCTTTAGTCACCAGATCGTCGCACAGCTCTTCCAGCTTGGCGCGGGTCAGGGTCACGTTCAAGTGCTTCGGTCCGGAAGCATCGGCCGTGATGAATGGCAGGTTGATTTCGGTCGACTGCGAGCTGGAAAGTTCGCACTTCGCTTTTTCGCCTGCTTCTTTCAAGCGCTGCAGCACCATCGGGTCAGCGGAAAGGTCAACGCCCTGCTCAGCTTTAAAGTCAGACACGAGCCAGTCGATAATCTTCTGGTCAAAGTCGTCACCACCGAGGTGGCCGTCACCGCTGGTTGCAGTCACTTCAAATACACCGTCGCCGATATCGAGGATCGACACATCGAACGTTCCTCCACCGAGGTCATAGATCGCAATCTTTTCTTCCGACTTTTTATCGAGGCCGTACGCCAGCGACGCCGCAGTCGGCTCGTTGATGATACGCAGGACTTCCAGACCGGCAATCTTACCGGCATCTTTGGTCGCCTGACGCTGGGAATCGTTAAAGTAGGCCGGAACCGTAATAACCGCCTGGGAAACTGTTTCACCCAGATACGCTTCCGCATCGGCTTTCAGCTTCTGCAGAATCATCGCCGAAATTTCCGGCGGGCTGTATACTTTGTCATCAATCTTAATGTGCGCGTCGCCGTTTTTGGCTTTTACCACTTCGTAAGGAACCAGATGAATTTCGTGCTCCACCTCCTCATACTTGCGGCCCATGAAGCGCTTGATTGAAAAGACCGTGTGCTGCGGGTTGGTTACCGCCTGACGCTTAGCTGCGGTTCCCACCAGACGCTCACCGTCTTTAGCGAATGCCACGATAGAAGGCGTAGTGCGGCCACCCTCTGCGTTCGGGATTACAGTCGGCTCGCCACCTTCCATGACGGCCATGCATGAATTCGTGGTACCGAGGTCGATACCCAATACTTTAGATCCTGCTGTGCTCATAATTTGTCTCCGTTTAAATAAAATGTGTCACTGTCGACGCCTGCCCCTTTAGCAACGGGTGTGCCACCCGTTTCGATACGGGATTCGGGATGCGGAATACCCTTAAAACAAAGGATATTCTTGAGGTCATTCGAAAAATAGCGATCAAAAGGAACATTCCAGATATGTGCCATGTCCCAGTCAATTGGCACACCCCATGGCACAACCGAGACAGAGTGACACACCGTCCCCACATTATCGCGTGGGCTTCCCAACGGGAGCGCGCCCCTTGAAACGATTCATTCAGCAATACCCGGAAACCCCGCTTTCGCAGATGATTATCGGGGGGCGGTCTGAAGGATGGTTCGGTTGCAAAGGTGACCGTTAAGAATAACGCCCTTTCGATTGCATAGCATCGTAGACGCGATGCCCCCGTCGCGTTCCCGCCGAGTGGCAGGCTATTCATGTGCAAAGCGACGGGGGCGTCGGTTGGCTTCGCCTCGCTACGCGTCTACGTTGCCAATCCACGGAAACGGGACATGAACAAAAAAAGCCCCCGCGCAAGTGCTCGGGGACTCCTGTTCTGATCCATTAGGGGCATAATGAATCAAGCTGCATTTTCATAATCGCGCTGATGCCGGCGGTTGGCGCGACGGCCATGCCGTTTAACCAGCTGCTTTTCGATTGTGTCAAACACATCAGCAATAGCGCTGAAAACGCCGTCGTGCATACCCGTTTGTTCTGAACTGTGGGCCACATAGAGCCGTTCGCCGGGTACAAAGAGCTTGGCTTTCACCTGAAAAATTCCGGTGCTTTCCTTGTGATGCGTTTCGTCGACCACAATATGGGCCTTGGCGCCGGGGAGAGGATATTTATCGAACTTTTCCATCATTTGCTCAACCAGTGAAAGAACCCTCTTTGATTCGCGCATATGTCGAAACTGAACATCGACAGGAATGGTGGGGTGCGAATCCATTTCCTTAAAGTAAGAAGATGCGGGGTTGATCTGCGTTGCTGCATGCATACATGGCTCCTTTCTTGTTGGTTTTACTATTCAGATGTACACGCGGAAAACGTGCATACCGCGCGCTGGTTGTGAACAGAAGACTACCCCTCAACCCCCTGCGTTCAAAGATAAATTACCCCCACCAAACCCCTAAATTTTTTACGGATTTTGCAACCCGTTGAAACAGCGGGAGGAAGGCCGATTTCCCCCTGAAAAATAGTTCATGTGACCCATCTTCTGGGAGAAGATCCATGCACGGGATCGTAGAGGCGACGCCTCGCTACGCGTCTACGTTACTGATCCCCGGAAAGGGGTCATGAGCTGGAATGTGGGGCTATTTCAGCATATTATCCAAAAAAAATCGTACGGCAGAGCCCTCTGTGCTAAACAAGCCCGCATTGAACGGAGACGATTTATGAACAACGAAAATAAAATTACCGTAGAATACTGCTCAAAGTGCAAATTTATGATGCGGTCAGCGTGGATTGCGCAGGAATTGCTGCAGACTTTTGAGGGGGATGTTGACGAGGCGGCACTGCGCCCGAGTGAAGTGCCGGGAATCTGGCGGATTTATGCAAATGGACAGCAGGTTTGGGACCGCAAAACAGAACGGGGATTGCCGGAAATGAAGGATCTGAAACGCCGGGTTCGGGACATTATCGCTCCCGACAAAGATCTCGGCCATGCCGAAACCGTGGAACCTGTGCCTGAAACTTGAAACCTGATATGTGGAGCGACACAGCATGATTCCAACAACTTTAATGCTGATTATTCTATGCGTTGCGCTGGCCGGCCATTATGTCAGCCAGAAGCTGCTGCTGAAAAAGGGCTGGGAGTCCGATAACCCCAAGCCGATTATTAACCGTTTAATGATCAACGGCGCAGTCCTCATCGTCATTGCCATCGCTGCGCTTATGACAGCTGAGAAGCCTTATGGTCTGTTCGGCATTCTGCTGTTTATTGAAGGCGCAGTGAGCGTGACCTTCGGTCGGAAGCTCAGCAAAAGACCGAAGGCGTGATGCGTGAACATATCATTCTGAGCAAGGCAGGCTGGAACGGCGTGTTGCCCAAACCGCTTCCAGCGGATACCCCGCCGGTA
>CAZAPF010000029.1:0-59302 GCA_964486885.1 uncultured Verrucomicrobiota bacterium
GCGCTGCCGCCCTTGGTCGTACGGGGTTTACTGCTAATGTGCAAAGTGAACACATGAACTCATTGTGCATATTCTTATTAAAAAAATGAAGTAATCTTTGTGCCTTAGTTAATTTATACAAAATGCAATTAGCCGAGTTCCGGGACCGGCAGGTGATTGAGCCCAAAGGAATCAATCTCGGCGGTACAGGGTGCGGGATGCGGATTGGTGTCGATCTGGAGATCGACATTCCCGGGGAGGGGGACTGGAGGGTGCCCGCAGAATATGCAGATGATAAAGGGGTTCGGGGAGGGACATTTCACTAATGCCTAGTGCCTGCTACCTGAGTACCTCTTCCCATCAACTTCAAACAACTGACCACAAACCGGTAACAGCAACCTCTATTCCGCAGGCTGGTGGCGGACGATTTCGGCTTCGACCATGTAGATTACGTCTTCAGCTATGTTGGAGGCGTGGTCGCCGATGCGCTCAAGGCGGTTGGTGACGGCCAGCAGGGTGATAAGCGACTCGGCATGATCGGGCTCGTGCTTCAGGGCCGCTACAATCTCGTCTTTCATCTCAGTCTTCATGGTGTTGATTTCGTCGTCGTCCCGGATGACTTCACGGGCGAGGTAGGCATCGATATTAATCAATGAGTCCAGACTTTTGCGCACGATGGTTTTTACGAGATAGGTCATCTGATGCAGGTCGAGCGGGATCTTTGGTTTGGCGGCTTTGTTAATGACGATGCCGTTTCTGGCAATGTCGGCGGCCAGATCGCCGATCCGTTCGAGATCGCTGGTGAGCTTCATGACGGCAATGATAAAGCGCAGGTCGATGGCAACCGGTTGGTAGAGCGCGAGGGCCTTCAGGCATTCTTCTTCGACTTCCACTTCAAGGTCATCAATGATCTTGTCATCCTCAACGACTTTCTGTGCAAGCTCGGCATCGTTTTCCTGAAACGATTTTACAGCGAGTTCAAGGTTTTCATCCACCCGTGCACTGAGGGAGTAGATCAGCTTTTTCAAGCGTTCGAGTTCTTTTTCCAGATGCTTTGCCATGGGGGTGTCTCCGTATTGAATACTGCTTATTGCGTACTACGTATTGCTGCCCCATGAGCGGGAAAATACGTAATACTCAATACACAGTACGTAGTATTAACCAAATCGTCCTGTAATATAATTTTCAGTCTGCGGATTTTCCGGATTGGTGAACAACTGCTTGGTCTTGCCAAATTCTACCAATACCCCTTCATACATAAAAGCGGTAAGGTCGGAAACGCGGGCAGCCTGTTGCATGTTATGGGTCACGATAATGATCGTATAGTTTTTCCGCAGCTCACCGATCAGGTCTTCAATCTTGGCGGTCGCTTTCGGGTCGAGCGCGGACGTCGGCTCATCCATTAGCAGGATTTCCGGTTTAATGGCCAGTGCCCGGGCAATGCAAAGGCGCTGCTGCTGTCCGCCGGACATGCCGAGTGCATTGGCGGATAGCCGATCCTTCACTTCGTCCCAAATGGCGGCATTGCGCAGGCTTTGCTCCACAATTTCGCCAAGCTCCTGCTTGTTGCTGATGCCCTGGAGTCGCGGGCCATAGGCCACGTTGTCGAAGATGGATTTCGGGAACACGTTCGGTTTCTGGAACACCATGCCGACGCGGGCGCGCAGGGTAACCACATCAATATTTTTAGCGTAGATGTTGTGGCCGTCAAAAATCATTTCACCCTTGGCATTGGTGGACGGAATCAGATCATTCATCCGGTTAATGGAACGGAGCAGGGTACTTTTGCCGCATCCGCTCGGGCCGATCATGGCGGTAACCTTCTGTTTGGGAATCTGCATGCTGACCTTGCGGACGGCTTCGAAGTCGCCATAGAACAGGGAAAAGTCTTTGGCCTCAATGTGCGTTTCGCCTGCAATGGGATCGTCGTTGTGTTCCGCAAACGTATCGATTTTTTTCATTGTGATTTCTTCGGTCATCATCATTCCTTTCTAAATTTTCTTCCACCGATTGCACGGATTAGGGGGATTTTAAAATCTGTGAAGATCAGTGTAATCAGTGGATTTATCCTCTTAGCTTTTTGGAGATTCTTGCCCGCATCAGGATGGCAAACAGGTTCAGCAGCAGCACAATGGCGACCAAGGTGAATACCATGCCGTATTGCACGTGCCGTATTTCATCGACCGCTTCGTGCTCTGTACACAGATTATAAATATTCCAGGGCAGGGCGGGCGTCGGCTGGCTCAGCGTTTCCCAGATTTTAAGCGGTGCGCCCACACTAACGGCCGCGGTAAAAATGATCGGGGCGGTTTCGCCGGCGGCGCGTCCCATACTGATCACAATGCCGGTCAGAATGCCGGGAAGAGCAGCTGGAAGAATGACCGTCAGCACCGTGTGCCAGCGTCCGGCACCCAGTCCGAGTGCGGCTTCTTTGTAGGCGCGCGGTACGGCGAGGATGGCTTCTTCGGAGGAGCGGATGATGGTGGGCAGGATCAGCAGCGAAAGGGTCAACGATCCGGCCAACACACTTTTGGAGTCGGACACCTGAATCGTATTCAAAAAGAAGGCGAGACCAAACAGGCCGAAAACAATACTCGGCACACCGGCCAGCGTGCTGATGCAGATCCGCAGAAAGCTGACCACGCGACCTTCGGTGGCATATTCACACAGATAGATAGCGGCAACCACGCCCATCGGAATGGCAAAGATCATGGCGCCGAGCGTGAGGTAGATGGTACCCAGCACTTCCGGCCAGATGCCTCCGAAAATGTGCGAGTCCTTTGATTTGTCGGTAATAAACTGCCAATAGAAGGTAGTTTTCGGGCGCATCATGTCGCGCAGGTTATCTTCCAGATAGCCAAACAGGGGTTCGAGTGCGGTTCCGGCAAACTGATCCACACGCGGCTTTTCAATCAGCACGCCCATGGCATCGGGGTTGGAATAATCCCACTCCTCGGAATAGAGCACCTCATGCAATTTCACGAGGGTGCGATCCCAGCGGGTTTGTCCATATTGCTGGCGCAGGAGAACCGGAGTCCGTTGGCCGGGTGCGGGGCCGAACAGTATTTCGATGTTATCTTCAACTTCCCGGAAGGCTGATTTATAGTCGCGGCGTTCAGAGCTATTCATCTCCTTTATTTCAGCTTCAAAGTTTTCGATCATTTGATAAACCGGTGCGCGTGCGGCCGAGATTTTTTCGGCTTCCTGGGTAAACCGGTCGGAGTCGCCGCGGTCAAACTGTTCGAGCATGACACGCCGGTGTTCAACGGTTCCTTTAAAGACAAAGGCCTTGGATCCGCGGAAAACGATCGGTGTAAGGATGCACAGCAATGCCACCGCCATCACCGCAATGGCAATCAGGCCGAGGCCGGAGAAGGCTTTGTCGAGGAGTTTGCGGGTTTCGAGTCTCATTATATTTTCGAATTTCGAATTTTGAATGTTGATTGGTCGGACGGCTGCGCCGACAGGCTTTTCTTAATCGGGTAAGGGCAGAGCCCTTCCGCAAATCGGAAATCAAAAATCATCAATCTAAAATCCATGATCATTTCCCCAGTTTCTTACGCGAGCGTTTAACAATGATTTCGCTGGCGAGATTCATAATGAAGGAGAAGGCGAGCAGGCAGAAGGCCATGGCAAAGAGTACGTGAAAGCGGGAGGAACCGGTCACATGGTCGGCCTCGCCCATATCACCTGCAATGGTGGCCGTGAGCGTGCGGACCGGCTGGAGCATGTTATAAATGGGTTCGGGCAGGCGTGCTGCATTGCCTGAGGCCATCCAGACCACCATCGTTTCGCCGATGGCCCGCATGACGCCGAGAATGACGGCTGCCAGAATGCCGCTGATGGATGCGGGAATGATGGTTTTAATAATCGTTTCGGCGCGGGTGGCTCCGAGGGCATAGGAGCCTTCGCGCAGTTCGCGGCCAGCGGCCTGCAGCGCATCTTCGGAAACACTGACCACGGTGGGCAGGGCCATAATACCCAGAATTACGGCTACGTTAAGTGCGTTGGTTCCGCTGCTGATTTCAATTCCGGAAAGCTGACCCGACAATCGGAAAATGAAAGAAAATGCCAAAATGCTCAGCACGGGGAAAACAATAGCTCCGGCCAGTTTTCCGTTTTTGAGCACCCCTTTCAGTTTTCCAACGATCAGGTCGCCGAGAACAACCACCAACAGTGCGAGTAGTGGACCGAGAATCATCCAGGCCCCGGCGGAGAGTATGGCGCCGCCATGGTTTTGGAGCATAGGGGCAAACACCACCAGGGCAAAGAAGCCATAGGCGACCGAGGGAATTGCCGCGAGCACTTCAATGACCGGCTTAACAATCTGGCGAATATGGAAAGGCAGTAGATCGCTCAGGCAGACGGAAGCAGCGATCCCCAGAGGAACCGCCACAATGACCGCCCCCAGCGTCACTAGGCCGGTTCCCATGAAAATGGGCAGGGCTCCGAACTCAGCCGGGCTGCCCGATGGATACCAGCGGGCACTAGTGAAGAATTCCTTAAAACCCTCCAGCTTAAAGAACGGGATGGCATCCTTCAGGATAAAGTAAAAGATGAAAAATACCGCAAAGGTGGAGAGCGAAGTGATCAGAAACAGCAGGGATTGCCCGAACAGGGTAGCGATGCGCTGGCGCCGGCTGGCGGCGCTGCTCATGATTAGACTGGTGTTAGAAGTTTGGTTCATAAACGCATGTGTCCTTAAAAACTGCGTACAGAATGCGACCGTTGTGTTAGCGAATGATTAGAGGACGGTTAGAAAGGCATGTAGTTCCGCCTTTAGGCGGTCTGCATACGACTAGCCGCCTGAAGGCGGAACTACGAACCTTTACAAAAAAAAGCGCGACCCGAAGGTCACGCCTCAATCGTCATGCTTCACTTCTTAGTACGCTGTAACCGGAACAAACCCGATTTCTTCAACCATTTCCTGGCCGTCTTCCGTCAGGTGGATGGTGATGAACTGATAGAGGGAGCTTCCCAGTTTCGGGTAGGTATTGGTGTATAGGAACAGCGGGCGGGCAATTGGATATTCGCCGGTCTGCACGGTTTCGGCAGAAGGATAGATGCCGTCGATTTTCAGGGCCTTTACGGTTTTATCGACGAAGCCGAGGCCGGCATAACCGATGGCAGCAGGGGTGCTTTGCACGCGCTGGCGGATGGCGCCGTTGGAACCAACGTATTCGCAGTTTTCGTGAATCTTTTCCTTAGCCATTACGAGCTTGGCAAAGGTTTCGTAGGTTCCGCTGTTGGTGTCGCGGGAAATGCTGACGATGGCTTTATCCGGTCCGCCAACCTGTTTCCAGTTGCTGATTTTTCCGAGATAAATGTCGCGGACCTGCTCAACAGTCAGTTCTTTTACGGGGTTGGACGGGTGCACCAGAATCGGAAGGCCATCAAGGGCAACCACGTGGGCCACCGGCTGGATGCCTTTGTCGGCCGCCGCCTTAAACTCGCTGTCTTTCATGGGACGGGACATGGCCGCCACATCGCAGGTGTTGTTCACGAGGCTTTTTGCGCCGTTACCGCTGCCGGACTCGGATACGGTAATATTTACGGTGGAATTTGCCGCCATGTAATATTCGGCAAAGGCCTTGGCGATCGGTCCGACGGTGGTGGATCCGTCGATGGTAATCTTATCCGCTGCGCCGGCGATGCCTACTGCTGCAGAAAGAACGAGAGTTGTGGTGAGTGCTTTTTTCATTTCGTATTCTCCTTAGGTTAGGTCGTTTGTTTGATTAACGACGCGCTAAAGATGAATACGTTGTGTTAGAGGCGGATTAGCAGTTTATTAGCGGTAGGTGAACTTTTTACCACTTCACTTCGACGCTATAACGAACCCAGGTTGCTGTGTCCTGTCGCGAATCCGAATAATAGTTGCCGGGAATCATGACCTGCGCGGTAACATAATGTTTTAGGTGACTGTTAATTTTGTGCTCAACCGATCCTTTCAGGTGATGGCCGCGGAACATACTGTCTTCATCAATCGCCGTAGGTTTATTTGGGTTGTCTACTTTCTTATCAGCGAACAGCAGGGAATATTCCGCGGTAACCTGAACAGGGTTCCATGGGTTGATTACTGCTTTAACATGTGGTCGGTGCAGGTTGGAGCTATCCAGCGGACGGCCGTCAAATCCATCGACACCACCGGTATAGAGATCGCTCCAGATGCCTTCACGACCCCAGAGTTTATCAAAGTGCTGATCGATATCGGAATCACCGGACAGGTATTCATAACCGAGCCGGACTGAACCTTTTTTCTCAGGGCAAAAAGCCTGTTGCGCCCAGGCATTGACTGCAAAGGCGGAAAGTGATGTCCCGTTTTTATGGCCGAACTGGGGAGCGATCTCCGCATTGAAGCTCAAGTTATCTGTAGCATTTCCGTGTCCGCGCAGTCCAACGGTGTAGGTTTCTCCTGCAACGCCGATTTTCGTTCCTTTGACGTACGTAGGATTGTGATCCTTTTTGTAAATGAAGTAGGTGTCTAGAAAGCGTTTTTCTACAACTTCATGGCTGAGCCACGCAATGGCTCCCCGTTCATCCTGCTCAATCATGTCAAAACTAATATCATTAATGGGGGTTATATAAGCGCTGCTGTCTTTGCGGTTATCAATATAGATGAGGTCGAATCGGGAGCGATAATCTTCTAGGTTCCAGGTGGTGCGAAGGGCGTCGAAATAGGCCGTGCGCGTTCCGTCGAGGGGGGTTCCTTCTCCCACCAGCCAGTTTTCAGCAAACTGGATGGACTGCCGGCCAATAACCGCTTTAAGCGGAATGTCAAAAGGGTCATTCAGTGTCAGGTTTACCCGGTCGAATAGAAATTCATCCCGAACCCACGATTCATAATCATCTGAAGAGAGGTCCGGATAGTTATAGTAGCGGGGTTCAACCACCATGCGCAGGTTTACTTCCGCTTGCGGAGCTACGCGGATACTGGTCCAGGCACGCAAGCGAAAGCGTTGCCACAGTCGTTCGCCATTGGCTTCTTCGCTATCCAGTTTCCGATTGTCTTCATTAATGATGCGATATCTGAAGTCTGCGCCCAAGTCCTTGATGATCGGATCCTTTTTCTGTTCCGCAACCGGTTCGCCTTCTGCAGAAGCAAGGGCGGGCAACAGCGCAGAAGAAAAAATGCAGGCCGTGAGTAGGTAAGGTAATTTTTTCATAGTAGATAGGGGCGTTATGATTTTACAGGTTCGGAACAAAGCGAAACTTTCTGAAGATTAATGGCGTAGGCCGGGCAGACTTCAAGACAGGCATTACAGCGAATGCATTCTTCCTGATTGATCCAGATCATATTGATTTCGTTAGTCTTTTCGGCAAGATCCCACGAGACTACACGGCCTTGATCATCACGATGAAGTTCCTTGATCTGCAGGATGCAATCCGGCCGGGCTTTGGCTTTAATGCAGACATCGCAGAGGATGCATTTGCTCTGATCAATCTCAAATTTATAATGACAGCGGTAGCAGCGCGATGCTTCGGTGGGGGACTGTTTATCGCAAAAGCCCTTTTCCACTTCGGTTGGAAGATCGCGATGCGTAAGGGGAGCGGTCGGCATTTCCTGCTGCTCAATCTGATCCATTTCACGTTTTCGACCGGTTTTTTTAATGTCTTCAACCACCACGTGGTCGCTATGCCGTTCTTCGCCCATCAGGAAGGTATCAACCGCGCGGGCGCAATCTTTTGCGTGGGCAATGGCATCGATCAGTGAGCTGGCATGCTCCGCAAAGTCACCGGCTGTAAATATTTTTTCTCTGGCGGTGGCATGATCCGTATCTTTCTTGAGTCGGCCGTTTTCTTCAACAAGATCAGCTTTCAGGGCATCATCAATCCATGAGGTGTCCGGGAATTGGCTGGTAGCCAGTAGAACCGTATCGACGGCGATCTCAAATTCACTGCCTTCAATTTCAACCGGACGGCGACGGCCCGATGCGTCGGGATCGCCCATTTCAGTTCGAATAAACTGCATCCCGGTCACGTGGCCGTCTTTACCGATATAGGCTTTCGGGCTCGCCATGCATTCAAGCGGAATATGTTCTTGTTCCAGTTCATCGAGTTCGCCCGGAGTAACCAGCATTTCATCAACGGAACGGCGGTACCAGACATTGACCTGTTCCTTCGGAATGCGGAGAATTGAACCCGGCACAGCTTTCTCGTGCAAATCTTCGTCCAGCTGAACGGTAGTTGCGCCGAGTCTTCGGGCGGTGCGGGCGCAGTCCATGGCGGTAAAGCCGCCGCCGATCACAATCACGCTTTTGCCGATTTTTGCCGAGTGGGTTTCGTTGACTTCCAAAAGAAAGTCGAGTCCATGGCGAATGCCTTCAAGTTCCTTGCCGGGCAGATCTAGGATATTGGGATCCAGGGTTCCTGCGGCCAGAATCACGGCATCATTGTTTTCGGCAAGCTCCGCGATAGGCAGGTTTGCGCCAACTTCAATGTTACAGATAATTTCAACGCCCAAAGCGGTGATCTGCTCAATTTCCTTATCAATAATTTCCCGGGGGAGGCGGAATGCCGGAATGCCCTGATTCATCATTCCGCCGGGTTTATTGTGTTTTTCGTAGACCGTAACCTGGTGTCCAAGCAAGGCAAGATTGCGGGCCGCGGCCAGACCGGCCGGCCCTCCGCCTACGATGGCTACTGTTTTGCCGCTGGGACCAAACCAGGGTTTCATGACAACAAGCCCCTGATCCTTAAAGTCGGCTGCAGAGCGTTTAGAAAAACAGATGGAAACGGGATCGCCCAGACCTTCCCAGCCGTGGCGGCAGGCCGCTTCGCACGGGCGGGCACAAACACGGCCGAGTACCGCCGGGAACACGTTGTCGCGCAGGTTTATTTCGTAGGCTTTGTCGTGTTCCCCTTCATGGATGGCAGAAAGATAGCCGGGAATATCCGTGGAAGCAGGGCAGGCGGATTGGCAGGGAATATTTTTTTCCAGCCAATGAAAATCCTTAACCGCCGTTCCTTTTCCTTTGCGGACTGAAAGGGAATCATGTTGCGCGTCGGCAACATGACCCTCTCCGGAAAGGCCCAGAAAGCTCTTTACCTTACCAAAGAAGGAGCCTTTTTCAGCCGTTTCAGTTTTGACGTTGTCCGCACTCATTTTTTCAGCAGCAGGCGATAAGTCGTCATGTGGTACGCGTGGCGTTTTGCTGCATGGTCGAATGCCGACGCGGCAAAGGCAACGGACTCGCCGGGGATAAATGTGACATCGTCCTTATTGCCGGTGTTGAGTTTTCGGCGAATCCAGAGCGTGTGTTTCCCATCGCCATAGTCGGAGATACAGTGAACATCGCCGCGATCGCCTTCAAATGGTTTCACGACCACGCCGGGAATCAGGGTGCCGACCGGAATTTTGGCCGCGAGTTCTTCGGTATATTCCACAGCACCTTCCTGTAGCAATGCGCCGCCTTTATTGACGATATAGCTGTCGTCTTTAGGCAGAAAGAGCGGGGCGGTGTGTTCTTTGTTGATGTTTTTTGTGTACGGACCGGGCATTCCACCGTCGCCATAGCGTCCAACATCTTTACGGTCCATATCGGCCGTGTGCCAATATTTGTCGTCCACAAAGCCGACCGCACCGCTGCGGGAGGATTTCCAATGCCAGACATCGAAGGGATCTTTAGCCGCTTTGAAACCATACGGGAAGCGTTCGACATCCTGGTGTTGGTGGCAGGATGTGGAGCAACCGAACTGGTTAAACTGGGGATCTTCCTCAATCGGGAAGATCATGGAAAATTTATCTTCATACATCGACTGCTCATCGTTCACCGAAGCCTGCATATATTCCCAGCCGTCTTCGGTACGCTTCACCGGCCAGTAATCGGTATTTTCCGTAGGATCAGTCCACTGGGCGCGTACATAGAGGTAGGTGTCGTCATATTTGGCACGCAGTTCAAGTTTGCTGACCCCTTTATCGAAGCCAACGCCGTTTACCAAATGAGTTTTCAGTGGTTTGGCATCTTCCCAGTTCAGCGCCTGAACCGCTTCCATGCCTTCGGCAACCGGGGAAACCTGTTGTGCTTTGAGGATGTGACTGCTCATTTTTTTTGCCGGAAGCTGGAGGATCAGTGCCGTGGTGACAATGCCGATGATTGGAATCCAGACAAACGTTGACCATTTTGGGTGGCGGAACGGGAAAAATACAAACGGGAGTACTTTAATGTGAACCGTGAGTGCCAGTACCAAATGTACGAGAAAGGCGAGGGGGATAATGACCAGACCGCTGATGGAGTGAATAAAGCGGGAAACCTGGTAGAGGCCGTTGGGTACGTTGTAGAGCAGGCCAAAGGCGGAAATGAAGGCGACTACAGAACCGATCACCAACAGAAAGTTGGCGACCCAACGCCAGGTCCAGACCGAGTTGGCCTGATAGCGTTTAATAAAGATAACGCCTGAGATCAACGCAGCAGGAATAAAGCAAAGGGCTCCGACCAGGTGCCAGAACATAATCATCCCGCCCGGCAGCCAGGCCTGAAAACTATTCAGCAAAGACCAGTCCGGTCGCGCAACAGAATGCAGTCCCAGACCTGTAACGATTAATAAAGGCATGCCCAGACCCAGTACCCAGTGCAATACACGGAACAGGTGATGATATGGGGATTGTTTCTTTTCAGTCATAATAGTGATATCTCCCTGATATATAATGTTCGAATTCACATCTTGCACAGCACTCAGCAAGTGTGAAGAGGATTAACCTTTAGGTTTCTTAAGATCCGAACGGCTGGTTTTGTTATCTGGATTTCAAGGGATCTTCAAACTGAATGCTGAAGGAAGCCCCTCCGGATGACCGGTTTTGTGCATGAACAGAACCGCAGTGCAGCTCAATAATACGTTCGACAATGGCCAGCCCCAGTCCGTTTTGTCCTGTTTCATCACCGGTGCGGAATTGCTCAAACAGATGCGGAAGCAGATCGGCTGGTATGCCAGGTCCTGAATCTTCAACCGAAATGGTTCCGGCTTTCTGTATAATCCGGATATTTCCGTTATCCGGCGTGTGGCGAATGGCATTATCAAGCAGGTTGGCAATGGCCTGCTCGATCAAGTCGGAAATACCTTCAACCCGGAAGGAATCATCCAGCGAGGTTTCAACCGTTATATTTTTAATTTCCGCGAGCGGGGCAAAGCGATCGACGGTGGTACGAATGGCATCGGCAGTGCTGCAGGATTGGAACGATTTTCGCAAGGTGCCTGCCTCCAGTTTGGCCAGTTGCAGGAGTTGGTCCACCGTTCCGTTCAGCCGTTCCAGCTCTTCCAGCATCTGTCCGATGGTCTGGGCATATTCATCCGGAGTACGGGTGGAAATCAGCGCCGTTTCTCCGGTGCTTCGGATGGCGGCAATAGGGGTTCGGAGCTGATGGGCGGCATCGCCACTAAAACTGCGAAGCTGGGACAGGGTGGCTTCGTAGCGGTTAAAGGCCAGGTTAAAGGTTGCCGCGAGTTGGTCCAGTTCATCATAGGTTTCGTTAAGGCTGATGCGGCGCGAGAATTCACCGTTGCTTATTTGATTCGCCGTCTGTGCCATCTCCTTGAGCGGCAGGAGCAGCCGTTGCGTTAAGCGCCAGGCAATGAGAATTGCGATGGGCAGTGAGGCGATTCCCACAACCATAAACACACCAACTTCGTGCGCAGCCTCTGAAAATTTATCAGGATCAAAGACCGCTTTACGAAACTCGACCAGGCAGAGGAAAATAAAAAAAATGATGTATGAACTGAGCAGCAGAAGGATCAGTTTCCAGAAATAATGCAGGCGTAATGGGGTGTTACGGCGTTTCATGAGCGGTGCTCCAGCGTATAGCCCACGCCGCGCAGGGTGTGCAGCAGTTTAGAGGGGGCGCCTGCATCGATCTTTTTCCGAAGGTTTGAAATGTGGACATCGATAATATTGTTGTACGCCACCGAGCTGGTCGCAATTCCCAGAACTTCCCGGGCCAGCATTTCCCGAGGAACGGTTTCGCCGGTACGCAGGCCCATGAACAGAAGGATATCAAACT
Organism: uncultured Verrucomicrobiota bacterium; assembly: GCA_964486885.1. GTDB lineage: Bacteria > Verrucomicrobiota > Kiritimatiellia > Kiritimatiellales > Pontiellaceae > Pontiella. The sequence goes on from CAZAPF010000029.1 coordinate 11,973, forward strand.
CACGCGGGGTAAGATCGATGGGCTGCTCACTTCGGGTAACGCATCGCTTTATCGGGTCAATGAAAAGGTCGGCAATCTGAACGGACTGGCCATTGGGCTTGGTTCCGCGGCGTTCCATGGCACGGATACGGGCCGCCAGTTCCGGGAAAGCGAAAGGCTTGGCCAGATAGTCATCGGCCCCGGCATCGAGACCTTCAACGCGTTCATTGACCGTGTCGCGGGCGGTGAGGATAATGACCGGCAGATCTGCATCTGTTTCCCGTACCGTGCGCAGAATATCCAGACCGTCCATATCCGGCAGACCGAGATCAAGTACGATCAGGTCAGGTTTTTGGTTGGAAAAATGAGTCAGCGCATTTTTCCCATCATGTACAACCGTGACCCCATAGCCGGTCTCCTCCAGTCCTTTGGCCAGACTGGTTGCAATGCGCGGATTGTCTTCAACGATTAATAAATGCATGGCCTTTGCTAACAGAATAGAACACAGGGGTCAAACCGGCATGAAAAAAGGCGCCCTGCGGGACGCCTTTCGGTCAGACTAAAATAATTTAATCGATCCATTACCAGCTTATACGGAGGGCGGAGGTTACGCCATATCCGTTGTAGTCTCCTCCAGTTGCCAGCTTGCTGCCGTAGTTATATTCAATGGCATTATGCCATTTCAGCTTGTGGCCGTAGAGATACCAGTTGAAACCAAGCAGGAAATTGTGTGCGGCTTCTACCTGGGTTCTGCCCACATTGCGTGAGGCATAGCGGGACATGTTGACGTCCGACATGTTATCCAGGCTGGTCACACCTGCATACTGGAATACGAGCTGAAACTCTTCGGAAATATTATAGAAAGGCATGATGTCGATACCCAGCAAGTCGCCTTGATCAACGCCGTAGGTATTATCCGTAATGCCTTTTGCACCGGCGATATCAGCCCATAATCCCAGTTTTTCGTTAATCATGGTTTTGTATACGAGTGCCAGGATATGTTCAAGATCCTGGGTTCCAACTGTGTAGTTCGAATTATCCAATTCTGCAGAATAATCCGGATCGTTGTATACATAGTCCAGACGAAGTGAACCTTCTTCTCCAACCTTGATGCCTGCGGAAAGCAGGGCAAAGTAGCCGCTTTCGAAATGGCCGAATTCATTTTCGCCGCTGGAGGAGAATCCGCCTACTTTATAGGAAATATCTTCTACATCGCCGCCAACCGTCGCTCCGGTAAAATACTCGGTTCCAAACCAGAGGTTTCCGGCCACAATACTGCGCTCCGGAACGAGGAGCTTTTTGGATGAGGTTGCACCGTCGAGGGTGAAGCCGGCGGATTGTTTACCCACTTTGATCTTGGTGTCGTCGTTAGGCTCCCACGCAATGTAGGTATCCGTCAGGCGATTGTAAAAATCGTCCCAGGTATTGCCGGAGTCACCGTTGTTCAGGTTAAGGTCCAGTTCACTGTGCAGCGTTACGTTGCCGGCAATTTTAGCTTTTGCACCGAAGCGGAAACGTCTCCAGACAATATCTTCGTTCGAGCGGTTTTCATCGCGGAAGGAAAAGGCATCTCCCTGAAGGCGGCCGGTCAGAGCCAGACCCCGGACAGGGCCGGTTGAGTCGCTTACCAAGGTGGTTGCCGTATCCCAGATTTTGTCATACGTGGATGTGGTGTCGATTTCTTCCGCCGAGATGACGGCAACCGGTGTAGCGGTATCAGCTACCTTTTCGGCAGCGAAAGCGGACAATCCTGTGAAGGCGATACCTGCAATCAGACTGTATACAAACTTCTTATTCATATTCTCTTTCTCCATTCATGTTGGTTTAAATTGAGCGCTTCAACGAGTGTGCCGCCTGCCTTATCTGTTCGTTTTATTCAGATCTTGTTTGCAGAATCAGCACAATTCCCTCGTTGAATGGTCATTGTTTTAAATTCCAATTGTTAGGGAAATGTGAGCAAGGCATTAGAGATTAATAACGGGTACCGGCGGTTATGCAAAAGAAAAAGGCTCCCCGGAAGACCGGAGAACCTTTAGCAGCCGGTTGATCAGTACCTATTTTTCGCCGGCGACAACTTCTGCAATGTTGAGTGCGTGGTCCTTCATGCGGCGGTAGTTGTTGAGCATATCCGTGAAGACCAGGCTGTGCAGTGGCGAAGTCTTGCTTTCCGAGAGGCGCAGGAGGTGCAGACGGCGGTAATCCTTCATCTGATACGTAATGGCATCGCTGTCGGCCTGAGCCCGGCCCAGAATATCCATGTTGTCGTTCCGTTCGGCATCGTTCACCATTTTAATATATTCAGTCACCTTTCGATGCAGTTCGAGGAGTTCCGTTCGGCCCTCTTCAGACATTTTCAGTTGGTTCGTACGCATTTTGACGTGGCCTTTGAGGACATTCACCAGGTAATCGCCGAGGCTTTCATATTCATCGGCCATGCGCATTTCGCGCCGCGCCTCTTCCATCACATCGTGCGGAACCTGCCCGGTAATCATTTCGCTGAGGAAGACGACGATCTCTTTCTGCACATTGTCCATGATGCTCTCATAGTGGAAGATTTTGCTTTCCAGCTTATCAAGCTGTTCATCGCTGGAGAGAACTTCTCCAAGCCACTCCGCCATTTTTTCGATACTGTCGGCCATGAACAATACCTGTTCTTTCGACTGCACAATACCCAGTGCAGGCGTGTCCAGCATGCGGACGTCGAAATAGGTGAGGCGGTTGATTTCATCCACTTTCTTTTCCGGGACGAGCCGTTCCACCAGATTGGCCAGCGGTTTCATCAGCGGAAGGAAAATGATGGTGTTGATAAGGTTGAAGCCCGTGTGAACCAGGGCAATCTTCGCGGTAATATCGTCGGACATTTCCGGATTTTTCGTCATGAATCCCTGCACATGGCCAAAGAGCCAATCGATACCTTTGACGTAGGAAAAGAAGACCGGTATGAGCCAAATGGTTCCGATCACATTAAAAATAATATGAGCGTAGGCTGCCCGCTTGGCATTCGTAGAGGTTCCGATGGAGGCCAGAAAGGCTGTGATCGTGGTGCCGATGTTCAGCCCGAGTACCAGTGCTGCCGCAGTGTCGAATCCAATTATGCCGCCCTGGGCCAGAACGATGGTTACCCCGATGGAGGCCGAGGAAGACTGCACAATCATCGTGGCAATACAGCCGAAGAATGCGCATTTGAGAACGCCCCACCAGGTGGTTGCATCCATGACTGCAAAAACCTCTGTGAGCGCTTCATTCACCTCGGGTGTTTTGAAGGCTCCGCCCATGGTATTGAGACCGACAAATACCATGCCGACGCCCAGCAAGGCCATGGCGGTATAGCGCACCCGTTCTTTTTTTGAAAAGAGAAAGAAAAAGGCCGCGACCCCGAGAATAGGCAGTCCGAATTTTCCAATCTTAAGCGCAATAATCCAGGCGGTTACCGTGGTGCCGATATTAGCGCCCAGAATGACGCCGATTGCCTGCATCAGGGTCATAAAACCGCTGTTCACGAATCCGACCACCATCACTGTGGTAACCGAGCTCGATTGTACAATGCCGGTAATCAGGGTGCCGATACAGCAGGCGGCAAACCGGTTATCCGTTACTGCGCTGATCATTTTCCGCAGCCGGCTGCCGGCTACGGCCTGCATGCCCTCCGACATATATTTCATGCCGAGCAGGAATATGCCGAGCCCCCCGACGACCTTAAACAGGATATCCTGTATTGCGTGCCACTCCATTGTACTTCCCCCTGAACGTAAAAATTGCGGAAAACCTAACAAAATCCTGAGGGTATGCGACTCAATAAAGCACGTGTTTTCTTAATGGGACTGCGGTTCAATAAGAAAAGGCCCTCCCGTTGCCGGAAGAGCCTTTTTACAGGGGGTTAGCCGGGGCTATTTATCGCCGCAAACCACTTCGGCAATGTTAAGTGCATGGTCTTTCGTACGGCGGTAAAAGTTAAGCATATCTGTATAGGCCAGGCTGAAGTAGGGCGATACCTCTTCTTTCTGCAGGCGGGCCAGATGCTCGGCACGAATCTCTTTCATCAGCTTACCGATCGCGGTGCCTTCGGTAGTCGCCCAGGTGAGATAATCCGTATTGTCATCTTTCATGTTCTCATTCACTTTCGAGACATAGTCAGCGACCCGATCATGGAGTTTGAGGAGTTTATCCTTTGCGGGACCGTCAAGCAGCAGATTATTCTGCTCCATCTTTTTGATGCCTTTCAGCACGTTGGCGGTGTAGTCGGAAAGGGACTCATATTCATCGGCCAGACGCATCTGCTGGTGGGCTTTGGTGGTAACCTCGTGCGGAACCTGACCGGCAACCATGTTGCTGAGGAAGAGGAAGATCTCTTTCTGGATATTATCGAGAATCTCTTCGCGTTCGAAAATCTTGCTCTCCAGTTGAGTCGTGGGTTTATCATCAATACAGATACGGAGCTTTTCCATCATGCCGTCAACACTGTCCGCCATAAAGTTCAGCTGTCCCTGAGACTGAACGATACCGAGGGAAGGGGTATCGAGCATGCGAACATCCAGATAGGTAAGGTGGGCTGATTCCTTGGTTTCTTTTTCCGGGGCCAGCCAGGTAACAAACTTGGCGAGCACTCCGACAAACGGAAGGAATATGAGGACGTTTGCCACGTTGAATGTGGTGTGGGTCAGAGCAATGCCGGCCGTAATGACCTGCCCATATTTCGCTTCATCCATCGAATCGATATCGATTTCCAGGGGATTAAATCCGGTTTTCCAGGCAATAAGGCCGGACAGGCCTTTGATCGCAACAGGGAACAGGGCAACAAACCAGGCGGTACCGAGTACGTTAAAAAAGAAGTGGGCATAGGCTGCGCGTTTTGCATTGGTGGTCGTGCCGATCGAGGCGAGCAGGGCGGTGACCGTGGTGCCGATGTTTTCGCCCATAACCAGGGCTGCGGCCGTCTGGAATTCAATCACACCCATGGCTGCCAGACCGATCGTGATACCCAGGGTGGCCGAAGAAGATTGAACAATCATGGTCAGGATCATACCGACCATAGCACATTTAATAATGCCGAGGTAAGAAGTGGCCTGGAACGCCTGGAACCAGGCATTAAATTCTTCCATGGAGCGTAAGGGTTTAAAACCGTTTTTCATCAGTTCAAGCCCGAAGAAAACCATGCCGATACCCATAATGGTCATGCCGATATAGCGGACCCGCTGGTTTTTGGAAAAGAGGAAGAAAAAGGCCGCGATGCCCAGCATGGGAAGGCCCCATTTACCGATTTTAAGTACCAGAATCCAGCCGGTGACCGTGGTGCCGATGTTAGCCCCCAAAATAACGCCGATCGCCTGCATCAGGTTCATAATTGCGGAGTTAACAAAACCAACCACCATTACCGTCGTGACGGAGCTGGATTGAACCAGACAGGTTACGAGCACACCAACCGCAACACCCATGATCCGATTGTTTGTGACGGCACTGATAATTTTACGAAGTCGGTCGCCTGAAACAGCTTGCAGACCTTCCGACATATGCTTCATACCCAGCAGAAAAATTCCGAGTCCGCCAATAACCTTCAATATGATTTCAACAAAGCTTACATCCATCTTTTCATCCCCTGATTAGGTTGGTTTTTAAATGTGGCGCGAACCTAACAAAAACCTAGCGCTTTGCTAACATTTAATTGTTAGCGTTTTGTTAGATGCGGGAGGTGCCGGGGGCAGCCAGGGGGAGGGTGATGATGAATGTGGTTCCGGAACCCACTTTGCTGTCGACCTGAATGGTTCCGTCGTGAGCCTGCACGATGTGTTTTACGATGGAAAGACCGAGTCCGGTTCCTCCCAGTTTTCGGCTTCGGGCGGTATCTACGCGGTAGAAACGTTCAAACAAGCGGTCCAGATGCTTGCGTTCAATGCCGAATCCTTCGTCTTTAACGTAAATCGCGACCGATTCTTTCTGATGTTCTGCCAGAATCAGCACTTTTTTATCCGGATCGGAATATTTGACCGCATTGATGATCAGGTTGACCAGCGCCTGTTCCAGCAGAGGGGCGTTAATGTTGAGTTCCAGTTTTTCCGGGCAATCGATATCGATTGTGATGTTTTTTTTGCCTGCCTGCAGCTGGCATAGATAGGAGGAGGCTTCGATGACCGGGGATAATTCCACCTGCTCCTTCATCACATGACCTTCCTTCTGCTCCAGGCGCGAAAGCACGAGCAGGTCATCAATAATGGCATTCAGTCGGCCCGATTGCTGGTTAATGATTTCGAGAAACCGGAGAATATCCGGTTCATGGTTCCAGTCATCGGAAAGCAGGGTTTCCACAAAACCTTTAATCGAAGTGATCGGGGTTTTCAGTTCGTGCGAAACATTGGCCACAAAGTCGGAACGCACGGTTTCCAGATGGCGGAGGTGGGTCACGTCGCGTAGCACGACGAGTGCGCCGATCGATTCTTCCTCAGCATTTTTTAAAACACGACCGCTGGCCTGGATCTGTTTTTCACTTTCTCCGGTAAGAATCAGGCTTCGGGTCAGCGGCTTCTGGGAGCCCAGCACGGCTTTGATGAATTCCTGCAGGTTGGAATAGCGGATGACCTGCTGGATCAACTCCCGCTTGGTTTCCTTGTGGTTTATATCAAGAATTTCTCCCGCCACGCGGTTCATATTGATAATGCGTTCACGTTTGTCGATGGCCAGCACGCCTTCGTCCATGCTGGAAAGTACGGCGTGCTGCTCGTTGCGTTGTTGGCTCAGTGTGGACAGGGTCTTGCTGAGTTGCTCCGACATTGAATTCAGCGACTCACCGAGCTGATCCAATTCCGTGGCGTGCTGAGCCGGGATGCGGTGGTTGAAATCGCCCTCCGCAAACTGGCGTGCTGCCTGTCCCATGCCACGCAGGGGATAGGTGATGCGGCGGACCACAAATATGCAGACGAGCATGGCAAGGATGCCGGTCAGTATGGATGCCGTAACAACCCGTTGGGTCATCTTATTCAATTCGGCCTTAATTGCGGTCATCGGCAATGAAGCACGGACGGCGCAAAGGGTTGTGTGGTTCGCGTCCTTAAGCGGAACGGCAATATACATCATTTCCTGCTTCACGGTTCGGCTGTAGCGCCGATCCATGCCTGTATTACCGCCGAGTGCCTGGCGTATTTCAGGACGGTCTCCGTGATATTCCATCACATCGGGGCTTTCATCGGAATCGCCGACCACCTTGCCGTCGGGCATAATGATTGTGAATCGGGTCGTTGCCGATTTGCCGAGTTTTTTACACAAGGCATCCAGAGCCGGCTCATCCATATCGGCTACCAGCGGAGAAACCTGCTCAGCCAGCAATACAGCCCGCGTCGAGATATCATTTTCCAGCGCCTGGAAATAAAGGTTGGACATCGAATGGAACGCATAGAAAGCGACCACGATAATCGCGATCGCCGTCAGTACCCAATAGGAGGGCAGTAACAACCAGAACAGGCGCTTTTTTTTCATCGTCTTCCCTCCGGACAGTCGATGGGAGTATTGGAGTGTTGGATTGTGGGAGAAATGAATATGGTGGCTAGGTCATGGAGAGGCCGTTTGATCCAACACTCCAAAACTCCATTAATCCGGCACTCCATTCTGCTTACTCCTCTTCCTTGAAGCGGTATCCGATGCCCCGGACCGTCTCAATAAATTTTCCGGCCGAGCCCAGTTTTTTCCGGAGGCCCACAATCTGCACGTCGACCGATCGGTCTGTAACGGGATAATCATCGCCATGCACGGCATCGACAATCTGGTATCGTGTGAAAACGCGTCCCGGCTGCTGGGCCATAAGCTGGAGTACCTTGAACTCGGTGAAGGTCAACGTAATGTCTTCGCCGTCCACTGCCACTTTATGACGCCCGGTATCGATTGAGATGGAATGGGCATTGATTATTTCGGAATCAGCTACGGGCTGAGTATCTACAATGCGACGGAGGGCAGCCTTCACGCGGGCAAGCAGTACACGGGGGCTGAACGGTTTGGTAATATAATCGTCCGCACCCAGTTCCAGTCCCGCAACGATATCGGCCTCTTCGCACAAAGCGGTCAGCATAATGATCGGGATATTCTGTGTAGTGGAATTGGCTTTGAGTTGTTTGCAGACTTCCAGTCCATCGGCACCCGGCAGCATGATGTCGAGCAGGATCAATGCCGGCTGAAACTGCGCGGCAACCGATAGGGCCTCCTCGCCGGAATCGACGACCTTGACCTGATATTTTTTTCGTTCCAGGTTGAACTGAAGGAGTTCCTGAATCGGCGCTTCATCCTCAACAACGAGTATTTTAATCTTTTCCATGCGCCCAATCTCCCGCATTTACCCAATGCTAACAAACTTTAAAATGTTAGAATCCTGTGAGCCATCTCCATCTCCGTTTCACTTCGATGGAACTACGTAGTTCTCTCGAAGCGAAGAGAGAGTCTGAGGAGAAGCCTATGTAGTCCACTCGTAGCGAAGCGGAGAGTGAATTATGGTTCCATGCAAGTTTATACTATGCTTATTGTTTCTTATGTATAAGTGGCGCAAGATGACACAAGAGCAACGTGCCGAGGTTCTACGTTTGCGAAAAAAATGCCATCACCCATGGCACGCACCTCCTCATTTTGGCGCGGAACCCAATCTCTATCACATCACTGCTACCTGCTATGAACACGCACATATACTCTCCAATCCAGATAGGTTGACAGAATTCGAGTCATTGCTGGTTTCCGGACTTGCTAAGAGCGGTGTGGCCGATGTCCGAGCGTGGGTCGTTCTGCCGAACCACTACCATTTATTGTTGAAGACCAGCCTGCCGTCGTTCGGAAAATGGATCGGTCGCCTACACAATATGACCGCGACCAAATGGAACGGTGAAGACAGCAAGCGTGGGCGAAAGGTTTGGCATCGTTATTCTGACCGCCGGATTAGGGGAGAAGTTCATTACTACAGGACGGTGAACTATATCCACACCAATCCGGTTAAACACGGGTTTGCGGCTAAGAGTCAGGAATGGCCATGGAGCAGCTATGCCGAATATGAGCTGCAATATGGTCGCGATACCCTCGTCCAGTGGTGGCGCGAATACCCCATAACAGGATATGGGAAAGGTTGGGACGACTGACCATCTCCGCTTCGCTGCGATGGAACTACATAGAGTTTAATCCTCAACTGATGTCTTATTTCGGGCTCCTACGTAGTTTTCCCGCAGCGGAGCGGAGGGAATATCCGTAAGGAGAGTGAATTTGACATACACAAGTTCCACCGCATACAGTTCCGGCTTCCATTAAAGGAGCGAGTAATGAGTGATTTTGCACAGATTCCCATGAAGTTTGTTGGCCCCCTTAAGGTTTCAGGGGCCACCATTGAAGGTGATTTCGAAGTTCCGCTGGCCACCTATGAAATTCCCCTGTGGCCCTCCGTTAACCGCGGGGCACGCGTTTCAATGAAGTGTGAAGAGGGGATTAAATGTACGGTTATCGACGATCGCATGACTCGCTCGGTTCTGTTTGAAGCCCCCGATGCGACAGCAGCGCTGCAGGCTTTGGAAAAAATAAAAGCCGGACTACCACAACTGCAGCAAGTGGTCGAAGGCACCAGCCGTTTTGCCAAACTGATTAACCTGAATTCGCAGATCGCCGGCAATCTGTTGTTCCTTCGTTTTGAATTTACGACGGGCGATGCCTCCGGCCATAACATGTGCACGCAGGCCGCTGAAGCGCTGATGAACCATATTCTTGAATATCACACCGATCTCAAATATGCCTCCATTTCGGGCAACTATTGCTCCGACAAAAAAGCAACCGCCGTCAACGGTATACTCGGTCGCGGAAAATATGTGGTGGCTGAAATCACGATTCCCGGAAAACTCTGCCGTCGCTATCTGAAAACATCGCCCGATAAAGTGGTTCAGCTCAATATCCGTAAAAACCTGATTGGTACCATGCTGGCCGGCGGATCGCGCAGTGCCAACGCGCACTTTGCGAACATGCTGCTGGGTTTCTACCTCGCCACGGGGCAGGACGCTGCCAATATTGTGGAAGGTTCGCAGGGGCTCACGATGGCCGAAGAGCGGGAAGGGGATCTTTATTTTTCGGTCACACTGCCGAATCTGATCATGGGAACCGTTGGTAATGGCAAGGGGCTCGACTTTGTGCTCGAAAATATGAAACGCATGGACCTGACCGACGAAAGGGAGCCCGGCGAAAACTCGCGCCGCCTGGCCTGCCTCTGTGCGGCCACCGTGCTGTGCGGAGAACTTTCCCTGCTGGCGGCACAAACCAATCCCGGTGAGCTGATGGATGCGCACCGCCGCATTGAACGTGGGCAATAGTTCTTTCTTACCGGTTGAGGAATGACTTCCTGCTCTTCGTTTTGAAAAGCTCACGCAGTTCCGGGGATAGCTGTTCTGCAATGTCCTTGTTGGTGGCGGTGGGATTTTCATAGAGATAGTCGTAGAGCGCGCTGCGGTCCGCTTCGTTTAGTCCCAGCATATCCGCAATGTCATTTGATCGCCGATAGGCCTTTTTTTCTGCCTTACGGTGTATTTGCTCTTCGATATATTTATCGAGTTCAGCTTGTTGTGTTGGATCGAGTGATTCTTTCAGCTGGGCCTGGAGCTCTTCATTTTTTTCCCAGGTCTCCGGCATTTCGGTAGATTGGTCTCCGGTAATGGCCTTAGCCGTCTTTTCCAGCGTCATCATATACTCACGCTGTTCAGGTGTTAATTCATTGCCCATCATGCCCAGGGCCATCAGATCAATCACCTTCTCCTTTTCGAGTGCCATAATGGTATGGATTATTTCCGAAGGATCGGGGCCTATCCTTGCGGTGGCATTAGCTTCAAGCAACGAGTGAAAAAGGGCCGTCTGCTCTTCATTCAGCCCAATCCGCAGTTGTAGTTTTTTAGTCAACTCGGCGGCCTCACTGGCGGGATCCGTTCTGGGTAACATATCCATGATCCCGCCGCCCGCGCCGGCTTCCATTATTGTATACAATTGCTCTGCCTGTGCCAGAATTTCTGGATCGATCGGCGGGCGCTGTGGTTCTGTCTCAGAGGTGTCACTGATCGTTGCCGGCTTTTTCTCGGGAGATATCAGTTCGGAAATATTGGCCGGTTCTATGGCTTCTTCGGATATGGGGGATTCAATTGGTGCCGATGTCGTTGCGGCAGGCGGCACGGAGTTTTGCGGATCCGCTTTCGATCCTGCGGTTTTATATACGGAGGTTCCAATGGCGGCCACAACAGCCAGGGATGCTGCTAGTATCAGGGTTTTTGTTTTCATAATCACTATTGCCGTTGAAGTTAGGGTTGCCATGGATAGAGAGGCTGTTCCGGCAAGTGCCGGTGCAGAGGTTGAAATCAGGGAGGCCAGTCCGGCAGGGGCTGTGACGGCGGCATGCACCGGCAGCACACCGGCCAATGCGGTTGCCGTTGAGCAGATCCCTTTGCGCTCAAGCTGACCGCCAAGCCGGTCCAGGGCACGGTTTAACCGCATACGTGCCGCATCGGCCGACAGGCCTAATGCTTCTCCGACTTCCGGTAGACTCTTGTGTTGGAAAAAGCGCAGAATAATGGTTTCGCGGTCAGTCTCTTTAAGTTCTTCCAGCGCTTCGTGTATTTCCGGTGTGACCCGGCTCCAATCGATTTCGGGGGTATGCTGCTTTTTCATTTGATCTGCATAGTGTTGTTCCCGTTGCTGACGGCGCATTTCTCCGCGTAGGATTTTACGCGAAATATTACGCGAGGTACTGTAGACCCATCCTCCAAGCTTTACCCCTGCTGAGAAATGTTTCGCCTTGCGGGCCAGCTCAACAAAAGTCAGTTGGCAGGCATCGCGGGCCAAATCATCTTTCCCCAGACAGGCGATGGCGGCGGCATAGGCCACGTCCACATAACGTTTGACCAAGTCCGAGAAGGCCGCCTGATCATCATGTTTCGTGAACCGTGTAATGAGTTGTTTGTCTGTTTGAGTCATCATCTGTTTGTTAGGTAATACCCGCCCGTACCATAAACCGAACAAAAAAATCTGCATAATCATGAAGATAATTGATCCCGGGTGCAGGTTATTTAATGGAGTCGTTGTGACGATGATGCTAAATACAGGACATGAAACTTCAACAAAACCAGCTTTATAAACAGGGCGAAGACTATATTCGCATCGTCGAGCTCGCCCGCCTGGCCGTCAGTTATAAAACGATGAAAGATCCCGTTTCTGCCGAGGGGACCACTCATCTCGTCACCAAGAAAGAGTTTTGCCGCCTGATCAAAGGGGCTGAACTTTTAGATTACGAACCGTGACATGAAAGAAACGATTATTGCCGCCGTTATACAGGCGTTGGAAAAAGAGTTGGAACGGCAGGCCCGGGCAAATATGCAGTCAAATGCGGGCGCGGCATTCAGTGCGGCCGGTGCTGAAAAGCAACGGGATACCACCGGGATTGAAGCGGCCTACCTTGCGCGAGGGTATGCAAACCATGTGCAGGAACTGACCCGCCAAATCAAAGAACTGAAAATCATGCAGGTCGAGGACTTTACCGGTCAGGAAATTGATATTGGAGCGATGGTGGAAGTCGAGATGGGGGGTGAAGCCGATCTTTATATGCTGCTGAACTGCGGCGGCGGAACGGAAGTGAAAGTGGATGGAAAAACCATTACCGTCATCACCCCCGAATCTCCCCTCGGTGCCGCGTTAATGGGGAATATTGAAGCCGGCTTCATCGAGCTGCCCTCCGGTGCGGAAGGCATCATCCTTGCCGTTTGTTAAAAAAAGTTTGTAGTTCCGCCAGTTAAATAAAGTTTGTAGTTCCGCCTTTAGGCGGCCACCGCCGCACCGCCATTCCGCAGAAGCCGCCTTAAGGCGGAACTACGAGCTTATGTCGTGGGTGAGGTCGTTTACAATTTTTGCGGCCATGGCGAAGCCGAAACTGCCGGTGAGGTAGCTGGCTGATCCGAAACCAAATTGGCAATCGAGCTGTTTGGGTCCATCGCCGGCATTGGGTTTTTCCATGCAGATGCCGCCGTCGGGATGCGGATAGCGGATCGGCTCAGCCGAGAACACGCAGGGGATGCCGAATTTCTTTTTATGTTTCAGGTGCATGCCGGGAATATTTTTTCGCAGCTGTTTTCGAATAGAGGCCAGCAGGGCATCGTTATAGGAATCGCGTAAATCAGTAGTCCTTATCTGCGACGGATCAACCCGCCCGCCGGCCCCGCCGGACACGATGACCGGAATGCCCAGGATTGCGCACTGTGTAATCAGGTGGATCTTGGCGTTCTTTTTATCAATAGCATCAACTACATAGGTAAGGTCAGACGTGATCAGTTCATCAGCATTTTTATCCGTATAGAACTCGCGGATGGCGTTGACTTTACATTCGGGATTGATGAGATGAATCCGTTCTTCGAGAATATCAACCTTAGCGCGTCCGGCCGTTCCGGTCATCGCATGGATCTGGCGGTTGGTGTTGGAAAAGCAAATATCGTCCCAATCGACGAGGCTGATTTGGCCGATTCCGCTGCGGGCGAGGGCCTCGCCGACCCATGAGCCGACGCCGCCAACACCGACAATCAGGACGTGAGCCTTGCGAAGGGTATCGACCGCGGTTTTTCCATATAGCCGGTAAAGGCCGCCAAACCGATGTTCGTAACCGCCTGTCTCAATCTCGCTCATAAAAAAGTATGTAGTTCCGCCGTTAGATAAAGGTTTGTAGTTCCGCCTTCAGGCGGCCACCGCCGCACCGCCATTCCGCAGAAACCGCCTGAAGGCGGAACTACGTACCTCTTAAAAAGCCGGAACTATAAGCCGGAAAGTGGCGATTGCAAGGGCTGAGTTTAGGGTTTCCATCGTTTACCTAATCGGTATAAAGTCCTCCGCATTATGGAACAAATAAACCAGCGTAAACTGGATCATATCAATATTGTATCGGATGATGCCGCGATCGATCGCCGACAGCGTTATTTCGACCAAATTCATCTGACTCACCGGGCGTTGCCCGAACTCGATCTTGCGGAGGTTGATCCTTCCATCAAGTTTCTCGGCAAAGAGCTGAGCTTCCCGTTGTTAATATCATCCATGACGGGGGGTACGGATGAGGAATTGGTGAAAATCAACCGGAATCTCGCCATTGCTGCGGAAGCAGAGGGGGTTGCACTTGCCGTGGGTTCGCAACGCGTCTTTCTCACGGATAGTGCTGCGGCTGAAAGTTTTGAGCTGCGGGAGCATGCCCCTTCGACGGTTCTCATTGGAAACCTCGGTGCGGTGCAGTTAAATTATGATGTCGGGTTTGCCGATTGCGAAGCCGCTATTCAGGTGCTGGATGCGGATGCGTTATATCTGCATCTCAATCCGTTGCAGGAGGCTGTCCAACCCGAAGGGGATACTGATTTTTCCGGATTGCGGAATAAAATTGCTGTGATTGTGCAGACCTTGAAGAAACCGGTGATTGTTAAGGAAGTCGGCGCTGGTATTTCTCCGGAAGATGTGGAGCATCTGCTTGCTGCGGGCGTGAAGCATATTGATGTTGCCGGAACGGGCGGCACTTCCTGGAGCATGGTGGAAAGTAAGCGCAGTGACAGTCCTGAACTCGGAGAGTTGTTTGCCGACTGGGGCATTCCCACTCCGCTTGCGCTCCGTATGATGAAACCCTACCGGCACGAAGTGAAACTGATTGCATCGGGCGGCTTGCGCAATGGTATCGATATGGCCAAGAGCATGATTCTGGGTGCATCGCTCTGTGGAATGGCCCGTCCATTCCTGAACCCGGCCCGCGAATCGGCTGATGCGGTCCGCAAGGAAATCCGCCGGTTCAAACGTGAATTTACCACGGCCATGTTCCTGTTGGGAGCGGGGACAATCGAAGACATCAAGGATAGAGAGGAGCTCATTCTAGATGAATATCGGAATTGATCGGCTTAGTTTTTACACCTCGCACTACTATGTGGATTTAAAAACGCTCGCGGAAGCACGCTCCGTTGAAGCGGATAAATATTATGTAGGCATCGGGCAGGAAAAGATGGGTATCCCCGCGCCGGATGAAGATGTGGTTACGCTAGCTGCAAGTGCAGCGTATCCGTTGATGAAAGACGGTGAACTCGACGATGTTGAGTTGCTGCTGTTTGCAACGGAGAGCGGAATCGATCAATCTAAAGCGGCCGGTGTTTATGTGCACGGACTGCTGGAAATGTCTCCGCGCTGCCGGACCGTTGAACTGAAGCAGGCCTGCTACAGCGGTACTGTTGGGATTCAGCTGGCTATTGGTTTTGTGGCACGGAACCCGACGAAGAAAGCCTTGGTTATTGCATCCGATATTGCCCGCTATGAGCTGGGCAGTCCGGGCGAGGCCACGCAGGGGTGCGGGGCGGTTGCCATTCTGATTTCCGCCAACCCGCGGATCATGAATATTGATCCTGAGTGTGGCTACTATACCGAAGATGTAATGGATTTCTGGCGCCCGAATTATCGTTCGGAAGCACTCGTGGATGGAAAATATTCCACCATGGTATATATCCACGCGCTGGTGGAGTCGTGGAAGCAGTATGCCGAGCAGACGGGCCGGTCGCTTTCTGATTTTGACCGCTTTTGCTATCATATTCCTTTCACCAAAATGGCTGAAAAGGCTCATCAGAAACTGTGCCGTAAATTTAAAATCCAGACGGATCGCGAGCAGATGCAGGCTTTGCTGGATGAGTCGCTCCGGTACAGCCGGGTGACGGGCAACTGTTATTCGGCTTCCATGTATGTCGGCCTGACCTCATTGCTGGAAACCGCAGATGAGGATCTTTCCGGTAAACGTATAGGATTATACAGCTATGGTTCCGGATGTGTCGGCGAGTTTTTCAGCGGGGTGGTTCAGCCCGGATACCGTGATTTTCTCTATGCGGATCAACACCGGAATTTGCTGGAGAACCGGAGCGAACTGACGTATCAACAGTACGAAGATATATTCAACTATGGAGTGCCCACGGATGGTGGGGAGTATGTATTCCCTCAATATAAAACCGGACCATTCCGCTTTTCGGGAATCAGTCAGCATAAACGCGAATATGAATCGTTGGTGGATTAGCACATGAAAGCAGTAGCACCGGGCAAGTTGATTCTCAGCGGCGAGCATGCCGTAGTCTACGGTAAGCCAGCCATTGCGATGGCCATCGATCGTAGTGCGGTTTTTGAACTGACCCCGCAGGTCGGCGATAAAATTTCATTTGATCTGCCCGGAGACCAGGGCGGGGAATCCTCAACACTGCTGGCCCTTCGTGACCTGAAACGCCGGGTTGAAAAGAAATACCGTGAATTTCTAAATGGGGAAATCGGGATCAGTTATGTACTGGGTGCACCCGCCGATCTGTTCCGCTTT
The DNA here is from genome assembly GCA_964486885.1 of uncultured Verrucomicrobiota bacterium. GTDB lineage: Bacteria > Verrucomicrobiota > Kiritimatiellia > Kiritimatiellales > Pontiellaceae > Pontiella. The sequence goes on from CAZAPF010000029.1 coordinate 28,282, forward strand.
GCCTTTATTCACACGCTTGATGGATTTCACCGGCAACTTGATTCCGGCATTGTGATGAAGCTGCGTTCCAGCATTCCGGTCGGTTGCGGAATGGGTTCTTCCGCCGCAACGGTACTCAGCGAAATCCGGGCGATTGGTCATTATCTCCGCGTCGATTACAAGCCCGACTGGTATTATGAATACAGTCTTGAAGCGGAGAAGCTTCAGCATGGAAAACCCAGCGGGGTGGATTCCTATATCTCTTTGCACGGCGGATGTGCCCGTTTCCAAAATGGAGAAGCCTCCCCAATTTCACTGCCGCGCATGAAAATGTTCATGGTTCAGACCGGTATTCCGGATTCGACGACCGGTGAATGCGTGATGGATGTGGAACGCAACTTTGGAACCAGCTCAATCTGGAGTGAGTTCGGGGATGTTACCGATGCGTTTGAAGAGGCTATCAGAACGAACAATAAACAGAAGCTGCACTGGTTGGTGCGGGAGAATAACCGTTTGCTATCGACCATTGGTGTGGTGCCTGAAACCGTGCAGCAGTTTATCGCCGATATAGAAAGCTGGGGTGGCTCGGCAAAAATCTGCGGCGCGGGTTCGGTTGTGGGTGAAAAGGGCGGCATAGTCCTTGTATTCGCGGATCAGCAACCGACTGAGCTCTGCCAAAAATACGGATACACAGTATCGTCGGTCCGCGGGGATCCGCTGGGCACCCGTATGGTTTAAATATGGCCGATGCAGCAACCATCACAACCTCTGCTCCCGGCAGCCTGATGTTGCTGGGGGAGCATGCGGTCTTGCATGGCCATCATGCTTTGGTTGGGGCCATCAATCGCCGCATCACCGTACACCTGTTTCAGGCGGATGGTGAGTCGGTCTCGATCCGTTCCAGTCTGGGAGAATACCGGGCACCGCTGGATGGTCTGGTGGAGCATCCTTCTTTTCGCTTTGTACTGCAGGCTATAAAGCAGCATTGCGATCAGGTGCCATGCGGCTTCGATCTGCACATAGAATCAGAATTCTCGGCGGATATTGGTTTCGGATCATCGGCCGCAGTTACCGTGGCAACGCACGCAGCCATACTGCACTGGTTGCTGGGCGAGCCTCCCGAACAGGAGCTGCTGTTCTCGGAAGCGTTGAAAACCGTCCAGGCCGTTCAGGGCAGGGGATCCGGATCCGACCTGGCCGCCAGTGTGTTTGGCGGTATGGTGGGTTATTCCACCAAGCCGGAATTTAAGCCGTTGGATCTTTCCATTCCATTAACAGCTGTTTATTGCGGTTATAAGACGCCCACACCTGAAGTAATTCTCAAGGTTGAGCAGCTCCGGGCTGAAGATCCTGAGCGGTTTGCTCTGATCTATGCGGAGATCGATGCGAGTGTGAATGAAGCGGTGTCCTGTTTGCAGAATCATGATTTCCCCGCTTTCGGAAAGATCGTTAACCGAAACCATAAACTCATGACGCAGATGGGCGTTAATACGGATGAGTTGCAGGAAATTGTGACAGTGCTTCAGGCGGAGCCGGATGTGTTCGGAGCAAAGATTTCCGGTTCCGGACTGGGCGACTGCGTTATCGGAATCGGATACGCTGACCCGAAGGATCTCGATTATCCGGTCTATCATTTGGAAATCACCCCGGCCGGATGTCAATACCATGAATAAGGCTTGGGTCAGGCATAAACTGCATTCCATTATTTTTGGTGCGAATACCCCGGCCGGTAAGCTTTTTGACGTACTCTTATTTATAGCGATATTGGTGAGTGTAGGGTTGACGATGCTCAACAGTGTTAACTCCATCCGGTCTGAACACGGAACATTGCTCTTTTCGCTCAATGCCGGCTTTACGGTTTTATTTACCATTGAATATTTTCTGCGGCTCTGGTGCTCCCATCGACCGGTTCGGTACGCGCGGAGCTTCTTCGGGGTGGTGGATCTGCTGGCTGTATTGCCATTCTATATCGGTCTGTTGATCCCCAGTACCCGCTTTCTCGATGTCATCAAGGTGCTCCGGATGCTGCGTATATTCCGTGTTCTTAAAATGGCGCAGTATGTGGGAGAGGCCGATCTGTTATTGAACGCACTGGTAGCCAGCCGGCGGAAAATCGGGATCTTCTTCGTGGCGGTTATGACAATCGTCGTCATCCTCGGTTCTCTGATGTATGTGATTGAGGGCGAGCCGAACGGTTTTACCAGCATTCCGCGGTCGGTCTACTGGGCGATTGTTACGCTGACCACGGTTGGCTATGGCGACATTTCCCCGCAGACCCCGGTCGGACAGGCGCTCGCGGCATTTATCATGATCATCGGTTACAGCATCATCGCGGTACCTACGGGGATCATTACCGCTGAACTGGGCCTTACGGCTACGCGGGGAAAAACATCCCAAAAGTGCAATGCCTGTGGTCAAGGTCAACACGATTCCGATGCTGTGCATTGTAAAAAATGCGGTGCTCAGTTGTAGTTGTATAATGTAGATGAGGGTTGCCTTCGGCTCGCTCCGCGTCCCGCCTCGTCTACGTTAAATCCTTTATGCGCTTTTCTATTCGGTCAATTCGATCCGTCATCGACGGGTGAGAAGAAAAATAGGCTCCCGACGAATTCTTTTCGCCTGATTTTTCTCCAAGGATAGTAAATAACCGGCAACCGCCCGTAGGGTCAAACCCCGCAGCTTTCGTGAGCGCAACCGCAAAACGGTCGGCCCGGAATTCCTGCTCCCGCGAATATCCCTGCTGCACCAGATGGGCGAACAGCTGCTGGATGTGCGGGTTGATGCCCCGCGTTTTGATGCGCAACAGTCCGTTAATGACTGCCTTGGTGAGAAAGCGTTTGTTGGCATCGCCGTGAATGCCGTGCGCGATTTCATGTGCAAGAACGAACGCAATGGCATCCACATCCTCACCGCACCGATCAAACAGGGTTTCTGACAGATAGATAAATCCGCCGGGAATAGCACAGGCGTTCAGGTCGCCGGATCGGTCGAGTTTAAACATATGTTTGCGGTCTTTGTTACGAAGACATGAAGACAACCTTGCGGCAATTTCATTCAGCCGGTTGTTTCCGTAGGAAGGCACTTCTTTCTCATAGACCTGCGCAAGCAGATAACCCATCTGAAACTCAGCATCGATCTTTTCAGATTCCGTGCCCGCCAGCGATTTCATTACCCAGTTGGCTTTGAAAAAAAGCGGGGCGCTTTTTCGTCCGAGTATGTAGGCAAGACTGCTCATGGTGTTATCCGTTGATTCAGTCGTCGGCCCTGTGCGGAAAAAGCAATGCGGTCAAGCAGGGGAGAACAAAGATTACCGATGAGGACAGCATATACGATTGCCTCGGTGTAGAAGGTATAGTTGCGGATCAGGGCATTGCTTATGCCGATGATGATGCCGCAGGCGATGCGCCCGCTTTTGCTCATGGGTGTGGATACGGGGTCGGATACGATGAAAACGGCACTGAAGATGGTTGCTGCGGAGCAGAGGTTAAACAGGACGGAATTTCCAAATGCAGCGGTCGTTATGCTGAATGAGACTAGAAACGCGACCGGTGTCCGCCAGGAGATGATCCGCTTCCAGCAAAGTATTCCGCCGAGTAAAAGCAGCAGCAGGGGAAAGGTTTCACCGGGGCTTCCGGGAACGAGCAGAAACAGTTCTTCCCAAACACCTTCGATTCGTCCGAACAAAAGCCGGGGCCATTCGAGGGGAAATCCTTCAGAACGATATAGTTCCTGCGGCGTGGCTGTGGATATGACATCCGGGGTAGGCCCCCATGCAACGATTTCAGAAGGATAAACCAGCATGAGGAACAGGCGTCCGGTCATCGCTGCATTCAGGCGAAGCGGAAGTCCAACCATAGGAAGTTTTACAAACCATACGGCAATCAGAATGGCGAACAGCATGGGCAGAAACGGCATCGAAGTCGGCACACTGGCGGCAAGTAGGGCGGCCGTCAGGGCTGAGCCCATATTGATTAGCCGGCGCTTGCGCTTTACCACGAGGGTGAAGAGCGCTTCGGCCAGCATGCCAAGCAGGGCGTAGCCAATCAGATGAAAAATAAAGGGGGAGCGATAGAGTATGCTGTAGATCGAACACGGAACCATTAAGGCCAGCATAGCCCAGGCGGCCATGGCGGAGGAGCGTGGGCCAATGCGAAGGAATGGGCTTTGTATGCTCATAGGAGCACCTCACCGAACATTATCTCATCGTGAAGCATTATTGTCTGGTGGGCAGGATATTGCCGATTTTTGATTTTTGATTTTCGATTTGCGGAACTCAGGCGGCGTTGGCCTTTATTAATAGAGGGCGTCGCAGACCATAAAATCGGCAATCGGCACTCAGCAATCAAAAATGTGCAACGCAGTTGCCTTAAAGACACTTTTTGCCCTCCTTCAGGATTTGTACGATCGGAATATCCGAGGGACAGACCGCCGAGCAGACGCCGCAGAGAAAACACTCGGTCATGTGGGCATTGAAAGCTGCGGAAGCTGTTTTACCTTTCTTGATACGCTCGACCAGTGAGAAAGGGTGCAGTCCGAGCGGGCAGGCCGTGTTGCAGGCACCACAGCGGGTGCAGGGACGTTCATTGTGCCAAGCCGAATCCCGGTTAAGGATGATCAGGGACAAGGTTGTTTTTTCAATCGGATCATTCAGCTCAACTTCATGACCCATCATCAACCCGGAATCAGCAATCAGATGAATGGATGGATCGTAGGGAAGATTGTACACCTCCAAAACCTCGCGAACCGTAAGTCCTACTGGCACAACAATATTTTTATAAAATCCGGACGATGGCATGGCGAGTGTCAAAGGGCGTTCAACTACGGGTATACCGTCGACGATGGCTCGTCCGATAGCGCGCAGGGATACCACATTTTGAATGAGATAACCCAGTTGATAGGGGCGCACCCCGGGGGCAGGGTTTTTCCCGGTCAGTTGCTTGAGAATCAGTTTTTCGGAACCCGCCGGATATTTGGTAGGGAAGATTTCGATGACAAATTCGCCGTAGCGTTTATTGAGCTCGGTAATCAATGCGCTGTCGTCCTTTACGGCCAGGATTACTCTTGTAGCCCCGACTGCTTTCGCACAGGCATTGGCTCCTGCGGCCACCCATAGCGAATCGTTCAGCAAAACGGACTTGTCGATCGTAATGCCGGGCTCACACTCAACGCCATTAATGACGAGTGTGTGTGCGCCGATACTGGATCGGATTTTTTCAGAGGTTTGAAAACCGCTTCCACCCATACCGACATGACCGATATCGTCGAGGAAGTCGGGAAAGCTTTCTGGGTGGATTTCCTCCAACCCCGGGAAAATCCGCTCCGGTTGCGGGAAGGGGGTTTCCAGAGTTTGGAAATCGGGCAGATCCGACCAGTCGATCTTGATTCGTCGCAACATAGTCTATTTGCTTTCCAGCCGGGACCAATCAGGCGGGTTTTCCATTTGCAGGGCAACATGGCGGGCCATGTAATTGAGATATCCGGAAGTCTTGATGCCATAGCGCGTGGCTCCACTCAACGCATCGACAGCTGATTTTTCAGCATGCGGGTCGAAGGGAACATTCCTGAACTGTTTGAGTACGGTAAGAACCTGATTCCGGTCTTTTGAATTTTTAATCTTAGTGATATCGGGGAAGACGGCTTCGCGCAGTATAAACCCTTCGTTGGTTTGATATACAATCACGACCCCGGTAATGGGCTTGAACGATTCGATTTCCCGATAGGCGATACCGATCTTGGCCTTACCGGCAGCATCTTTTCCGATATAGACGCGCTGAATCACGCGGGAGTAGGGCTCTTCGGATGCAACCACTTCGAATCCGGCCAATGCGGCATGAATGGTCTCTTGCACTTTGTCGGCTCTTGTGCCCGTGGTTGCTGCAAAAAGCAACCCTATGAATAGTACCCTGAAAAGCATCATTAAACTCCGAATAAACAGAACGACATACGATACGGATTTGGGACGCGGTAACGCAAGCGAATACAGGCTAATCCGGTTCCGTTAAGCAGCTCAGGTTTATCCATTTGATATATCTGTACCTTGCGATACTATTTTTCCGGAAAACTTCTGAAAGAGCATAATTCGAAAAATGATGTTCTCCAATGGAGGTGCCGACGTGGATATCCGGAAACTGGATGCCATAGCAAAGGACGCAGCGGATCTCGCCACCCAATGGCAGGATTGCGCCAATGCCTTACTCTCCCGCAAGGATCGCAAACGGCAGCGCAGGGTGGCCCGCATGATTGGCCACCAGCCCGACAAGGTATTTCTGGTTAAGATGCTGGATCAATGCTTCCGCAGTTCCGATCCCGCACGCGTGGCAGATCAGATCTGCAGGCTTTTCAGGCAATACGGTTATCCTGCGTTCTTAAGCCCGTCGGAGCGGTTAATGTTCCGGTTGTTTATGGTGTTGGGGCGTCACGTGCCGGCATTAACCATTCCGCTGGTCGTTGCGCAGATCCGTAAAAACAGCAGCGATTCTGTTATACCGGGAGAGCCGCGACCGTTTATGGCTTATCTGGCGCGACGTAAAGCGCAGGGTATCCGGGTGAATATCAACCATCTGGGCGAGGCGGTGCTCGGCGAAGATGAAGCAAAGCGTCGGCTTGATGGATATATCGAGCACTTATCCAATCCCGCCATCGAATATATTTCGGTAAAGCTTTCGACGATTTATTCGCAGATTGAACCGTTGGCCTTCGACAATACGATTGTTGAGCTAAAGCAGAGGCTGACTCTGCTGTTCCGTGCAGCCCGTGACAACCGGGTTGTAGATGGAGCCAGTAAGTTTGTAAACCTCGACATGGAAGAGTTTCATGACCTGGAGGTGACGTCGACCGCATTCATGGCCACGCTCGATCAGGAAGAATTCCAGTGTTTATCCGCCGGTATCGCTCTGCAGGCCTACCTGCCGGAGTCCTACGAAAAAATGCGCGATATCACCACCTGGGCCCGACAGCGCGTTCAGCAAGGAGGAAGCCCCATTCATATCCGGATTGTTAAAGGGGCCAATCTGGAGATGGAACAGGTTGAGGCGGCGCTCAGAAACTGGCCGCAGGCCCCTTTTGATAATAAGCAGAGCGTCGATGCAAACTATAAGCGCATGGTGATCTTTGGAATGGAACCGGATCATATCCGGGCGGTTCGACTGGGGATAGCCTCGCATAACCTGTTTGACCTTGCCTTTGCCTATACCGTTGCCCGGCAGAACGGGGTGGAGCAGTTTATGACCTTTGAAATGCTCGAAGGCATGGGCCGGCATTTGCAGCTGGCCGTTCATCAGGTTTCCGGAAAACTGCTGCTCTATGCGCCTGTGGTGACACGTGTTCAGTTTATCAACGCGATTGCCTACCTCATCCGCCGGCTTTCCGAAAACACCGCCGAGCAAAACTTTCTTCGATATGCGTATCATCTAACCACGGCTTCGGACCATTGGGAGTTTTTGAAACAGCAGTTTTTTGATTCGGTTCAACTGCTGGCATCGCCATCCTTCCTGCCGAACCGTACACAGGACCGCAACCGGGAAGTTTTCACAGCTGATGCTGACACCGGCGGTTTCCAAAATGAACCCGATACGGATTTTAGTCTGCAGGCCAACCGCAAGTGGGCCGATGCCATACGTCGGAAGTGGATGAATATTGCGGCCACCGGCCCATTACAAATTCCGGTGGTGATTGGTGGAGCGGAAATTTTTGAAGCTGGGGAATGCCGTCGCTCCTATGATCCAAGCCGTTGGAATGAGCAGGTCCATATCTATAGCCACGCCATGGCGACCTCTGCCGGTGCCCGGCAGGCAGTCGATGTGGCTCGGCAGGATCCGGACGGCTGGCGCGTGAAGGACTTAGCGGAGCGCCGCCACATCCTGTCGAACGTGGCAATGGAACTACGCCGGAGCCGGGGAGACTTGATTGGTGCCGCTGCGGCCGATACCGGCAAAGTATTTGCGGAAGCCGACATCGAAGTTTCCGAAGCTGTTGATTTTGCCGGATATTATCCGCGTAGTGTTGAGGTCTTTGAACGGATGGAGCATGTAACCTGCAGCCCAAAGGGAGTGGGGCTGGTGATTTCCCCTTGGAATTTTCCGGTCGCGATACCCTGCGGCGGCATCATGGCCATGCTGGCAGCGGGCAATACGGTTATCTTTAAACCTTCATCGGATTCAGTATTGGTGGGATATGAACTCTGCAAGTGTATTTGGCGTGCGGGAGTTTCGAAAAATGTACTGCAGTTTGTTCCTTGTTCCGGGGAATCGGTGGGGTCGGTACTGACGGGGCATGAGGGGATCGATTGCATTATACTGACGGGCAGCACCGAAACCGGGCGCAGCATTCTTAAGAATAGGCCGTCGGTACAGCTTGCCGCTGAAACCGGGGGAAAGAATGCCACAATCGTCACGGCCATGGCGGACCGGGAACAGGCGATAGCGCATGTCGTGCGTTCGGCGTTTGGCAACAGTGGACAAAAGTGCTCGGCAACCTCGCTGCTGATTCTGGAGAAAGAAGTTTATAAAGATCCCGTATTTCGACGTCAGCTGGTGGATGCGGCCCGTAGCTGGAAGGTGGGATCAGCATGGGACTTTAGGCATAAAATGGGCGCGCTGATCAAGCCGCCGGGCGGGGGGCTGAAAATGGCCCTGACCCGTCTGGAACTTGGAGAGGAATGGGCATTCAAACCGGAATGCGTCGACGGAAATCCCTATATCTGGAGTCCGGGAATCAAGTGGGGGGTATCGCGCGGAAGCTTTACACACATGACTGAGTTTTTCGGTCCGCTGCTGGCTGTGATGTGTGCAACCGACCTGGAAGATGCCGTATCGATTGCTAATGAGACCGGATATGGACTGACTGCCGGGCTGGAAAGCCTGGATATCCGTGAACAGGCCTATTGGAAAGAACACATCATTGCCGGCAACCTGTATATTAATCGCGGAACGACGGGAGCGATAGTTCTGCGGCAACCCTTCGGCGGAATGCGCAAGTCAGCGATTGGCGCGGGCATCAAAGCCGGTGGACCGAATTATGTTGCACAGTTTATGGATTTTACGGAGTCCGGTCGCGCCGAAGTGCCGATGTTGCAACAGGATCATGTGCTGCTGGGTATCCTCGAAGAGTGGGAAGCGGAGCTGAAGGCGGGCAAGCTCGAAATCTGGCGGGATGACTTGGAAAAAACAATGCGGGCAACCAAAAGCTATCTATACCACTATGAACATGAGTTCGGGGTCGAAAGGGACTATTTCCATCTGCGGGGGCAGGACAATCTGGCTCGCTATCTGCCGGCAGGTACGATGCTCGTACGGGTGCATCCGGCAGACAGTCTGTTCGAGGTGTTGGCTCGCTGCATGGCAGCGCTGACGGCAAATTGCTCAGTGATCCTCAGTATTCCGCCCGGCCTGAAAAACAAAACAACCGGATTCCTGAACTGTGCGGATGCGCTTATCCTGCTGAGCAGGCTGGAGGAGGTGCACGAAAGTGATGCTTCCGTGGTTCGAAGACTGGGCACGGTACAGATGGTTCGCTATGCATCGCCCGGCCGGGTGCCGGAGGACATATTAAAAAGGGGCGCAGAATTGGGCGTATATATTGCCCGGACACCGGTGTTGGCTGAAGGGCGGGTTGAACTGCTCCATTATTTGCAGGAACAGTCGGTCTGCGACAGCTACCACCGCTACGGAAACCTCGTCGGGCGGGATCTTTCATAATCCTTGACCAAACGCCCTCAATACGACCGTTTTACCCGTGTTTTTCGGGCGAAAAATGCCGTAGAAGAAAACCGTGTATCATGGTTGACGCAAAAGGGCCGCTTGGGTAGTGTTCCGGCTCATTTTAACCAGAAACATCTGTTTCTAACCAAAAAGGAAAGGTGCTAAACATGGCTACTAAAGTTGGAATTAACGGTTTCGGCCGTATCGGACGTATGGTTTTCCGCGCAGCTGCTGCACGCGAAGACGTTGAAATCGTAGGCATCAACGACCTGCTGGACGTTGACTACCTCGCATACATGCTCAAGTATGACTCTGTACACGGTCGTTTCGCAGGTACTGTTGAAGTTAAAGACGGTTCCCTCGTTGTAAACGGTTCTGAAATCCGCATCACGGCTGAACGTGATCCTGCAAACCTCGCTTGGGACGCCATCGGCGCTGAAGTTGTGGTTGAATCCACTGGTTTCTTCCTGACCGACGAAACTGCACGCAAGCACATCGAAGCCGGCGCTAAGAAAGTTGTTCTTTCCGCTCCTTCGAAAGACGCTACTCCAATGTTCGTATGCGGTGTTAACACCGATTCCTACGCTGGCCAGGACATCGTTTCCAACGCTTCCTGCACCACCAACTGCCTGGCACCGGTTGCCAAGGTTCTGAACGACAAGTTCGGCATTGAAAAGGGTCTGATGACCACCGTTCACGCTGCAACTGCTACACAGAAAACTGTTGACGGTCCTTCCATGAAAGACTGGCGCGGTGGACGTGGCATCCTGGAAAACATCATCCCGTCTTCCACGGGTGCTGCTAAAGCTGTAGGCGTTGTTATTCCTGAACTGAACGGCAAGCTGACGGGTATGGCTTTCCGCGTTCCTACTTCTGACGTTTCTGTTGTTGACCTGACCGTTAACCTCGAAAAGTCCGCTACATACGAAGAAGTTTGCGCTGCGATGAAAGAAGCTTCCGAAGGTTCCCTGAAGGGTATCCTCGGTTACACCGAAGACATGGTTGTTGCTACTGACTTCCGTGACGAAGAGTGCACTTCTGTATTCGACGCTAACGCCGGTATCCAGCTCGATGGAACCTTCGTTAAAGTTGTTTCCTGGTACGACAACGAGTGGGGTTATTCCTGCAAGGTTCTCGACCTGATCAAAGTTATCGTTGGCTAAGTCCAATCGATTCTTCGATTCAAAAGGCGTCCCGTTCGCGGGGCGCTTTTTTTTGGTTCATGTCCAAAGGGCACTTGCTTAAGTAAATCTACCTCTCATGCAGCAAGCAGGCGAAATCAGTGTTTTTGATTGTAGGGGCAGATTTATGCTGGGTTATAGCGAGTAACATTGAGAGTGGAGGGCGAGGCTCTGTCCGAGCTGCCTTGCTTTCGGTATGGCTCGGAGGGAACCTCGCCCTCCAGCCTGTTCCTACAACTAGAGGCATGTATGGCATCCCGCCAGTTTCATGCAAACCCTGATGGTCGAAGGCGGGCGCAAACCCTGATAAAAAGAGCCTAAATGAAAAAAGCCCGGAAGAATCCGGGCTTTTCAGACTGTTGATAAAGCTAATGCAAATGACATGATGCAACTTTGCGTGTGTTTTGGAGTGCGGTGGCAACTGAAAGACGACACCGCTTTTCGGTTGATCGGCAGTCAGTTACGTTACCCAAGCGCAGTCGCACCTATCGGCTTGCCTGCGCACTCCAAAGCGGCTCCGCCGCACCAATGTAGTTTCTCAACAAGCTCAAAAGCCCGGAAGAATCCGGGCTTTTTTTAACCTTCACGATCGATCACTAGTGTGAGCAGGGATGTACCCAGTTCACATTGTTGTTGGCCTTATCCAGGGCATTTTTCAACATTTCCTGGTAATCGCGGTTTTCATCACCTTTGAAGGTTTCTCCATCTTCACAGAGTGCGTCGTTGGCCGCAGTCAGGAGGTTGTTAATACTGATTGTATCTCCTTCATGGCCAATATAGACCAGCGCACCGCCATTTGCGGAACCAGAAAGCACATTCATGTACATGGCTGCCAGATGGCCGGAAAGCTGGAAGGCCATGTTTTTGGCTCTTCTGGATTTGATCCATGCTCTGAACTGTCTTAGCGTACCGAAGTCGGCATGAGAACCATCATCATTACGCAGGCACAGTTCATTCAGGTCGACGAGGGCATCATAATTGTCGATTATCCTAAGACCGTGTTTATTCTGCCAGAAGCCCGGAGTAAGACCACCTCCACCGCACTCTTCGTGAGGTATAGGAAGCTCCCATGACACAAACGACCAGGCCAATGAGGCTGAATCCGGATTGTCGCTGGGAACGGACACCGGCTGTACAATAACATTGGTGGCCCCTGGCGGGACGGGTACTTCGATTTCGATCACGTTCAGGAAGTCCCCCAACGAATCGTCAACCACATCAATCCGGGTGGTAGCACCAGCTATGGTTACATCCACTGCTGCCGGCCGCGGCAGAGAGATATCGCTCAAAATTACCCACACATAGCCAACTTGTGGATCGGCGGATGGTGCTATAGGAAATTCTACCGGTACCGTTTCCAAGCCCCAACGATGGTAGGCAAAATCATTTCCATCCATGATCATGATTTCAGTCGCGGTTCCATCGTCAAATATAACCACAACTGCAGCACCATCATTCTGATAGTCGAAATCAAGTCCGCTCACTGAAATAAGATTAACCTGGCCGGCTAGAACCCAGCTTTCAGTTGAACTTATTTCGGTGATATCAGCGCGATAGGTGACACTCGCTCTATCATCGGGAAGGCCTGGCGTGGGACCTCCAATAAGCTGTCCGGTTATGTCCTCGCTGTTGACCACAATCGTATCGGTAGGGGTATGATCATTAGGGTCAACGGATCTTCCGGTCCAGTATAGCAGGACTTGGGCGATGGTAACATCAGAGGGGATCTCAACGGCAATCTGATCAGGTTGGGATGCATTCAAACCCGTACCCGCGACCGTTATTTGTGAGCCCTCAGCAATGTCAATACTCGGTGGTCCGAGTTGTTCGGTTCCATCCGCGTTAGCTTGATTGACCATCGTCAATGAAGCCAATACGTAACAGACCAAACCGCATGTCAGTCTATAAACATACCTGTTTTTCATCTTATCTCTCCGTTACTAGTTACTATTCAGGGTCCTTACTTAACTCATCCGTGATACCCCGCACAGCAAAGATAAGTAGTGCCCTCCCGTGTTAAGCGCTTTGGAGTCTACATACCGATTGATAAAATACGCAAGTAATTACCTCAAAAAATATAAGTAAAATCCCGGGGTGGTTTTAAGTATTTATTAACTTGTTCACAAGGTTGTTTGTTTCGGCAGTAAGAATAGGGAGTTTCCTGCAAGGTTATCGACCTGATCAAAGTAATTGTTGCTAAACCCAGTCGACTCTTCGATTCAGGCGGCCCATTCGCGGATCGCTTTTTTTTGTGCCCCAGACAGTTGCGAAAACAATCTGTAAATATCGGATAAAGATTTGAGCATTCTGTTAAATATGGCGTCTAAAATCGTATACAAACGATAAAAGTGTGAAAGGAGACGTCATGAGCGAGCAATCCGCAATAACCCTTGATCACCACGTTAGCGAGGTTCTGAAAGGGAATCGGACGTTTGAAAATGTGTACGAATCAGTCACCCGTATGATACTGGGTGGCAAAGGCGCATTTGAAAAAGTAAACGTCAACGGTAAAGCAACGTACGACTACAAGCTGTTTCGTCGCGGCGAAAAGCATCTGATCGGACTTTACGACGAGATCAACAGCTTCGTTTCTTTTGTAAAGGACGCAGCGGAAGGGGGATCCTCCGCTGAAATGGCTTTCGTGCTCGTAGGCGAGCCGGGCAACGGTAAAACCTATTTTGTGGAATACCTGTGCAATGCCTACCGACGCTTCCTGGCGCAACCGGAAAACATGCGCTACACCTTTAAATTTCAGGGACTTTCCCAGTTGGGCACCTATGGAAAGCTGAATTCGGTGGAGTCGCAGACCTACGAAGATCCGATGGTGCTGGCGATGAACCTGCTCGGAAGCCGGGAAGAGAGTCTGGCCTATTTGTCGCAGGCCGGTTTTTCGGATGAAGCACTGGAGGCGGCGCAGAAGCGATACCGGCCGCTCGGCGCCTGCAGCGACTATATCCTGGAGGACATTCGCGCATTTACCGACGGCGATATCGATAAGCTGAAGGAATTCATCACCGTTGAACCGGTTCCGATGAGCGAAACGCTGGGAACAGTGACGGGAAAATATTCGGCGCGCGATAAAATCACTTCTTCCGCCAAGGATCTGCTGGGTGAGGAATCGGTGCAGCGCCTGCTGCATATTACGGATACCAGCAATCCCTACCGGATCGACCTGCGCATCGGTGCGCTGGCTCGTGTCGGAGGCGGGGGCATTCATTTCAGCGATGAAATGTTTAAAAACAAGAAGGACCTCGTCCAGGTTTACCTCGGCGTGATCCAGAACCGTGAAATTGAAATCGATGGCTACAAGTGGCCGCTCGACACCCTGGTGATTGCGACCAGCAATAACGAGGAGTTCAACCGTTATATTGCCGAGCGCGAAGAGGCACCGATTGTCGACCGTTGCCGCATCAGCTATTTCGGCCACAATACCAACTATGTTCAGCAGGAGACCCTGACGGACTATGCATTGGGAACGGGCACCAAAACCACGATTGGCGGCGACGACCTGCACATTGATCCGAACCTGAACTTTGCGCTTTCCAATGCGGCCATCCTGACGCGGCTGCCAAAGTCGGAAAAGCTGACCTCGCTGGAAATCCGCAAGTTGGCCGCTGGAGAAATTGCAGGCGACAAGAGCATCAAGGCGCTGGTTGAATTGATTGATGAGCTGCAGCGAGAGCCGGATGTGACCAAGCGGTTTGGGCAGCGTGGTATCGGGCACCGTAATGTGGGCCGGGCCATTCAGCTGATTAAGGAAAACAGCGAGACGCAGGAAGGCAAGTGCATGTTTGCCGGCAGTGTGTTCAGCGCGGTGGAACAGATTATTCTGGACTATATCCACGAGCCGAACCTGCGCAGCAAATATCTCGACGATCTGAAAGAGGCCAAGGCGCTCTACCGTGAACAGGTGCGCACCACGATGTTCGATGCCTATATGGATGAGCCGCGTGCCATCCGCAAGGAAGTCATGAACTATGTCAACATGGTCGTGGCCATCGACTCGCAGGAAATCGGGCCGGACAATATGTGGCGCTACACCGATCCGGCGACGGGCGAGGCCAAGGCGATCAAGATTGACGAGACCTACATCAAGAGCGTTGAAGAGCGGCTGGGCTTGAAAAATCAGGAGCAGAAGGAATCGTTCCGGACTACCATACGCCGCATTTACGGTCGCAAAGCCCACACCGAACCGACCTACGACTTCATGGACAATAATGATCTGGTCAAGGCTGTCACGGATGTGCGGCTGCAGTCGGATGTTGCCGGGGCCGGCAGCCTGGTTGGAGCATTGGCGAACCGCACCAACGAGGAAAATGAAAAGCTCTACAACAAGATCATTCATACGATGATCGATAAGCTGAGCTATTGTTCGACCTGCGCGCAGAAGACCATCGACTATTTCTGCACGCGGCAGGATGAGAGCTAGGTGAGCTGAACCGTGGAGGGTTGCATATGCCCGATCCTAGACCAGAACGTCCGGACGAACCCCATCTGCCGACTGGGGAACCGGCAGCCGGATTTGAGCCTCTTGCCGAGCAGATCTATGGTGCAGATGCTTTGTCGGTTCTTCAGAAGCTGGAGGCTGCGCCGTCGCATTATCACGCGCTCAAGTCGCTCGATGAGCTGCTTGAACGTGATGAGCAGCGCGAGAAGGACGGCTTTAAACGTAAGATCAGCGTCGGCCGTGTGGTGAAACCGGCGGATGGCGGGCGCAATAAGATCGTAGTGGTGCCTACCACCGTCGAGGAAAAGTTTTATCACGATTCCCGGATCAGCGAGGAAGAAGCGGAAAAGGATGGGCAAGGCAAAGGCGAAATGGGGCAGACCACCGGCACGGCCGAGGGTAACGAAGGCGATGTGATCGGCGAAATTCCGATCGATCAGGAGGGAGAAGGTGAAGGAACTAGTGCTGGACGTGGAGAAGGCGATACACACGAGATGGGATCGACCGCCTATGAGCTGGGCAAGCTGCTGACCGAAAAGTTCAAGCTCCCGAACCTGAAGGAAAAGGGTAAGAAAAAGTCGCTGACCCGCTTTGTGTATGAACTGACCGACCGCAACCGCGGATCGGGACAGGTGCTGGATAAAAAACAGACCCTCAAGCAGCTGATCAAAACCAACATCGGGCTGGATCGTATTGCGCAGGGTGAGGATTTTGAGCCGCAGGATCTGATGATTAATCCGCGCGATTATATGTACCGCACTATGTCGCGGGAAAAGGATAAGGAAGCGCAGGCTATGGTGTTCTTTGTGCGGGATTATTCCGGCTCCATGCAGGGGCGTCGAACCGAGCTGGTCTGCTCTCAGCACGTCATGATCTACAGCTGGCTCATCTATCAATACAAGGAACAGGTCGAATCCCGTTTTATTCTGCATGATACCGCGGCGAAGGAAGTCGATGACTTTTATACCTACCACAATACCCAGGTGGCAGGGGGAACAAAAATCAGTTCGGCGATCGAGCTGGTGAACAAACTGATTGAAGAAGAAAACCTCGCGCAGAATTATAACATCTACGTTTTCTACGGCGGAGATGGCGATGACTGGAATTCTGACCCGGACGGATTCGCTGAAGAATTGAAGCGGCTGTACCGGGTAGCCAATCGCACGGGGTTGACCATTGTGCAGTCACCCACCCGGAAGGAGCCGACAGCTTTTGAAAAATTTCTACAGGAAAAGGAGTTGGTCGGGGAAGCCTATGCCGATGTGGTTCATCTGGATGTAGTGGACTCGGATGCCGATGATAAACGGCTGTTGGAAGGAATCAGAGAACTGGTGTCGTAATGGAAATTATTTCCCAGCATACCAAGGCGATCATGGAGGAGTGTAAGCTCCGGGCCCGCGATGCGGGGCTGCAGTTTGATGACGAATCGCTGGAGTATATTGTCACGAATCAGGACATGCTGGAGCTGAGCCCGAAGGGCATGATTCCAACCCTTTACGATTTCTGGGTGCACGACCTGCAGACGATTAAAGGCAAAAAGGAATATGAACTCTATCCGCATAATCCGTTTGAAACGGTAATTAATACGCGTCCGGCCATTTCCTATTACAACGATAATAATCCCGACTGGCTGAATGTAATGATTTTTTACCATGTGTTGGGCCACATTGATTTTTTCCAGAACAATGGCTATTTCCGGCATACGTGGCACGATGATTTCGCGGGAGTGGCGCTTGCCGATAAGCG
This sequence comes from uncultured Verrucomicrobiota bacterium, assembly GCA_964486885.1. Taxonomy (GTDB): domain Bacteria; phylum Verrucomicrobiota; class Kiritimatiellia; order Kiritimatiellales; family Pontiellaceae; genus Pontiella. Next base: position 45,333 of record CAZAPF010000029.1, read on the forward strand.
GTTGATCAATACACTGCGCACGCAGCATGGAAGGTGGGTGGACTATGTAATCGAGTTTGCCCGGGCGCTCGACAACATCACGGGCTATTACCGTGAGCTGGCGGATCTGAATATTCCGCGAAATCATTCGCTGAGGCGAATCGACTATTTCTTCGATGTATTCCTGCAGAAAGTGAAGAAAGTGTCGGATCCCGAATACCTGAAAGAGCTGGATCTGTTCAATCGCATTTCCCGCAACCGGAAAAGCCAGCGCGACGCCTCGTTCATTGCCGAAATCAAAAGCCGTTATCCCGAGTTTGAATCCAACTATGAAAAATACCGTCTCGATTTTCGGCCGAAAGAAAAGGACGTGCTGACGTTTCTGATCAACCGTTCGCCCTATTTGAACCGGGAGGAAAATGACTGGATTAAATCAGTGCTGGAGGTTGTGCGCGGTACGGCGCTGTATTTTGAACCGCAGCGGCGCACGAAGATTATCAACGAAGGATGGGCCAGCTATTGGCATAATGAACTGTTTCTGGTCGACGACCGCATCAAGGGGCATGAGGCTGACTATGCACGGATGAATGCGCTCGTGACGTCGGTGCCGAAAGTGGGTCTTAATCCCTATGCGGTCGGCGTCCGTCTGTTTGAACATATACGCGACTATGCCAACCGGGGGCGGCTTTCGTATGACTATGAAAAAACCCATGGGGTTCATGATCGCCGCCACTTTAATGATACGTCGGGCAGGGGACTGGAACAGCTTTTCGAGATCCGTGAAAACATGTGCGACTTTAATTTTATCAACACCTATGTGGATCAGGATTTTACGGACCGCTACAAACTGGTGGTCATTGGCCAGCGGATCAACGAACAGCGTATGACGCGCGAGTTTTATATCAAGAGCAAGCGGGCTGAAGACTACAAGGCCATGATTCTTGACGGGCTGATCCATCCGCCGCATATCGAAGTCAATGAGGCACAGACTACGGATGATAAACTGAGCCTGGTCCATACGTATGAGGGCAAACAGCTGGTGCCGGAATTTATTGAAAACGTCATGATCGGTCTCGAGTTTCTCTGGGGAGGCCGCGTTGAGCTTAAGACGCACATGCTCTACAAAGACGGCCCTCGGCGTGTTCACTATAAAATGGCGAATCGCGAGCTGACAAAAGATGAAGAATAGCGACAAAGTCAAAGACAGCCTGCAACTGCTTCATGGCAAGTTGGAAAAGAAAAAGGACCAGCACAGTATTTCGCTGGAATCCTTTCTCCGCGAGGTGGGCGCACAGCCGCGGCGTTCGTTGAGGAACGTGTTCCAGTTGCTGCATGATATGATCCACTACTATATTCCCTCCGGAGAGAACGAATACCCCAACGATCCGAACTCAATCAATTATATCCACTATGATACCCATGAGCTTTTTGTGAACGATACGGAGGTTCCCTTCTTTGCCGACCGTCTGCTGGCCAACCGGCTGATCAATGTAGTCGACTCGCTCAAACTCGGCGTGCTGAAAAATAAAATGCTCGTGTTTATCGGACCGCCCGGCAGCGGCAAGAGTACCTTCCTCAATATTTTTCTCGAAAAGCTGGAAAAATTTTGCGGCCTCGATGAAGGGGAAATGTTTGAGACCGTATGGCATCTCGATACAAAAAAAATCGGGCTGCCGACTTTCATCGCTCCACTTGAACCGGAAACCACAGGGCTCGCGACCAAGCTGGCCATGCTGACGCACCAGACCGAACAGGCGCGCGTGCCGGACGACAAGCTGGTTATTCCGTGCCCGAGTCATGATCATCCCATCGTACAGATTCCTCTTGAATACCGTCGTGAAGTGCTCGAACAGGTTATTGAAGATGATGCGTTCAAGGAGGAGCTGTTCAATCACAAGGAATACGAATGGGTATTCACCAAAACCGCCTGCCCGATCTGTTCGTCCATCTACAAAGCCTTGTGCGAAAAGTTATCGCCGGCGGAGGCATTCGATATGATTTTTGTTCGGCGCTATGAGTTCAGCCGGAAACTGGGCGAGGGGGTCAGTGTTTATAATCCCGGTGATCAGCTGGAGAAAAAACCGCTGGATAATCCCGAGCTGCAGCGGTGGATTGATTCTATTTTCAAGAGTTCAAGTGCCGTTTCCTATACCTATTCCCGGTTGGCGAAAACCAACAACGGTATTTTTGCCATTATGGATGTGAAGTCCAATAATGTGGAACGGGTGCAGAACATGCATGGCATCATTAGTGATGGTATCCACAAGGTTGGCACGACGGAAGAGACTATTAACTCGCTGTTTATGGCCTTGGTGAATCCGGAGGACTTCGACATTATCGGCAAGGAAAAATCCTTCCGAGATCGGCTGATCAATATACCGGTTCCGTATATCCGAGATTACACGACCGAAGTGGAAATCTATCGCAATGCCTACACGGACTCGGTGTTTGAATCGTTTATGCCGCGGGTGCTTACCTCCTTTGCGCAGGTCATTGTTTCGTCCCGCCTGAATGAAAAATCGGAAGGCGTCCATAACTGGATCAAGAAGCCTTCCAAATACGAGAAGGTGTGCGACAAAAACCTGCTGTTGCTGCAGATGGAGGTATACAGTGGAACAATCCCATCCTGGTTGCGGGAAGAAGATGTGCAGTCGATGACCCGTGACGTGCGGCGGAAGATTATCCAGGAAGGGGAGAGCCAGGGCGTGATCGGTTTTTCAGGGCGCGAATCGATCGAGATGTTTAATAATTTCCTGATGCGCTACCGGAAGGACGATACCTTCATCACGATCGATGACATTATTGAATATTTCTCGGTTGAAAAATACATTGAGAAACTGCCGAAATCCTTCCTCGATGTCATTCAGAACCTTTATGACTACACCACGCTGCAGGAAGTTAAAGAAGCCATGTTTTTCTACAACGAGCAGCAGATTGCGGCCGACATTAAGAACTATCTGTTTGCTATTACGGTGGATGAGGGAACCGAAGCAGAATCGCCCTATACGGGAGAGCAGATTTCGATTTCCGAGGACTATTTTCTGGAGATAGAAGCACGCCTGCTTGAACCTACTTCGAACGTGGAAGAATACGAGGTTCTTCGCAATGAGCAGCTGCGCCGTTTTGTGGCCTCAACCCTGCATCAGATTAAGGCCGGGACACCCATTGAAGAAACAGAGCAATATGTTGCCCTGCTTGCGCGGTATAACAGCAGTCTTAAAGAAAATGTAATGGCCCCCTTCATCAAGAATGAAAACTTCCGCCGGGCAATCAAGGATTACGATACCGACACGTTTAAAACCTATGACAAGCGGATCCGTTCTGAGGTCACTCTGTTGTTTACCAACCTTGAAACCAAGTTTGGCTATAGCCGGGCGGGAGCCAAGAAAATCTGCATCTATGCCATCGACAATGACCTCGCGAATAAATTCTAATACCGCATTGAGTCGGTCATCCGGAATATAAGGGAAGCGCACTTTTTCTGCCTCACATTGGTTCTAATCCTGCTATATTCGACCCATGCAACTTGTTCAGGAAACCATCTCTTCGCTAGGGCCGTTCGCTCCGTATGTATGCGTTGTACTTTTTCTGCTGGCCAGCCTGCTGGTGGTCTGGCGGTTGGAAGTGTTATCGGGACAGGGGGTGGAAGGTACCGTGCTGGGAACCCTGTTTATGCCCTACTGCTCTGGCATGGGAAACATCGTATTTGCTCTTGTGCTGGCAATGAACAACGGTGATGGCGACGACGTACTCGTCAACTGCCTGTTTAATAATGTAACCAACCTGACACTATTGATCGGGCTTCCGGTCCTGATCTGGAGCATGGCCAGTATTCCCCGCCGGAAGAGTCAGGCCGCCATGCGGGAACATAAGATGGGGCGTTTGTCCTTGGCTCTAAACCTGGTGGCCGCCTTGTTTTTTTCACTCTTTGTCTGGTTGCTCGCGGCCGATGGCGAGCTATCGCGTATGGATGGATTTGTGCTGATCGGCCTATTTGTTTTCTGGCAGTGTTTTCATATCTATGACGTAAAGAAAACCAATCTGCTGAAAAAGAAGAGCTATCCCCCGACATTACCCGTTGAAGTGATTCTATTGCTGCTTGGTGCATTCATCGTCTACATCAGCACCGATTGGCTGGTTCAGTGGTTCCAGACGCTGGAATCCGATGCGATTCCTCCACGCATGCTAGGGTGGGCGAGCGGAGTTTTAATGGTGCTGCCGAATGCTCTGCTGGCATTCTACTATGGATCGAAGGACCGGATGGATGTGGTGTATACATCGCAATCCGGCGATGCGCACATCTGTATTCCGCTGTGCATCGGCCTGTTTGCGGTCTTTCAGGCCGTGCCGTGCGGGGAATTCGTACAGAAGTCTTTAGTAATTCTAATGGGTCTCTGTGCAGCCCACCTGCTGTTCGTGATTACGGTCGGCCGCCTGCCGCGCATGTTCGCGGCCTTGTTTCTTGCTGCTTTTGGCTGGTTTCTATGGGCGGGGTTGGGGTAGGGCCTGCACTACGTGCTGGCTCATCCGCCGGCAAGCCACCGCGTAGCGGCGGCTTTACTGGATCGGGTCGGCGATAAACGCCTCCAGCAATTCAGAAAAATGGACTTGAGCGGAGGTCCACTTGGGATTGGCCGTTATTTCCCCGGTACTTTTGGCGGTGTTATTGAAGAGCACAAAGGTGTTTTCCCCGGAACAGATATGCGCATCGAAACCTGAACCAAATCCCTCATGCGAGAATGCGAAGTCGCCAATGCTTGAATTCGCGGGATCCAGCGTGTTCTTCAGGGCGGCGACATCATTGTTGAATTCAGCAAGGAAGGTGTTTTTGCGGGTACCGCCATAACTGTGCAGTTTCCAGCCGGCTGGTTCCTTGGAGACGAGCGCCCATTCATTGAAAACGGGCTCCCCAACTACGTTTTCCATGCTGATTAATGCGGTTTCAATACGGTCTTCTGCTGCAGGTATATTCATTGTGGCTCCTTGAAAAAATGTTGCAGGAATAAATAGCTAGTTTAATGCCAATCTTAAGCCGGGTTTCTCAAATGTGGTTTGACTCGTTTTCGGATATGCTTATAGTCACCCACTTATTTTTACAGACGTTAACCTAAAGGAGTTAAATCATGAATAAACTGACGATCCAGAATCTCGATGTTCAGGGCAAGCGCGTTCTGATGCGTGTCGACTTCAATGTGCCGGTGAAAGACGGTGTTGTGGGCGACGACACCCGTATTGTAGCGGCGCTGCCTTCCATTAACTATGTTCTCGAAAACGGAGGTTCTCTCGTGCTGATGAGCCACTGCGGCCGTCCGAAGGGCGAAAAGAATATGGAATTCACCCTCAAGCCTGCGGCAGATCGTCTGGCTGAGCTGGTCGAAGCCAAAGTTACCCTCGCTCCCGATGTGATCGGTGAAGAAGTGAAATCTCTCGTTGATGCGTTGCCTGCCGGTGAAATTCTGGTTCTCGAAAACGTCCGTTTTTACGCCGAAGAAGAAGGAAAGAAATGCACCGCTGAAGAACAGGATGCCTTTGCGAAGGAGCTCGCTTCTTTTGGTGATGTCTACGTTTCCGACGCCTTTGGTACTGCACACCGTGCGCACGCTTCCATGGCAGTGGTTACCAAATATATCGACCAGTGTGCCGCAGGCTTCCTGCTTTCGAAGGAAATCGAATATCTCGGCAAGACCCTCGAAGCTCCGGAAAAACCGTTCGTGGCTATAATCGGCGGTGCCAAGATTTCCGGTAAGATCGATGTGGTTACCAACCTGATGGATAAATGTGATGCGATTCTGATCGGTGGAGGTATGGCCTACACCTTCTATAAGGCGCAGGGAAAGGCTATCGGCGGATCGCTGGTTGAAGAAGATAAAGTTGAACTGGCTGGCGAAATCCTGAAGCAGGCTGAAGCAAAGGGTGTTAAGCTCATGCTTCCGGTTGACAACACCGTTGCAGATGCCTTTTCCGCAGAAGCCAATACCAAGGTGGTGGAAGGGGACATTGAAGACGGTTGGTTGGCACTGGATATCGGTCCGAAAACCATCGAGCTCTACTGCAATGAAGTTGAGGGCGCCAAAACAGTTGTCTGGAACGGACCAATGGGTTGTTTCGAAATGGCTCCGTTTGCAGCTGGAACCTTCTCCGTATGCGAAGCGGTGGCCAAGTCCGACAGTATCAGCATCATCGGCGGCGGTGACAGCGTTGCAGCAGTCAATCAGTCCGGCGTGGCAGATCAGATGAGCCATGTTTCCACCGGCGGCGGTGCTTCCCTCGAATTCATGGAAGGCAAGCAACTCCCCGGAATCGTTGCCCTGACCGATAAATAATCGTCCGTTCCAACGATTCGAAGCTCCCGTCTATCGGCGGGAGTTTTTTTTGTGTTCATTGTCTGTAGGAGGGAGTAGCACGGGCATCTTGCCCGTGAATCGCAGGCAAGGCTATTCCAGCCGCTAAATCGACCTTGAAAAAGCAGGTCATTATTTGTGTCTCCGCGAGCTCTGCACCTCTGCGAGGAATATGCCGATAGCTAAACCCTCGTGTATGTTCATGGCCAAAAAAAGGCGATCCGAAATGGATCGCCTTTGTCGTTTCCAGTGCCTTGAGGACTAGAATTTAACGGTAATTTTACCACTGAACACGTGCTCCCGGTAGGTATCGGAGAACATACCGTCATAGTCGACTTCAAATTTTGTGCTCTGGTACTTCCAGCTCCAGACATCGAAACCAACTCCCAGACGGAAGATATCTTCATCCCGTGGGCGAACAGCCGAGTTATAGGCAGTGCCCTGGAAGATATAGGTGAAGTCCTCCGGATCCGCATCAAAGTCATGCAGCCAGTGAGCACGAACTTCAGGAATGAGGGCGAGCCCGCGGTTGAACCAATCCAGTTGGTGCAGGGTTGACACGTTTACACCTAAGGAACTCAGGTAGGAGGTGGTGTCGTATTCATCTACCGTTCCCCCAAGCATACCCGTCCGCACATATTCTTCCTGCTCATAATAAGAAATCAGGAAAGAGGCTTCCGGCGTAATGGAAAGTTTTTCTTTCACATCAAAGCTCATGCCGGCACCGGCATAAAAACTCATGATATCAGAATCAAAGTCATCTGAAGTTGAATCGTTTTCCGCTTCCGTATTGGACATACCGTAGGTGGCGGCTAGGTCAACAAAGATGTTTTCGCCACCGATGGTGGAGTAAATCGAGCCGTGGTAGGTTTCAATGTCTGCATCATACGTGCTTCCTGCATCCAGGTCAGTCCGTCCGAATCCGCCGGCAACACCAATCAGCAGATTACCGAAGCTCTTATCGATACCGATGACCGAACCCCACGAAGTTGAATCGTAGGCGGCATAGTTATCTGTTTTATCCTTATCTCCAAAGGAGCCATATGCACGTACCCATCCCTGAAGTGAATTTTCATCTTCAGTTTCAGGACCGGCAACGCCCATTGGTTTGTGCTGAAGGCCGAAGTTGGGTTTCGTAGAAGCAAACCCATTCATGGAGCGGAACTCGGTTCCCCGGGCTGCAATCTGCCCGTTCACCTGCTGACTCATCTGAAATGCGGCTTCGGATGCATCCGGAATCTGGGATACCGAGTACCGGATCAGCGATGTTCCTTCAGATTCTCCGTGGGAGTTTAAGCTGTGGAAATCATTGCTTCCCAGTCCAAGAATAACGGAGTCTACTTCCGCCAAAATTACAGGGCCAAGATCCTTTAAGGAAGTATTGGTCATTGAGTTGTAGTCATACGTCGCTTCAATTGCGCTCCCCGCCTGAGCGACGCTGGTAACCTCAGTAAGCCAACCGGCACTGCCGGTGACCACATCCTCAAGTGCATTTGAACCCAGTATTACGGTTCCCCCAAGATTGGAAACGATGTCAAAGCTGCCGGCATTGGTTGCCGAAATACCGCTGGCATAAACCAGTGCAGATGCATTGGCATTCGATACAACCAGGTCGCCTGTAACGCTCAGGCTGCCTGCTGATCCATCACGGGCAATAGATGTCCCGATCGAGGAACCTTCCCCCACGATCAAGTCTCCACCAACACTAACCTGACCAAAGCCTGCAGCAATGCTGGATCCTGTTGAAAGATTTAGGTCCATGCCAGCTGCGGTGGATAGGGCGCTTCCACTGCTGCTTAATGTAAACCGGGAATTATCGGCCGTGATTACATCCTGGTTCAGGAAGGCCATCGTGCCGTCCTCAATCGTAACATTGGAGAAAAATTTGCTTTCGTCCGAATTGCTAAGATTAACGTCCACATCGCCCATTTTCTGAATAAATGCTCCGGAATAGTTGGCAGCATTATTTACCGCAACGGTAGCTTTTCCTGCTCCTGTTTTAAGGATATCGCCTTCAATGGTTCCTCCCGTAATGGTCAGACTTTTTGCTGTGGGATTGTTAAAATAGATGTCGCCGTTAATCTGTGTTCCCGCGCCGGTATCGTTAATGTTCAACGTAGCATTTTGGGCCCAGACTCCAACATTTCCCGTCTGTAATACGCCACTCACTCGTCCGGCTCCTCCTCCAGCAAAGGTGCCGCCGTTAATCGTTAGGGTTCCGGCATTCGCCCGCACGCCTGCACCACCGTCAGCCGCACCTATGTTTTCAGTGTTTGCATTTCCGCCATTCGCTCCGATAAATGTACCGTCGTTAATCGTGAGAGCAGTTCCTGTGAAATAGACTCCGTTTCCGCCGTGGGCATACGCTTCGCCTTCGCGGCTTGATGCGTTGCCGGATGCGCTCCCTTGATAGCGGCCTCCTGTAATGGTGAGGTTTCCGCCGGAAGTGACTCCGTTTCCTCCGGAAGCATCGGCATAACTCCCTGTTTCCTGTGCGATGGCTGAACCCCCGCTGGCTCCGCGCGCATCCGTGTCGATCAGGGTAAGGTCGCCGCCCCCCTTGAGCAGCCCGCTTCCGCCAAAAGCAACGGCATCAGCGTTTGCAGCAGTATTCGTGTACGTTTCAGCTGCGGTCAGATATTCGACCAGAACAACTTCCGCTGAACCGCCGGCTGTTCCCCTGAAGCTGGAATTCGAGATCGTGCCGCCAGCCGAGCCAAATCCAGCACCATGTCCGCCGTAGGCAGCGGCAAATGCGTTGTCGCCTCCGGCTGTGGCATTGCCCGCTTCCCCTCCAATAAAGGTATAGGAGCCGCCATTGATGGTTGCGGTTCCGCCGACCACTGCACCGGAACCTCCTCTGGCACCGGCAACCTGGAAATCGTCATTATCGACTACACTTTCTACTCGTCGTGTGGCTAGACCTTCACTTGCGATAAAGGAGGCATACCCTCCTGAAATGGTTGCGTTGGCTCCCGAGAACAGCCCGGCAGCTCCATTTCCGCTTGTAACAAATCCTGCCTGATAGCGAATGTCGGTGAGCCCCCGTGTATTCTTAATAGTCACGGATGGTGAGTAGGATGCAATATACGCTCCTTCGAATCCGTTACCCGTGGAAATAAATGACGCACTGTCAAGCGTCAGGCTGTTGACATTTCTCACGTTCAGGGCTTCGAATGCGCTGCTGCTATAAGTCCCTCCCTCAAAAGTCCAGTTGCCAACAGGGTTGTTGTTGCCGTGGTTGTCCATGAGCAGGATCGTACGAAGCGAGCTGGTCTGGGTCACATCGTCATCGGTGGCGATAACCGTTGTGTTGTCTCCGCTTAAGGCAGCGCTGTTGTTGACGATGGCGGAGATCGCTCCGCTTCCGCTTCCATGTATCCAAAGGTGAGTGTCGCCGCTGTTCGCCCCACGAAAGAAGCCTTGGCTTCCCCCGTAGGTTTCGTTGTTATCCCCCTGTTCAAACACCCAACTGCCGCCATAGATGTTGTCGGTTTGATGGGACCATCCATTATTTAGTCCGAGGTTGTATGAGCGCCTGTGGCCTGATACCCCCCAGCCAGGCGTGAAATAGGTGGGCCCCGTATACGCAGCGAAGCCCTCCAGTGCAAACACGGTTAATAAAAATGCGGTTATATATTTATTCATTAGTTATCCCCTCGGTGGTTAGTCGAAATTCTTCGTACAAAAAGATAGTAGAATGTATCCGTAAGATGGACGTTGATCAATGTATTTCGGCCTAAAAACACACGGAGTTCATAATTTTGTTCAATTTTACCGCGAAAGACTTGTTTCTGATTGGCTTGTGCATGTGCCCGTGTATCGGTTGCGCGTTTAAACTTGGGAATTTGGCTCATCTGCCTGCTTGTCAAGCATGGGGGCACTCGCTACATTCTGCGCTTCTTTGGAATCGCCCGCAGATTACGCAGATGGACGCAGAAAGGGTGAACAGGTAATACGTACTACGTAATAAGTAATACATTTGGAAAGGCCAGCTATGTTTAAAGAAATACCCGGTAAAGTGAGTTTTCCCCAGATGGAAGAGGACGTTATATCGCTCTGGCAGGAGCAGGATACGTTTAAGAAATCGCTGGAAATACGAAAAGACGGTAAGGAATTCGTTTTCTACGACGGCCCACCGTTTGCCACCGGCCTTCCGCACTACGGTCATCTGCTGGCCGGAACGATCAAGGATATTATCCCGCGCTACCAGGCCATGCGGGGACATTATGTTTCCCGCCGCTTCGGCTGGGACTGCCATGGTTTGCCGATTGAAGCGCTGGCACAGGAGGCGCTCGGTCTGGCCGGAGCACCGGCGATCAAGGAAGCCGGCGTTGATGTGTTCAACGAGCAATGCCGCTCGATGGTTACCAAATATGTTGAAGAATGGGAAAAAACGGTCACCCGCATGGGCCGCTGGGTTGATTTTAAAGACGATTACAAAACCATGGATACTCCGTTCATGGAAACCATTTGGTGGGTGTTTTCCCAGCTTTGGGAGCAGGATCGGATTTATAAAGCGCACCGGATTATGCCTTACAGCTGGAAGCTCAATACGCCGCTGTCCAACTTTGAGGCCGGTCGTAACTATCAGGATGTGCAGGATCCGGCCATCACCGTGCGTGTCCGACTGCTGGACTTTGAGTTTGAGCATGCCAGCGCGCTGATCTGGACCACCACGCCGTGGACGCTGCCCTCCAACCTGGCCATCTGTGCCGGGCCGGATATCGATTATGTAGCACTGAAAGACAAGGAAACCCACGAGGTGTTCCTGTTGGCCGAGGCCCGGATTACGGCCTACTACAAAAAAGAAGAGGAATACGAAATCCTCAAAACATACAAGGGATCGGAGATCAAAGGCCTGAAATACGAGCCGATCTTTGACTTTTTCGAGGATAATCCCAATTCCTTCCAGATTCTGAACGACGACTTTGTTTCGACCGAAGACGGGACGGGCATCGTGCACATGGCTCCGGCCTATGGTGAAGACGACTATCGCATTTGCCGCGAGGTCGGTATTCCGCTGGTTGATCCGCTCAACGAGGATTGTGTGTTTACTGCGCAGGTACCGGATTATGAAGGGCAGTTCTGCAAAGATGCCGACAAGGCCATCATTAAGGCGCTTAAGCACGGCGGAAAGTTGATTCATCAGAGCACCATTCAGCATAGCTATCCCTTCTGTGAGCGAACCGACACCCCGTTGATCTACCGTGCCATTGATGCATGGTATGTGAAGGTGGAAGACCTGCGCGAACGCATGCTGAAAAATAATGAAGGCGTGCACTGGACTCCCGATTATGTCGGTGAAAAGCGCTTTGCCAACTGGCTGGCCGATGCCAAGGACTGGAATATCAGCCGCAATCGTTTCTGGGGGTCGTGCATTCCGGTATGGGTCAATGTGGAAGATAAGTCCGACATGATCTGTATTTCATCCATCGAACAGCTGGAAGAACTGTCGGGCCAGAAAGTGGAAGATCTGCACAAGCACTACGTGGATGAAGTCCTGATCGAGAAGGATGGAAAAACCTACAAGCGTACCCCGGAAGTGCTCGACTGCTGGTTTGAGTCCGGCTCCATGCCGTATGCCCAGAATCATTATCCTTTCGAAAACAAGGCGCATTTTGAAGCCAACTTTCCGGCCGACTTTATTGCGGAAGGGCTCGACCAGACGCGCGGTTGGTTCTATACGCTGATGGTGTTGTCTACTGCACTATTCGATAAACCGGCGTTCAAGAATGTAGTGGTAAACGGAATGGTTCTGGCGGAGGACGGGCTCAAAATGAGCAAACGTCTTAAAAACTATCCGGATCCAATCCATGTCATCAATGAGTACGGTGCCGATGCACTCCGCCTCTATATGATTTATTCTCCGGTGGTGCGCGCGGAATCGCTTCGTCTTTCTGAAGACGGGGTTAAAAATGCCCTGCGCCACCTGATTCTGCCGTGGTGGAATTCCTACAGCTTCTTTATCACCTACGCCAATGTGGATCAATGGACGCCGGAGCAATCCGTTCCTGAACGCGACAACCTGATGGACCGCTGGATTCAGAGTTCGCTCGCTCGCCTTGAGCAACAGGTTACCGATGCGATGGATAGCTACGATCTGCAGGCGGCGGTCCGCCCGTTTGTCCAGTTTATCGAAGACCTGACCAACTGGTATATCCGCCGGTCGCGCCGCCGTTTCTGGAAATCGGATGATGACAGCGATAAGATGCAGGCCTATTCCACGCTGTATGATGTGCTGCTCGGGCTGACTAAAATTGCGGCTCCGTTTACGCCTTTCATTTCGGAAACCATCTACCAGAACCTGAAAACGGACGACATGCCTGAATCGGTGCACCTGTGCGATTTCCCGACCGCCGCCGACGCCAAACGCGACGAAGTGCTGGAAGGCCAGATGGCCGTTGTAATGAGTGCCGTGGAGCAGGGGCGCACACTGCGTGCCGAATACAAACTTAAGAACCGCCAGCCGCTGGCCAAGATGCACGTAGTTTGTGACGACAAAAAGCTGTTGGAAACCATCCAGCCGCTGGAAAGTCTCATATCGGACGAGCTCAATGTACGGGCTGTCGAGTTTTCTACCGATTCATCCGAGCTGGCCACGATTCAGGCTAAACCCAACTTTAAACAGCTCGGTCCGAAGCTTGGTCCGCTGATGAAAAAGGCCGTGCCGCTCATCAACAGCCTGACCGATGAGCAGATTGCCGCAATTTCCGGTGGAGAAACCGTTTCCGCTGAGCTGGAAGGAAAAACGATCGAACTGACGTCCAGCGACATCGAGGTCGTTCGCAATCCAAAGGAAGGGTTGGCGGTAAGCGCAGAAGGTTCGTTGGTGGTGGGTCTGGATACACAGCTTGATGACGACCTGCTCACAGAAGGGCTCGCCCGTGAATTCGTGAACAAGGTGCAGAATATGCGCAAGGAGCTGGATCTTGAAGTTACCCAGCGTATTCACATCCGGTTTAACGGGGATGATGCGGTTGGCACGGCGGTTGCTAAATACCTTGAGTATATTGAAACTGAAACGCTTGCGCTTTCTTGCGAACAGCAAGAAAAAGAAGGCGAAAATGGAACCCAATGGGATTTGAACGGACACGCCTGTTTATTGTCTTTAACAGCAGCTTCTTAATAGGCGGATATGTTGGTTGACAGGGGGTAGGGCAGATGCTAAATACCCAACCCTTTAATCCGAGTCGGCACTCACTTTTTGACTGGAGAATACACGAGAATGGCAACGAAAAAAACAGCTTCCAAGAAGGCCCCTGCAAAAAAAGCGGCCGCAAAAAAAACAGCTTCTAAAAAGGCTCCTGCTAAAAAAGCTCCGGCCAAGAAGAAAACTACGGCAAAGAAAACAACCACTCCACCGGTCGCAATGACCAGCGGTGGTCCACTCAGCGGAAAGATTGGCCGCAACAAGCACTTTACTGCTAAACAGCTGCGCCTTCAGTTGACCCGTCTGCTGGAACTCCGCGAGCGGGTAACCGGTGAAATCATTTCGATCAACCGCGACTCGCTCAGCCAGAACGATCGGGATCCATCACTTTCCGATCAGGGTACCGATACCTTTGATCGCGAGTTTGCACTCAATCAGCTCAGCAGTGAGCAGGACGTTCTTTTCGAAATCGACGAAGCCATTCGCCGCCTCGAAAA
>CAZAPF010000030.1:0-56891 GCA_964486885.1 uncultured Verrucomicrobiota bacterium
GGGATTCAAGCGGGTTGACCATACCCGGTACAACGCCCGTTTTGTGGGCAACACTTTATTCCCGGGTCTGGTCACCCGTAACGTTCGACATAACAAAACATTGACCAACTCATTCAAAATAAATACATTGTACATATGAATATTGAATTTGCGTGGGATGAAAACAAATCCCGATCAAACAAGCGAAAGCACAAAGTTTCATTTGAGGAAGCTCAGTCTGTCTTTCTTGATGAAAATGCCATTCGCTATTTCGATCCAGATCATTCGGAAGATGAAGATCGTTTTCTGATGTTAGGAATGAGCCTTACACTCAGAGTACTTGTCGTGAGCCATTGCTACCGAGAAAAAAATACCATCAGAATTATCTCAGCCCGAAAAGCTGATAAAAAAGAACAAGAGCATTACTGGAGGTGAACGATATGAGAGAACATTACGATTTTGAAAACATGAAGGGAGAAAAAAATCCCTATACCAAAGACCTGAAACAACCCGTAACAATGCGACTGGATAAATCAACAGTCTCATATTTCAAATCATTGGCAGAAGAACTAGGCATGCCCTATCAGAGTCTTATCAATCTGTACTTGAGAGATTGTGCTCTGCACCACAAAAAACTCCAACTCAAGTGGGCATCATAAACCGGCCCAGTAGTTATGTTAGCAGATATGCAACTGCTCCTTCGCAAATTCATGCTTCTTCTGGAACTTTCGGATAAAGGCGATGGTACGGTTCAGATCGGCCGAGCACTTTCCGATCAGCTCCTCTTTGCACCGGCCTTCAACTGCTGAACCGAATACATTTTCATCTTTGTGAGCATCAATTCCTACGTATACTTCCTTCATGGCATGACCTTCGGGTTGAATTGCGTATTCAATGTTGGATAGGCTCCGGTTTACCCTCGAAAGAGAGCGCCCTGCGTCCGGAGCAGCCCACGGAACCCCCGTCGGGCATGCCTCTAATTTAACAGGGAAAACCGACCGAGGCTGAATCAACTTCAGCCATAAGGTCTGGAAATCTAAAAAAACATTGCATACAGAGTATCACTAAAGTATCATTTTAATTATGAAAACTGAATTAGTGACTACATTAAAAAGACATGCCACACAGATTCTTTCGGATCTCCACAGTTCGGGCGAACCCGTATTAATCACTGAACATGGCAAACCATCAGCATATCTTGTTGATGTCGATTCCTATGAGTTTATGCAGGATCGAATGAAGATTCTTGAAGGGATTGCGAGAGGAGAAAGAGCAATCCTTGAAAAAAGAACATGCACACAGGATGAAGCAAAAAAGAAGATGAAAAAATGGCTGAGCTGATTTGGACAGAGCCAGCCCTTTTTGATTTAGATGAAGTTGCTGAATACATTGCCCTCGACAATCCAACAGCAGCATCAAATTATGTTCAGAAGGTTTTCGACAGGATTGATCGACTAACAATCTATCCAAATTCTGGAAAGCGACCAAAGGAACTACCACGTACTCCCTACCGTGAAATTGTAATTCCTCCATGTAGAATTTTTTATCGAGTAGAAAATGACACTGCATACATTCTGCATGTCATGCGTGCAGAAAGATTGCTTCAGCCATTCCTCTTAGACAGACGGAATAAAGACAAATAATTTTCCAATCAGTGGCTTGAGGCTATCGTGAAAACGTCGGCTGATTCGGTCAAAGTTTGATTCCACTCAGCCTCACCCGTAACGTTCGCCACAAAATCCGCATTGACTCGTAACGTTATGCGTTATACCGTGCTCTTGAAATGATTGAGACCTTTAAAGGTAAAGAAACGGAAAAGATATTTTCTCGGCAGTTTTCCAAAAAACTACCAACTAATATCCAACAGATCGCACTCAGAAAGTTACGAATGCTGAACCGGAGTTCAAAGCTTGATGATTTGCGGATCCCTCCTGCCAACAGGTTAGAAGCTTTATCTGGAAATAGAAAAGGACAACATAGCATTCGAATTAATCAACAGTGGAGAATCTGTTTCAAGTGGAAGAATGGCAATGCATACAATGTTGAAATCGTTGATTATCATTGAGGTTATATTATGAAAAAACTTACACCAATACATCCTGGAGAAATCCTGAACGAAGAATTTCTGAAACCCATGGAAATTAGTCAAAATAAATTAGGAAGAGACCTTGGCGTATCTCCACGTAGAATTAACGAAATTATTCACAGGAAAAGAAGCATAACAGCGGATACTGCCCTTCGTCTTTCCGTGTATTTTGGGAATTCAGCGTCATTCTGGCTAGGTCTTCAGATGGATTATGATCTCGATGTAGCAGAAGACACCATTTCCGATAAAATCCACAAAGAAGTTCACCAACTTGCTGTTGCATAATTATCGGCATCCATGCAAGCGTCGGCCAACCAGTACCAGTTGTAGCAGCACTTGCAGACCACCGTAAGGTCATCCCTGTACGGGGCAATCAGTTTGAGGAAGAAAGCGAAATCATTGCCCTTGATATTTTTATGAACCAGAATATTGCCCTCCCGATCCATCACGCAGATGTACATCTGCTTCGTATGCAGATCGATTCCGCAGTTGTATTCGGTCGTCGTTTTGTAATACTTCATAACTGTCTCCTTGATTATGGTTGATGAGACATCTCCTTCCGGATCGGTCGTCCAAAACTTCACCGGAAGGAGAACTCTTTTTTAGTTTAATAAAACGCAGCTCCCATTAAAAGGGGTTAGAGGGGATTCAAGTGGTTGGAAAGGAGGTTAATACCTTGAAACCGGATCTCGTATATACAACGAACCCTGCACTATCGTTTGACGGAAAAAGTTATTGTTTAATAGGAGTGTTTGATGGTCATACCAGATCAAATCTCGAGCGTTCTTTAGCGAGCAAAGGCGGGACGTATACTCCTAATGTAAGTGAAGAGACAGACTTTTTAGTAATAGGCCGTAAAGCTATAAGGTGTTGTTCCTTTTCTTGTTGCGTGCGAGTAGTTGAAAAAGCTGTTGATTTAAGAAAAAACGGTGCATCGCTACAATTCATTAAAGAGTCTGATTTTTTAGCTGTATTGGTCACTTAGAAACCAAATGAACGCGCATTAGTTAATGTTAGCTTTAGGAGATTCTAGACATGATGACTTATAATTTTGATCCCGATAACTCGATAATTCACTTGAGGGCATCTGGCGTCTTGGTAGCCAGTGATCCAATCAATTACTTCCGGCAGATTGATGAAGATCCAATGTTTAAACCCAAAGCAGAAGAGCGAATTTACTTCATTAACCTAGATGACATTGCATTCACCTTTATTGATGTGCTCGAAATACGAAGTGCCTTTAAGGAGTATGGTCATGGAGAAAAAATATCACATGGCATATTTATAGTGGATTCAGATTTAACCTATGGAATGGCAAGAATGGTTATGAGTGTTTTTGAAGGTTTCTTTGATAAATTCTCAATCGAATACTGTGGCTAACAACCATTAACTGGGGACTGTCCATGTGTGCGGATTGGACTGTTGCATGGGAAATTGGCCGGGATGCGGGTAAGGTTCCGTGGTCGGCGAAGGCATTTTTTTGCACTTCACATACTCGTCTTTATTGAGATCATTGCCGTGTTCATACTGTAAATGCTTATTCCCACCAGCCTGAAGAAACAGGATACGGGGCCTCTATGATCAGGGGCTCCTTTTTTGTGGGATGTATGATTTCCAGCTTCCGGTGATGCAACGCGATATCGCCAGCGCTGCTTCTTTTCTTTGCCCCGTATTTTTGATCCCCCGCGATCGGGCAGCCGACAGCCGAGAGCTGGGCGCGGATCTGGTGATAGCGGCCGGTTTCGAGGTCAATTTCCAGCAATGATAAATCCCCGTTCTTTTTAAGCGTTCGATAACTCAAGACTGCGCGCTTTGCTCCGGCGTCGCCCTCACACCTCAGGTCGGCCCGTTGATTCCCGTGGGCCAGCCAATGTATCAGCTTGCCGGAGGCTTTATCCGGAGCGCCTTCCACCAGCGCATGGTATATCTTTTTACAGTCGCGTTTGCGGATATCCTCGTTCAAACGGCTGAGCGCCTTACTGGTGCGTGCGAAAAGAACAATGCCGCTGACCCCCTTATCAATGCGATGGACAGCATTGAGAAAGACCGCTCCCTGCTTATCCTTATCCACCCGGACCCATTCCCGAGCCCAGTCTTCCAGGTTCCTTAATCCCGTCCCACTGTCCTGCGAGAGCAACCCCGCCGGTTTATTCACCGCCAGCAGATGGTTGTCCGCGTAGAGGATCAGCGGATTTAACTCTTCAACACTGTATTTAGTATCGCTCATGATTCGTGGATAAAACTCTCACGAAGGTACAGAGCCACAAAGAATGCCTTTCTTTAAATCTCTGTGGTTTCGTGTCTTTGTGAGACTAATATTTAGTCATTAATCCAGCGGGCCCAGTTTCCGTTGGGAAGTTCGTTCACTTCCGGTTTTCCGGTCAGCAGCATTTCGCCGCATTCAAAGGTTCCGGTTTTATGATACTGCCGCAGCAGGTTGCTTAAAACAATCGGCGAAAACCCGGGGGTGTGCGAGGTGAGCAGCACAAAGGCAGGATCATCGTTCAAAACCTGATGCACCAGATCGAGCGTAGTCATCAGCTGGTCCTCGATTTTGTAGAGCTCTCCTTTTTTTCCGCGTCCGAATGACGGCGGATCCAGCAGGATGCCATCGTAAAAGTTTCCCCGTTTTACCTCACGGCGGAGAAACTTGATGACGTCATCGACAATCCACCGGATGGGAGCACCTGTTAAATTATTCAAGCCGGCATTTTCCCGAGCCCATTCCACCATGCCTTTGGAAGCATCCAGATGGCAGCAGGAAGCCCCCGACTGAGCCGCAGCCAGTGTGGCCCCTCCCGAATAGGCAAACAGGTTGAGGAACTTAAGTTCGCGCCCTTTTTTTTCCTGCTGTTGTTTGAGCGTCGACCGAATCCATTTCCACAGGGCACGTGTTTCGGGAAAAACCCCGATATGCCCAAAATCGGTGGCAGACAGTTTCATCAAAACCCCGCCGATTTCAACCGTCCAGCTTTCATCAAGCTTATGGCGGCCCTGCCAATTCAATCCCCCTACCCGATCAAAGCTGGCCGTGGCCTTTTGCCAAAGGACGGGCGTTTGCGGCTCCCAGACGGCCTGAGCACAGGGACGGTCCAGAATTATATCCCCATACCGTTCGAGTTTTTTTCCATTACCGCTATCGAGCAGTTCATATTGATCAGACATAACGTTTCTCTATTGCGTATTGCGTAAGGTAATTCCGGAAGGCCTAGCAAGCAATACGTAGTACGAAGTAAGTACTCATAAATTTCTACACCTTACGCACCCGATCCTTAAACGGGTTTCTGGATGACTTTTTGGGCGACTTAATACTCGCATGGGCCACGTTTACCAGGATCCCTATCATGATCCCGGAAATGAGCAGGCTGGATCCCCCATAGCTGATGAACGGCAATGCGAGTCCTTTGGTTGGAACGCATCCGGTTACCACGGCAAAATTAATCAATGCCTGGATGGTAATCATCAAGGTGATTCCAAAAGCCAGCAGGCGCCCGAAATCATCGCGGGCATTCAGGGCAATACGCAAACCGAGCACAAAAAGGACCACGTACATAAATATCACCACGAGTGCAGCAATCAGGCCCAGCTCTTCACCAATGATCGGAAAAATAAAATCCGTGTGTGCTTCGGGCAGATAATGATATTTCTGCATGCTGTTGCCAAATCCGACCCCGCCAATATCGCCTCCGGCAAATGCCCGCATCGAGTTGATCAACTGCCAGGCTTTGTCCTGCTCATATTTCTGGGGATCCAGAAAGGCCAGGATGCGGCTCATCCGTTCCGGATTCTGAAAGATCAGGATCAGCACGCCCATCAAACCCACTAAGCCGGTAATAAGCAAGGGGCCCACACTTACACCCGCCAGGAACATCATGCAGACGGCCACGGATGAAACGAGCATGGTGGTTCCAAAGTCCGGCTCCACAATGATGGGCAGCGCAAAACACGCCAGCAGCCCAAATGGAATCAGAATGCCCAGCTTCAGTTCATCGATACGCCGCTGGCAGCGTGCCAGCCACCATGCAAACAGGACGATGATGGCCAGCTTGGAAATTTCGGAAGGCTGAACCGTCAACGGACCAATCCGCAACCAGCGCCAGCTTCCGTTGATCATGGTCCCAATGCCGGGAATGCGGACCAGAATGAGCAGGAGTACAGAAACCGCAGCAAGTGGAATAACCAGCTTCTGATAGAGCCGGTAGTCGAAACGTGCCGCGACGGCCGCCGCAACAAAAGAAAACGCCAGCCATATCAGCTGGCGCCTCACAAAATAGCTGGCATCGTCATACTTGGCCGAGCTTGCGCTGGCCAGAATCAGAACGCCGAGGGTGACAAGTATCAATACAATGGCAATAAACAGCGATATGGTTCTACGCATTGATACTTGCCGCCGGGGGGTTTACTCCGCAATCGGAATGCGCAGACGCATTCCTTCTTTCACCTGCGACTCGTCGGTAATGTTGTTCAGTCGCATAATTTCGGCTTTGCTAACGCCATACTGGCGGGCAACGTCGTCGAGTGTTTCCCCCGGATAAAGCACCTTGTCTTCGATCATATCGACTGACATGGCGGTGGTTTCCACCTGCGGCTCAACGACCGGAGCCGTTACAGCCATCGGAGCCGGAGCCGGTGCTGCGGCGGCAGGTGCCGGCGTTGGCTCAACAACCGGAGCGGGTTCCGCTTTCTTGGTTGAAGAAGAGGATGAGCTTTTACGGCTGGTAGAAGGTACCTTTCCATAGCTTGGGATATCAAGCGTGTCTCCCGCCATGATCTGGTCGCCCTTGATATTATTGAGCGAACGAAGGTCGTCGATGCTTACACCGGCGGCGAGCGCAATTTCGGAAAGCGTGTCACCTTTCTGGATGGTGTAGGTTCCACCCTTTTTGATCGATCCGGAAGGTTTGGAAGTGCTTCCTTTTTTGGAGGATCCTCTACGGCCTGCCGGAACGGCCAGTTCCTGCCCCACATAGAGAACGTCCGGATTAGCCAGTCCGTTCATCTCAATGAGCGTGGCGGTGGTCGTATCAAAATCAACGGCCAGCTGCGAAAGGACATCGCCTTTCTGTACAATATAAATTTCGGAATTTGAAACCGGAGCGGCTGTTATAACCGGTTCAACGGTGCTAGTGCTTTCCACCATTACAGGTTCATACACAGAACCGGAATCCATAGCATCGCCATAATCGGCGTAAGGATCCTGCGCAACCACTGAGGACGCGACCTTTTTTCCTTTGTGTTCGTGTTTCCATGGACCTTTATGACGAGCTCCTGCTCCACGTCCACTGCCTTGCGATTCTGTGGTTACACAACCCTGTGTCAGGGCAAAAACACACAATACGGCAACATGTACCCCAAGTACTGCTGATCCGATCTTCATAATTAAACTCCTTTTCCACTGCGCCCTATCGGCTGACGATTCAAGTTTCATGAAGCATCACCTCCCGCTTGTTCCAACTCCCGGAACAGCGCTTCAAAACGCGCGCCCCGTTCCTCAAAACTACGAAACTGGTCAAAGCTTGCACAACCTGGCGATAGAAGAATGAAATCCCCTGCTCTGGCTGCGTTTCCGGCGGTATCGAATGCTCTTTCCAACGTACCGCATTCCACGCACGGACAAACCCCGTTCCAGGCCTTTTTCATGGCCTGGGATGCTTGTCCGATAACGTATATGCTCCGTACCCGTTCGGCTAGTATTTCTTTAACAAAAGTGTAGTCCGACTCCTTGGGCAGCCCGCCGGCAATCAGATGAATATTTTTCCCTGCCGCCAGCAAGGCCGCTGCAGTGGCCGCCAGATTGGTGGCCTTGGAGTCGTTAATATAAGTAACACCATCGATCTCGCCCAGTCGTTGAAGCCTGTGCGGCAAAGGTTTAAACTCCTGAACCGCCCTTTCCAACATTATAAAAGAAAGGCCGCACGCCTGGGCCATTCCTGCTGCGGCTGCCCCGGTACAGCTTCCAATGGTTGGAGAATCAAACACGGTTCCAGAAAGATCTAAAACAGGTTTTATTCCTTGATATATCTTTCCTGACTCAAATCGATAATCTGCATTCGAAGAGCTGCCGAATGTGACCCAATGCCGCTCCCCTTCCACTTCTTCTTTGCATATTTTCAGTAAACCTTCAGGAACCAGACACAGGTCGCTGGCGGCGGAAAGTCCGAATATGCGCGCTTTGGTACGACGATAGCATTCCATGCTTTCGTGCCGGTCCAGATGATTCGGCAGCACATTGAGAATTACCGCGACCTCGGCTCGAAACTGCCGAACGGTTTCCAGTTGAAACGAACTGACCTCGAGGACCAGCCACTCGAGATCGGGATTTTCCAGCACCACCTCGCAGGCCGGAATTCCATAGTTACCGCCCATCGCTGATTTTTTTCCGGCACGTTGAAAGCTTTCATGAATGAGCTTAACCGCAGTGCTTTTTCCGTTGGATCCGGTGATCGCAACCGTCTTTCCCTTATGGCGCGACCAACCCAGCTCCAGTTCCGAGAGCAAGGGAACGCCGGCATCCTGTACCGCACGGATCCAGGCATGCCTCAGTCCAAACCCCGGGCTGACGATGCAGACATCAAAGCAATTAGATTTCAGAACCTGCGAAACATCGTCATCACTCACGGTTTCCTGAGAAAGCACGACCGTTTCGCACCCCTCCGCCTTCAGCATCCGTTCCGCGGCCCGGCCGCTGCGGCCATAACCCAGAATTATTGCTGAGCGGTATGTTTCCATTTTAACGAATCTTCAGGGAGGCAACACCGATGAGCGCAAAGATGATTCCGAGAATCCAGAAGCGGGTCACGATGACTGTTTCCACCAGTTCGGGCGGACGGTTTTCATCCATGGCCCGTTCTTTTTCAACAAACTCAAAATGATGGTGCAACGGCGCACACTTGAAAATGCGGCGTCCTTCCCCGGTTCGCTTCCGGGTAAACTTGAACCAGGAACTTTGAATCATGACGCTGGCGGCCTCGACCACAAATACTCCGCCGACAATAATGAGCAGCAATTCCTGCTTAATCAGAATCGCCAGCATGGCAATGGCTCCGCCGATCGCCAGACTTCCGGTGTCGCCCATGAATATTTTTGCGGGATGGCAATTGAACCAGAGGAACCCGAGGCCGGCACCCAGCAGGGCTCCGCAAAACACCGTCAGCTCGCCACTGCCCCGCACAAACGGTACCTGCAGATATTCGGCAAACTGAAAATGCCCGGCCATGTAGGTGAGTACCAGATAAGCACCGGCCACGGAGTTGGAACAACCGATGGCCAGCCCATCCAAACCATCGGTCAGGTTAACCGCATTGGATGCGCCTACAAGTACGATGACCAAAAAGATAAAACCGCCGATCAGCCCCATGTCCATAACGGGATGTTTGAAAAACGGTACCATCAAATCCCGAACGCGTTCCTGCATATCGGGAATCGACCAAAGCGCAGCATAGGCAATGACCGCCCACACCAGTTGAGCTGTAAACTTCATTTTTACGCTCAGTCCGTTGCGCCGCTTGATTTTCAGATAATCATCCGCAAACCCAATGACCCCCATAAGGCAAAATGTTCCGAGCGTCAGTAAAACATAGAGATTGGTCGGGATGGCCCAGAGCAGCGTTGATCCTGCCGCTGCGATGATAATCAGCAACCCTCCCATGGTCGGCGTACCGACCTTCTGCCGCTTATCCAGCGCTCCAACCCGGTCATCCTCTTTCAATTCACCGAAATTGATAACGCGTAACCGCTTGATCAATCCCGGGGCCAATAGCAATGAGATCACAAAAGCGGTCGCTGCCGCACCTAATGTGCGAAACGTAATATACTGAAAGAGCCGAAGCTCTGAAATCGTGCCTTCCAGCAACGACAAATAATACAACATCCTCTACTTCTCCTTAAATCGGCTGAGCACGTTTTCCAGTTGCTCACCACGAGATGCCTTTAGCAAAACGCGATCCCCTTCGGATAGGTTATTCTTTAAAATCTCTGCAGCCTCCGCGGTTTCCATGCAGTGGAAATACCGCTCAACACGCTTGCATTCAATCTGCTGACCTAATGCGCCGACAGCAATTACTCCATCCAGGGACAGGCTATCTATAAATTGCCCCAGGGCTTTATGCTCTTCTGGTGTCGTGTCGCCCAACTCACGCATGCCGCCGACTACCGCCCATTTTGCCCCCTCCCCGGCCAGATTGGAAAAGGTGCGCAAACTCGCACGCATCGAAAGCGGGTTGGCATTGTAGGCATCATTGATAAAGTGAACACCGGCAATCTCCGACTCCTGCCAGCGCATGGGCGGCGCCTTGAATTTGCGTAGTCCGTCACGGATTTCTCCGGGCTCCATTCCCAGTTCGAGCCCAAGCGAAATAGCCCGCAGGGCATTGCGCATCATGTGCTCACCGGGCTGCGGCATAATATAGTTATGCCCATTCACATTCAACACGCCGCTACCGACCTTCCGGCCCACATAATCCGCAACGCCCTCGAATGAAATAGTGGTTACGCTGGCGCAGGTGTGCTGGCGAATCATGGCATACCACTCGGAATCGCGATCCAGAATCACGGTACCCGAACTTGGAATCCGTTCCGCCAGCTTCATTTTTTCCCGCGCAATTTCCTCCAATGAGGAAAAGCTTTCCCTGTGGGCATTGCAGATGTCGGTCAGGAGACCCACTTTAGGCTGCAGCAAATAGGAAAGCGCCCCGATTTCGCCGGGATGATTCATGCCGATCTCGAAAACACCAAAGCGTGCCGTTTGAGGCATGGCCAACATGGTTAGCGGCAGTCCGATATGGTTGTTGTAGTTGCCGGCGGTACGATGCGTTTGCCCTTTTACGGAAAGCACATCGGCGCACATTTCCTTTACGGTTGTTTTGCCGACGCTGCCCGTTATACCTACGGGCGTACCCACCCATTTTTTTCGATATCCCCTGGCCAGATCCTGCAGTCCCTTAAGCGTGTCCGGTACTTTTAAAACCGGATTTTCCGTCCAATGGAAATCGTCCCGAACCAGTGCACCGACTGCTCCCTTTGCAAAAGCCTCGCCCACAAATTTATGCCCATCAAACTGATCGCCGCGAATGGCGATATACAGATCGCCGGGGTTCAGCGTGCGGGTGTCGTGCGAAACGCCTGTAACCACGCCCTCCGGCATTCCGTTCTTCCAAAGCCGGGAAACCCACTGCGACAATTCTCCTGATCGAAATTCCGGCATATTATCCAATTATTTCCCTGACGGTTTCACGGTCATCGAATGGAACGATGGTTCCTTTTAATTCCTGGTAGGTTTCATGCCCTTTTCCAGCCACAACCAGAATATCTTTCCGGCCCATTTTCCGGATCGCTTTTTTAATGGCCTTGCGGCGGTCCAGCTCGACCTTAAATTTGTCCTGATCCGAAAACCCTTCAATAATCTCGGCCACGATGGCTCCGGGATCCTCATCGCGCGGATTATCGGACGTTACAATGCTGTAATCGGCGAGTTCGGCAGCAACCTTGCCCATTTTCAGCCGTTTTCCCTGATCGCGATTTCCGCCGCAGCCAAATACCACAAACAATGTACCTTTGCAGATTTCGCGCAGGGTTGTGAGTACGTTTTTCAAGGCATCATCGGTATGCGCATAGTCCACAAAGATTCTTTTGCCCTTGCGGTTAGGTACGAGTTCCAGACGGCCGGGAATGGCCTGAATCGATTCGAGCGATTTTGCCATACGGTCCAGATCGATTCCGAGGAGTCCGCCTACAGCCAATGCACTCAGCGCATTGTGAATATTAAAGCGTCCCAGCAGATGAAGGAATATCCGCGTTTCCCCCCATGGCGTGTACACATCGAATGTGGTGCCCTTTGCATCCACCGAAGCATCACTTGCACAGACCATCGCGCGTTCATTAAAACCGTATGTCAGAATGTCAGCCTGGATTTTTCCCTCTCGGATGAGTTTTTGTCCCCAGGGATCATCCATATTGATTACGGCGGAGCGGTCATGCTGCTTAATCAACGATTCAAATAACCGGGATTTTACCTCAAAGTAGGTATCCATATCCTTATGGTAATCCAAATGATCCTGCGTCAGGTTGGTGAACACACTGATATTAAAATCAATGCCATGCACCCGGTGCAGGTCAATGGCATGAGAAGACACTTCCAGCACAGCGGAATCACATCCCGCTTCTTTCATCTGCTGGAGCATGGAGTGAATATCCGGAGCTTCCGGTGTCGTGCGGGAAGAAGGAATAGTGCGTTCGCCGACTTCATAGGCAACGGTACCGAGCAATCCGGGAAGGAAGCCGCCGCCCTGTAGAATTTCACGAATCATATAGGTGGTCGTGGTCTTCCCATTGGTTCCCGTTACCCCAACCATTTGCATCTGGTGCGAAAGATGTCCGTAGTAGGCATTCGCAATTTCAGCCAGGGCACGCCGGGCGCGCGGAACCTGGATATGCGCAACATCCGAACCCAGCTCGAGCTGATTTTCAGAAACAACCGCAACAGCCCCTTTTGACACTGCTTCAGTAATATAATCGGCCCCATCCACTTCTAGGCCCGACACCGCGACAAACAGCCATCCGGATTTAACCTTCCGCGAATCGTAAGCAATCCCCTCGATTTCAACATCCAGCGGACCCTTGATTTCAAGCGATTCAACTGAATCGAGCAGCTCCATCAGTTTCATTCTTCCGGCCTCGCTACATAAATACGGTTACCTTCCGGAGCAATGCGCAGATACCGCACCGCAAACTCGGCGATCTCTTTAAACGCCGGTCCGCACACCGTACCGCCATAGTATTTTATTTTACGGCCGGATTCGGTGTATTCCCCCGGATCGTCCGCAACAACAATGATGCCGATTTCCGGATTATCCACCGGCAAAAAACCGACGAAGGATGAGGTAAAGTTTTTGGAATAGTAGCCCCCGCCCTCGGAAGCCGGTTTGATTTTCTGAGCCGTACCGGTTTTTCCTGCCACACGGTAGCCGTCAACGCGCGCCTTGGTTCCGGTACCGCCTTCTTCCGTAACCCGAGCCAATAGTTTTTGCATACGACGTGCGGCAGCAGGACTCAACGGACGCCCAAGAACCTTGGGATTGTTTTCTTCCAAAACCGTGCCATCGGGCGCGACCACCTTTTTTATAATCATGGGCTGCATCTGCACCCCGTTATAAGCTATGGCATTCATCATCGACAGCACCTGCATGGCGGTTACCCCGATTTCGTGTCCCATTCCAATACGCGTGATACTGATTTTTGACCAGTGTTTGGGCGAGTAGAAAATACCGGCTTCTTCGCCGGGTATGCCGATGCCCAGCCGATTACCAAAATGAAATTTTTTCAAGCTGTCGTACAGCAGCTGATTGCCCATTTCCAGCGCGATTTTTGCCGTGCCGATGTTACTGGAAACCTTGATGATATCGGCCACCGAAATTTCACCTTCGCCGTGGCTGTCGCGCAGCGATTTTCCACCATAAACCCAATACCCGTTCTCGCAATCGAAGATATCGGTTTCCTTCACAATGTTGTTATCGAGTGCCGCGGCAATTACCCCTGCCTTCATTGTGGAACCCGGCTCATAGTTAAAACTGATGGCCCGGTTTCTTCTCCATTCGACAGGAGCTTTATTGAACCGATTGAGATCATACGTCGGGAATGAAGCCATCGCCAAAACTTCACCGGTACGCACATGCTGAACAATGGCCCAGGCTGCTTTGGCATTAAATTCGCGGCAGACCTTTTCCACGGTTTTTTCTGTGACATACTGCAACTGCTGATCCAGTGTCAGCGTAACGGTTGCGCCGTCTTCCGGCGGAATATCCACTTCGCGTGCACTGTAAATTTCCCTGCGCCGCCCATCTTTTTTACTGACACGATGACCTTCCTTCCCCCGGAGATAAGCATCCATCCGCTGCTCCACGCCGGCGGATCCAACGCCTTCGTGATTGGCAAAACCCACAACGTGCGCCATCAGCGGTCCCTTGGGATAGTTCCGAATCGGGGCTTCCGCGAATTTCACACCGCGCAGATAAACATTCGTTTCCACCCCGTTCACCAGTTCATCCGGCGTATACACCACGCCCAGCGCCCGGCGTTCAAACCGCTTGAGCTGATGACCGGGAACATGTTTTTTGATCACCTCGTACTGACGGGATGTTTTTGCCAGCTTGGCGCTGACCTCGGACCGGGAAACTTTAAATTCCGCAGACAGGTATTCCGCAACCGCGTCGGCATTGCCGTATTCCGCAATATATTTCGGATCAATATAGACATGATAGGCCGGACGGTCCATCGCCAGGATTTCACCATTGCGATCGACAATGCGCCCGCGGTTACCCACCGGTTTCCATTCATACATGCGGCCTTCCTGAATGGGTTCGAGCACCCATTCAGCGGGGCGTAGATGAAGCATGGACAGGCGGAATCCAATGCCCGAAAAAACGAGCAGTACAATGACCACCAGCATGACTATCCGGCCTTTGAACCGCACTTCCGCCATCGTCTTTCACCATCTCCTTTATAACCGTCGAAACCCGCAACGTGCTGAGCAGCGTTACGGGCATCGGACTCACCTGCTCAGCAACCCTGTTTACTGATGAGAAACCTTCAGCCCAACCTGCGCTGTTGTGCGCGCCGCATCCCAATGTCCGACCCGCACGACCTGTTGTTCGCGCGGCATCGTCATTTCAAGTTTGTGCTTTCGGATAGCGCGCTGAAGGTTGGCCGGCGAAGTGATACTCGACCAGCGGTCCTGTTCGTTCACCAACCGTTTCTGCGCAGCATTCAATTCCGCTTCTTTGCTTTTAATGTTTTTTCCGAGCGCATCGCAACGGGAGCACAGCCACATGTAGCTGAGCCCCAAAACAGCTACCAATACGAGAACATTGGCCAACAGCACCGGGAAAGGTACCTGCACCTGGTTCTTCTTCGTCTTCCGCTTTTTTGTTTTTCTTTTCGCTGCCATGTTATACTCCCACCTGCACTGCGCGCAGTTTTGCCGAACGGGAACGCGGGTTCGCGGCCTGCTCGGCTTCCGTTGCAATCAACGGCTTTCTCCAAATCCATTTCACTGCGGGTTCTTCATAAATCCGCTTTACGCCACCCTGCTGCAGCGATTCCTCGCGCGGCACATGGCGGTTAAAAAACTGCTTCACCATCCGGTCTTCCAGACTGTGAAAGGTCAGCACCACGATGCGGCCGCCTTCCACCACTTTTCCGATCATCGTTTCGAGGACACGTTCAATACCGGCCAGTTCATCGTTCACCGCCATGCGCAACGCCTGAAAGGTCTGAGTGGCCGGATGGGTTTTCTTACCCCTCCGCCCTCCTTTTGCGCGCTCAACGATTCCTGCCAGCTGTGCCGTTGTTTCGATCTCCACTTTTGCACGCGCCTCAACAATGGCCCGGGCGATGCGCCGTGATGCACGGTCTTCACCGTAGCGATAAATAATATCGGCCAGCTCCTGCTCGCTGGCCTGGTTAACCAACTCTCCGGCCGTTTGGCCCTGCGTCTGATCCATACGCATATCGATCGGCGCATCCTGCATAAAACTGAATCCCCGTTCCGCTATATCGAGCTGGAACGAACTCACTCCAAGGTCGAGCAAAATACCGTGCACTTTACCGAGCCCAAGCTTGTCGAGGCGCTCAGCCATATTGGCATAGTTATCGTGAATCAGTTCCACGCGCTTTCCTTCCCGTGACTTCAGCGTCTCCTTAACCCGCTCTATGGCATCGATATCCCGATCAAACCCGACCAGCAACCCCGTACTTTCCAACCGATCAAATATCTCCGATGCATGCCCGGCATTACCCAGTGTTCCATCCACATAGATTCCTGTGGGATCGGTAATCAGTGCCTCAAGGCACTCATTGAGCATGACCGGTATATGCACTAGATCCCTTTTTCTAATTTTGGAAATTGTTCCGGCTGATCCTGTTCCCGCCCGAAACTCCAATGTGTTCGATTACCATGCAAACAGGAAAACAGATGACCGGAATGCACCATGGAGAGACTGAAGTAACGCTCCCGATCCGGTGCATGATCGATCGATTTCGAATAACTCAAAAACTTTGCTACATCCATCATGCTCATGCTTTCACTCCCTGTGGTCGTTCCATTTTCGACTTGCGATTTTTGATTTTCTAACCTGAACCGGCGCCGTCCTCTCCCATAAGAACCGCAGCAATCCCACTAATCGACAATCAGCAATCAACATTCAAAAATCCTAGTATCCACCAAAAAATACATTCTCTGCCGCAGATGAATCCTGCGGCAGGGCTAAATCAAAATTTTCCGCACCCCACAATTCGATGCGTGTGAGTGCACCTACTAAAACCACCTGCCCCTTGACCTCAATGTGGGCCAGAAGATTTTCTCCAATGCGAATACGACCCTGCGCATCCCACACAAGCATGTCGGCTCCGGCTGTAATGGAACGGATCGCCTGCTGGTCGTTTTGATCAATGGAACCCGCCTCACGCAGCTCATCAAGGCGCCGCATCATTTCCGCAGCGGTATAGAGGTACAGACACTTCTCTTCCGGATGCGGAAAAGCAAACAGCTGATTAGAATCCCCGGCAAGACTGCGCCAGCTGGAGGGAAAGATCATACGACGCTTGGCATCAAGGGAATGCGTAAACGATCCAACGAACAAGGCCGGTGTTTTTAGCGTATCATTCATCCTTATTACTCCACTTTGCTCCCATTGATGGGATTTTATGTCATTTTACACCACCCAAGGTCAAAGGTTTTTAAGCCTTTTTCCTGATTATTTAACAAAGAGGGGTTCTGAGGCTATTTAGGTTGCAGGAGGCAATTGCCTCCACTGCCCTCCACACATGTCGAGAAAGTGATGGAGGATTTCTGATTTCATCGACCATTAGTAGATTTCAGGTTATATTTATGAACTGCTTATCCTATTAATAAGGCCCGGTGAGCAGGTCAAAAAAGTAACAAATATGGGATAGTTGATAGAAATTGTTAGATTTACGTATTTTTAGGGTGAAATCACCACAGCTGTGTGATTTATATTTCCGAAATCTTAGAACACTTAATTGGTTGGGCTCATTTCCCTTCTTAAGGTTTTCTAATGGAGAATAGAGCGTGAAACCAACAGATACGAGTAACCCCGAATACTTTCACAAAGTCGTTGATTGCCAATATGCCTGCCCGGCGCACACCCCCGTCCCGGAATATATCCGGCTGATTGCCGCGGGCCGATATGCAGATGCCTACATGGTAAACTGGGAATCCAATGTATTTCCCGGAATTCTCGGCCGCACCTGTGACCGCCCCTGCGAACCAGCCTGCCGCCGCGGCCGTGTAGAAGATAAGCCGGTGGCCATCTGCCGCCTTAAGCGCGTATGTGCCGACATGAAGGATGATGTCTCGGCCCGCATGCCGAAAATCCCCCGGGAAAAGAACGGCAGCAAACTCGCACTCATCGGAGCCGGCCCCTCCTCGCTTACGGTTGCCCGCGACCTGATGCCGCTTGGTTATGAAATCGACCTGTTTGAAGCAACTGCATCGGCCGGTGGTTTTATGCGCCAGCAGATTCCTTCCTTCCGGTTGCCCGATGAAGTGATCGACGAGGAAACGGGCTACATTCTCGATATGGGCGTAAACGCACATTTCAACACGCGTATTGAAAGCATGAAAGCACTGCTTGAAGAAGGGTACGATGCCGTATTCGTCGGCTCCGGTGCACCCAGCGGCCGCAAACTTCCCCTGCCCGGTTATGAAATCGATCAAGGTGAACATATTCAGGTTGGTGTGGAATGGTTATCGCAGGTTGCCTTCGACCATATTACTGAAGCGCCGGAAGACGTGATTGTGATCGGCGGCGGAAATACCGCCATGGATTGCTGCCGCACGGCCATCCGCCTCGGTGCAAAAAATGTTAAAGTGGTGATCCGCACCCCGATCGACGCCATGGTTGCTTCGCCCTGGGAAATTGAAGACACCCTGGCCGAAGGCATTCCGATTCTGGAAAACCACAACCCGCTGGAATACATCCTGAAAGACGGCAAGCTGGCGGCCATGAAATTTGAAATCATCGAATACTCTATCGATGATGAAGGCCGGGAAGTTTTCACACCGACCGGACAAATGAAAACCATCGATTGCTCCCTGATACTGCTGGCCATTGGCCAGGCCAATGCCTTCCCGTGGATTGAACGGGATATCGGTATTGAATTTGGCGAAGTCGGCCTTGCTGAGGTTGATGACATCACCTTCCAGTCGACTAATCCGAAAGTGTTTTTTGGCGGTGATGCAGCGTTCGGACCCAAGAATATTATCACCGCTGTTGCGCAGGGTCATGATGCCGCACTTTCCATTGATATGTTCTGCAAGGGTCAGGATCTGAAAGACCGCCCTCCGGCAGGCACCACCAATCTGATCAGCCAGAAAATGGGTATCCATGACTGGAGCTATGCGAGCATGGTGACTGAAGAAGAGCGCCATCTTGTTCCACACGTGGATCTGGACGAAGCCATTCACAGCCACAAGCTTGAGGTTGAACTCGGATTTGATAAGGATGTTGCACTGAACGAAGCCGAGCGCTGCCTCAACTGCGATGTCGAAACCGTATTTACCGAGAGCAAGTGCATTGAATGCGATGCCTGTATTGATATCTGCCCCGTAGACTGCCTTACCTTTGCACAAAATGACGAAGAAGCTGCATTGCGGCGCAACCTGAATGTGCCGGCATTGAATCTTGGTCAGGATATTTTTGTTTCCGACCATCTTAAAACCGGCCGGATTATGGTGAAGGATGAGGATGTCTGCCTTCACTGCGGACTCTGTGCTGAACGCTGCCCCTCGTCTGCGTGGGACATGCAAAAATTCCTTTATATTTCAACCAAGGCGGGACACCAGGCATGAAGCGCGAAATTATCACCAACAAGTTTGTCATCAAGTTTGCCAACGTAAACGGCACCGGATCGGCAAGTGCCAATAAACTGTTCAGTAAATCCATTTTCAGAATGGGTATACCGATCAGCCCCAAGAATATTTTTCCATCCAATATTCAGGGCCTGCCCACCTGGTATGAAGTGCGTGTAAATGAAAACGGATATCTTGGCCGTCGCGGCGGCATCGATATCATGGTGGGCATCAACCCGCAAAGTATGGAACGGGATATTGCCGAGCTGGAACAAGGCGGCTATTTCATATACGACTCCACCAAGCCGCTCAGTCAGGATCTGATACGGCACGACATCGATATTATCGGCATTCCGTTCACGCAGTATTGCCGGGAAATGTACGACGATGAGCGCAAGCGCCAGCTCTTCCGCAATGTCATGTATGTTGGATCTCTTGCCGCCCTGCTCGATATGGACATGGACGTCATCAAGGGCCTGATTGCTGAGCAGTTCAAGGGCAAGGAAAAACTCATCGAGCCCAACTACGAAGCATTGCAGAAAGGCTACGATGTTGCCAAAAAACTTCCCACCTGCCCCATTGCCTTCCGTGTTGAAAAGCGCGATAAGGTCGCCAACAAGATTCTGATGGATGGCAACGAGGCCTGTGGTCTGGGCGCGGTGTATGGCGGCGCATCCGTTTCCGCCTGGTATCCGATTACCCCTTCCACCTCCGTGATCGACAACTTTTCCAAATATTGCCGGAAGATGCGAATTGATCCCGAGACCGGCAAGAATAACTATGCCATTGTTCAGGCAGAAGATGAGTTGGCAGCCATAGGCATGGTGATCGGTGCATCCTGGAACGGGGCCCGTTCCTTTACCGCAACCAGCGGACCCGGCATTTCGCTCATGAACGAATTTCTCGGCCTGGCCTACTTTGCTGAAATCCCAACCGTATTAGTCAATGTCCAGCGTTCGGGACCTTCGACCGGCATGCCTACCCGGACGCAGCAGTCGGATATTCTGAGCTGTGCCTACGCCTCGCATGGCGACACGAAACAAGTCTGCCTGTATCCATCTACTCCGAAAGAATGTTTTGAGCATACCGCGCAGGCATTTGATCTGGCTGAGCGGCTACAGACTCCGGTTATGGTTTTGTCGGACCTCGACCTCGGCATGAACGACACCATGTCCGATCCCCTCGAATGGGATGATGAGCACGCCTATGACCGCGGCAAGGTCTTGACGGAGGAAGACCTGGAAAACATGGAAGAGCGCTTTGGCCGTTACCTCGATGTGGACGGTGACGGCATTGGTTACCGCACATATCCGGGAACCCACCCGACTAAAGGGGCCTTTTTCAGCCGCGGCACGTCTAAAGACGAATATGCCATTTATACGGAGTCCGGCGAAAAATATGTTGAAAACATGCAACGCCTGCTCCACAAGTGGAGAACCGCCAGCGAGCTGGTTCCACAGCCGGATATCCGTAAAACCGACAAACCCTGCACCGTGGGTGTGATCTATTACGGTACCAGCGAAGCCTCCACCCTTGAGGCCTTGACCCATCTGTACAGACTCCACCGCGTGTCGCTCGACAGCCTGGGTATCAAAGCATTTCCATTCTCCGACAAAATCGGCGATTTTATTGAAGAGCATGACTATGTCTTTGTGGTGGAACAGAACCGGGACGGCCAGATGCGGTCACTGCTGATCAATGAATACGACTTCGATCCCGAACGGTTGGTTCCGGTGCTCCATTATGATGGAAGCCCCATTACCGCCCGCTACATTCGTCATGAAATCCGCGACTGGATTCTGCAAACCAGCACCCTTCCGCGCCGCCACCGTCATTAAAAGGATTCTCTCATGAGCTACAAAATTCCAGCATTCCGTCATCCAAACCTTCCGAAGAATGACCTCGGATTTACCTCCAAAGATTACGAAGGTGCCGTTTCCACACTCTGTGCCGGATGCGGACACGACTCCATCAGTGCAAGTATCATTGAGGCCTGCTTCGAAATGTCGATCCCGCCGCACCGGGTAGGCAAGCTTTCCGGCATTGGCTGCTCTTCCAAAACCCCGACTTATTTCCTTGGGAACTCCCATGGATTCAACTCGGTGCACGGCCGCATGCCGTCGGTGGCAACGGGGGCCAACATGGCCAACCGTGACTTGCTGTATATCGGTGTGTCAGGCGATGGCGATACGGCATCCATTGGAATGGGCCAGTTTGTTCATGCGGTTCGCCGTAACGTCAACATGGTTTATATCTGCGAAAACAACGGCGTCTACGGATTGACCAAGGGACAGGACTCG
Organism: uncultured Verrucomicrobiota bacterium; assembly: GCA_964486885.1. Classification (GTDB taxonomy): domain Bacteria; phylum Verrucomicrobiota; class Kiritimatiellia; order Kiritimatiellales; family Pontiellaceae; genus Pontiella. Next base: position 21,230 of record CAZAPF010000030.1, read on the forward strand.
GCCACCACCGATATGGGTTCCGTCAGTAAAAAAGGAGAGCCCAATCCGCTGGAACCCATCGACCTGTGTGCCATTGCGCTTCAGCTCGGTGCCAGTTTTGTAGCCAACAGCTTTTCGGGCGATAAAAAACAGCTTATACCCATCATTAAAGCCGCCATTGCGCATCAGGGATTTGCGTTTATCAACGTGATTTCCCCCTGCGTAACTTTCAACAATGTTCCGGGTTCAACCAAAGGTTATGACTATATCCGCCAGCATATGGCCTCCACCAACACGGTTGATTATGTGCCGCCGGCTGAAGAGATCACGACCGAGTATGAAGAAGGAACCACCGAACAGGTTACCATGCATGACGGCTCCGTTATCAACCTGTTTAAAATTGATCCCCAACTGGACATCCACAGTCGCCGCTCGGCGCTGACACGGATGAAGGATTACAAGGCTGAGGATAAGGTGCTGACCGGGATTCTGTTTATCGATGAGGAGTCAAAAGAAGTTCATAAAACCATGAATACGACTGAAACTCCTTTGCGGAACCTAACCGAAAAAGAACTCTGCCCCGGCGCTTCAAAACTCGAAGACATCAATACCCTGCACCGTTGATTGGCTACCGGACATAGCGAAACGGGTCATTCCGACGACGAGGTAACCTTCAGGTTGTCGATGCAGACCAGCCCCAGTTGATCTTTTGCTGCGAAAAAACCGACATGCGCTCTGGCCGTATTCCACATGGCCGCCGTCACTTTATCTTTTTTCCCGTCCGTAAATTCCAGTTCAGCAATAATGTCCCCGCTCAGGGCATTCCGCATCTCAACCTTGGTCTCGAATGAATCGGGATCCGATAGCTTTTTAACAACGAGTACCATCTTATACCATTCAGAGATGGATACATCCTTGTTTGAACGGATAAGAAAATTTTCGCCATAGATTACCTTTGTAGCCACGTCAGGCATGGCACCGGATAAGCGCCAATCGCCGTCCGGAGTGGCCTGCAAATGCAACGCCCAGCTTGCTTTTGCGCTTAACAGGGAATTCCCAACCAGAACCGTCAGAACGGGTTTAACACTTGCCAGCTCAACCGGGTCGACCGCCACTTTAAAATCAAACTCCATGGTCAGGGTTCTTCCGGGCAGCCAACGGACATATTCTCCCGTAACACATCGGATTGCGGTTGGTGAGGAACGAACAACCAACGCTTTATCGCCTTCCATTTCGACCGTCCCCAGCTGGTCCATAATGGAGAGTGCCGAAGAATCTTTTACCTTATCGTAAACGTTCCATTCGAACTGCCCCTCGATCGGACCGTTTGCAAACTGATTGAAGTCGTAAAAAAGCGGAGCCTCGCCCGAGGCGGCGACCGCATAAACCAAACTGCCAACTAAAACCGACCATCTACTTTTCATATACGAGAAACCTCACTATCTCCATCAGGTGTTTTGAACTTAAAACGGATTATTAAAGTAAGTTGACTGCCAACTCACGGGCTCATTTCTATCGGACTCCCACGTCTCAACGATGATCGTATATGGTTACAACTGCATCATCCTGCAGTTTGAGTTCAACCTTGTCGTAGATGAGTACACGGGAGTTATCAGTACGCGAATCTATATTGGGTTGACCTAGCTTATCCAGGACCATGGCGTATGAATCTCCAACTGAAACATTTGCAGTTGGTTCAGCAGTCGTGATGTTCATGGTATGTGCTTGCTCACATCCACAGAGTAATCCCCAGGCACACAGCATTAAAAAGCTCAGTCTTTTCATTTGCCCTCTCCATTATCGAATTTCTCGATATTAACTATAAATTCAGGCCGTTTTCACTCAAACCGCATTAACCGGACACGGGCCTTTTTTCTCCGCTCCCACGGATGTTCGTTCAAATTAGAGCAATCCGCATGCCAAACTGCCAGAATCGGTTGTTCGGGCACCTCATTAAAGCGATATTCAATGGAAGTTGCCCCCTCTTCATTGCCGGCTGAAATCCGGGCAGAAAACAGAGCATTACTCCCCTTCGATCCGGTATGCAATGGTAGCCAGCTGAATTGTTTCATCCCTTTTTCCTGAATCCGGGATGCCGGTGTACCAGGCGATAATACTTTGCCGCTCAGCTCAAGCACCGTCGACTCTTTCCATTGCACCTCCACCCCGGCACCCATCACGGGAAGCGCATCGCCGGACTTCCATTCGGTTCCATTCTGCCCGGGCATCATGGTCAGCACATCCACGCGCAGGTCAGGATCGTCAAATGCCACCCGCAGGATATTCTCCACAAACTGGGCCCGCACAAAAAGGCCAGGGGTATTCACCAATAATAAGCGATCTGCCGGTTTAATCTGGTCGCGTACGGGTTCAAGCTGTTCCAGCATTTCCCGGACAGAACCGGACTGGTTGCTGATTTCCAGATGACGGTTGTACAATGCTACGGATTGAAAAACAGTAAAACCGGCTAATGCCAAGCACAAGAGCCGGCTCAACAGCACAGATCGGGTTTCTGCCAGCAAAGCAAGCATTCCAACCAGGGCCACGGACGGCAGGTAAAGATAGCGCTCACTGAGATAAACAAAGCTGGTCGGAAGCCAACAGAACACACCGAACACGGCCATCAGCCAGAAACGCCCATCCCGCCGCAACTTCCATGCGACCGTAATCAATCCCAACAATCCGGCCCCAGTCACCCATGGACGATGCAGGAGCTTCACCGTTTCCAAATCTGAAAAGGGTACGGTAATTTCCGCTGCGAGCAGGTTTCCGAGATAACTGCGCACCTGAATCCAGAGATGTTCCGCAAATCCGGGACTGAACGGATCAATGAGGTAAGGATAAACAAAATCGCTCCCTTCACCCCCCATCGCCAGATACTTGATCAAAAGTACCGCCCCGGCAGCTAATCCATAGCCGCCAAACAGCCGCCAGTCCAACCGGCGGTTATCCAGAAAGCGGTCGTAAAACATAAAAACCACCGGCGCTGCCACCACCATTTCCTTCGTGATAAAACCAAACATAAAGCACGGCAGAGCCCACCAGCGCCGTCCGGATACATGGAGGGCAAAAGCTCCCAGAAAACCGAGCGCCGCAAGCGAATCGGTCCGCCCGGCAATATACCAGATACATTCCGCATGGGCTGCTAATCCGGCAAACAGAACCGCTCCGAGAATCGCCGGAAGCCCCCGGCCAATCAGGCGCAGTAACAGATACCCGACCAACAGAGTACAGGCAAGATGGATCAGCGCATTCGTCAGCGCGAGCCCGAAGGGATAGGCATCTCCCCAGACACCCGCATCCAGTGTATAGGAGAGAATAACCGTCGGCCGAAAAAACCGGATCACGCCCTCCTCCTGCATAAACCACAGGTGATCCCAGCGGTTTTCAACGGTCATGGCCTCCACTGCGGATATATTGCCCTGCTGCCACTGTTGAATATGATGAAGATAGCGGTAGTCATCCGCCTCCAGCCGGGGATTTCTGAGCGATGGTATTGCCGTGACAACAACCACCAGAACACAAAGCATATGACTGACCAGCAAGCTATATCGTTTGAGCCAATCCAATTTTTCCCCTCTTCTTTTCGACGGTGAATGGAGGAACGGTAGATAACTAACGAAAAGGAGGCAATAAAAAGCGGGGCATGTTTGTCTTTATTAAACTCCCGTGAATTGGGATTATCTACCACGAATTTATGAATAAACAACCCGCATCCAAGAAGGGCCTGACGCTAATTGAAGTGCTGATTGCCCTGGTTATCCTCAGCGTTGGGGTTTCTTCCATGATGGTAGCCATGTCGCGCTGCCTATCCGTTGTGCGTACCGCACGAAACCGTGAAGTAGCCCGGGGGCTGTTTCAGCGGGTGGATATTGAAAACCCGATCGAAAGCGTCGATATGGAAGAACTCTCTGAATCCGGAGAGTTCGAAGACAAAGAGGGGTTTGAGTGGTTTCGGGATATCATCATTGTTGATGAAGAGGAACGGCCGGGCCTGTTTCTTGTAACCGTCCGTATTCAGTGGTCGGAGCGCGGTCGCAATGCTTTCGAGGAAATCACGGTATACAAATATGCGCCCGATGCAGAAAGTGTGACGAGCCAGGTAAACTGACGGGATACGGGATAATAAATTTTGGAACGGAACAGACATAGCTTAAGAACGGGACGCGCTGATTCTCCCTCGTGCGCTCTTTCCCGCAGGGGCTTTACTCTGCTGGAACTGCTAGTGGCCATGGTTATCCTCACCATTGCTATGTCGATTGCATTTCAGGCCTTCACCGGAACGGTCCGGGGCTGGAAACGCGGAACCGAAGTGATCGACGGAATTAAGCATGGCGACTTTGCCATTACCCAGCTGGTTGCATCGTTAAGGTCCACCATCTATTTTAACAACCCGCGTAAGACCTATGCCTTCATCATCGATAAAGGCACCAGTGGCGGATTGCCTGCGGATCTGATCAGTTTTGTAACCGCCAGCAGTGCCTTTATGCCTTCTGACTCCCCATTTGCAGTCGGCCCTCACCGTGTAGAGCTGTTTATTGATGACGATGACCGCGGCAACCCCGCTCTTTTTGCCCGGCCCATGCCGGCTGTTCCGATCGATGAAGATCTGGAAGACGAGTACGATTCCGAGCCGATTTTGGTATCACGGGCCATCCAGGGGCTGGAAATTCTCATTTGGGATGAAGAAAACGAAGACTGGACCGAAGAATGGGAACCCGAAAATTCCATTCCGGAGCGCATCCTGATCGCAGTGTTCGTTGAATCCGAAGAAGAATACGAAGAGCCCATCGAATTTACCCGGGTGATCGAGATTCCCGTTGCCCTATCAGTCAAAGATAAACTGGCAAGCCCCAGCAGTGTCGGTGGCGGCGGAAATACCGGAACGCCAACCGCAGCAGGAAACACCGGAAGCAGTGGAAATGCTCCAGTTATTAAGGCCCCGACTAGATAATGATGAAACAGCAATCCATCTTGAATACTGCGAAAGAAGGCGCTGCGCTGATTGTGGCCCTTTGGACACTTGTGATTTTGTCCCTGATTGTCGGCTCGTTTGCCTTTGAGGTAAACCTGGAAGGCATGCTGGTCTCCCACAAACGCAAAAAATTTCATGCTGAAATGATGGCCCTGTCCGGAGTGGAATATGCACGAGCGATTCTCGATAAGCAGCAGGAAGCCAAAGAGCTGGAAATTGAGGATATGGACGAGGACAAGGATGGTTTTATGCAGGCGGCCCTGCATACCAAACGCGGACTTTCTACCTCCTCTTCCATCGAATTTGAAAATGGTGGAAAGTTTACCGTAACGGTCGAATCTGCCGAAGCCGGCCGAAATATTAATCTGCTGACCCGTCAACAGTGGCTGGAAATACTGGAAATGGCCAATGTCCCCTCCACCGATTGGGATGAAATGATCGACTGCCTTGAAGACTGGATCGATGAAGGGGATCTTCACGGCCTCAATGGCGCAGAGTCGGATGATCCTTTTTACGAAGAACAAGGCTATCCGGTTAAAAACGGCCCGCTCGACAGTATTGAGGAACTGCTGCTGATCAAAAGCTGGGGACCGGATATCCTTTATGGTCGGCCAGCCGATGATGAAAACGACGAAATATTTGGAATTGCCGACATTCTTACGGTATGGGGGGATGGCAAAGTTAACCTGAATACGGCCACTGCAGATGTGCTCTTAAGCTACTCCGAATACGAAGATTGGGAGTTGGAAAGTGTGATGGAAGCACGTGCCGGAGAGGATGGAGAGTCCGGCACACTCGACGATGGCATTAAAAACCTCGGCGAAGTGGGTGCTGATGGTAACAAATTTAAATTGCAAAGTACGTTTGTGAAGGTAACTTCTGTAGGAGATATATACGGGAATCAGTACCAAATCGAGTGTATCCTCCTGCTGAAAAGCAAGGACTCGGTGGTGGTCTATTGGAATGAAGGGCCGGTTAAAAAATAATGCGAACACGCGATAAGACCATCACAGCAGCATGCCGCACTCCGGAAGGCATTGAATGGACGACCCTGAACATTAAGCAGGACGGCGATGAACCTGCTGTGCAGGGCGACCTTCCTGTGGTTCTTCCTGATGAAATTACGACAGAAGGTCTGGCATCATTGCAGCTGCCTGAGGAGCTTTCCGAACACCTGACGGGTGAAATATCCGTGGCATTGCGGACCTCCGAACTACTGATACGGACCATGGAATTCCCAACCTCCGATCCCGAAGAAATCGCCGATATGGTTGGATTTCAGGTGGATAAGGTATCCCCCTTCCCGCTGGATCAACTGGCCATAGGACATGAAATTCTCAGCCGCACCGAAGACAGCGCCCTTGTATTAATGGCGGCAGCTAAACACGAGAGCATTGATGCCATTGGTGATGCCTTTGAAAAGCAAGGTGTTCTCATCCACAGTATCGATGCCCGTGCACTGGGCTGGCTGAAACTGCTGCGCGACGAAAAGAAAATATCGGAGTCAGGCACGGAAATTCTTATTCTGGTCGACGGCATTGATTTTGTTCTGGCTGTTCTGCAGGACGGCAAACCGATTGCCTTCCGGTCCCTGCATGCTCAGCTGGACGACATGACCGTGGTGGAAGAGCTTACCCATGAAATCGGCTATACGCTGACCACGCTCGATGCCGAATATGATTTATCCAAGCCCTCCACCATTGATTTCTGGAGTTACGGAAAGGTTCCGGTTCCCCTCCGCTCCAAACTTGCTGAAAAATGCGGTCTCCTTGTGCTCTATCATGATCTAGAAACCCTGCCGACCCTATCGGAAGGCCTGCTGCGTCGAGCCCTCAGCGAAGACAGCCGGATAGAACTGATCCCAAGCGAATGGGTTGAATACCAGAAACGCAAAAAACTGTTCAGGACGTTCTCTTTCATTGCCGGAGGTATCGTTGCTGTCTGGCTGGCCATAACGCTCATTTATCTGGGCATCTATAATGTTCGTGGAATGAAACTCGACCGAGCAAAAGCGGCGGCGGAAGAAATTGCCCCGGCAGCAAAAGCCGCTCAGAACAACCAGAATAAACTCAGAGCCCTAAAAGCCTATACAGACCGATCAGACTCTTCGCTCGAATGCCTCCGGGAAATCACCCAACTGCTGCCGGCGGGCGACATTGAGTTTGTGTCTTATAATTATAAAAAGGGCAAGGGTGTAACCATACGGGGGTCCGCAATCAGCGATGATATGGTCTATGACTTTTTTGAAAAGCTGACTTCATCTGAACTGTTTGAACGGCTTAAAGATCAATCGGTTAACAATAAGACCACCAAAGGCATACGCCGCGCCGTCTATTCTGTTACCCTGGAACTTAAGCCAGAGGAGGATGCCAAATGAAGATTTCTCAACGGGAAATGGTGCTTGGAGCCGTAACGCTCTCTGCCGTTCTGATTGGCATTACCTGGTATATGGTGGACAGTCATACTGAGCAGTACAAAGCCAAGAAAATAGAAATCACCAACCTCCGTGCACAGGTCCGGCTCGACGAACGACGGATCACCATGCAGGAAGAATGGATGGCTGAGCTCAACGAGCTGCAAAAAGATTTGCGGGTATTTGACTCGAATAAAAAGTCCGTGGCTCCTGAACTGATGAAAACCATTAAAGGTATTTCCAGCAGACACGGCCTCGACATTAATCGCAGCCAGCCTTATGCAGAAAAACCTACGGACGACCTTTTTGAGCTGGGCATCAATTGCACATGGGAAGGCAAACTTGAAGCCGTGGTTGGTTTCCTGACCGACCTACAGCAACAGGGCGTGCGATATGATGTCCGCAGCCTCAATGTTACTCCAGTCGGCAAGAACACCGGCAAACTGAAAGGCAATATGGTTATCAACTGCGCCTACACCAAAAAGCCGAATGTAACCAAAAAGAAATAATGAACATTGCAGTAATTCCCACCGGTGCCTATCAGGAAAACTGCAGCATTGTCTGGACCAAGGAAAACGAAGCCCTTGTTTTTGATCCCGGCTACGATGCAGCCCTGATCCTTCAAACCCTGGAAAAGCATGAGCTCCACGTCGTTGGCTACGTCTGTACGCATACGCATGCGGATCATATCAATGCACTGGCTGACCTGCACCAGGAACGTCCTGCCCCGGTGGCTGTCCACTCAAAAGATCTCGAATGGGCATTTGAGTCCTTTAATACAATCGACCCTTACTATCCCGTGCCCAGGCAACCTGCGGTAGCGGACTATCTTCGGCTGGAAACATCCGTCGATTGGACTTTCGGAAACTTGCATTTCCAGTGTATTGAAACACCCGGCCATACTCCCGGAGGATGCTGTCTGCTATTTCCAGAAAGCGGTATATTGATTACCGGTGATACGCTCTTTAAGGGATCCTGCGGACGTACCGACCTTCCCGGCGGAAATCCGGGGCAATTAAAAGAATCGCTCAACAAGTTAAAACTGCTTCCGGATGACGTTCGGGTATTTCCGGGACACGGAGATGACACCACCATCGGCATTGAGCGCACCACCAACTTCTACATGCAGTGAAGGAGCTGAAGCTCCGGTTAATGCTTATTCGTTAATAGGTATGAGAAGAAACTAATAACCAATAACTGATAACTACCTGGGCAGTTTAATATCGCGCCGGATATAGGTGGGCACATCCAGATCCTGATTGTTATGAATTGTTGGATCCACGTACGTAAAATTGCCTTTACCTGCAGTTTCCAATGGCAATTCACCTTGCGCCAGCGGGGCTCGGTTATTAAAGAAACCCATTTGCCGATTTGCGCTGTCGACCAACGGTTCTTTCCATTGCTCCGCCACCAGCACAACGGCGGATAAACGCTCTTCAAAACCGGGGTCAACGGCCACGCCAAAGTTTAGCCAGGTATCATCAGGAAGCTTTTCCTGCAGCCGCTCCATGACGAGTTCTATTTCACTTAATTTCAAGTCATGCCCACCGGTTAGGCCGATCACGATTCCCGGAGCACTTTCCAGCATCTTGCCTTTGTTCAGCAACCGATGAGACAGAATGGAATCCGCAACCACTTCGGCTCTCTTTTCTCCGGAACCATCTGCACTGGCAAAATGGCAAAATCCATCACAGTTCCGCAACATGGTATGAATGCAGGCGAAGTCCAATCCGCACACCCCGTTTTTGGAGAGTATCCGCCAAATCCCGAAAATGGCATCCATCATCACCTGATGACTGCGGGCGAAAGCCTGTTCAACCGGCAGGTCTGCGTCGGAACGATCCACCAGGCGTTCGTTGGGGATCCGGACAATCGCATCAGCATGTGTTCGAATGCGTTTAAGTGATTCTTCGGCAACCCGCGCCACTTTTTTTCCTTCAAACGTGAATGGCATACCGACCATCGTAAGCACCAGTGCCCCGGCTTCCCGGGCTATGCGCGTGATCACGGGAACAGCACCCGACCCGGTTCCTCCGCCCAGTCCGGTAACCATCACGAGCAGATCCACTTCGCGGAGCTGTTTACGGATACTGGAGGAATCCTTTTCAACTGATTGCCGTCCCAGCTCCACATCTCCACCGGAGCTTAATCCGCGGGTAACCGTTGCCCCAACATGAATCACATGATCCATCGTCAGAGAATCCAGCACTTTGGTGTCCGTATCGATCGCAACAGCATCAAGGCCCGGGTTCAACTGACTCATGCCCGCAACAGCCCGGGCACCGCTACTGCCCACCCCCATCACCAGCATGCGGGGCGATGTAATCCCACGGACATCCACTGTGGCCTGATCAGTCATGCGAGCTCCCCCAAAACAGTTTCATCAGCTTTTTAATCAGAGGCACTTTTTCAGCGGTACGATGAAGTGAGGCGGCATACCGAATGGCCCCCACATGGCAGGCATACAGCGGGCCATCCTTGGTCGAAGGCAAGCCATGCACATCAATCGGCTTTCCATGCATACACGGCACATTGAATACCTTCTGCCCCAGATCCCGTGCTCCATTTAAGAAAGCACCTCCGCCGGTCAGCAACACCCCGGCACTGAGCGGAACATTCGGGCATTGGCGATCAATCTGATCCTTCACGAGTGAAAAAATTTCATCCATCCGCGCATTGATAATGGTATTGAGCGTCACCGCTCTAACCATTTTTCCACCGAAACCCTGCGATGCCGCCGGAATCGAAATATTATGATCCCGCTCCATCAGGTTAGTCAGTGCGCTGCCTTCCTTCGTTTTAATCAGTTCAGCCTGACTCGAAGGGATCTGTAAGCCGACGGAAATATCGTTGGTCACATGGTCGCCCCCTATGGCAAATGAACCCGCCGCCTGAATAAAACCATCGTGATAAAGCGTAAAATCGGTGGTCCCGCCACCCACATCCACAACAAGCACCCCTGCTTTTTTCTGTTCCTCCGTCACAACCGCCATGGCCGAACAAAGACCACTGAAAACGGCATCGGAACACTCGATAGGTGCATCGTCGACAATCTTCCGGAAATTGTCCACCGCACTGCGTTTTCCATGGATCGTGAGCATATCCACCCGCAGCTCTTCGCTCGCCATGCCGACCGGGTTGGTAACATTCATGGTGTCGTCTACCTGAAAATATTGCTGCAAAGTGTGCAGCTTGATGCGGTTTTCAGCCAACGATACTTTTCGGGCAATTTCAACCACCTCAGCTATATCTTCTTCCGTAACTTCGGATAACTGATTATCGTTCGGATCGACCAGCTTGTGGACTCCCGTGCTCTTTTTGGCTTCGGACTGTCCGCCCGATGTAACCAGGAGAACCGAGTGAATACTTTTGCGCCGGTTTTCCTCCGCCGCCTTGATGGCTTTTCGCACGCTGGAGATCGCATCGTCGCGATTGATGATTTCACCTTTCCGAATGCCGCGCGAAGGCGTTTCGCCGATTCCGATTACAGAGACTACGCCATCATCACGTAATTCCCCAACCAGTACACGCACAGTTGATGTGCCTATTTCCAGAACTGCAGTGGCTTCAATCGACATCCGGCTCCCAATATCAATAATAGGTCACTGGCACTTTGGCCGAATCAAGGGTGAGGTCGACTTCTTTCACGCGCCGTCCCTGTCCGCTGGCAATCTTAATGACCGTGGCCAGGTTCTGGAGTTTAGGTTTAAGCGAAAAACGAGGCATCCGAACACGGATACCGCCATGCAGGCGCATATCGATAAAATCGGAATATTTTAAATCCAGGCTTTCGATCCGGACATAATTCCGCAGATAACCCGTACTGTCGCAGATCCCGATCACCTTGATAGCCGTTTCCACATCCGCATTTTCCACCGGTGCCCCCAGCTGCAGATCAAGGTCGAGCCCCTTAATCAACGGCAGCGTCGCGAGTTTGCGGCGATGCGGCAGCACGTAGCCATAGCGATCCACCATAAACGGATATTTTGAGACACGGCGACCCGAGATTTGAGCAACGGGGACCCGCTCTTTCACCTTCACAATCATCGTATGCGGAAGTTTGCGCTCCAGATAAACTGACTCAATCCGGGACACCCCGAGCAGTTCTTTTTCAATTTCCTTAAAATCCATCTCAAACAGGTTCATTCCCTCACGGAGTCCACTCCATTCCCGAATCGAGTCTTCGGTCAGTTTACCGTCACAGGAAATAACCAGATGTTGAATTTCGAAGCGGGGATTTTCGGAGTAAAGCTTGCGTCCAATCCAGTCAAATCCCTGTTTTAGGCCAAAGATAATTCCGCCGATGATCAGCAGAAGAAGTATGAGGCTAATCGAGCGGCGCACCAATGCTGAAGGCTCGGCCCCCTTGCGCTGTTTTGCCCTTACATACTGAGGTTTTTTACGTGTTGTCTTCTTTTTACTTGCGGCCATTCCCTAGAACCCTTGAATGAATTGCCGCACTATAAATGAGCCGGTTCCATGATTCAACGTCCGTAAACAACTAAAGTGGCACTGAAATAAAAAAAACGCCGGTTCCATTTCTGGAAGCCGGCGTTTTCTGACGCTGCCTGCAGGCAGACTAGCTGTTTTCTTCGAACAGCCAGGTGGAGAGATAACGCTCCCCGGTATCGCAGATGACCGTTACAATCAGCTTGCCGGCATTTTCAGGTTTGGCAGCAAGCTGTACTGCGGCGTGCACGTTGCCGCCGGCAGAAATACCGCAGAGAATACCTTCTTCTTTAGCCAGGCGGCGCGCCATGACACCGGCGTCATCACCATCGATCTGAACGATGTCGTCGATCAGCGAAGTATCGAGGTTGTTCGGAATAAATCCTGCACCGATGCCCTGGATTTTATGCGGGCCGGGCTTTCCTCCGGAAATTACAGGCGACTGGATCGGCTCAACGGCCACCGCTACAAGACTGTCTTTACGCGGCTTAAGGGCCGAAGCCACACCGGTAAGAGTTCCACCAGTACCGACACCGGCAACAAAGATATCAATGGCGCCTTCGGTATCTTCCCAGATTTCTTCGGCAGTCGTTGTGCGATGGATTTCCGGGTTAGCCGGGTTGTCGAACTGCTGAAGCATAATGGCATCCGGATTTTCTTCGACGAGCTGTTCGGCAGCGGCAATAGCGCCGGGCATACCCTTTTCAGCAGGTGTAAGAACGAGCTCGGCACCCAGTACCTGCAGCAGGCGACGGCGCTCGATACTCATGCTTTCGGGCATGGTCAGCACCAGCTTATAACCTTTTGCTGCAGCGGCGAATGCAAGTGCAATACCGGTATTACCACTGGTCGGCTCAATGAGCTTGAAGCCGGGCTTAATCAGTCCTTTGGATTCGGCATCTTCAATCATGGCAACGCCGATACGGTCTTTCACACTGCTGAGCGGATTTCCGGATTCGAGTTTAACGGCAATGTTGCCGGGAAGGCCTTCTGTGATGCGGTTAAGCATGACCAGCGGGGTGCGACCCACAGTTTTTGTAATGTCTTCATAAATAGGCATGATGTTCTCTCCTGTTTAAATGTTGAACATAATGGGTTGGTTTTCAGTGCGCTTGTTGTAGTCGTCGTGCAGTTCTTTGAGCGTAATTTTCGAGAAATATTCCCGAAGTTCATCGCTCGCACCCTGCCAGACGCGCTGAACAACACAACTATCGGAACGGCTGCAGCCTTCGGCCAGACATCCCACCAGATTGATGTCGCCTTCCGATGCCGCGAGAATATCGTATACGGTAATATCTGCCGATGAGCGCGCGAGACGGAAACCGCCACGCAGGCCGCGAACACTGTTTACCAGCCCGGCATTTTTAAGCGGAACGATAATCTGCTCAATATAATCGGTCGAAATGCCTTCCTGTTCAGAAATCCGCTTCTTCGGTACGGGCTGATCGCCCTGCAGGCGGGAAATGCATAGAAGAATACGCGTAGCGTAGCGTCCTTTAGTCGATAGTTTCATACGTTTACCTCCGGTCAAACCGTGATTTTGTTATAACTTTCATCATGTATAAAGGTGAGTAGATTACCCGTCAAGAGGATACTTGGAAAAAACAGTAAGGGTTTTATGGAATACTGTTTTCTCCCCTGAAACCGCCTTGAAACGACCGGAAATGATCAATAATCGTTCTTCCAGTTAACGCCGATACCCGGGCGCATTTTCGGCCCCGTGCTCGTTTCAATCGAGAAATGGCGGGTAATTTCATACTCCGCCATCATGCCGGTTTCCGCCTTGGTATCGAACGAACTGCTGACCTCAACATACAAGCCGGGCGTGATATATTTTCCGGCGGCCACTGATGAACCTTCGCCTGCCGCATCAGCCTCGCGCCATTCCAGCGTATCCACTCCGACCGCCTGCCGGAACTGATACATGAAACCCGGACCGTTCAGTCCACCCGAAAGCTGCTGGGCCGCCATCGCAATCTGGTATGCCTGATAGGCCGAAATCGTCGTGGTGTCCCGGTTAAAGAGTACTTGCGACAGGATTTCATCCTCCGGCATAGCTGGTGTGGATTCCAAATGAAAATGCGGATCGTTAACCCGTCCATTCAGCAGCAGGCGAGCCGTAATGTCGCTACGGGAATATTCGGCAACCAGATTGTTGAATGCCGGTGAAGGCGGAGTTGATCCATCCAGCACCAGCTCCCCGTCCTGTTGGAAGCGGAATTTTTTTCCGATAAAATTCACATATCCGCGCCTGGGCTTGATGATCCCGGAAACGGAAATTCCTGCCGGTGTATTGCGCACCTGCAATGTCCCGCCCCAAACCGAATCAATCAGGGATGCTACGACAGCAACCTGATCCGGCATTTCAATCCGGATATCCATTCCGAATGGAAGCGCCTTGTTTTCCCCGCTCATGGCCACCGCGTTGGTTTCCGCCTGTGCATCAAAGTCGGAAAGTACGAGCGGCTTGGACGTAACCATATTATCAAGCAGGATATCTGCCCGATCAATGGTCAGCGCTCCCGTGATATCCGGACGCGCGATCCGGCCCCTTACATTCAGCTGTCCGGATACCTGGGCATCCACCTCCGGACGCTGCAGCACCTTCGCCCCATCAAGCGCAAGCTGAACATCCAGCCCTCCGCGCCCAAAACCGCCCGACAGCGCCAGCCCGCCCTCATACCCGTCTGTCGCTGAAGCATGCTCAAATTCGAATCCGTTTTTTGTGGCAACAAGGTCGGCCTCGAGGTCACGAAAAACAACCCCCCAGTCATAATGCTCGTACCGACCGTCTTTAAGTTTCATATAGCCCGACGTTTTCCCTTGGTCAAAGAACAGGTCGGCCTCCAGTGCCCCTTCCAATAACTGATTTTCAAGAATGGCCAGATTATTGAATACTCCGATATCGAGATCGGCCTCAAGTTTTCCCCTGAACTCCTCCGGTTTTGCTTTGTAGTGGAACGGAGCAACTGAAAAGGCGCACGGCATTGCAAAAGAAGCCGATAAGAAGCCGCTGCCATAATTCGTGATCATGGTCGATGCAAACAACTCACCCTTAAGCACCCCTCCTACAATACTGAAGTCGAGCTCCGGCAATACATCCAGCGCATCCTGGGCACTGGTAAACCGGCCGACTTTAACATCGGCAACCACCTGAGGATTTTCCAACGTTCCGTCTATTTTAAGTTGACCATTTACCGTGCCGGTAAAGTTGGATAATCCAATCATTGGAAGTTGCCCGATGTTAAATTCCACGAGATCCCCTGCCAGATTGACTTCATCGGGATTCAAGGTTCCGCTCAAGGAAAACAAGACAGCTTCCCAACCCTGAATTTCCAGAGTAGAAATATCCACCGTCCAGGTCTTGTTGCTCGTGGCAACCGATGCCGCTCCATGTACATTGAAGCGGTTGGTACTGGCATCCTGATAGGTCGAATTGAGTTCAAGATCAATCAGCTCTTTCGAGAATTCCATCGCAAGGCTACCGGATGCCGACAATTCCTCAGTACTTAACTCGAACTGATCGAGCCGAAGCTTGCGGTCCGTATAATTCAGCGCAGTTGCAATATGCCCCTGCACCTCACCTTTCTCCAGTCGGGCTTCAATGCGCCCATCCACCCCGGCGGCAGTAATGGTGGCTTCGCCCTGCCCCGAAAGATAATCCAGGCCAAACGTCGGGTTGATCATTTGCTCCAGCTCGGCCTTAATAACCAGTTGATCCTTCCCGTTTCCGAGGATCGAGGCATCGAGTTCAACCAACCCTTCGGCATCGCCGCTTACCATGAGCTCGCCCGACAACCGTCCGGAGGTCAACAGGGAAATTCCGCCAGAATGTACCGCATAACTCAGCGGCATCCCGGCCACGCCTTTCCCCAACTTCAATTGTTTTATTTTCAAGTCATTGAGTGCAACTTCGAGCAGGTCGAAACCTTCTGGATTGGCCGGAACCCGGGGCTCACGCTTTCCTGTTTTTGGAAAACGGTGCAGCTCAATAGTGTCTGCATTCAGTGCCCGCAGACGGATCCGTTCATCAACCAGTTCTCTGATCATCCAGCGAAAATGAAGATCCTTTGCTGTTAGCCAAAGCCCCTGCGCATCGCTGATTTCAATCTCGGCTATATCCACCTGTGCCGGAATCCACCCACTGATTTTACCAACCCGAACCTTGGTATGGTGAGATTGACTCAGCGCGTGCGACAGGAAAGAGGACAATACAGCCTTGCCCGGCGGAGACTGGAGCAAAACCATCAGAACGATCGGCGTGAGCAACAGCACCCAGAATACTCTCCAGAAAATGACCGTTTTCCTTTTCATTAAAAAGCCTGCCCCAAACTGATATAAAACTGCGCACGATCCACCTGACTTTCACTCGGATTAATTGGGAAGGCAAGGTCTGCCCGCAACGGGCCAATGGTCGTAAACCACCGCAGTCCAATTCCCGCTCCATAGCGAAGCGATCGGTTCGCATCATTATCCAGCAAATCATTGTATACGGTTCCCCCATCCAGAAAAGCCACATAGCCCAGCCGATGCCCGGGCTGAAGGCGGAGTTCCGCTGAGAATTCGAACATTTTATCCCCACCGGTCGGCGTACCGTCCAGATCCGGCCCCACCGCCTGATATTCGTAGCCGCGAATCGAACCGCCGCCCCCGGCATAGAAACGTTCATCGGCTGGCACCGAGCTCACCGATGTGCCGTCAATGCTGCCCAGTGTAACCCGGAATGCGCTCGATAACCGGGCCGCATTCCAAAGCATAAAATATTTCCGGCCTTCCAATTGGGTTTTCAGAAAATTGTCGGGGCCGAGCGTATCTTCAAAAAATATGGTCCGGCCAAAGATCTGACTTCCCCGGACTGGATTCAGATTATCATTGCGATTGTCATAAATGGCCTGAAGCGGAACCAGCACATGTCCATACGTTTCGGAATCGGAAAACTGCTCAACGTCGGAATATTTATAGCCCAGGCCAATGCCTCCCTGAATCTCCGGAGTAAAATCCCGCAAAACCATGGCCGTTGTCTTGGCATGGATTGAGTCATAGGCATCCGGCGAATCTTCCGACAGTTCGAGATCAAGCACAAGTGCCTGGTTCGCATCCAGAAAACCCGGCCGGGTAAATTTTGCGTCGCCACCAAATTTAATCGGATCCCACGTAACCGAGGTTTCAAGCCGCTCACCGTTTCCCAGAAAACTGCGGTGCTCCCAATAGACCTTTGCTCCCGGTCCAATGTCCGAATAGTTCACACCTAACCGGACAGTACGCTTACTGCGTTCACTGAGTTGAATATCAATAGGAATAGCATTGGTATGGATTTCCGGTTTCAGAGGCGACATACGAACCGATCCAAACAACCCCGTGCCCAGCATCTTTTTCTCAAAATCATCGATTTCTTTGGCATTATACGTATCGCCCTCACGCCATGGGATCTGCCGTTTAATATACCTTCCGGGGAGCGTCGTGAGTCCCCCTACATTAACCTGCCCGAAATAGGCCAGCTGACCGACATCAAACACCAATAACAGGTCCACTACCTTTTCTTCACGATCAACGGTAATCGTGCGCCGTTCGAGATTCGGGAACGGATACCCGATCTGGGTAAGTTCATCGAGTATGCGTTGCTGTTCCTGAAAGACATGAACGGCAACAACCCGCTTTTTCCTTCTGATAACAGGTTTAATTTTCTTCAGCGCCCGGCTGGACTCTCCGGTATACTCGAGGCGAACCTTGCGGAAACGGTATTGTTCCCCCTGTTCAATATTCAAGTGTACCCGGACCGGTCTCCTTCCGGTATCGATCTCATACGTTACCGTTCCATCATAAAATCCATTCGCTTCCAGAATCGCTTCAATGGCCGGGATATCCTTTTCCACCCGCCGGCGCAGCTGCCCCTCCGTTGATGGAAGACGTTTGCGGAGCTTCCAGGTGACCGTCGATTCCTTAATGGCCTTTTTAACCGCGCCATCCCGTGCACCATGAATCCTTACCCGGTACCGCACGCTTTCGACCTCAGCAATTGTCGGCGAGCACAGAAATATTGCTGCGAGCAAAAAGATACCTAGTCTGGCAATCGCTGAATTCATAGGGTTCCGCATAGCCTATGCAATTCGCGGGAACAGGTCAAAGTGGTTCGGCCCCTGATGACGGACTGGCATTCTCCTTGAAACTTAATACCTAACACTTAAAACTAGGTGTCATGAAATTACACCTTGGAGTACTGGGACCCAACGCAACAACCGACGATCAATACGCGCTCGGCATGGAAGTAGGAAAATACATTGCCCGGGCCGGAGCCACCCTGTTTTGCGGCGGGCTTGGCGGGATGATGCAGGCCGCCGCCGAAGGAGCCAAAAAGGCCGGAGGTAAAACCGTCGGCATTCTGCCCGGCACCAATAATACCGATGCAAACGAATTTATCGATACCGCCATCCCCACCAATCTCGGAGCCTACCGCAATGCCATACTCGTTCAATCCTGCGATGCCGTTATCGCCATTCACGGCGCCTACGGCACCCTCTCCGAAATCGCCTTTGCCCTGCGCCTCGGCATTCCGGTTGTGGGCCTGCACACCTGGGAAGTGCACCGCAACGGAAAGGCTGATCCCGGCATCCACGCTGCCCAAACGGCCGAAGAAGCCGTGACCCTCGCAATCAAATTAGCCGTAGGATAAGGCTCCAGCCTTGTCCCCGGTTGATCGGTGCTGGAGCACCAACCTACGGAGCACACTATGACCTCATTAATCTATATCGGCATCGCGGCCAACATCATAGCCTTTCTTCAAATGGCCATCGACAAACGACTGGCCGAAAAAAAGAAAGGACGCATCTCCGAATTCCAATTGATTGCTCCCACGGTTTTTGGCGGCATTGTCGGTACCCTGCTCGGAATGATGACCTTCCGCCATAAAACAAAAAAGAGAAGCTTCCAGTTGAAGCTCCTCAGTGCCCTGATTCTATTTAGCGCAATTATTTTTATGCATTCACTGGTAGCTGCAATGTAGTGCGGGCTTCCCCGAAGGGAAGCGCGCTCCCGTTGGGAAGCACGCGCCACACTCTCTTATGGCTCTGCACGAACGCGAAAGAACTGTTTTTCGGGATCAACGGGCAGCGACCAGTTGACCGGCGGGGCGGCGTTGGTCCAGATGACGAGGTCATCGGACTTCATCAGTTGCAGCGACAGGTCGGCAGTTCCATTGGTGGTGGCCAATGCCATCTGCCCGACCGCCACATCCAGCACCACGTTGGTTTCGTAGAGCCCGAACGTTCCGCCATTGCTGCGGATGAAGTCGACCATCGCCGCATGGCTGTTGGTTGGGTTGTATCCATTCACGACTTCGAAATAATCGTCAAAGTCATCGCCGTCTGAATCGTTGAGTCGGGGGTTGGTTCCAATGGCCGTTTCGTTGCTGTTTGAAAGACCGTCGCCATCCGCATCATCCGAAAAGGTCGCAACGAATGCTCTGGGTGCATCGACCAGCAGATTTTGATTGCTGGTGGTGTAGTCGCCCGAAAGGTCACCGCTCCAACCCATGAAGAGCCAGTCGGGATCGGGCGTGGCCGATACAGCCACGTTGCTGCCGTCCGCATACCAGCCGTCCGCAATGCTTACCGAACCGCTGCCGCTGGTTCCGGCCGACACCCAATAATTCGTCGCCCATTCCCAGATCACATCCGTGTTGTTGGTTGCAAAGCGGACAAACCAATTGGTTGCGCCGCCTTCGGTTGAGCCGAGATTGATGTATTGGCTGGAGTTGGTCACAACAACCGCTTCAACACTGTTCGTCACCCACGCTCCATATTCCACCAGGTTCGTTCCAACCATTGGATCAGGATTGCCGTATGGCGACTCCACCGTCCACTTCACATACGCCCCCGGTTCCTCATCGGAATTAGAGATCAGCGCAACGCGAAACCCGAAAACGCTGAATTCAGTCGTGGGAACATAGGCGACGTTGCGGTACGAGGAATGCAGGTAGCTCTCATCACCATTGTATGCCCCGCCACGAAACACCCGGTTCTCAGCCATGTCGTCGAGCGTCCCATCCCCTGCACTCTCGTTCCACTCATTAACATTGCCATTCATGTCATATGTACCGTTCTGTTCCTGTCCACCAAAGCCGATTTCCCACGTATAGTTTGGAGATCCGTTTACAAAGTCGTAGTTCCAACCGCTGGGCGTTCCAAGGGCAGGCGCGGTGTCAAGGCCGCTGGCATAGAGAGAATAGGAACCATCGTTGACCGGCTTGTAGTAGGCCGCTTTGTACCATTCATCCTCGGATGGGATAACATAGACATCTCCGAACAGAGCAACTGCTGCTTTACGGTCTACATTGGTTAGCGTGCCGCTCGCATCAAACTGGTAAGCACCACTGTTGGTATCCCCACTCGTCAACCAGTTGCAAAATTGCGCCGCTTCGTACCAGCTTACTTGAGATGCGGGTGCATCAACGCCAATGGTTCGGGTGCCGTCATTCCAGTAGTTTTCGTCTCCATCGCCTGCACCACTTTTTGTGATTTGATCGATGGTCACTTCATGCTTGGCGATCTTATAGTTGTAGCCCACCGCCCCGTAGCCATCGCTATTCGTGACATTCCCCGGATGGCCGATATCCACAAACTGCATCTCGAACGCATTCGCCCCCGAACCAAAACTTTTCAGGTTGGGATCGGTGATTTCCAACACTCTGAAGCCAACCAGATTGTCCGGAACATTCGGCAACAAGGGGCCCCTATCCAGATTATTGGGTACTGTCGACGAGTAGTACGCAAGGCCGCGCGTTACCCGTTCCTCCGCCAGAACGTCCAGCAGCCCATCCATGGCTCCTTCCATCAATTCGTATACATTGCCGCTCATGTCGAATGTGCCATTATTCTCGGCAGTGCCGGTACCTACTGTCCACGGTGAGCTATAAGCTCCGCCAGTCCCGCCGAAGTTGGCGTCAACTTCAGCGACGGGTGCGTTGGTTCCAAAAGAGTAGGACGTGTACCCGCTAGCATCGTTTTTAAAATATGCGGCCTTATACCATTCATCCTCCGTGGGCAGCACATAGACACGACCATAAGTAGTGAGTGCCGTAATGCGATCCACGCCCGTCAACGTGTTGGGATCGCTGAACTGATAGGCCCCATTGTTGTAGCTCCCGCTGGTCAGCCAGTTGCAGAACTTCGCTGCTTCAAGCCAGCTGGTGCGCGAAGCTGGCCCATTGACGTCAATTGCAAAGGGATTTTCATCCCCGTCACCTATACTACCGTCGGCATTGTCGGCCTTGGTGAACTGGTCGATGGTGACTTCGTATTTCCCGATGCGGTATTCATAGTCCACCGCCCCGTACCCCGTGTTCGTATCCGCCCCATTCCCCGCATGGCCGATGCCCACAAACTGCATCTCAAATTCATTGGCACCCGAACCGAATATGGTATCCCTGATATCGGCAACATAAGCGATAGCTGTTCCAGACGGATCTGTTCCTTCCCCGGTAATGATTCTTCCATTGTCAGAAACTGCATAAGCCTGCGTTAAAGACCATCCCGTCAGATCAATTCCATTAGATTCGAGTATATCCATGAGGGAGCGCATCCCATTTGTAGCATCCCATACAAATGCTTCCCGCCCTCGTGCTGACTGACTGTTTCCAACAATTACAAAACCATCACGTGAAACAGCCCCACAAAAGCTCCCGAAACTCCCGCCGGGAAGATCGCCTAAACCCACCATGCCATCAGCCTGAGTCCAGCGAAACCCCTCTTGTCCATCATCTGTCCTCCCTGTTCCTACGATAACAGACCCATCGAGGGAGCAGTCCAGTGCAACGCTATTAAACTGTCCTCCTGGCAGATCGCCGAGACCTACCATGCCACCACTCTGAGTCCACCGAAAAGCTTCTCTGCCATTGCTACTGTAACTGTCTCCCACTATCGTTGACCCATCGCCAGATACACTGTAAGCCCCGCTATCATAACTGCCGCCTGGTAAATCTCCAATACCAACCATACCGCTGGACTGCGTCCATCGAAAGGCCTCATCATCCCAGTAACTTACCCTGCTGTAACCGACAACTACTGAGCCATCGTCTGAACATCCTTTCGCTGAACTATAAAAATAACTTCCATTTAAAGCTCCCAAACCAACCATACCCCCGGATTCCGTCCATCGGAACGCCTCATTACCATTTGCCGAAGGGCTTTCACCGACGACCACATTAGCATCTATAGAGCATCCAGCCGTATGACTAAACGTGTTTCCCCCAGGAAGCTCTCCCAAACCGGTTTTTCCGTCACTTGCTGTCCAGCGAAATGCCTCATCATAATAGCTGAACCGTGTATATCCCACTACTACCAAACCATCACCCGATATATCGTCAGCACTGATGGCGAAGGATCCATATATTGGGGTAAAGCTTACCTCTGAAAAAGAAAGAGAAACTACTCCCATACCCATTATTGCTAAGGATCTTATATAACCTGACATTTTCATTTCCTTGCCTCCAATTTCGGTGCGCCCAGCGAGCACGCCCTACCTGTTAAATAAACACCTTGGCTCATAGAGCCAACGCTACATCACCCACCTGTAGCGTCGGTTCTCAGAACCGATCTTTCTGTGTAGCCGAGCCTCGAACTCGCCTCCGCGATCATGGATCGCGGCTACAACATGAGGGCGGCCCTCAGTTGCCGCCGCGGGGCCGACAGAGCAGCGCCCTCCATAAAAACCAAATGCATGTTCATACCCCTCATCTTAAATACTCGGGAAATAGCGGCGGACGATCCAGAGACCGCCGCCAACAGCTCAAGCCGCCCTAAAAGAGCGATGATGATACTATGGACTGAAAAACAGTGCAAAACTTATATGGTGATGGTTTTAGTAATATTTATAAAATCAAGATCTAGCAACTACTCTTCAAAGTCTCGACCCGCATAAGAAACAAAAAAAAACGGAGCCGAAGCCCCGCTTTCTCTGCCAATTCCGCGATCATGGATCGCGGCTACATGTAGGGCGGCATCCGAGATGCCGCAGACCTTGCATCGGATTATTTATTTGCGCGGAAGTATTCGATCAACGCGTTGGTGGAGGCGTCGTGCGCCAGTTCGCTGTCGCCTTCGAGTTCGGGGAGGATTTCCGCCGCGAGAACCTTGCCAAGCTGAACGCCCCATTGGTCGAAGGAATAGATATCCCAAATGATGCCCTGCACGAAGATTTTGTGTTCGTAGAGTGCCACCAGCTGGCCGAGGACGGATGGCGTCAGTTTTTCGGCCATGATGCTGTTGGTCGGGCGATTGCCTTCAAAGGTTTTGTGCGGGATCAATTCTGCCGGCACGCCTTCGTCGGCAAGTGACTCAGCGGTCTTTCCGAATGCCAGGGCTTCGGTCTGCGCAAAGAAGTTGGCCATCAGTTTCACGTGGTGGTCGCCGATCGGGTTCTGCGATTTGCAGAAGGCCAGGAAGTCGCATGGGATCAGCTTGGTGCCCTGGTGGATCAGCTGATAGAACGCGTGCTGTCCATTCGTTCCGGGCTCACCCCAGATGATCGGTCCGGTCTGCCATTCCACCTTTTCGCCGGAACGGGTGATATATTTTCCGTTCGATTCCATATCGCCCTGCTGGAAGTAGGCCGCAAAGCGGGACAGATACTGGTCGTACGGCAGGATGGCCTGCGATTCAGCGCCGAAAAAGTTGTTATACCAAATACCGAGCAGCGCCAGGATGACCGGCATATTTTCAGCAAACGGTGCCGTGCGGAAGTGGGTGTCCATCTTGTGGTATCCGGCGAGCAGCTCGGTATAATTTTCCGGACCGACGGCAATCATCAGCGGCAGGCCGATGGCGGATGTCAGCGAATAGCGTCCCCCTACCCAATCCCAGAAGGCAAACATGTTGGCCGTATCGATCCCGAATTCGGAAACGGCTTCGCCGTTAGTGGAGAGGGCTACGAAGTGCTTGGCAATTGCCGCTTCATCCTTCAGCGAATCGAGGCACCATGAACGGGCGCTGTGCGCATTGGTCATGGTTTCCTGCGTAGTAAAGGTTTTGGAAGCCACAATGAAGAGGGTTTCTTCGGCATCGAGCGGTTTCAGTGCTTCGGCAATATGCGTTCCGTCCACGTTGGAAACAAAGACAATATTCAGGTCGCGCTGGGTGTAGCTCTTGAGCGCTTCGTAAGCCATGACCGGCCCGAGGTCGGAGCCGCCGATACCGACATTGACAATATTTTTGATCGGCTTGCCAGTGTATCCTTTCCATTCGCCGGAACGGATCTTGTCGGAAAAGGCAGCCATCTGATCCAGTACAGCGTGCACGGCCGGAACCACATTTTCACCGTCGACTTCAATAACGGTATCCTTCGGGGAACGTAGTGCAACGTGCAAAACCGAACGATCTTCGGTGGCATTGATTTTTTCGCCGGTAAACATGGCCTCGATCCATTTCTTCAGTTCGGCAGATTCAGCGAGGGCCACCAGCTTTTCCAAGGTTTCCACGGTAATGCGGTTTTTGGAATAGTCGAGCAGCAGGTCTTCGGCCTGCAGCGTAAACTGCGCGGCGCGGTCGGTATCGTTAAAAAGATCACGAAGGTGGGCATCCTTGGTTTCCGCATAGTGGGCTTCCAGCGCCTTCCATTCTGAACGTTCGGTCAATTTAGCTGTCATAAAAAATACTCCTGTTTCAATCAGTTTGAGCGCCAGAAAATACAGGCAATGGAGTACGTGTTGAAGGTTAAAACGCAGGAATCTATGGCCCAAAGCGGGCTTGTTTTGGAATTTGGCAGTCTATAGTATGCCGTTCCCTAAATTGCGATAAAGGATTTATATGAGAGTACGTATCACCCTGCTGGCCGTTTCATTGCTTGCGTTGCCCCTGATTGGAAGCTCCGAGGTCGAAAAAAGTGACCTGGATGTTAAGAAAATAAGTCGTTTAGTCGCCTATCACCTACCGGCATTTCATCTAAACCGGCTTTCAATGGACGCACATATTTCGACGAACGCGTTCAATCTGTTTATCGATTCGCTGGATCCAGCGCGCAGCTATTTTCTTCAGTCGGATATCGATTCCTTTCAGGAAGATGCCAAAACCCTTCATAAACGGCTGAATAAAGGCGATATCGCCTTTGCCATCAATGCCTACAATATTCTGATGGCACGGATTGAAGACCGGCTCGCATTTGCAGAAAAACAGCTCGAAGCCGGATTTGACACGGAAACGGATGAAATTTTCCTGTGGGACCGAAAAGATGCCAGCTGGCCAGCCGACCGGGCCGCCTGGGATGATCTGTGGCGCAAGCGCCTGAAGAATGAATACATCGCCCGCCTGGTTTCCAAACAGGTTTATGTGGATGACCCGACAGCAACCTACACGGTCGTTGAAAGCAATACGATTGTGACAGCCGAAACGGAAACCACCAATGTACTGGCGGAAGCAGAAGAGGAATATGATCAGGCGGCAGAAGATGCAAAACTGACCAATGAAGAGTTTATACTTGAACGCTACGAGCAGTTTAAGCTGACGATGGAATCGTTCGATGAAGAAATGATTTTACAACGATACCTTTCGTCGTTTTCACATGTCTATGATCCGCACAGCGACTACATGTCGCCCAGCAGTGTTGAAGATTTTGATATCAACATGAAGCTATCGCTCGTCGGCATTGGCGCCATGCTGCGCCCGGAAGACGGTACGGCAAAAATCGTGCGCATTATTCCCGGCGGACCGGCGGATCAGGATGGAAGGCTTAAAGCGGGGGATAAAATTGTGGCCGTAGCCCAGGGCGATGAAGAACCCGTCAGCATACTGCATTGGCCGCTCTACAAAGCGGTTCGCCTTATTCGCGGTGAAAAAGATACCACGGTCGTGCTCAGTGTGATCCCCGCCTCGGACCGCTCCGGAACGCGCACCAAAAAAATCGATATTGTTCGCGACGAAGTCAAACTCGAAGAGCAGGCTGCAAAAAGTGAAGTAAAGGACCTTAAACTAGAAGGCGGCACATCGCGCAAACTGGGCATCATTACCCTGCCTGACTTTTATGCCGACTTCCAGGCTACGAGTAAAAATCAGAAGGATGCCCGGCGCGCTTCATCAGATGTTCGGCGTCTGATCAATGAACTTTTACTTGAGGGCATTGAGGGCCTGATTCTCGACCTGCGCAACAATGGCGGCGGTTCACTCGTCGAAGCAATCGAAACAGCCGGGCTCTTTATTTCGTCCGGCCCCATTGTCCAGGTCAAGGAACGACAGGGGGTTCAGGTCTTGCCGGATGCGGATCCGGAAGTCGACTATGACGGCCCCATGATTGTCCTGGTTAACCGCCTCAGTGCATCCGCCTCCGAAATTCTTGCAGCGGCCCTCCAGGACTATAAGCGCGCCATAATCGTGGGCGACAAACAGACCCATGGCAAAGGAACCGTACAAACCCTGTTGCCCTTGGGTGAACGCAAGGGCTCGCTGAAACTGACCACGGCCGGTTTCTACCGTATTAACGGTGGATCGACTCAGCTCAAGGGAGTTACCCCCGATATTGTTATCCCCTCTTATCTGGATGTCATGGATGTTGGCGAAGACTCGCTGGAGCATGCCCTTCCCTGGGATACAATTCGTCCGGCGATGTATCGCACCCATACCGGCTTTTCGGAACTCGTTCCGCTCCTGACTGCGAAATCGAATGAGCGCATTGAAGGCAATGACGAATTTCAGGCCTATCTCCATAAACGCAGCCGGCTGGAAGAACGCTATGCAACCAAGACGGTTTCACTTTCGCTGACCAACCGGCTGGTGGAAGCAGAAGCCGAAAAGGAACTCGATGAAATCCAGAACGGTGCTTTTCTTGATGATGAAAGTGATGAAGAAAAAAATACCGATGTCATCATGGATGAAACCCTGCACATTCTTTCCGACCTGATTGAGCTGCAGAAGCTGAGCAAGGCCGACCGCCTGGCACCGAACCTCACTCAGGAATAGCGCTTACTCAGATGCCAGCGATCCCTCTACTCCGTTCACATAAAGGGTTTGAGTCGGGAAGGCGAATTCAATTCCTGCCTCGTTGTAGCGTTTGAGCAGCTCCATATTCAGCCAGTTGGCGTGCTCCAGATATTTCCAGTATTCCGGAGGATGGTACCAGTAGATCACCAGAATATTCAGTGAACTGTCGTTGAAATCATTGAAGAACACCCGCGGTGGGAAATCCTCTTTCATACCCTCGTGGTCCTTGAGCAGTTCATTGAGAATATCGAGGGCCTGCTGTACTTTTTCCGGCGGCGTGTCGTAGGTGATGGTCACATTCATTACGCGTTTGATGAAGGGGCGTTTCCCGATGTTCTGAATCATCATATTGGCCAACTCGCCATTGGGTGCTGTAACCAGGTGACCGTCGAGTGTGCGGATACGGGTCGACCGGAAACCGACCTCTTCGATCGTTCCGTCATGTCCTCCGACCTTGATTCGTTCGCCCAGCTCGAAGGGTTTGTCGGCAAAAATGACCAGCGAGCCGAAAAAGTTTTTAATCGTTTCCTGCGCGGCCAATGCCACAGCAAGTCCGCCCACCCCTAAACCGGCTATGATTGATGTGATCGGTTTATCGCTCAGGATCTGGGCAACCTGCACCAGGGCAAGCACCACAATCACAACGCGCAGGCTCTTGCGAACCATCGGCGCCATAAGATCATCCATTTTGGTTTGCGTACGGGCGCTGAAATGGCTGATCGCATAATCCACCACATCCACCAGCGAGTAGATGAAAAAGGTAACCGCGATGGTAAACAGCACGGCAAATGCGTCAGCAACGACCGCCTCAACGGAATCACTGAACTGCAAGGCATTCAATCCATACCGCAGACCGATAACGCTGAACAGAAATGGAACCGGACGTCCCAGCGCCTTGAATGCCACCTGAACCAGCCGTTTTTCCTCAAAGCGTTTGGATTTCCCGAAATTTGCCAATCCGAGCTGAATCACTTTGCCCAGCAGCATGGCGCCAACCACCCAACCCAGCAGTAACAGGATTTCCCCCCACGCGATTCCGGCAAAAGCTTCTTCGTTCAACATGACACTATCTCCGTTCGGTTAATATCGGTGACGATAATTCCCAAACTAAAAATGCCAAGTCCGAATGCCCAAAAACCGTAACATGGGCTTCCAGCCCATGAATATGAACCGAACACGCTAGATCTCAGAACACGGGCAGGATGCCCGTGCTACTTCTTACCGGTGGTTATCAATGGTCGGCGGCGTGGAGTTGCCAGACGCCTGCATTTCAAGCGCATCCGGATACTGCTGATAATGAGCACGAACGGCATCGGCCAGCCGCTGCTTCACCGTTTCATCAATCGTACAGATGCCCGTGTTCGGCAGAGCCTCCAGCAGTTTATCGATCAGCCGGCCCTGTGGTTCCTCCATACGCGAACGCCAGGATGACAACAGGTTTTTATCGATGCAGGGCGGTAGCGATCCCAGGATACCCACATCGTTCTGACTATGCACCAGCAACCCCGTGGTCGTTCCTCGATCCAATGTAAGCACCTGCAAGAAATAGAGGGTGTGATAGGCAAGCTGAGCGGCCTTTTCCTCATCGGTTGCGGGCACCTTGTCCCGCGTGGATTCTTCCAACAACTCCACATACGTGTCGATGGCCGCTTCGCCGACTTTACGTGCCAGCTCATAATCAGCGGCAAAGTCGCCCGTGCTGTAGTTTTCCAGATAAAAATGGACCACACCGCGGTGCCGGCCTAACGCCGGAATGAAGAAGTAGCGGTCGCCCTGTTCGGAAGCTTCTTCATATACGCTCTGCCCGGCTTGCTTCAGCGCATTGGCGAAACGTTCCGCATGTTCGGGGTTGGGAACCGATGGATTCAGGTCGGCCATAATACGCCAGTAGCCCGCGCCGTTTTTCATTTCCGTCCAGCTGATGTGCATATGCACGGACGGGGCCTGCGGGTGCGACGGGTGCACAATGGTGGAAATGGCGCTGGCGGATCCCAGCCTACGTTCAGGATCATCGTCATAGTGCACCTGCGAAACATTTACCGAAGCGCGCCCGAGTAGTTCGGTATCTGCAATGCCATAGCGTTGTCCTCCGCCGTGCAACCCCTCATCCCGATACCATTCCGAAGTTCCGAAGGCCTGGCCGGCCAGTTTTTCCAGCGATTGAACAAAGCGGGACTGCAGTGATTCGACGAGGTCCAGGGCCTGCGCCGCCTGTGTTGATGATGCAAATGTACGTGTCATTGTTCTTTAGTTCCTTAAAGATGAGGAATGAAAGATGAACTATGAAAGCGGGTCTGCGACGCATTCTACAAGAAGGCCAACGCCGTTTGAGTTCTGCTTTCATCGTCATAGTTCATAATTCATATTTTCTGCTGCGCAGCCGCATTGGGTATTTCCATAATATATCGAAATCCGACATCGCTCGGCACAACCGGGGTGTCAGATGAGTTACTGCAGGGCAGAAAGTTTTCCGGGGTGGATCCGCTTCCGCCTTTCAACTGATAAAGTGTCGAGCTGGCCGGCAACAGGGTTGAAGTCATTTCCCGCACATTACCAGCCATATCCAGTACGTTGTAAACCGAAACATCCGTGGTGCCGAAACTTCCCGGAGGTGCCGTAAAGGAATATTCAGCTTTGGCATCCGTATTATTTTTAGTCATAGAAAAGCGAATATCCAGCCCGTTGCCCCAGACATAGATCCGACCATCAACACCTCGGGCCGCCTTTTCCCACTCTTCCACGCTCGGCAGCCGGACGGTCCAACCCTTTTGCTTTCCCAGCCATGCACAATAAGCTTCCGCAGCCTCCCGGGTGATCCCGACCACGGGAAGGGCCGGGTTAAGTTTTCCGGAAAAGCGCAAGATCCCCTTCTCATCCCAGGCATCATGAAACAAGCGCTCGCCTTCATTGAATTGAATACGGCTACGATACTGCTGTTTCAGCTCTGAATCCGTGATGTTCTTCCAGAACTCGAGATATTCCGCAAAGGTAACTTCTGTCTTCTTTATGAAAAATGATTCCAGCTCCCGTGTCTGCCGGCGGTAAAAACGCGATTCCGCCCCGCCAAAAAGGAATGCCCCTCCCGGAACAAAACACAGGCCCTCGGGTACCGTTTCAGGAACCTGCAATTCCATTACTTTCTGTTCCCCGTGATCAATGTAAACGGGATATGGAATCGTGCTGCCGTCAGCCAACGTAACCAATCCACCATAGGATCCTTTAGGTATTTCCTTCAGCTTAACCGGGGGCTTATTTTTCACCATGGCAAAGTCATCATCCAGAATCAGACGGCCGTTGATATTGGTATAGGCAAACAGAATGACATTCTGAACGCTGGCTGGCCCCGTGATCTGCAGGCTCCCTTTCCCGGTCACCCGACGCTGTGCCTCCTTCATGAAGACCGCCGCTTCCGGGCGAAGAACGCCCCCCCACCGATCAATACGGGTGTTTACTTCATCCAGGCGGCTTTGCGCCATGGCATATTTTTTCTGATGCAGGTCGAATGCCAGCCGCTGATCCAGTATCGCCATTAAACCTTCACGTACCGCCGCTTTCTGCCGGAACTGGAACGGAACCTGTTCCAAATAACTCTGGGCAATATTAAAGCTGTTTTCTACGGAGGAAATCAGGGAAGCGAGTTCATCCTGCTTCTCGGCTTCCTCAGGACTCACCGCGTGCAGGTCCAGTTCCTCACCTTCGTGCTGCAGTTCGTCGTACAATGCGGTGGCCCGCTGCATATCTTTTTTCGCGAGGCTGCTCATTTCCACAGCATCGGCCAGGTTCGCGTAATAGCTACCCAACAGCATGGCACGCTGGGCGCCGAAGCCCAGCCCGAGGGCAATCAGGACTCCGGCGACCACACTGGCCTTGATGGGATTACGGCGGCATTTCTTCCAGAACCGAATCAGCGGAGGAGCCTTATAGGCGGTGACTTCCCGATGGCCGATATAGTTGCGGATATCTTCGGCAAGACGTTCCACTGAACGATATCGGTTAGCCGGGGAACAAGACATGGCTTTCAGACAAATGGCCTCCAATTCCCGCGGAATATTCAGATCGGAGCGCCGTTTACGAGGCGGATCAAATCGTCCGGCTTTTACATTCTCCAGCAGCTTTCTCAGCTGCGTTCTTTCGAACGGCGGCAAATACGTCAGGAAATGGTAAAGAATGGCCCCCAGGCTGTAGATATCGCTCTGGAAATCTATCCGTTCAATATCGCCGTCGGCCTGCTCGGGCGACATATAATTCGGCGTTCCGGAAATGGCTCCGTCCAGCGTCTTCATGCCCCCGTCCAGCTCTTCCATACGAAGCTGGACGCCACTGCTTTCCCCTTCATCCGAGTCCAGATGCTTTACCAGTCCCCAGTCGAGAATCAGCACTTCACCGAATTCCCCGGTCATAATATTCGCCGGTTTCAGGTCGCGGTGGATGACACCCTTGCTGTGCGCAAAAGCCACTCCGTTACATACGGCCAGAAATATTTCGAGCATGATGTTCAGCGGATATCTCTCCGGGTAGCCGGGTGTATATGCTTCAAGATGATCGAGGATTTCCTTCAGGTTTTCCCCCTGCACCTTTTTCATCGTAAAATAGATGCCCTGCTCATCCGTAACACCCATTTCATGCACCGGCATAATATTGGGATGCTCCAGCTGTGCCGTTCCCCGTGCTTCTTTCAGAAAGCGGTCAACCACCTCTTCCTCGGTGCGGAACTGCGACTTGAGTGATTTAATGGCAACGTCCCGCCCAAGCAGCGAGTCGCGTGCACTATGCACTTCACCGAATGAACCTTTACCCAACGGCGTAATCGATGTGTAATGCGCGCCCGGTTTTTCCAGCTTCACCGACAACACCTGCTTCACATTGCCGAGTTCCAGCGAAGAACCGGTACCCATGGTTTCATTGGGCTTATCGGGGGAATGCTGATTTTGTTCTGCGTCAGATGAGTCCATTAAAATCTCCAAACGCGAACTGTATGGAAAAGAAATCCGGTGGTCACGGATTTATAACGGAATGTTGCCGGATAATACCGCTGTTTAATCCATTACTGCCCGGACATTTCCCGTACATAACGGAAACCGACATCACTCGGAACAACAGTCGTATCTGATGAGATGGAGGCACAACGTAAAAAAGATGATGGAGTAAAGGCACTGCCTCCACGAATCTGGCAGTCACCGTTATCCGATGATGCATATTCGCGGGTGTTGCCCCCCATATCCGTGACATTATAGACGGATATATCCCGGTTAAATTTTCCGGAAGGTGCCCAGAACGGATAGCGTTCTTTCCCTTTCTCATTATCCAATGTCAGTGCCAGGTTTTCTGATGCATCAAATGCATAACCCCAGGGATACGTACGGCCATCAACGCCGCGGGCCGCCTTTTCCCATTCAAACTCCGTTGGCAGCCGGATGGTTGCTCCAGTCTGACGACTTTTCCATTCACAATACAGAGCGGCGGCTTCGTATGAAATGCCAACCACCGGATACTCGGGCTGCAGGCGGTCATCCAGAATTATACCCTCCGCATTCCAGGCATCCTGCTCCTGATGGTCTTTTGAAAAACGGAGCCGGCTCATCGTCAATGTTTTTTGTTTGGCCTCGGAAAGGCTTTTCCAGAACTCGAGATATTCAGCAACCGTTACCTCGTGCTTCTTGATAAAGAATGAGGACAGCGTTCTCTGGTGCTCCCGATAGATAGAAGTTGGCTCCCCGCCGCAGATAAACGTGCCCCCCGGAACAAACATCATTCCTTCCGGAATCCCCGAGGAAACCTCCAGCTTAACCTGCTTTGTTTCGCCATGTTCCATGTAGACCGGAAACGGGGCAAAGCCGCCGTCCGCTTTCGTGATCATAATCAGATAGGATCCTTTTTCAATGGCCGGAATGGTATAGGGAAATGTACTGGATCGTCCTACATGGTTTGCGGCCACCAGCCGGGATTCATCCGATTTCAGGGCCCACATGATGATTTCATGCACATCATCCCCCGCTAGAATCTCAAGGCTTCCCTCCCCCTGAATACGGGGCTTCATTTCAGGCAGCAGAATATTCACATGGGCATTGTTATACCAGAGCCGGGCCTGCTCGGGATTATTCCGGGATAATGCGGATTCGATACTCCAGCGCGCCGCCTCCACAAACCAGTTCTGAGTCAGGTCTTTCGAACGGTATCGATAAGCGATCGTGATATAACATTCATTTATTTCCGAAACCCGCTTATCCAACTCATCAGATAATTCAGCAAGTTGATTGATGAGTGCCTGCTCTTCTTCGGATACCGTTTTACTGATCGAGTTTCCAAACTGCACCTGCAGATTTGTATAGACCGTCAACGCCTGCGTATTCAAAGATCCCATTTCTTCACGCAGATCGATGGCGCGTGCAAAGGAGTCTTCATAAACCTGCCGTTGCTTCAAACGGTCTACCGCTGTAGATCCAACGAATGAAACCAGGGCAATCGCGATAATGGTTACCTGAAATGGATTGCGCCAATGTTTGGCAATACGAAAAGAGACACGGCGCTTGCGAGCGCGCGTGTCTACTTTCTTCCGCCACTTCTTAGGTGTTAAATCCACCGTTAAAACCCGTGTGTCCTATCCTTTAATCCAGGCCTTGATTTCATCCGACAGCGGCAGCACATTCTTCAGCGTGCACTCCCCGGAAGGAATTTCAACCGTATCACCGGCCGCATGATTCAGCAGGGCCTTGGCCAGAGCCGTTTCGCTGGAAATAATCGACAGCGCTTCATCCTGATCCCATGCACCTAGAATATAATAGATTTCGGACGAGCCGTCCGCATAGGCCAGTTCAACACCACAACCGGACACAACCTGATCCGTTGAAATATCGGCATAATCCGTCGGCTTAACCTTTTCAAGATCTTCCGCCAGCTGGGCACCCTGGGCCATCAACAGACCCTGACGTTCCTTGGCATATTTAAACTCGGCATTTTCACGAAGATCGCCATAGCTGCGGGCCACTTCGATCTCTTTCGAGTTTTCCGGAATGTCCACCGTCATAATCTTTTCAAGCTGCTTCTGTCGCTCAGCATAGCTGCGCTGAGACGTCATTGGAATTTCCCGCTTAGGCGCAGAGGAAGCAGTTGGCAGAATAATATCCTGAAGTTCCGGAAACTTACGAAGCACCTTGGCAATTACAGACTTGCGGTCGAGCGCATCCCAGCCCTGTCCTTCATTAATGCGGCGCATAAAGTCGCGGCGTTGCTGCTCCGTCATGGCCCCCATGACATCGTGCAGCCAGTCTTCCTGCTGGAACCGTTCCCGAAGCTGATTCTGTGCACGGAGCATAGCCCCGGCCAGGCCGACTTCCAGCACTTCCTGAATACGGAACGCCAGATCGCCCTTCGAAATCAGTTTCCACTTTTCAACATATGGAGTCGAACGCTGACACCACAGTAGCATCGGAGCGCTGGCTTTACGGCGGGCCACGGCAGTTGCCATGATCTGCCGGACATCATCTTCCGCACCATGCTCAATCAATGCGCTCATCACTTCATTCAATACTGGATGACTGACCACCGGAATAACCCGGCTCAGGGTTGCCACAACCGCTTCCTTATCGTTTTCGATAAAAATCGTCAGCAGAGTCTGCAGCTGACGGGAAGGTAGACGGTCGAGCGTGGTAACGAGATCATCTTCGATCAAATCATGAATCAGCTTGGCAGTATCCAGACCGGACGGCTCAATATCAAACAGACGGGCATAGATAAAGCCTTCCGCTTTCCATTCCGGACGTGCAGACGGTGCCCCCTTAATGATATGGGCCAGGCGGTTTGCCAGTGTTTCTTTGGCAGCATCGGAACTGATGTCGATTTTCTTCTCAAGGATTTCCTTGAAGCGCTCAAACAGTGCTTCGATATCACTTTCCTTGGCAATCAGGCCAAACCATTCGTCGTCGTAAGACATACCCGACTTGTGGAAAATAATGTTGTCGGACCGTTTTTTCGGAATCTCCACAGAGGCATCATTTTTCAGACCGCGGCGGGCCCCTTCCCAGAATTTTTTCCATTTCGCTTCCGGCATGACCGAAGGAACCATTTTTTCAATCAAACGGGTAACGGACATATTGCCGTAGCTGCGCAACGTAATGCGCACAACTTCCGCCGGATCTTCCTTGATCATGCGCTCAAGCTCATCGGCCTTATTGTGCTTAATGGCCAGGATATGCTCATCGGTCAGCACTTCCAGCGCTTCAGCGGCATAGCTGAAGGCCATTTCATGTTCACCCTTGCGCTCAAAATCAACTTCGAGGGTCTGGTAGAAAAAGTCGATGTCCTCGATAATGCCGAAACCCCAGGTTTCGTTGTAGCAGAGCATCCCGTTCTTAAGGGAACGCAGGTGACCCAACCGGCGGAAACATTCCGCAACCGGAACCCGACCGCCAAAACCGGCAGGTTCGATCATTTTCAAGGCATTGCGATCCCGCGAAAGCAGTTTTTCAATCGTCGGCACCAAATCCGCTACCGTTCCCCGCACACCGGCCATCCAGCCCAGTACAGCCAGCGCTTCATCCACCTTTTCGGCTTCCACCAGCTTCTGAAACAGCGCCTGAGCACCGTTATCCGCTTCTATAGCCCGCTCCGCATCCACCAGTCCGTTCAGGACTTCAGTCAGCTCATTTGCATCAAATTCGGCCGCATCCGCCTGCCCCAAAATCCACTCTTCATTAATCGAATCTAAATCCATTGCGTCAATCTCCTGAAATAAGCGCGATAACATAGCGGTTTTTCCCAACGCTGGAAAATGTTTTCGGCGGATTTCCAAGGGCTGGAAAACCAAAAAAGCCCGCTCGGATGAGCGGGCTTTCAGAGTGGTGCACCCGAATGGAGTCGAACCATCACGCCATTGCTGGCACAAGAACC
>CAZAPF010000031.1:0-55507 GCA_964486885.1 uncultured Verrucomicrobiota bacterium
TCGAAACCGATATCTGTTCCGCCGTGTTCGGATCCCTGCTCCAGCCATAATCCTGCGGATAGTGATCCAGCCACTGCCAGTGATCCGGCTGATTTTTTGTTTTGGTCCAGGCCCAACTGTACTTGATGGTGAAAAAATCGCGCACATCCGCCCGTAATTCCGGATCATCTTTCTGACCCAACATCAGAGGTTTTCCATCCCACTTAAACCACAGATCTGAATAGAGCCCTTTGGAGTAGAGCTCCTCATAAATCTTATTCATGGTCAGTCCGCTTCTTGAATTGGTGCAGAATGAAATCAAAGGAGCGGCAATTCCCTGAGCCCGCATTTCGGCGATCACCTCACATACCGCCAGCACGGTTTCCGGATAGGAGACTCCATTCGTCACATCAAAGAAAATAAAATCGATTCCGGCATGGGCCAGCATCTGCATATCGTGACGGATCACCCAGGGATCCGAGGCGTGGTAATACCCATATTCCGGTTCTCCCCAGAAATGGAATTGATTCATTTTCCCCCACTGCCGTTCCCCCGGCTTCTGATTCAGGATTTTGGTAATGTCATGTACGCTTCGGTTATGATTGCCGACCCAGACATAGTAGAACATACCGACCCACTTGTCCGGCCGCACGCCCCCAACCTCTTCATAGGTCGGAAGCTCACGACCCAGCGCATCCGTCGCCACCCAGTCATCCGCCGGGTTCGCCAAAGCGTACTGGAGGAGCAAGGCCCCGCTTAAAACAGCAAACAATCTATTCACATCCACCCTCAAACAAAAACTGGAACCGACCGTTCGGCGCGGCATCACCGTGGATCAACCAATCGAGCGCATCGGTGGTCTGCCGATTATCCGACCACTTAAACCGGAATGAAACATCCGCCCTGTCCAAATCCAGCAGGGTCTTCGGGACTTTAAGCGACAACACCTTTCCATCCACCATATAATCCATTTCGGCCAGCCCTTCCCACATCCAACCACCGAGCGAACGCTCCAGGATATAGTTTTTCTTCCGGAAGGGATCGAGCCGCACGCGAAACTGATAGCCCTCCCAATGGGGAGTGTTTTGACCGGTCGCAATAAAGAGCTCCATCCAGTTTTCCCCGGCGGGCGGTGTGAGCGGATCAACCGTTTCCACCTTGAATTCGATCCAACCGTCCTGCACCGAGACCTTGGCCTCCTTAATGTCGTTACGGCCTGATCCGTCCTGCAGGCGGCCGGTATTTCCCCAGCCGAAATGGTTCCGTTGCTCAGTATCGCCCACCGTATCACGGAAAACATTTCTATGCTTCCGCACCCCTTTATACCGGCGAATCCCATCGATCATCTGATAATAATAGTTATCCGCAAATCCACCGCGCATCGGCTCAATATCCCTATTGTATTCCGCATCCAGCACGTCGATAAACTGCGGGTGGTCATCCGGCAGCGTTTCGCCGCGCATCTTCCGCCCGGGAAGATCAAACCGCATGGCAACCCACTCGTTCCACTGGGTAATCAAAACAAATTCAGGATCCACCTCCAGCGCCCGTTTCCACTGTTCGGAAAAATAAAGTCCCAGCGGCGTCTTCGCCGGATGAGCGGGTTTTCCTCCGGAGAAACTTTTACCCACATCGTGTCCGGGGTGCTCCGCCGTCGCCACAACCACCTGTTCCGGAACATCCGGATCTTCGTGCCAGCCATAGGCCTGCGGATATTCCTCCACCCACGGCCACCGGTCTTTGCCATCCCCAAACCACCGGCGCCCTTTTTTACTCCAGGCCCAGGAATAGCGCATGCTGAAGTAATCGGTATAGTTCTGATCGACCGCCTCAAAATTAGCCAGGATGAGCGGTTTTCCTTTCCACATAAACCAGAGCTCTTTATAAAGCTCCTTCGAATAAAGGTCGCGATAAACCGCCTCAACCACGCGCTGGTTGTTTTCCGGAATAAAACCGCAGTTAAAGGCGATTTGCGGAGTCGTTCCGCCATGAGCCCGGATATCCGCGTAGATCTCCAGAATTTTCATATAGGTATCGCGGTAATGGTATCCGTTGGTCGTATCAAAAATCACCACGTCAATACCGGCATCGGCAAACATGCGGGCATGCCGACGGATCAGCCATTCATCGTTCGCCACATAATAGCCAAAAACCGACTCGCCCCAATGGTGCCATGCATCCTTTGGCCCCCATGGACGCTGCCCGAGAGGCGCTTCCAGAATTTTTTGAATATCGCGGGGCGATTCAATATCTTTAGCGGCATCCGGCTTCGCGACCCCCTGCCCATCCTGCATCTCAAAGGAGGGATCGCCATGCTGATCGTATCCATGCGATCCATGCCAGATATAATAAAACAGACCGACCGTCCGATGATCTCTGGGCTCCCCGGCTTCATCCTGCCGCGGCAATTCCCGACCCAGCCGATCCGTACAACCCCACGTATCACTGAATGTATCCCACGGTTCCACGGCCACGGACGATCCTGCCGCGCTCAAGCAAGTCAACAGGAGTACGACCACCACCTTTACCCGTGAATTATCTCCAACTTCATGCATATCATTTAACTCTTCTGTTTTACTGAGCGAGGATTGCCTCTGAAATTTAGCGATTCCATGATCATTCCTCTAACCACTTCGTGAAGACTTCAAATGAAGTCTGGTGATGGTCGATCGGAGCCTCCTGCAGTCCAAAGGTATGCAGGATGATCGGCCCTTTATAGTGGATGGACTTCAGCGCATTCAACAGCTGTGCGGCATCATAATCGCCGGCACCCAACGGCTGAATACTGTCGCTCCAGTCCCTGGAGCCATCCACATACGCCACATTCGCCCCGTTCATAGTGGGCAATCGAAGCCAAGGTTCAATCTTTTCCGCGATTTGTTCCAGACGCTCCCCGTTACCCGCCCGGATTTCATGGCAAAGATGAAGTGATACAAAAAGATTATCGTGTCCGATTTCTTGGATGAAAACCAAGGCCTCTTCCGCCGATTCAAAATAGGTATTATCGTGCGGATAAAGTACCAGCTCCACCCCCGCCGCCTGCGCCTCATCGGCAATGGTGGTGATGCGCGTCATCACCTCGTGGCGCGCTGCATTTTCATTACGAACGATCAACCAAAACGATCCACCGACCGAGGCCAGACGTTCGATCGCCAGCGTCACGTTCTTCTTGTCTTTCGCGGGGCCGCCCTTAAAGTCGATTAATACATAGCCGGCATAGATGGAAAATTCATCCGATCCGGAAAGAGCCTGCTGATATCGATCAAATTTAGTCCGATTCGCCTCTCCTTTAAGATTCATGGCCACCCCGGCATAGCCGATATCACGCAACACGTCGATCTGCTCCGCTTCGGTTGCTGCCAGCCGCGGAAAATCAAAATTAAAACTGCCGAAGGTGGGTGCGAATTCGCGCGCTTCAGCGTTGGCCTGACCACCGGTCAAATACAGCGCAACCGGTAACAAACACCGCACGACAAACCTGAAACAGTTCGAACGCAGGCGCATCAATCTTCCCCCAGCACACGTTGAATGCCATCGTAACAGCCTTGATAGATCACCCGCGCCAACTCTTCCGTCTCCGCAATCGATGCACCTTCAACATCGAAACTGCTGCCCCACTCCAGCACGCAGGAATTTGCCCCGGTTTCTATCAGGCGCACCCGCGCTTGATAATTACGGAAAGCCAAATCGGAATTAATCAGATCAATAATCCGGTAACTGAAGATGCGGGCATCTTCATCGAAGTAGACCAGGCGCTCCACGACAACACCACCGCCGGCGGCGTCTGAAAGGGTGATATGCCGAACAGCGCCCCCTTCCTTCAGCTCACTGGCGATGATGGACGCATGATAATCCGGCAACGTATTAAACCCGGCGATCAAGGCCCAGACCTGTTTGGCCGGAAATTTGAATTCATGCGAGGTTTGAACCCGCCCCTCCTTTTCAATGTTTGGCAACTGCCAGGCAGGTTCAACCGCCCGGCTTCCTGAAATACTTTGCATCGGTGCCAGCAACACCCCGACCCCTGCTGCACATCCAACGGCGCCCGCCTTAATCCACCAACATCTTTCCACGATAATTCTCCTGATCATTTAAACTCTATTTTACAAGGCGGGTTTTACCCTGCCAGATTAAGATATCCATTTTTGTTTAGCGAAAATCCTTCATCGCGCCTGAAAATCCCATTTCCTCACCACTTCTCCTGCAGTGTTTAACAGTTCAATCCAGCCAAACTCGATGGTTCCCTCCCCGCGGGCCGGATCGATCCGTATTGCGTCCAGCGTTTGAACCGGAATGTCGACGTTGTATTCGTGGAGCCTTCCGTCATGAGCCACCTCAAACTCCACCGTCCGCCCGGCCGCGGGCGGATTGTTGTAATACAGCGTCCCGTTTCCCTTGGAATCGGATTTCATACTGAAACGCACTGAGAACGGTCCGCCTTTGAGCGCCTTGAATTTTCCCGCGCTGAGGAAAGGGTCTCCACCGGTGCTGTTGACCATAAGATGACCGTCGCGTTGCTCCAGCGAACAGGTCCCGCCCGCCTTCCATCCGGCCACTAAACCGATCTCCTCCTGTTTCGCCTTCGGCACACCGATCAGCTCGGGGCGGTATTGCTTCGGGTTAAACTTGGGATTCGGCTGCGGAACCACGGTTTTACAATCCGCGATATGCTCTTCAATCATACGATCGAGTGTTTTTACCTTTTCCGGATGTGACGCGGCCACGTTGTTTTTTTCGCCAAAGTCATCGGCCAGGTTATATAACAGATACTTGTGCGCCTCATTTTCGCCCTGATGGAACTGACGGATCAGCTTCCAGTCGCCGGCGTGCACCGCAATGGAGGGCGGCATCCAGTCCGGCGGCGCCGGTGGATCATGCGGGAAATAGGTAAAGATGGCCTTGCGGTTCAGCTTCCCGCCCTTCAACGCGGGCAGGATATCGATCCCGTCAATCGGCCAGTCCTTCGGCAGATCAATTTCAAGTGCATTAAGCAGCGTGGGATAAAAGTCGGAGGTCTGGATTATCTCATCCGACCGGCTGCCGGGTTTTGTGACACCCGGCCAAACGACCACCGTCGGCACACGGATGCCGCCCTCATACATCGTCGCCTTGCCTCCGCGCAGCGGGTCGTTACTGGTCGGCGGATCGCCCTCGACATCGCTGTACATATTGCCGCCGTTATCGGAGGTAAAGACGATGATCGTCTGCTTCGCCACCCCGGCTTCATCAATCGCGTCGAGCAACGTGCCGACCGCGTCATCGAGCGAATGCACCATCGCCGCATAGATCGGGCAGCGCTGCGGATCGTCAGGATTCATCTGATTGCGATACTTCTCGATCAACTCCTCTTTGGCGTTGAACGGCGCGTGCACTGAAAACTGCCAATAGTTCATGAAGAACGGCTTCTTTTTAACTGAACCCAACCACTCCAGAGCCTCTTCTGCCATGCGGTCTTCAATGTGCTCACCCGAAAAGTTGGCCTTAAAGTCGGGATACTTCCACGGAGCCACAAAGCTACCGGCCGGGCCAGGGCCGGGCCAGTGCGGAATGTCGATATCAAAACCGTGCTCCAGCGGACTGTAGGGCTCCGGCCCGAGATGCCACTTGCCAAAGTGCGCGGTTTTATACCCGGCCCCTTTCACCATTTTTCCAAGGGTTGGAAAAGCCGTATCGAGCCGTGATGCCGAGTGCGGCTGAATCGACTTGTCGCCCGGCCCCGCCGAAGGCCGGGGCTCCGCCGTCAGCCGCGCCTCTTTGAGATGATGCTGCGGCGCAGTCGATCCGTGACGCGCCGGCGTCTGACCGGTCAGGATGCTCGCGCGTGTCGGACTGCAGAGTGGGCTGTTGGAGTACGCGCGATTAAACGTCATGCCCCGTTTTGCCAGCCGCTCAAGGTTCGGCGTTTTATAATAGTCCGTGTGGCCATACAGCGTTGTGTCTGCCCACCCCAGGTCATCCGCCAGAATAAACACCACGTTCATCGGCTTCTTTGCAACGGAAACACCCGCCAACCCCATCAAAACGCCCCATATCAACAACCTTTTCAAACTCATCATAACCTCAAAATTTA
Source organism: uncultured Verrucomicrobiota bacterium (assembly GCA_964486885.1). Taxonomy (GTDB): domain Bacteria; phylum Verrucomicrobiota; class Kiritimatiellia; order Kiritimatiellales; family Pontiellaceae; genus Pontiella. Next base: position 6,050 of record CAZAPF010000031.1, read on the forward strand.
TACACTGTAAACGTAATCATTAGCAGATACTGATCTCCAAATCCAGCGGTTTATTGCATTTCTATTTCCCCCAAACGTAGAATAACCGAGAATGTTTATGTTATTTTATAACTTGAAAGTTGCATAACACACCACTATCATGCTCCGTATGAACATAAAAGAAGTCCACTCAGAACCGATCATCGATTCTCTGAGAATGAAGGAATTGCTGAAAAGCACCGCAGATAAGCGGGGGAAAATCGCCCGGATGATTCAATCGGGCGATCTGATCCAGCTGCGACGCGGACTTTACACAACGCAACATGATGTCAACCCGCTCTGCCTCGCCGCCGGAATTTACGGCCCGTCCTACATCAGCTTCGAAACGGCACTTTCCTTTTACGGCCTGATTCCCGAAGCCGTCTATGAAATTACATGCGCGACACTTCGACGCCCCCAGGAATTTGAGAATGATATCGGTCGCTTCCGCTATCGCAGGGTTCCGGAAAAGGTATACCCCATTGGTATCGAACGAATGACCGGGTCAGCAATCCCGTTTTTGATTGCCTCGCCCACGAAGGCGCTTTGCGACCGCATTGCACTCGAACCGCGAATGCGCTCCATGAAGGATGTTCGCCAATGGGCCGAACTGATGCGCCTGAGTGATACATTTGAAGCCGATCTGGATATTCTAAATGCATGTGCCGAACAGTATAGGCGTCCGGCGGTCAGGCTACTGCATCGTACGGTTGAAAAATATGGAGGAATTCTACCATGAATAAAGCGCTGGAAAATATGCTGCTCGAATACAACCCCGTCACTCCGCTCGACTGGAACCATGCCATTCGCGAAGTGGTTCAGGAAATCGCCCTGCTCGGCTTTTGGCGCAGCGGCTTTTTTGAACAGGCCGCCTTTTACGGAGGAACCGCTCTGCGGATTTTCCACGGACTCAACCGCTTTTCAGAAGATCTCGATTTTTCACTGATCAACGAACAGGATGCGGTTCGACTGGAAACGGCTTTGTCCTCGGTAAAAACCGAACTGGCCGCCTGGGGATTCTCATTTGAAGCCGAACCGAAATCTTCCGGCGATCGAACCGGGATTGAATCAGCATTCCTCAAAGGTGATACCCGCATCAACATGTTGAACATCGGTATTCCCGAAGAACTGGGCAGATATATTCAGCACAACCAGAAAATTGCCATTAAACTGGAACTCGACATCACACCACCACCATTGGCTTCAACCGAAGTCAAAACCCATTACCTGCCGACCCCGTTTCAGGTGCGGCTTTATGATCTTCCGAGTCTGTTTGCAGGCAAACTGCACGCCCTGCTCTTCCGAGACTGGAAAAGCCGAGTCAAAGGACGCGATTTCTACGACTTCATCTGGTACGTCAGCCGTAATGTGCCGGTCAACCTGCCGCACCTTCAGGCACGAATCGAACATAACGGGAACGCGCTCGCTGAAACGCTGGATTTGGCCGCCCTGAAGGTTCTTCTGAAAGAACGTATTGAACGAGTCGATATTTCCGCTGCTGCCGAAGAGGTTCGTCCATTCATTCGCGACACACGCGAACTGGAACTATGGTCCAAAGACCTCTTTCTGGATCTAGCAAAAAAGATCAACGCAACCTGACACAAAATGGGATTTTCAACCTGAACCCGGTGGTGGCGGATGAACAGAACCGTTTCGCTCAGGACGTTATCAAGCCAAGCGTTTCCGGTTCATCAATCACTTCAAATTCTAACGATTCAATCTGCATGGGACGGCCATGAGCATTCTGAACGCCTTCGACTCTCAACGTACCTGTAACCGTAAGGTCCGTATAGTCCAGTGAATCAACACTGACACCGACTTTACCTGAGCCTGCCAACACGCCGGTAACCATCCCGTTGACCCGATCCGTTGCACGGATTTCATAGTTGCCGACCGTATTGGCATGACGAACGTTTGCCGACCGCAGTTTGATGGTATAGCTCGACGTCACATCGGCCTGCCGGGCTGTACCAAAATCAGCGAACAGGGTTACCGTCAAGTCGTAGGCTTCACCGGCTTCGATCCATGCGGCGTCTTTTCCGCCAGCTATGGCCAAACCATTGTGGCCCCCCTTGGTAATAGAAGCAGTTCCATTGTCGGATAAAAACACGGCCGTGAGCGATGTTGCACCCACCGTAATATTCGTCGTGTACCTATCTGAAGCCCCGCCATCTATTGTTCCCTTGTAATTCAGCGTTATATCTACGGCGTGAGCGGTGAACACTCCCATTAACAATACAACCCTTATTCCTGTGATTTTATGCATGGTATGATCTCTTTTAAAAAGGCTGGATCAGCTGGGCATGCTCAAAAATCTCACGCGGGCTTCCGTAGAGTATATAAAACTCTCCGCGAAACACTTCCATCGTTCCCGGTGGGGTGCGGGTCGGGTTCAGCATCCCCAGCAGGTGTCCGCGAAAACCGATCCACTGCATCGTAGGAATGCGGAACGGGCTGTCGCGTACTTCCATATGAAGCCGCCGGTCATCCTTATAAACGATTTCGCCGCTCTCCTTGTCCATGCCAACGATGGAGTTTAAGTTAATATCGCTGTCTGGAAAATAAAGGCCGAGCGCACCGCCCTGATCGATATCCGTAGAATCAGACAAAATGAGAAGCGGAGCATGAACCTGAGTATATCCCGGCACGTTAAAACCAGGCGTCCGCGTTGCAAGCGACGTATCCCGATGCCACCTACGCGCCGTAACCGATTCACCGCGCTCCTTGACGGACAGATCATTGATCGTTGAGCCATCGACGTGCCAGTGGTGGGTCGGTTGCCACACGGCATTATCCATCCGAATCGACATGCCGAATTTTAAAATACCCATATCATTCGTAGCAGCCGGATAAACACCCGCAGGCTGTGCCACGGAAATATCCGTCACCTCCCCGGTGACGGGATCAAACAGCGGCCCGAGGTTGTGCTGCTCAATACAGTGACCGGGATCGCGTACATAGCGATATTCGTAATAATGGCGAAAACAGGGAATCGTTATGTTGGTTGCATCCATCAGATCTTCATAGGTACAGAAATAATCAAATTCACTGGTCACTTCAGTGGCCTGTTTTCCGGGCAGCAGGCTTTCATCAATCGTGTCCCAATCATTGGAACCACCGGACTCGACATAACCATCGTCCGCCAGATTTTCCCATTCCGTAAAATCGAATTTTCCGTCGCCTCGGAAAAGAACGCAGGGACGCGGCGCAACGACGAGTGCTGATTCATCGATCGTCTCAAGGACCCGACAGATGGTGCCGGCCGGATCACTGAATCCGGCCTGTGTCGGGTTATACCGTTCGCCGTGCAGTATATCGCGAATGGCGGACTGACCTCCACGCCCGTAGCGATCCGCCTGGAACCCCATCACATCGCCGAATCCCGGCAACGACAGCCGGTTTATATACCCCCCGCCAAACGAAGAAACACCCAGTTCAAGCCCGCCCGAAGAAATCACATCGGTGGTCAGTGCCGGATCCGTTTCGTCCACCACCGTAAACCAGTCATCAAGCGGCGCGCTTTCGACCCCGAAAAATGCCTGTTCTTCGCTGGCCGGCACATAAACCACCCGATTTCCAGCTTCAAGAGGGGCCTGTGCAAGGTTGGCCATAAGACCTTCCCCGGCAGTGTTCGTTACATAGGCAATGGAACGCCAGTCGGCATTCAGGTTGGTGCGTCCAACCAGAAAAAGATCTTCCGGTGAGCCACTCGTCTGCAGCTCCATTTTCAACCAGTCTCCATCCACACTCGTCGATACAATGCGCGTTCCTTCAACCGTTCCGGAAAAAAGCAGCTGGTCTCCACCAACACTCAATGACAACGCCGCGTTTGGGATATCCAGCGCGACCAAGGCATTCGAAAGCGCACTGAATTCCGATGCACTGAAGGTGTCGCTTCCCAGATCAATCAGAACCAAATCTAAATCGGTACTGTCTGAAGTCAATGATGCATCGACTTCCAGAACCGTGTCTCCCTCAAGAGAAAAAGCATCCGCGATTATGGTTGAAACCGAACCGGACTCATCCAGCTCGAAAGAGAGTTGTGTGGTTGAGTTTGTATCGGTACCCAGATGCAGGGTATTACCGATTTGGATTAAACCGGAAGCCCCCGCCATCTTCAGCATTCCGGCGGTAAAATCGAAATTATTATCCACCGTTAACATCCCGCCCGAAATCTCCATGGTGGCAGATTCATTGAGTCCCAGATCAATATCGCCGGCATTCGTTCCGCCAATGGATGAATCGACATGCACGGTTCCGCTTTGAAGCTCGAAGCGTGATCCCGGACTCAGCATCGTGGCCCCAACATTCAGCCGCAGCGCTTTTGTAATCAGCGTGCCGCCATCGACAACAAGCGTCCCCTCGCCGTTATCGGTTATGCCGACCACCGTCTGGTTCAGATTGGTCATTACACAACCCGCCGCCAACGTGACGGTATTCGCTGCGCCCCGCCCGACCTGCATCTGGTTATGCGCCGGAACCGTTTGATCAACCGTCATGCCCTTCGTCGACTGAAACATCGCGTTATCAGCGGCAGTCGGCCAATTGGTACTCCCGGGGGCATTGCTCCAGTTGTCATCATCGAACCAATCATTCGGATTGCTGCCATTGCCTTGATACGAATAGCTCGCACCCAAAGCGGATATGCTCATCAGCAGCACCGTTGTTATCCAGTAGGTTTTCATATGCGGTCTCCTTACCTTCCCTTTATACACTTACTTGCCCGACGGACTGGGCGTGGCTTTCTGACGAAATCGGTCATAGCGATCCATCGCCGTATGCTCATACGTTCGTTTCAGCTGCCAGATCGGACGCTCCAACCGGAGCTCCCATTGGAAGAGCTTTTTGTAGAGTTCCCGGACTTTATCCGGATGCGTTGCCGCCAGATTCGTCACCTCAGAGGTATCCTTCGACAGGTCATACAGTTCCGACGGACGATCCGGCAGGCGGATCAGCTTCCAATCGCCATCCCGAACGGCGGCGCGGACCTCTTTTTTCCAATAGAGCGTTTGATGGGGCCGGTCGGTCCGTTCGCCTTTCAGATAGGGCAGCAGACTTACGCCGTCGATCCCCTTGATTTCGGCCGGATCGCCACCGGACACGTCCACAAACGTCGGCAACAGATCCAGCAGGGAAACCGGATGCGCGTAGGTACTTCCCGCCTTCATTTGCCCCGGCCATTTGATGATAAACGGCACCCGGATTCCGCCTTCCAAATGCGTGGCCTTGACCCCGCTGAGCGGATCATTCCTGGAAGCATTGTTTTCATCGCCGCCGTTGTCGTTGGTGAACACGACCAGCGTATTATCAGCCAGTCCGAGCGATTCGAGCTTGGCGAGCACCTTGCCACACGCGCGGTCCATGGCGAGCGTCATCGCGGCTTGCTGCCGACGTTTTTTCTCAAGCGTCGGAAACGGTTTCAGATCCTCTTCAAGGACATCCATCGGCGTGTGCACCGCGTTAAAGGACAAATAGACAAAGAAGGGCTCTTCCCTGTTTCGTTCCATGAAGGCGCAGGCTTCATCGCCCAGCACATCGGTCAAGTAGCCCTCGTGCTCCTTGAAGTTCTCGAAATCGCGCTCCATCCAGTTGAGCGGATCAACTTTCTGCCCCTCTTTATAGGCAAAATACCGACGCGCTCCGCCGCGAAAGCCGTAGAACTCGTCGAACCCGCGCTTGAGCGGGTGAAAGCGGTCGGCACCGCCCTGATGCCATTTTCCTAATAGTATCGACCGATAGCTCTGAGCCTTCAAATGGTCGGCGATGGTCTTTTCACTCAAAGGCAACCCCATATCCTCACCGGTCAACCCGGCTTCCGACATGGCAATCGGCACATTGTTTTCCTCAAACCCGAACCGTTGCTGATAGCGTCCCGTCAACAAGCCCGCGCGGCTTGGGCCACACACGGCCGCACTCACATAGGCCTGCGTACAAAGAACGCCCTCCCGGGCCAGCTGATCCAGATGCGGGGTCCGGCATTCCCGGCTGCCGTGGAATCCGAAATCGGCATACCCCGCATCATCCGCGAAGAGCAGCACAATATTGGGTTTCCGCGCGCCCTGCGCGCTTAACAGCGAAACCATGAACAGCAATAGGCCTATTTTCTTCATACTCGTTTCCCACTAAAACCGGGCTCTCTCCGTTTCATAACGCATCAAATGCAGCCTAATATGCAGCGCTGAATTCCCAACTTCCGGGCCGGGCTTCAAATGTAATGTAATGTTCCGTCTCTTCCAAAAATTTGAGGCCTTTTACCGACTTCACTTTTTTCGAGTTTGCCCAGACCGATTTATCATTCGCCGTAATGCTCCTGACTGGACGACCCGGGCGCTTCGGAAGCCCGACGATCGCCGTGGTCCCTTTCGGGGAAACCAGCTTGATCGAGAAAGCATCCGGCTGGTTTTTAATTTCCAGCGGGATGTCGCCTTTCACGGATGGCACTACGGTTTTGATAAACTTGAGCGGCCCCATCTGCGGCAGGACGTGATAGGTCCCATAACCCGGTCTTGTCGGGGCAATACCCGCACCATACTGCGAGAGCAAGGTCAGCATTCCGCCGCACCAGGCGTGATTGATCGTTCCGCCGCCGTAACCTTCTTTTCCGATGCCCCACCCTTCCCACAGGGTCGTGTAAGGATGGTCGGTCATGGCCGCGAATCGCTTGCGGGTTCGAGCAATCACATCGTCCTCACAGCGCATCACATACAGGGCTTCACCGACGTATTTCTCCATGTAGGGACTGCTGTGTTCCTGTGCGCGGAAGACCTCGAGGATCGCAGGATACTGATCAGGCTTTGCGAGTCCGGAGACCACGGCCAGCGCGTGAGCACGGTCATCAGTCTGATCCTTATACGCCGGCGAGCGATATTCATTCCCGTTCCAGAACGTCTTGTTGAAGTTCGCCTCAATGCTTTTCATACGCGCTTCAATCGCGGGAATGTCGGTGGTTTCGCCCAACGCTTCCGCCATCAGCTTCTGCCCTTTGAGCGCCAGATAGAACCAGCCGTTATAGAGGATGGCCATATCCTTATTTTTGCCCCAGTCGCCCCAGGTCCAGCCGCCTCTGCGTGGAATCACCAGCCCGTCATCTCCCACCTGCCAGACTTCCATATAACGCTTCACACGTGGATAAACCGTGCGGATGGTTTCGAGGTCGCCCGAATAGAGGTAGTAGGTCCAAAACCCGAAATAGCCGACCGAATTCAACATCTGCATCGGCAGTTCCTTGTCATGGACTCCCGACGGCACGGGAGCATGAATCGTATGATCCGCCCGTTGCCAGTTCATCAGTTCAAGAATCCCTTTTTTGGCCAGGGCATTCGCGCGCGGGTCGAGCGCGTAAAATGCTTCGCCAAGTTCATTGACGACATCGCCCCACCACTGCGCGCGCTCGCGGTCGGGGCAGTCGAAATAGGTGTCGCGCATCGTGATGTAGAGCGTGCGCAACGCCTTTTGGCGATAGCGATTCAGAAAATCGTCGTCGCACTCAAACGTTCCCGTAAATTCCGTATTGTATCCCGTTTCGCGATACTTGAGCGCCAGGATTTTGAAGCCGGCGGGAATCGTATAATGCATTTCATGCCCGTTCATCCAGCCGGGGTTTTCGTATTCCTGTACGCCGGCACGGGTTATATATTCCGCCCGGATATTCGGAGGGCCGCCGCCTTTATAGTTATCCATCCGAAGATCGATGGCTTTTCCCGCCGGCCCCTCGATTTTGAGGTACGGCGTAATCTGTGCGTTGTAAGGAAGCTTCGCGACGATTTTTTCGCCCGTGGAAACCGACGGAAGCTCGCTGGCGTTGGTGTAGTCTTTCAGCCCGAAATCTTTCCAGAACGGAATGGGACGCAGCACCAGCTGATTCCACGGCGCGCAAGGCGGTTTTCCATACTCGTAGGCCACCGGCCATGCGGAGTCATCGAAGCCCGGCATTTGCCAACCGCTCAACTCTTTCCGCGCGTCAAAACGGATATTCGATTCAGGCAACCGCCTGTTCGGCACCTCTCCGGGCGCGGTAGAAAACGCGGGGTGGATGCGCGCTTTCCAGGTTGCATCGCTCAGCAACGCCTTACCGTCGATCTCAGCATCAAAGACGAGGCCGGGTTTTCGGCTGCTTTTGTGGCTGTACCCCTCTTTGCCAAAATACCAGACGAGAAGCGCGATGGTGTTGTCCCCTTTTTTTAAATAGGGCGCCAGATCGACTTCGTCGTAATAGGTATCATTCGGGGTGGGCCCGCGCTTGAGCTGTCCCTCAAAGACGACCTGCTCGCCGTTGATCCACAGCCAGTATTTGGAATCGACCGCGATGCGTGCCATCGCTTTTTTCGGCGCTTCATCCAAGACGACGACGTTCCGGAAACAGCTCCATTGGTTTTCGTTCTTATCAACCGGCGGCTTTTTTTTCGAGGACGGCACAACCGCCGCTTCCAATGCACTTTGGGGATGCACCCCGATCCACTGAGCCTGCCACCCCTTGTTTTCGGAAGCGAAGCCCGAAAGCGCGCTCATTAAAACGAGGGTCGATATGGTAAATTTCATAGATTTCATAGGTTTCATAGTTTTTGACAGAAGCGAACGGCAACAGGAATGTCCACTCTCCTCTTTATACCCGATTAACTTAAGTTGTATTTTTACCTCGCCCGTTCGCTTTGCTCTCTCAAGGCGCAGAGATCGCAGAGGAAGAAGTGGCGGTTGTGCTCTGCGTTCTTTGCGGCTCTGCGAGGAACAATTCCAGTTAGATTAATTTCGTATTACTCGATTTCCGACTTTTCCCACAGATCATTTTTATTCGTGTCGCGCCGTTCAAAATTTTTGCGCAGCACATCCACGTTTTCAGTGCGGCCACCCAGGAATTCTTCCCATGTAACGATTCCATCCTTATTGGCGTCACGCCGCTCAAAAATCTGCGCATCGGTCGGCCCCGCTTTTTTCTCCGGCGCTGGCTCTTGAGGCTGTTTCTGTTTCGCACTGGCCGACGGTGCCGGCAGGTCACGTATCCCATCGAGATACCAGTCGAAATATTTATTCGCAGTAGCCCTAGCGCCATCGGTTATCAGCGCCCCGATTCCGGGCGGTTGCAACGTGTCGGCCCAGCCTTCCAGGTCGGCCAGAAGTTGCTGTGCTTTTTCAGGATGGGACTGAATGAGGTTCCGGCTTTCCTCAACATCAGTCTCCATGTCGAACAGGTATTCACGATCGTCATTTCGGAGATATTTCCATTGACCTTTCCGAATCGCGGACTGGCCGAGCCAGCGCCAGGTCAGGGCTTCGTGCGGTGCGCCCGTTTTCTCACCGGTCAGGTAGGGAACGAGGTTTACCCCGTCGAGCACGGGATCGTCCGGCAGCCCGGCCAGCGCATTGGCGGTGGCGGCCATATCGAGCGAAATCACCGGATGCGAATAGACCTGTCCGCCGGGAATGGTGCCTTTCCAGGATACAACGAACGGAACCCGAATGCCTCCCTCGGCCAGCATGCCCTTTTCGCCGTTCATCGGATCGTTGAGCGAGCCATCCCAGCCCGGCCCGCCGCCGGGCGCGTCGTGCTTATGGATTTTCAGCGGCGCACCATTGTCGCCCACCACCCAGATCATCGTATTTTCCGTAATGCCGCATTTTTCCAGGGTTTCGACAATCCGTCCGACTCCGTCATCGACCGCGGAAAGCATCGCCAGCGCCTGACGCCGCCGCTCCGGCATTTCACCGGGGAAACGGTCCAGGTATTTCTGCGGTGCATCCAGCGGCACATGCGGTGCTCGGTAGGCCAAATAGAAAAAGAACGGTTTGCTTTTATGGCGCTCAATAAACGCACTGGCCACCTCCGAGCAGGCGTCGAGATGATACACCTTCGACGGATATTGGCCGAACGGCACATCATTGCCCTGCAGGTCCATATTCGCGAAAGCCGGACGGCCGCTGTTGCGGTAATAGACGTGATCAAATCCATGATCAGAAATTTCATCGGCCGGTCCGAGGTGCCACTTGCCCGCCATGCCCGTGGCATAGCCCGCGGTTTTCAATCGCTCGGGAAGGGTTTGCAGTTCATCGAACTGCTTCATGACTTTCGCATCTTTAAATTGCGGATTGGATTCGAGGCCGAATTTATTCTGGTACTGCCCACTGAGCAGACCGCCGCGCGACGGCACGCACTGCGGCGCGGTGCAGTATCCATCGGTCATCCGTACGCCGCCCTCGGCCAGGCGATCAATATTCGGCGTCTTTACATCGTCAAACACCCCCTGGCAGCTCAGGTCAGAATACCCGTGATCATCCGTGTAGATCATGATCACATTGGGTTGCCTTTGCGCTGCTCCCGCTGAAAGCACACAAACCATCACCGCGCAACCCATGCCCTTTATCCATTCTTTATGCATTTGAACTCCTTAAATCGGTCACTCTCTATTCAATTCCTAAGATTGGTTACTATTCGTTCCCAATCATATTTACGACGGATTTTTTACCATCCGCTTCGCTCAAGGCACTAAGAACACGAAACTTTGTGCACTTCGTGCCTTCGTGGTTAAATTTGGTTCCGGCTCCGCCGGCTTGGGCATATAATCTAAAACGCAATCGCTTACTCCGAAACCTCCACCTTGTAAAACCCCTGGGTGATGGTCTGGGTGTCGCCCAGCGAAATCAGGGCATCAGCAGGCAGGGGGCCGTTGGTGACGACCGGTTTCCAGAGATTGGAACTCAGGTTATCGGTGTGCCAGAGCGTGTAGAGGCGATCCCGCAGCCCATCAATCTCAACGACAAAAGAACCGTTTGTTCCGGCATGCCCCTGTTCAATCCGGAATAAATCGGAGCCCAAAACCGGATCGTTTCCGGCCATCAGCTCATCCCAGTCCGATAGCGCGTCGCCATCGCTGTTGTAGGCTGGAATTCCATATTGCAGCGGAGCCGGATAGGCGATCGGAGACCCATCGGAAAACGGAAGCACATAACGGGAATCCGCCGGATGGCTGGTGGCTCCGGTGACGTAGAAATTGATGCCGTCCCCGCCAAGCGGAGATTGTCCTTCGGCCGGCAGCACGTTGTACCAGGCCATCAGTTCGGTTTCCAACTGTTGGAATTTTTCCGGATAGTCCGCTTTCACGTCATAAAGCTCCATGGGGTCGCGCGCCAGATTGAACAGGTTTTTGCGCGATCCATCGCGCAGCATCTTCCAATCGCCCTTACGGATGGCGATCTCTTCGCCCCAGTCCCAGAACATCGGTTGGCTCCGGGCAAGCACATTGGTCTCGCCAGACAGATACGGCAGAATATCGACGCCATCGAACTCAGCAGGAAGGGTTCCCCCCGCCAGCTTCAGCGCGGTTGCCGTAAAGTCCAGCGTCCAGACCGCTTCATCGATCACCTGATTGGAGGCAATGGTTCCTTTCCAATAGGCAAACATCGGCACCTTGATTCCGCCTTCCCACAGAGATCCTTTTTCGCCCCGGAGCGGAAGATTCTCACTGCCGTCCCACTTGTCCACGGTGCCGGCTCCCGGCAGGCTGTTCCAGAACTTAGGCTGGGCGCCGTTGTCTCCGGAAAACAGGATCAGGGTGTTTTCCTCAATGCCCAGGTCGCGCAACTTCTGCATCACCCCGGCAACCGCATCATCCATCGCATGGATGAGGGCCAATCCTTTCCGGCGCACATCATCCATATCCGCAGGATAGTTCGGATAATCCAGTACCGGGAAGCTCTGATAGTATGGGTCGTTGGTCGCAATGACTGGAACGTGCGGGCCATACAACGACAGATAGAGGAAGAACGGCTTATCCACATTGCGCTCAATGAAGGCTTCAGCCGCCTCCCCCTGTACAATCACCCGGTTGCGGGAATCGCCTATCCTCTGGTGCGCGATGGAGTTCCCGGCCAGATCAAAGTTGGCGACATACGGGCTGGTCGAATTACGCCAATATTCCTGAAAACCACGATCCTCCGGATCGTAGTCTCCCGATACTCCGGGATAGTCCACGCCCGCCACCGCATCGGCCGGCGGGTTCAAATGCCACTTGCCAACCATACCGGTTGTATAGGTTCCCAACGCCGCAATCCGTTCCGCAACGCTCGGAACATCCAACGGCAGCGGATTTGGCCCCCAGATGTTTCCATTCTGGCGGGTGCCGAACGTATTCTGAATACGGCCGGACATAATCCCCGCCCTTGAAGGTACACATTGCGGTGCCGTGGCGTAGCCGTGTGTGATCAACGCGCCTCCCGCCGCCAGCGAATCCAGCATCGGCGTATGAACGTTCGAATCGATGCCGTGAATCCCCAGGTCCGTATATCCATGATCATCCGTGAAAATAATAATCACGTTCGGAATGTTGGTATTGGGGACCGGCGCAGGAAGCGACGCGATGTCCTGAAGGGTTACGGCATCGATGGCCAGTGAACGATCGGTTGTGTTCGTATCGTCGTTGTAGCCGGCAATGGTAAAGCTGAGCACATCGTTGGAAGCCGCCGCCTGGAAATCCAGCGAAAAGCTGAATGAGACATCAGCCACGGTCTGATTATCCGGCTGGGTGGTCAGCAAGGTGGGGACCAGCACGGCGTTCGTGACGGTTTTCGCGCTGTCCTGCAAAAAAGCCTCCACATAGATTTCATCGTTTCTGCGCCCCATGCTGTAGACCGTCAGCCGGTTGGTCTGCGTGTTTCCTGCCGTAACATCCACGCTGTAGTAGGCGCCCTTGGTGAGATCCAGCGTGGATGCACCCCCCAACAGACCGATGGCATACTGGCGCCGACGATAATCATCGGTATCGTGAGCTGCCGGTGCGGAAGGATTATCCACCGTGGCCGTGCTGTTGCTCCACACATAGGTATGGGCGGTCCGGTCGCCATATTCTATTTCCCCGCCGCCCTGCGCCGTCAACACGATCCCGCTGCCGGTTTTCTGGGAGAACACATCCACGGTTTCATTCGATCCATGGATCCACCAGTCGTCCACCTCATCGAGACGGATATCGGTTTGGGCGGCACTCGAAAAGTCTCCATTGCTTACCAGGAGGGTAGATGGCGGCGGCGGACCAAAGGCCGCCACGGTTACCGCGTCGATGGTCAGCGAACGATCGACTGCTTCCGAATCGTTATAGCCAATGACCGTAAAACTAAGAATATCCGATGCATTGTTCGCCTGATATGCAAACGAGAACCTGCATGATATATCACCCACGGCATCATCATCCGTCTGCGAGGCCAGCAAGGTGGGTAACAGCACGGCATGGGTAACTGTTTTGGTGCTGTCCCTCAACATCGCCTCCACATAGATTTCATTGTTTCTGCGAGCCAGGCCATACACCGTGACGATGTTGGTTCCGGTATTTCCGGCCGTCACATCGACCGTGTAATACGCCCCTTTTGTCAGGTCCAGCGAGGGCGCCCCGTTCAACAGGCCGACGTCATATTCCCTCCGCCGATAGCTGTTCGGATCGTGGGCCGCCGGGGCAGACGGATTGTCCAGGGTGGCCGTGCCGTTGGCCCAGACATAGGTATGCGCCGTCCGGTTCTGCGCGAGTACGACGCCCCCGCCCTGCGCCACCAGCGTGATCCCGCTGTTGATCTTTTTGGAAAAGGTTTCCGTAGCGGCATCCGCGCCATGGATCCACCAGTCATTTACGGCATCCAGATCCACGCCGGAGACTCCTCCATCACTGAAATCGTCATGGTTTATAATTGATGCCGCATTTGCCTGAAGGCCGCCCATGAGCATCGCGAAAAACAACATCATTAAACAGTTCTTCATCATATCCTTTCGGCGACCAAAATACCGCCGCTCCTTTTTAGTACTTAACTTCTGCCAAAACCCGTTTAATACGCGGATTCCATCTGGTAGTACGCCGCGTTGTTCGAAGCATCAAAAACCCAGTTCGTTGACGACACACCAACAACGGTCGAAATATCATCCCAACTTCCTGAAAGTGCGTCGGAAACCTGCAAGGTATGGGTCACCCGCACATCGGCATTCAGGTTGGTGGTGCTGATGGTGATGTTTCCGGAAGCGGAATCAACAAACAGCACGGCGGGCCACAGCTCGGGATCAGGCACAGACGTGGTTTCGCCTACGGCCACAATTCCGTTATTCCCGAGGATGTAATCAGCATATCCCAATGCCTGCAACTGTCCCACCGTATAACTTCCGTCAGCAAGCGAACCGGTTCCAAAGGTGACCGAATCAAAATAGTTGGTCTGAGCGGTTGCCAGATCGAGCTGGGTACCTTCTGCAAAATCAACACCGAACGATCCGTCCGTCAGCCCGTCAAAAACCACGATCGCCGTGCCGTTCGTATTCTCGGCTACCACATTAACCATACCCGTGAAATTGGTCAGGACCGTGTCAGCGGCAAAGAAGAATCTCCCCTGACCGGAAGCGCCTGTATAAAGGATGGAAAGATCCCCTCCTCCGGTCAGCCTGGCGTTTTTGATCAAAAGATTTCGCCCGCCACCGTTGCTCCTGAATTCGCCGCCGTTGGCTGTGATGGTCAGGTTGCTGCCACTGAGATCAATTTCGCACAGCATGTTTTTATTGTTGAAAATTCGTCCGCCATCAAGCGTCAGGTTGCGCAGCGTCGGATCGGCCCCGGCAACGTCGGGAGCAAACCGGGAATCAATGACCAGGTTTTCGCCCTCAAATGTCTGATTCGAAAAACCAATATTGAATCCGTCGGAAACCCACTGATTTGAATCGCCTGCGACCGGGGCCACACCACCCATCCAGGTGTTCCCGTCATTCATATTTCCATTTTGCACCGCCACCGTAGTGATTACCTTGGCCTCCACGGTTACCGCATCGATGGCCAGCGAGCGATCGACCGTCTCCGCATCGTTGTAGCCGGCAAGGGTAAAGCTGAGCACATCGCCGGAAGCCGCCGCCCGGAAATCCAGCGAGAAACTGAATGATATATCAGTCACGCCCTGACTGTCCGGCTGGGTGTCCAGCAGCTGGGGAGAAAGGATGGCATTCGTTACGACACCACTGCTGTCCGTCAGGATGGCTTCCACATAGATTTCATCGTTTCTGCGCCCCATGCCATAGATGGTCACCGTGTTGACGTTCGTATTTCCGGCAACCACATCCACGGAGTAAAATGCCCCTTTACTTAAATCCAGCGAGGGCGCGCCCCCCAACAGGCCGATGGCATACTGTCTGCGGCGATAATCCGAAGGGGCATACGCCGATGGCGCGGCCGGGTTGTCGACGGTTGCACTGCCGCTCGCCCAGACATAGGTATGGGCGGTGCGATCCACGGTGTTAATCTCTCCTCCGCCCTGGCCGGCCAGGGTTATGCCGCTTCCAACCTTCTTCGAAAACGTCTCGGTATTTTGATCGGGCCCATGGATCCACCAATCATCGGCCAGATCGAGATCAATCCCGACCACGGCTGCTGCTGCAAAATCCGCATTGTCGCTTATGAATGCCGCCCCGGACATATCCTGCGCTAAAGCTACAGCAGCAACAGATGCTGTACCGAGGTTGCCGACCGCGTCACGCATCTGTACCTGGTAGCTGTAGACCATCCCCGGTGTAAGGCCCGAGTCTGTATAGCTGCGGGAAGTCTTCCAGAGAGAGTTTGTGCCACCGGGATTTCCTGATGTCTCTATGAAACGGTACTCAACCGGCCGGGCCGCATCATAGCCGGCTATGGCCATCATTGTAATGGCCGTATCGCTGACCGCTTTCGGTGCAATTGAGAATCCTGCGGGATTAGGTGTTGGTGGAGCCATATCTTCGCCAGGGGGGGCAGCTATTTCATTGATCCATTGACCCAATGTGGGAATCGCTTCACCGGTATCAACGCCTTCCGTATTTTTGATCCAGGCTCCGTCCCGCCATATTTGAGGGAGAATCTCATATGTTTCGTCATAACCGAAGGTGTATACCTTAAGTCCCGCACCCCCCATGAACATACTGGTAAGGCCTAATGACCAGTTGTCGGATGCATGCGTAAAAGCCAGCAATGCACTATGGTTATTATCCGCGGGATATGGATCATAAGCAACCTGCACCACCGGAATAGGATAGGCTGCAAGCCGGGCCGGACTATAATCATTCTGGAACCATGGATTTATCGACCACAGCCCCATGATTCCAGGCTCCTGGTGCGTATAGATAATTTCTGTCATCATGATCCCGCCGGCGGAGTTGCCGCCAAGAACTATTTTTTCAGGATCGATCTTATACTTGGCCGCATTGGCCTTTACATATTGAACCATAGCAAGACCATCGGCGATCGCAGGCCCAGGACCCAGCCCCAGTCTATAGTTTATATTCATAAACACTACGTCATCATCCGGCAGGTATTTTCCAGGATGGTGGTACGTTTTCTTGCTGCTCCCGATAAACGATCCACCATGGGCATAGATATAACACGGGAACGGCCCTTCGCCATCCGGACACCACACATCAAATAGCTGATTATCGCCGACATCATCAGGATCCACGTCCGTGAGCGTGCCATACGCTTCGTTGGGAAAGGTTGGCGGGTACGCATTCCATCCCCAGTTAATTTGATCCGCAGGGACTCCGAACACATCCAATGACAGGACAGCAAATGCCAGACTTAAAATCGTTGAATAAAACCATCTGTGTCGAGTCGTCATACTATACCTCTTTCATTCATGCTCATCATTGATGGTAACGGCGTAGTTGCGATTACCTTCTTCTACTGGCGGTATTGAGCGGTTTTATTTTTTTGGCCACGGTAGCGGCGATTTCGTTAACGTCGATATCCGGCAGGCCGTCTACCCGCTGAGGCGGGAGGGTCTGCGGGTCGATATGGTATAGCGTCTGGATCCACAACAGGGTGCCTGTTTTTGCAATCAGTGCGCTGGGGTGGCCCAGTGGATCCCTGAACAATTGTTCTTGTCGCTGCTGCGTTTGCTCGCGGGTCTCTTTGTTGGGATCCAGTAGGGTTTTCACGCCGGGCAGTTTTCCCTCATGAAAGCGCTCGATCAGCTCATAGGTGCCCAGTCCGTAGGGGCAGTAGAGAATGTTATTTTTCGGATATTTTTCCCGCAGCTCTTTGACCAGGGAGTCGTTGAGATCCAGCGACTTTTTCTTGTCGGCTTCGATCTGTTTTTCGGTGGCTCTGAAAAGATGCCTCCCCCAGGGCAGGGCCAGCATAAAGGTGGTATCGGGATTGCGGTCAATGGCGTAGTCGATCCATCGGCTGTAGTGCTCGAGCGAGCTGTTTTCCGGGGAGTAGTAGGTCATGACCAGCAGGTCGATTTTTCCGGTATCGAGAATCTTCAGTCCGTCCGCGCGCTTTTTCTCGTTTTCCCAGAGCATGCCCGGCGATCCGTTGGGGCCGCCGGCGGTGACTTGGTATTGCGTATGGCCCTTCACATCGGTATCCGGGATGATCTTATCCAGATGCTCCACACAGGGTCGGAAAAAGCTGTGCCCCATGTACAGGCCGGTATAGCCCTGAATCTTTTGCTCGGCCAGCGATGGCAGGGCGCACAGCATTGTAAAAACCAGCAGCACTGAACACTTCTTCATCTTCTTCTATCGGTGACATTCATGTCACCGCTCCTTTCACGGTTCCAAACGGAGCGGCGACCTTCCTGTCGCCGACACCAATTCCAGAACAAAGACAATTCATGGCGCCATCTACTGCGCATCGATTTTGATTTCCTGAATCAGCCACTTGGTGAAGCCGAGTACTGAATGCGGATCCGATTCCGGCCCGACCGGACGCCCACGTCCATCCATATGCGGGAATGTATTCAGGTAATAGTGCATCTTCGGATGATGCTTCGGCAATCCGGCGGCCCAGAACTTCAGCAGCCAGTCGCGCTCCATAAACTCATAATACACGTCCCCTTTCCAGCGAATCGGGCCATAGTAAAAGATATACTCCTTGCCCTGTTCGAGCGTCCACGTTGCGCCCTTGATCACCTTCTCGGGTTTTCCCCACCCCGTTTCCAGCGGCCAATGGCGGTTAAACTGATGACACTCATAGGCGATACCGTCACATTTATCCATAATGGGCAGGAACCGCTTGTCTTCCGCAAAGAACGACGGTTCCTGGACCATCTGGATCAGCTTGTAATTATCGTGCTTTAGAATTTTCTGCTTATGCGCTTCCTTAAACATCGCCCGGATATCATCGATATCCTTCTCATAGAGGATGCGGGTATCCTCCTTGAACGGCCCAGGCTTGGCATCCTTGTATCCTCGATGTATGACGAGATCATATTCGCGGCAGATCAGTATGTGCTCAACGACACCGCCTTCTTCTTCCCAGCGCTTTATCTTCTGAACGAGCTGGTTCTTCCGGGGATCGAGGTCATCAAGCTTGGCGGCTGATCCCCAGTAATGCTCAAAGAAAACCCGCTTGGTTTTAAAATCACCGTCCAGCCACCCTTTGACCACATCCAGGTTTTCGGCCACGAACGGATAATTGCCCTGCTGTTCCGCAAAGGTCGGCGTACCCGCCCAGGAACCGCCGTGGTTGTGACCGTGATCCATTGCTTTCGTTCTCGGCAGTGGTCGCAGCCCAACCAAACCGTGCTCCGCGTTCGCATTCTCCGCCATCGACATACCGTTCAACGACAAAACCATCAATATGCCCGCAAGCTTCAAATCCAACGCATAACGCTTCATCATTTTCTATCAGCTCAATATGTTCATTTATTCCTGTTAACAAAAGGTGACCGCCCATTAAATACGACGGCCACCCTCAAACCTGTTTCCTTTTAATCAGATCATAAAACGGCGGCGAATAAACAGCATCGCCCCGCCGAACGCAGTGATCAGGCCCAGTGTTGCAGGTTCAGGAATCACCTGAATTTGCCCCGGCGTTGCGCCTTGCAGCAAATAGCCCTTCTGTGATGTGGAAAAATCAGAGTAGGAATACGTCCCCGCCGCAATCGTTTCACCGCCCAGAACAAGTGACGAGAAGGTATAGGTTGCATTTGCGTCACGAATATCCAGTTGAGAACCTGCTCCAATATTAACGCCGAATGATCCTGTGGTGGCCGCCTCAATCGTAAGCCTCGCCTGCTTGTCAAGGTTGCCGCTGGTGTTGTTGACACTGATGATGCCCGTATATCCAGACACATCATTATCCGCAGCCAAGATCAGAAATGCCGCTGCTGGTGATTGTGTCGGATGAACGCCTGTTTTTGTCCAGGAAATGGCTCCGTCCCCGGCCCAGACTGCATTCTGCAAGTTTATGTTTCGCGCCTTGGCAGTAGCTGAAAACGCCGCGCCGCCGCTTCCGAACGTCAGGGCTTTTCCAGAAAAATCAAACGTTCCGGCACTATTGTTGTTCATTTCGATTCCGCCATTATCAAAGGTCGTTGCCTGAAGCACCAGATCCGGCCCGACGCCACCATCCAGCAGCGATCCACCCGTAACGGTTAAAAGGCCACCATGGAAGGTCTCATCACCAAAGTTCATATCATACCCGGCGGTATTCCAGGTATCCGCATCCCCGGCCGTCGGGATCGTTGTCCCTCCCCAGGTCGTTGACGCATTGATCTGCCCGTCCTGCGTGGCCGGAATCACCGCGGCACCGGCAGTAGCGCCTATCCCGACAACGCCAAGCATAAGAAGTATTCCTGCTCTCATTGTTTTATTTCCTTTTTTTTCGTTGTTCATTATTTCTGTGTTTAAGAAGACGTTTTCATAAAAGCCCCCAATCCGGGGGCCTTTAAATGTTCGATCCGCAGCCGGTTAATACCCGGATTCGATCTGATAGAAGCTTGCACTGTTCGAAGCTGTAATCACCCAGTTGGTTTCCGACACACCCACGACGGTCGCAACAGCATCCCAGCTCACAGGTGTGAGGCTGTCCGCAGCCTGCAGCGTGTTGGTGACCCGCACATCGGGATTCAGGTTCGTGGTGCTGATGGTGATGCTTCCGGCAGCGGCATCAATGAACAGCTCAGCCGGCCACAGCTCGGGATCAGGCACAGGAACGAAATCCCCCACAATCACCGTCCCGTTATTGCCGAGAACATAATCTGCATATCCCAATGCGCCTAGTTGAACCGTAGTATAGCTTCCATCTGGAAGCGAATTGGTGCCGAAAGTCACCGAATCAAAATAGTTCGTCATCGCGGTTGATAGATCGATCTTGGTGCTTACCGCAAAATTAACCCCGAACGATCCGTCCGTCAGGCCGTTAAACGCCGCGACTGCTATGCCGTTTGTATTATTGACTCCGACATTGACCGTGCCCGTGAAATTGGTCAGGACCGTGTCAGTGTCAAAGGTGATCTTCCCCTGACCGGAAGCTGAATTATATTTGATGGCAAGATCACCCTCACCGACCAGCACCCCGTTTTTGATCAGGATATTTCTTCCGTTTTTGTTGCTCCTGAATTCGGCGCCGGTGGCCGTGATGGTCAGATTGCTGCCACTGAGATCGATTTCGCACGGCGTGTTCAGCTTATTGAAAAGCAGTCCACCATCGAACGTCAGGTTACGCACCGTCGGATCCGCTCCGGCAACACCGGGATAAAACTCATCACCGGATGAAATGACCAGGGTTTCGCCTTCAAAGGTCTGATTTGTAAAATCAATATTGAAACCGCCGGAAACCCACGTATTGGTATCGCCTGCAACCGGGGCCGCACCGCCTGCCCATGTGGTTCCGTCATTCATATTTCCATCCTGCACCGCAACGTACGGATTATCCTCCACATCTCCGCCTGCACCGACGATGATGACCCCGCCTTCACCGACCAGGAATGCCTGCTGAGGGAGCGTAAAGCTGGCCATAGACGTATAGTCGCCGTCCGGGATCGTTTCCCCGCCCAGCACGAGCGAGTCATACGTGTTGGTGCCGTTCATCGCCAGGCGGGCACCCGTAGTAACCTCAACACCGAATGACCCGGTCGTTTCGCCATTAATGTAGAGCCACGACTCAGCCGCTGAACCGACATTATTACTCACGATCATCGTGCCCGTATAGTTGCTCATCACAACCGTATCTTCAAAGATCAGCTGCGAATTTCCAGCAACGGAACCCCCGCCTGCGATACGTGAATAAACAATGTCCCCGGATCCCAGAAGCGTTCCGTTTTTCAGGATCATGTTGTGGTTTCTGTTGAGGGATGAGAAGGTTGCCCCGTTTGCGGTAATCGTGATCGGCTGTCCGCTGAAATCAAAATCATCCGCAGCATTATTGTTTTTAATGAGGCTGCCTCCATCGAAGGTTAACGCCTGCAGCGTGAGATACCAATTCACGCTGCCGTTCAGTTCGGATCCCGCCGGCAGCACCAGCTCGCTTCCGAAAAACGTTTCCGTCGTATGATTGGGCGTTCCCACCCCCAGGTTGAATCCATTGGCATTCCAGACATTGCTATCCGGAGCACCGGGCATGGACCCAACTCCCCAGGTATTGGTCGCGTTCAACAGTCCGTTGGCTACGGCATTGATTGTAGCCCCATGTGCAGCACCCGACAGCGACAAAGCCAGCCCCACCAGTGCAATAGTCGTATTCCTCTTCATCTTCATTCCTCCTATGTTTGATTAACCTACCAACAACGCTTTCCTGATCAGATACTGTAAACATAGTCATTTTCTGGGGTACGTCAATGACTTTGTTTACAGTATGCGGTTTTTTTTCATTCTATCGTGTATTTTCGAACAGAACGGAGCATTGCCACTCGCCTTAGGTCGTTGCATTCTTTCAGAAAGCCTCGCGTCCAGCCCCGACAACGGCGACAGGAATGTCGCCGCTCCTATTCTCTAAAGGAGCGGGGTCTTTTCGCGTGACCACGTTGCACGCGGAACGGGACTCACGTGGCCAGCCCCGGCAGTTTTCATTTCTTCCCCCGTTCTAAACCGGTAACAGCATGCCCTCTCATGATTCAGCCCTGTCTTTTTTCACTCTTCCCTTTCGTCGATTTCCGTTTTGCCTGGGGGAAGGCATACTTCCCAGACCCGCGAAAATGAGTGGGTCGCCCCTTCGCCGGTCACCGATAGCGTGACCACAGAGTTTAATCCACCGGACGCATACGCGTGCACGGGATGGCGCTCATTCGACGTGTGGCCATCCCCGAAATCCCAATGCCAGGAATCAATCGTCCCGGTCGACTCATCCCGGAAAGCGACCTTGCGCGCTTCGAGATCCAGTGTCTGAAAGGACCAACGGGCTTGCATCGGCTGCTTTTCAAGCAGCATCAGCCTGAAACGCCGTAACAGGTCGGCATCGCTATGCACCCGGGTGTTATCCGAGAGATTGTTAAAGGAGCGAAACCCGTTTCGCCCGGCCTTTTCATCGTCATAATCCAAAACCACCCAGCTTAGGCCGACCGTCGCCCCCTCCTTCAGCTCCGAAACCTTCGCGCTTTCCGGCCCCTCCAACGGCGCGTGGTCAAACGGCGTGATCCAGAACTCGAGGGTGTACCGCCCGGCCTCTCCATGCCGGAAGGAATAGCTGTCCGCGGCGTTCGACCACGGAAACTCGAGCGCCCAGGGTTGGCATCCCCAGACCATCGCCCAGTTTTTTCCAACCGCAGGAGTAAAGACATGATAATTCTGCGCCTGCACCCCCTGCATCAGGTACCCCTCCCAGGTCCCATGCTTTACGGAAGGATCTGCAATGGCGGTAATCGGACCTCCGGAAGCATCCCCGTCAATCATGACTTCCAGAATATCATTATGCATGCCCGGCATTCCGAAGTCCCAGTAATTGTCGTAGGCCTCATATAAAAAGTACAGGCGGTTCAAGCCCTTCACCCATCCCACCTTGAGACGCACGTCCAGATTCGCGGGATCGTTCGTCGTCCCCCGCGCGGTGTCTTTCAGCTGATCCGACCCCACGACATACGATTCCGGAACCATGGCCCAGTCCGAGGCATCCCCATCCATACGCGGCATCCGGTCCGGTTCGAATTGATAAACCCTGAACTCCGCAACCGCACTGGAAACGCACAGCAGTATCCCCACACCTATTTCCAACTTTATTTTCATTCTTAAACTTTCTACGTCCGGCGGAGATTTGAACGATGTCTCAAGACTGCCCGCCACAACCGAAGTTGCACACAAACATGCCGAACAAAGGGCAAACAGCACTAAAAACTTCTTCTTCTATCGGCGACAGGAATGTCGCCGCTCCTTTATATTTTATCATTTCTTCCGGGTTCTAAACCGATACCAGCATGCGCCGTCGTTGAGCGGTCCGGCGCGTTTGCCTCCCAGCTTCACTCACGGATCAGGGCAAATAGGCTTCGAGATGATAGAACGCATTCTCGTCGTCCATCGCGGCAGGCAGTTGCACGCTGTGGTCGCCGGAGATGATGCCGAAATCTTCGAGCAGCGCGGGTGGATCGAAGAGGGTCGCGCGTTTATAGAGCCGGTAGGCGCGCCCATTCTTCACACTGAAGGACAGCATCTGCCCATCGACGCCGAGACGAAAGAAATCATCCTCGTCGGTATCGCTGGTGCCGGCGACATATTCCTGTCCCCGCGTCCAGCCATCGCCGTCTTCATCGACATTTCCATCGGCCAACGCGGGGTTTGCGGCCTCGTAGCTGTCGGGTAGCAGGTCACCGTCCGTATCCGTATTATCCATGCCTGCACCGGACACCCTGAAGGTAATATAGCTTAACTGCGAACGCTGGTTCGCGCCCCCCGCAGGACCGGACTGCACCGTCAGCGTCTCCCCCGACGCAAAGTCAAATGTGCCCCCCAACGTTCCCGGCGTACCGTTCGCGGCCGTGCCGGTCGGCCATGTGGCTGTTGTCTGAACACTCTGGTTCGAAAGCGTTATGGTTTCCCCGTCCGGCGCCCGTCCGCCCACCTCCAATATCCTGACCTGGAGATTGGTCATCAATGTTCCATCCGTGGTTTCAATGGCAAAGTCCAGCGTGACCGTTTCCTCGCTGTCGAACCACAAATCATTCAACCCACCGATGACGGCCAGTCCGTGAGAACCGCCATTCCTGATATCGCTGCCCACACCGGTGGTCGTGATGTCTGCTTCCTTAACAACTGCCAGCCCGGATCCGGTATCCACCAGCAGGTTGGTACTCAGCGGAAGAGTATCCGTTCGGGCACTCTGCGTGCCACTCAGCAACGCCCGGTAGTCCACCGTCAGATCTGCGGAGCTCTGCCCGCTGACTGAAGTATCCGCGACCGTGACCGTATAGTCCGTGGGATCAGGTGACGGGATTGGAGTGGTCGGTTTGTAGACAAAAAACGGTCCATACTGTCCGTCCAGTTCCAGATCCGCAACCGTGAAAGCCACCGCGCCGGTTGCATCGAGAATGCTGTAGCTGCTCTGGTCGATATTGGCCGGCAATGAAAAGCGCAACTCCCCGTCGTTCAGCCAAATGGTCGCCACGGCCGTATCCGATGTGTTCGGCGCGGTCTGCTCAAGAAATTCCTGCCGGTTGTTGCGGAGGTCGCCGTCCGGATCCGCGATCCTGAAGGCTTCCGGAGTCAGCAACGCCAGACCGGCATCAGCCAGGTAGTTATCGATGGTGGATTCCGGCGAGTCGTAGCTGCTGCCGTTATAGCTCGGATTAGGGATCGGCACCGGGGCACCGGCATCCGCATGGAAAGTCTCCATGCGCTGCCGCATGGCGTCCACGACTTCCGGGTATTCACCGGCAACATTGTCAGACTCACCCACATCCGCATCGAGCCGGAACAGCTGATAGTCCACCGTCGCGGCATCGTGGGCCGTAGAGTAACGAGCGATCATTTTGAAGGGATGATTGATCACCGCCGTGCCGCCGGGATATTTGCTGAAGGGCCAGTCCGCACCGGGATAGCCCGTGTTGATGAACTGGGTCCCCCAGGTTGTGGTGTCGCGCGGGAAGAAGATCATAATATCCCTTTCCGGCAGCGACCCGGTCTGCTCAAGCACGGGTTTCAGGCTCACGCCGTCGAGGGTGTATCCCGGCTTGGCCGTGGCCGGTGTGTAATCCAGAATGGTCTGATAGAGATCCACCAATTGCACGGGCTCATCCGTTTCCGAGCCGGCGGCAATGCCCCCGTTCGGATAGCGGACCACCATGGGCACCCGGATGCCGCCCTCAAACAGCGCGCCCTTTCCGGCCCGTAATGGCGCCATCTCCGTGAGCCGCGTCGATGCCGCGATGGGAGACGTCGTTGCCGCATAACTGCCGTTCACCACATTGGTGGGATGGTTGTCGGGAATACCATCCGCGCCGATATCATCAAACAAGGTGCCCGCTTGGCGCGTAATGCTCAGACCGCCATTGTCGGAAAGAAAAATAAGCAGGGTATTATCCGTCAGTCCCTTGCTGTCGAGATAATCGAGCATCAGACCGATCTCGTCATCGGCGCTGTGCACCTGGGCGGCAAACAGCGGGTGCTTATGCTTGCTGTCCGGCAGCCCGCTTAGCTTGGTTTGATAGTAGTCGAAAAGACTCTGCTTGGCCTGGTGTGGGCCATGGACCGAGAATGCAGGATAATAAAGGAAGAACGGGGTTTCCGGACTGTTCGCCAGGTGGTCATCGATCATATCCTGCACCAGCCCCGCCATATGGTCGCCGATGTGATCCCCCACGGCACCCACGGCCGGATTGCCCAGGTGATCCACCATATTGGGGATGCCGCCAAACGGACCGAAATAGCTCGACGGGCCGGGACCACCCACCCCGAGCTGTTGGTCGAACCCCTGCTGATCCGGGTAGTAGGTTCCGACCGGGTTCGGGTTGGAACCTCCCGAACCGGGCGAAAGGTGCCACTTCCCGGCATGCCAGGTGGCATAGCCGGCCGCTTTGAGCCGTTCGGCGATGGTTTCCACGGCCAACGGCATATGGTCGCGGTTTTGCGGATAAACATACGCACTTGTTGCTCCGGCCGTGGCGGCCAGCACAGGATTGGGTTTTGATCCATTCACAATCGCGAGGTAGAGGCTGTCGCGTGCGGCCGTCTTCTGACCGGAAAGCAAGGTGGCCCGACTGGCGGAACACAGCGGCTGCGCGTAGGCATGATTAAAGCGCATCCCCTCAGAGGCGAGACGGTGCATATTCGGGGTCTCAAACAACGGACTGCCATCCGGAAAGTAGGTCGGGTGCTGCTGTACATCGGTCAGCCCCAGGTCATCCATCAGGTAAATAATCACGTTCGGGGCGGCAGAGGGCTCCGCGACACAACGTACTGCACAGGCCAACAGGAGACTGGTTCCGATTCGTTTAATCAACGTTCCGACCCTAAAACTACAGTAATGCCTATTCAGTTTTTTCATATCCCTCTTCCTTTAATCACGCTGGTCAGCCATAGGAGTCAATCTTTCTGCATCCTGCTTTACCTGTTCCAACCACGCATCGAGGCGTCTGGAAAGCAGCTGTTTTTTCTCCGGACTCTGCAGGGCATGCTCACCGGCCAGCTCGGTCGGATTGTTCGCCAGATCAACAAAGTTATGTTCCGGAATTTCGGTGCCATCGATCGCCTTGACCGCTCGGCCGTTTCGGATTTCCTTGAGTGTGCCGCTGCGAATGGCATGGAACTTACCGCGCCATGTCCAGAATAGATCCTGAACCGGATAGATAGCGTCTCCTTTCAGCCAGAGCAGCAGATTACGGCCTTCATAAATTTCGGCCACCTGCTCTTTTCCGGCGGCTGCCACGCAGGTCGGCAGAATGTCGAGCGCGGTAACCGGATCCGACACCGTTTTTCCCGCAGGCAATTGTCTCGGCCACGAAACCATGAACGGCACGCGGATTCCGCCCTCATACACATCGCCTTTCACCCCGGAAAACGGATTGCATCGCGAACCGTTCCAAATTTTGGAATCAACGGCAACCCCGCCATTATCGCTTAGGAACCAAACCACGGTATTTTCCAGCTGCCCGGTCTGCTCCAGCGTATCGAGCACCTTGCCGATCCCTTCGTCGAGCGAGTCCATCATCGCTATAAACTTGCGGCGCCTCTCGTTTTTGATGTGCTTATATTTTTTATACTTATCCGGCTTCGGCTGCATCGGGCCATGCGGGGCGGTGTAGGACAGATACAGAAACCACGGCTCTTGCTTATGCCGCTTAATAAAATCAACGCCACGCTCGGTGAAGATGTCGGTGGAATAGGTGCTCGGCGGCAAATCATCCAGATAGGCGGGGCTTCCATCCTCGGTTTTCTCCAACAAACGCTCTTCCCAACCTCCCGTCGCTTTGCGGGGTTTGTATGGGAAATACTGGCTGTGGCCGGCAAAAATTCTAAACACATAATCAAAGCCGCGCTCCTCAGGAGCATTGCCCGTCCGCGTATAGCTCTTGGTTCGGTCCTTCACAATATCGTGAAAGCCGATATGCCATTTTCCGATCATGCCGGTTGCGTACCCCTGCGCCTTCAGCTGTTCCGGCAGGATTTCCACCACCTCGCGCGGCGGCAACCCAAAATCGTGCTGGTTGTCTGTTACACCAAAACGCGCCTGGCTCATGCCGGTGATCAGCCCCGCCCGCGACGGCCCGCACTGGGGCGCTGTCACATAGCCGTCGGTAAAACGAATGCCCGATGCCGCGATGCGATCAATATTCGGCGTTTCAAAATCCTTCACGCCATAACAACCCAAATCCTGATAGCCCAGATCATCTGCAATAATCAGTAATACATTCGGCTTCTGAGCAGCCTGCACACATCCTGCAAACAACAGCCCGCCAATTATCAGTTTAGTCTTGCACATAATCTTTTTCTCATTTCGCATTTCAAAAAACATGAATTTGACGGGGCTTTCCTGCTCCCAACATTCTTATTTCTTTCCTGTTCTAAACCGATACCAATAGGCGCCGTCATTAAGTGGACCGGCACGTTTATCGCCCAGTGTAATCCATCCAGCGGTCGCCAACGCAAAGTACGTTGTATCCGACTCCAGTTTAGGCAACTCAAATGTAATGCTCGTTTTGCCTTCCGCCGGGTGCCCCGATTCGGGATCTGCCTCCCATACTGGGTTGTTGATATCGCCGACTTTATAAAGCCGGATGGTCTTTTTATGCGACTCCTCAAAGCTAATCGGTTTGGAAAAGTTGAAGGTCAGATCCGTGTCGCAAGACACATCGGTCTCCGCCATGTGCGGTACGGCCGATTCATAGGCCGGCAGCACCATGCGGATGCGGTGGAACCCCCAGCCCTCCTGGTATTCCTTGATCGGCTGCTTCCAGAGCGGCGGCATTTTGGTGCGTTCATTGGCGAAAGCAAACCAGGCATCGTTCAAATATTGAAGTTTTTCCGGCATGGATGCGGCCAGGTCTTGCGTCGTGCATGGATCCTTTTTCACGTTATACAAACGCCACGGTCCATCGCTGATGCTCGAAATTTTCCAATCGCCCTTCAGCAAGCCCTTGCCCGTAAAGTTGAAGGCCCAGAAGATCTCATCGTGCACCGCACGCTCCGGCAACCGCGGATTCAGGAAAGCCGGAAGCATCGAGTTTCCATAAAGCGGTTCCAATTTTCGACCGGCATCCTTTTCGGGATAGTCCACCCCGGCCAGCTCAAGGAAGGTCGGGTATAGATCGGTCACATGCAGCCGCTGCTTCTGGATACTTCCCGGCTTCCCTTTCAGTCCTGCAGGCCAGCGCACAATCAGCGGCGAAGAAACCCCGCCCTCTTCGGCCGACGACTTATACCAGCGGAACGGTGTATTGCGCAGATAGCTCCAGCCGTTGGACGCATACGGAATACTGCCCTTTTCCCACGGAATCTGCTGATCATACGTGCGGATATTTCCGTTGCTGTAGGAACCGCCGTTGTCGGAAAAGAAAAGGACCAGCGTGTTTTCATCCAGGCCCTTTTTGCGCAGGTGCTCCAGCAGCCGACCAATGTTCTGATCGACGCGATCAAGCATGCCGGCATACGCCGCCATGCGACGTGCTTCCTGCTTTTGGGTTTCGGACGCCATTTCGTTCCAGCGCCGCACTTCACCGTTCGGCGGCGTGTCGACATAGCGCTCATCGATCAGCCCCATCTTGCGCTGACGCGCAAACCGTTTTTTACGCAGCGTCTCCCATCCCGCCTCATACCGTTTGTAGTATTTTTCGACGTCCTTTTCGTAGGCGTGAAACGGACTGTGCGGCGCATTGTAGGACAGATAAGTAAAAAACGGCTTACCATCCTTCACGGCCGCGTCAATTTGCGCGATAGCATCGTCGGTGAAAGCATCGGTGGCATACCAGTCCTCCGCAACCGGCTGAGGGGCATTTCGGTCTTTCTGAATCTGCGGCGCTTTTCCGCCGACATCGAAGCCGGTCCAGCAGTTGATCGCGCCATGTAGAAAACCGTAAAACGACTCAAACCCGGCGTCCAGTGGATTTCCCGGCTGGTGCCATTTCCCGGAAATGGAGGTGGCGTAACCAGCCTGACGCATCAAGTGCGGGATGGGCAGGGAACGTCGATATTCGTGGGACTGGGAATGCGTGTGCCCGGTCATCAGGCTCGTACGTGTGACCACACACATCGGGTTCACATGATACTCCGTAAACCGCACGCCCTGTTTTGCAAGACGGTCCAGACTCGGCGTATCGATCTCTCCGCCAAAACAGCCCGGATCCGACCAGCCCATATCATCCACCACAATCAGTAGAATGTTCGGCTTTTCTTTTACCTCGGCAAAAGAAAAACAACCGATCGCCGCCGCGACCACCAGACAACAAAACTGTTTCATTACATATTTCTCCAAACGTAGGACAGAGATTGCTTTTGAAAGGCGCAATCACCTGCCTGTCTATATGCACATAAAGCCAATTCACCGCAGACAGGCAGGAAGCCTGTCCTACTTTGTGACAATTCCGACCTTTTTCAATTCAAATATTTTTCCCTTAAAGACAACCGGCAGCGGAGCGGCCGGTTGTTTATGAACAACAATTTTTACCGAATCTCGGGAAACCGTGATATCCATCGGCACACCGCAGTACAACAGGTTGCGAACCGTCATCTGCGGGCAGGCTTTGGGCAGGTTCGGTTCAATATGGAGCACCTGCCCCTCGGGGTTCAGCCCCATAAAGCCAAGCGGCACGACGGCGGAAAGCATGCTGCTCTCGGTGAATTCAAAGTCGATGCCGATGCCGCCGGCGGTGCCGCCGCCCTGCAGCGTCGTGCCGCCTTTACCGTCGTTGTAATATTTGCGGTAACCCCCGTAAGCCAGAACCTCTTCATCCCATGCGCGGATTTCCATCAGGCGCGCCCAGGCGTCGTCGGCACCCCGCGTTTTAATGCGGCTCATCACATCGTAAAACGAAAATCCGAGCACGGCCCCGCCATCCTGCACCTGCCCGCCGAACGGAAGCGTTTCCGGCCCGGTCCATGCATGGGCATACCATTCCACATTGCGCTTTGTCGTTGCGCGCGGCGCGAGACGATAGGCATAGATATCATCCCCGGTCGAGGTATCGCCCTCCACGATGCGTTCCCCGCTGATCCACTCCAGGACTTTCGCCGCGTGTTCTTCGGATGCAATGCCGTAATGGATCGCCTCCAGGTTCACAAAGGTGAAGCCATAGTCGCGAGGAATCCCATCGGCATCAATCGTTCCGATAAACCGCCCGGCCTCCTCATCCCAGAACTTTTCATTGGTGGTGGCTTTGACCCGTGCCGCCAGAGCACGCAAATCATCTGACCTCTGACCTTCGACCTCCGACCTCTGTACAATCTCTTCAAGCTGTGCCATGGCCAGCAGTGCGGAATAATAGTGGGTGGTGGTATACATATCATCCCAACCGAAAGGGAGCAGGTCCCAGTAGTTGCCGCCCTTTCCATGGCCGACATGCCAGGTTTTGGAACCGTCGGCATGCACCGTATACCCGGAACGGCCGTCGTGGCCATGCCAGGTGCAGCGGATATGATTGAACTCCTTGCCGTTCCCCTCCTTAGTCATGTACGCCATGGCCTTGCGCAGGCGTGGCATCATCGTTTCCAGGAACTCCCTATCGCCGGTCCAACGGACATATTCAAAGACCGACTTTATATAGACCGCGTTGTTGACCAGATGTCGCGTATCCCAATGCGTAAAAATGGAGCGGACATACAGCGGTTCTTTCTTTTTCAGTCCCTTGAATACAAAACGAATGCGGGTGATTTTCCCGTTCCACTTCGGATGTTTATGCAGCGTCAGGATGGAGTGGAACATACCGGTGCTTTCGCTTCGCCCCAACCCGTCGAGCCAATCGGCTGAAAATTCCATGCGCTGCGACGAACTCCATCCCCGGTCGCCTTCGCGCTGCCATTCCATATAAGGATGGAGATCCTTACCATCTTTCGTATGCCAGCGGATCTGAATGTAGGGGCAGTTGAATGGATCGAGCGAAACGCCTTCGGGGCTGGTCATCGATGGAGTCCCGAAATCCGCGGTCAGTTTCCAGGCATGTTTCTCCTCGAAAACACCTTCCGATTTCAGGTTGTTGAGTTCCCACATCTTCGTGGCGGCCTCGCCAAAATGTTCCGGCGCATAATTTCGCGACGAATCGTAGCAGATTTCCCAATCCAGCTTTTCGTCATAAAAATGCCACCCGGCGGTCACCCCGCGAAAACCGTCCTTTCCGGGCACCTGACTCCAGTGCGGAAACGGCCAGCCATGGTCGTGCGATGAGGCTCCGTGCTGCTGGCTCATCACATAGCCTTCGTCACCCATCATGTCCTCAGTTAACCGTTGACGGTGAAACTGCTGGATCGACGAGCCTTCGCGCTGCGCATCGTTGAGCCACATGTCGGCAATCGTCAGATATTCGCGCGGAAAAAACGTCGGCCCGATGTCGACACGGTTGGTGAAAAACGAATCAACAAATCCGTTGTACCACTCCGCCGCCGGCGGACAGTCCGCAAACTCAAACCGCGTTACCTTTTCGCCAACGGTTCCTTTACCGAAACAAGATACCGACGCAATCACCATTCCGCATAAAATCCAGTTTTTCATATTTTCAATCTGCAACAGGAATGTCACCGCTCCTTTATTCGTCCACATTCAGATAATGATCAAACCAACCCTGCTCCTGGTCATTGAGCGGACAGGAAGGTAGTTCGGCTGGTTTGAGCTCGCTGGACCACTTCTTCCACGCCTTGCGCAGCTGATCGGCCTTTTCAGGATGCTGCGCTAACAAGTTCTGTTTTTCATGTTCCTCAGAAGAGAGATCGTAAAGCATTTCGCGCCCATCACTGAGCGTCATATATTTCCAGTTACCGCGGCGCAGCGCCCCCTGATCCCAGAAACGCCAGAACAGATCGCGCTCAACAAACGGTTTCCGAGCTTTGGAAAAATGCGGAATCAGACTGATGCCGTCGAGTTCTTCCGGAACCGGCTGCCCGGCGGCATCCAAAGCCGTCGCCGCCACATCGAGCGAAATAACCGGCTCTTCACAGACCTGCCCCGCCGGGAATTTACCCGGCCAGGTAACGATGTACGGCACGCGCACGCCGCCCTCCATC
Source organism: uncultured Verrucomicrobiota bacterium (assembly GCA_964486885.1). GTDB lineage: Bacteria > Verrucomicrobiota > Kiritimatiellia > Kiritimatiellales > Pontiellaceae > Pontiella. Next base: position 38,397 of record CAZAPF010000031.1, read on the forward strand.
ACCATGCCCTTTTCACCGACCCACGGCGTGTTGAGCGAGCCGTCCCACGCACCGCCGGGGAACGAAATCGGAATGTCTTCCATGTGGATTTTCAGCGGCGCACCATTGTCGGCGATGAAGAAAATGATCGTGTCTTTTTCCAGACCCAGTTTTTCGAGTCGTTCGCGGATACGACCAAGTCCGTCATCCATGGCGGAAATCATCGCCAGCGCATAACGGCGCCGCTCCGGCATTTCGCCGGGAAAGCGCGAGAGATAGTTCTCCGTCGCCGCAAGCGGCACGTGCGGAGCGAACCACGCGAGATAGAGAAAGAAGGGATCCTCCTTGTTACGATCGATAAACGCGAGCGCCGCATCGGTCTGGATATCGAGCCGATAGCCCTTCACATTCTCCCTCTCGCCTTCCGGCGTGCGGTCTTCGCCGTCCAGTCCATAGTTGAGCCAGTAACGGTTCATCTCGCCTTTGTAGAACTCATCAAACCCGCGGTTTCCCGGGTAGTACGGCAGAATTTTTTCGAACGGCAAAACGGTCTTGGCCGTGGCGTTTTCAACCCCGAGGTTTTCTTTGACCCATTCCGAGTCGATCCAAAATGGCTCCAGATGCCACTTGCCCACCATACCGGTGCGGTAACCCGCGGCCTTCATGCGGTCGGCAATGGTTATTTCACCGAGCGGCATCGGCCCCTGTCCGTTCTGCTGGAACCCGAAACGCTGCTGATATTTCCCGGTGATGACGCCCGCGCGTGACGGGCAGCACTGCGGTGCGGTGGAATAGCCGTCCTTGCAAAGCACCCCGTCGCGGGCCAGCTGATCCAGATTCGGGGTCTTCACATCGTCGACCATGCCGTGGATCCCGAGATCGGCCCAGCCGTGGTCGTCGGTGTAGATTACGATGACATTCGGTTTTTTCGCGGCATGGGCAGAAAACGCCAATGCAAAGATTAAAGCGATTATGGTTCGTTTCATCATCTTTCTATCGGCGACAAGAATGTCGCCGCTCCTGTGTCTAATAAAATTCATATTCCGTGATGACCGACTGATCCGGGGTCAGCAGTTTGACCTTGCGAAACTCGGCAACATCACCTTCGTTAGACAGAACGAAGCGGAGCTCCTTGATCCGGCCCGGGAAATTCATCTTCACCTTGAAGGACTTCCACTCCGGCGAAAGTGCATTTGCTGCGTTGCGCTCAGCCACACCGAAGTCCGGAGCCCCATGGGAATTCCATTGCACACTCGCGATGTTTCCTTTTGATGAACGTGCTTCGAACTCGATCCACGCTTCGTTCACCAGACTCGGCGTGACGCGGGTGCGGGCATCGAACTGCGGTTGACCCGCGTTCAGGATCAACGCGCCGTTCTTGGCTGAGATTTCACCCTTCCCCTGAGCCGCCCAGACCCCGACCGTACGCCCGTTGTAATCTGTATTGGGATTGGACTTCAGGGCACCGGTTTTCTGATAATACGTATCGAGCTGTGCCGCCATCGTCTGCACCTTTTCAGGGTATTGCGCCGCAAGATTCCGCGTTTCGCCGATATCCTCTTTCAGATTGTAAAGCTCATAGCGGTGTTCCTGCCCTGCTCCATCAAACCAGAAGCGCAGCAGCTTCCAATCGCCGGAACGAATCCAGGTGTTGGGGATATTCATCGTGGCAGGAACAAAGTGCGAGAAGTCGCAGATCATGGGGCCGCGGTCATGCGGTTTATTTTTAAGTGCCGGAACATAGCTCACGCCATCTTTGTGATCGTCAGGACGCAGCTTCTGCCCGGTCATTTCCAATAGGGAGGTATAATGTTCTACTGTGGAGATTACGGAATGGTTTGTAGAACCAGACTCTGTCTGTCCGGGCCAGCGAACGATGAGCGGAATACGCACGCCGCCCTCATAGTTGTTACCTTTGCCGGAGCGCAACGGCCGATTGTCCGTCGGCGTTGTACCGTCGGCTACGTCATACATGTTACCGCCGTTGTCGGAGGTGAAGATCACAATCGTGTCGTCGGCAATGCCGTTCTTTTCCAACGCATCGAGCACGCGGCCGACGTTGTCGTCCATCACTTCAATCATCGCGCCCATGGTCGGGCAGTGCTGAGCATTGCCCGGATCAGTTTTTGCTTTCCATTTTTCCACCAGCTCCGGTTTGGACTGGAATGGCGCATGCACATCGTAGAGCCAGAAGCACATCAGGAACGGATCGTCTTTATGTTCTTTGATGTATTCAACGGCACGGTCGCCTAGATAGTCGTCGATGTGTTTATCCTTCGGCGGATTTTCGGGAAGCGTTCCTGTTTTATCCCACGGCGGGAAAAATTTTCGTTTACCGTCGAGGCCGGGCGGCCCCGGGTGGGCACGGCCACCCACCACAAAATCGAAGCCGTGGTTTTCAGGCGTGTAAGGAGGATGCCCCATATGCCACTTGCCGAGGAAGGCGGTCTGGTAGCCGGCATCCTTGAACGCCTCGCCGAGCGTATAATATTCAAACGGCAGGTAGTTGATCGAAGACGGCCCCGCAGCGCGCTGATCCGGCGGCGCACTGGTTGACTCATGGTGTTTGTGCTCCCCGGCAATGTGTCCGGACGCCGAAGTGAAGCCGGTGCGCACCGGATACTGCCCGGTCATAATGCTCGACCGCGTCGGGCAGCAGAGCGGGTTGGCCGAATAGGCATCGGTAAAGCGCATGCCCGTCGCCGCAAGGCGATCCACATTCGGGGTTTCATAGAATGAACTTCCGTAGCACCCGGTATCTTTCCAACCGAGATCATCGACCACAATAAACAATACGTTCGGCTGCCGGGCATAGACCGCACCGCACAATACAAAAAGACTCAGCAAACATTTCAACTTCATATTCATCTATTGGGGACAGAAATGTCCCCACTCCTTTAATTAACGGGGTGGGGGCTTTCCTGCCCCGGAATGCCGAGCATCCCAAGAGGATACGACTGCTCGTCCATCAGCAGCAGAACCACATTGGGTTTAGAGTGGGCAACAAGACTGATCAGCCTGATTTTATTATTGCTCTTCACTGCCTTTCCTTTCATCCAGTTGACGCCGGGTTTCTTCTGCCCGCTGACGGGTGATCGGATAGAAGGCGAAAATAGCGATGGCGATCAACAGGCCGACGGCCTGGAAGCCAATAACCATCTTTTTCATCAGCAGGGCGACGTGCTTCTGCTTGGCAAACTCCGTTAGGAATCCCTTTTCAACCGATGCGGCATAGTCCGCCTGTTCCGGTGGCAACGTAGTGAGCAAGGTGTTGACCGCCTCTTCAAAATCGTACCAACGGAAAAACACCTTTTCGCCTTTGAACAGGCGCGAGAGGATGGTCCACTTGCTGCCCTCGACGCTGGCTTTATCTTCAGAGATTTCAATGAGCCGTTCACAAGCCACTTCAAACTCCGCCCCACCAAGCTGCATCTCACGCGCGGGTTCAATGACCTGCGCAATGGTGCGCGCCTCAAACTGATCAACCTGCTCAGCATCAAAGCCGGAGGTGGTTAAAAGAAAACCGCCGATCAGTGCAGTAAGCGACAGCGCCGCTTTAAGGGCGAACCCGTTAACCGCCCCGAACATACCTTCGCGACGCAGACCGGTTTTTAGTTCATCTTCGTCGCAGATATCGGCCACCATCGAAGAGACCATCAGCCAGCAGCCCTGCAGCCCCATGCAGGCGACAATGGTGGTCAGCAGCTGCGCCATCGGCCAGCGTGGATCCATGGCGAACCACGCACCGATCACTCCGATCAACGCCAGCACCAGCCCTAGAATCATGCCGGTCTTTTTACCGGTGCGGGTGGAGACCGCAGTCACCAAAAACATACTCAGATAAGAAACAATGGCACCAAGCGTTCCGGCAACCGCCACCAGCAGACCGCCGAAATCTTTATTGCCGCCGCAGATGTAGTAAATGTTTACAAACGCGCCGAGATTGGCGGCAGAAAAAAGCCCGACAATAATGACGATATAGGCAATCAGGAGGATTAAGAACGCCTTATTGGTCATCGAGGCCTTCAACGAGTTGATGAACGGCGATGTCTCCTGCTTCTGCACATCTTCGCGCTCGCGACAGGCAAATACCGGAATCAGGCCGGTGATGACAATGAGAATACCGAAACCGATGGAAACCCAGACCGCACCGACCGCTTCATTGGCAAACGTGTCGAGCTGGCAAAGCTTGTAGGTCCATGGAACCGTCATGCTGGCACCGAGTCCGATATACATGCGCCATGCCAGCACACGGGTCTTTTCGTCGTAGTCCGGCGTCAGTTCATACCCGAGCGCGGTGTAGGGAACGATAAACAGCGTGTAGGTGATGGCAAAAAAGATGCCGAGCACTACAGCAAAAATGAACGCCGGGTTCTGATACCAGACTGCGGTCGTTGCATCGCCCGGCGGCAGCCAGAAGAGCGGCAAAAGGATCGCAGAGAGGATCGCTCCCGCAACCATGTAGGGACGGCGGCGGCCCCAGCGGCTTCGCGTGTTATCGGACAGGTTTCCGATCAGCGGATCGGTAATCGCATCCACCAGCCGCGGAATGGCCAGCGCGGCCCCGGCGAGCACCGGCGGCATTTTAAAATACTGAACGTAGAGCACGAGAAAGATCATGTTCAGCACGTTCATAATATAGTTATCGGCCACGCCTCCGAAGCCCCAGCCGATGCGCACGGGCATCGAAACACGATCTTCGGCCGCCGCTTTGTGGACGGGATGTTTTTTGGTCATGGAAGTCCTTTTCGTTTATGCCAATGCAGGCAACGCATCGATGCTGTCGAGCAGGCAGGTTTCCTCGTCGTCGGGCAACACCTTGTATACATGACGTCCGGCCTGCACATTTTCAATCAGGAAAGGCAAACGGATCTTCGCGGGAACCGGCGTTTCAAGTTCCACCACAAATCCCGCGCCCTCTTTTTTCCAATGAATGGAAATTTTGCCCTGCACCGATTCATACGACGCCTTCACGAAATCGAGCTTATCCGTGAAGCACGGTTCAATTTCCAGGGTCTGGAATCCGGGCGCACCGGGCTTGATGCCGGCGAGCGATTCAAACATCCATTCGCAGACGGAGCCGAAGGCATAGTGGTTGAACGAGTTCATGCCGACATCGCCGAAGCCGTTTTCTTCGGTCCAGCTGTTCCAGCGCTCCCAAATGGTGGTGGCGCCGTTATTGACTTCATAGAGCCACGAAGGATAGTCCTCGTTGAGCAGCAATTGAACCGCCAGATCGCCGCGCCCCGCTTTAGTGAGCGCGGGGCAGAGATAGCCTGTCCCGATAAAGCCGGTGGTCAGATAGCCGTTGTTTTGCTCCACACATTCAACAAGGGCCAGTTTGGCGGCCTCCAGATCGTCGCCGTCAACCAACTCCATCACGATGGCGAGCGCGGCGGCGGTCTGCGTTTTTACAGCAACTGCCCCCTCTTCAATCAGCTCGTCCCGAAAACACGTCCGGCTCTTATCGGCCTCTTTCGCAAAAAAGGCGGCATCGGCCGTTTCGCCCATAGCCTCGGCCATCTCCTGCATCAGGCGCGCATCGTAGGCGCGATAGGCCCGTCCGATTAAACGGTTGGGCGTCGGGGAATCAATGTTGAGCCAGTCGCCATAGGTCGGCTCCGTCTGGTCGTTATGCCGGTTTCCTTCCGCGCAGATCGAGGCCATGAAGGCCTTCATCTGATTCCACCAGGGACGTACAAGCGAGAGGTCATTATATTGTTGCCAGAGGACATAGGGACAAATGATGCCGGCATCGGACCATGCCGCCAGCCCGTGGTTGAGCGTTCCCATGAACGGGGCGACATCCGGGTAGCCGCCATCGGGGTGCTGGGCATCGTTGAGATCAACCAGCCACTTTTTGAAGAACGGCCGGATGTCGGCCAGATAGGAGGCCGAGCGGATAAACATCTGGGTATCGCCGGTCCAGCCGAGGCGCTCGTCGCGCTGCGGGCAGTCGGTCGGTACTTCCAGATAGTTTCCCCGGAAACCCCAGCGAATGTTTTCGAACAACCGGTTCACCTTAGGGTCGGAGCATTCAAATGAAGCCGTCTCCTCGACATTCGACATCCAGACCTGGCCGGAAAGGGCAATTGATGATTGATGATGAACCGCTCCTTCGTCGCTATTTCCCTCCGGGAAATTAACTGCGCTTCGCTTCGGGCCGATTTCTGATTGAATACCAGTAAGGCATCGGCACCCGGTGGGCAGTCCGTGGACTTCAACATAGCGGAAGCCGTGAAAGGTAAAGCGCGGAGTCCAGGTTTCCACTCCGCCGCCTTTGGCAATGTAGCGGTCCGTCGCTTTGGCGTAGCGAAGGTTTTCGGTGTAGACGGTGCCGTCGTCGTTGAGCATTTCACCGTGCTTCAGAACGATTTCCGTACCGGCGGGCACAGCTACTTTCAGCTGCGCCACACCCACCATATTCTGTGCGAGGTCGAATACATAGACGCCCGGTTTCGGTTCTGCTACCGACTGAGCCGGAAGCTGGGTAATGGTGCGGACCGGTACACCGGGATACGCCTCAATCCGCTCGGGCAGCTGGGTCTCCCCGTTCACCACGTAAACCGGATGCGCATCTCCGTCGGTACATTCCGGATCGCACCAGCCATCGATCTCCTGCCGGGCATCGTAGGTTTCCCCCATCAGCAGGTCGGCTTCCTGCAACGGACCGATCTGCCACGTCCAGGTTTTATCCGAACAGACGGTTTGTGATGATCCGTCCTTAAAATTAATTTCCAGCACACAGGAAAACCACGAGTCGTTTCCGTAGTATCCCTTATGCTGGAACGGTCCGAAGAAACCGGCATACCAGCCCTGCCCCAGCACCGCACCCAGGCGGTTTTCTCCGCTACACAGCAGTTCCCCTACCTCAAAGGAGTGGTAGTAAACCCGCTTGCGGTAATCCGTCCATCCGGGAACCAGATGGGTATCGCCAACGCGCTGTCCGTTGATCCATGCCTCACACACACCCAGTGCGGTCACATGCAGCGTGGCCGAACGAACTTCCTTTTCAATTCCAAATCCCGTCTTCATCCACGGGCAATGCGGCGTTGCCCAGCCGCCGCGAATCCATTTTCCAGACCATTCCATGGTGTGCATCTCCTGTAAAACCCAAGCCATTGTCAATAAAACATTGGCTGTAATCATTGTCATTACATCAGACCCCTCTATATTTCCAGCATTTTATTGACATAAATAAAAAAAAGTAATTTATTGAAACTATTACAGTAACCGTAAAAGGACACAGCATGGCTCTTCCGAAGAAAAAGAGAAAACGCACCAGCGACCGGGTAACCCTCGATGACATCGCCCGCTTTTGCAACGTCAGCAAAGCAACGGTATCGCGGGTACTTAACGACAAACTCAACGAGTTCCCCGTATCCGACGAAATGATTGAAAAGGTGAAAAACGCGGCCCAACAACTGGGATACCGCCCCAACCGCCTCGCAAAAGCCGTGCGCAGCCAGCGCACCAATCTGATCGGCCTGTCCTTCATCCATCAGGCTCGGCAAAACCTCAGCTCCGACCGGGTGGCCTACGAAAACCAGGTGATGGGGCAGTTCACCAACGTCATCCTCTCCCATCCCGGCTTCAAGGACTACGATCTGGTAATCCACGACCGCCTGGAGGATCCCGCCGCCCCCCTGCGCGAAAGCGACTTCAAACCCGACCTGCTCGACGGCATGATTTACCTGACCCCGTCCGAGACCCACACCGAATTTCTCGAGGCCGCCTCAAAAGACTTTCCCATCGTGTTGCTCGGCTACACGCCCGAAGCCGAAAAAAGAGTTCCCTGCGTCGACATCAACAACCAAAGCGCCGCGCGGATGGCGGTCGAACACCTGATTGAAACCGGCCGGAAAAATATACTGATGCTCATCCCCGAAAAACTGCAGCACATCTGCTGTATGCAGGAACGGCTGAGCGGATACAAAGATGCACTCAGCCGGAACAACCTCCCCATAACAGATGAATTCATTCGCACCGTCCGCGCCCTGCCCGACACGATTAACAGCTTCTTCAGCGAGCTGCGCTGTCTCGACGAAATTGATGCCATCTTCTGCCCGACCGATGAGCTGGCCGCCCTCTGCCTGCGCAACCTGCAGACCCTCGGGAAAAATGTTCCGGAAGATATTGCCGTCATCGGCTTCAACAACACGCCGCTGACCGCACATACCACCCCGCCGCTCTCATCCGTTCAGTGGCCGATCGAAGCCCAGGCCAACGCCGCCATCGACCTGTTGCTAAAAATTCTCAAAAAGGAAATCCCCTACGAGCCCGGCTTCCACGAAATCGAAACCGACCTGATTATCCGGGAATCGACGCTTAAAAGCTAAAAAACTGGTCGGGGCGACTGAAGTTGCGGCTGGTGGTCGGCCCGGTTGGATGGTTATGCGAACCTTCTAAAAATGACTCTCCATCCGGGTCGCTATGATGTGGATGGCAATGCGAACCTGATTCTCTAAAAGTTAAGTTTCGTGATGACAACACGTTGCAATATAAAAGTGCGAAACCGGGTCAAATCGACCCGGTTTTCGCTTTTTGAACGACCGTCCAGACCGCTACTCCTGACCGAACGGCGATGCGAACTTTTGCCTCGTCTCCAACCCCAGTCAATCAACGAGGGTTTCAACCTACCTTCACAAAGGGTTCTCTTACCCAAGGTGGTTCGGTTTTAACTTTTTTATTTACAAACTCCATTTTACATGTATTTTAGGAATCATGATTTCCAGAAAAATAAGCTTATCCGAATCATCCACATTCCTCTTTGGCCCCCGGGGAACAGGCAAAACACTATGGCTGAAAACCAATTATCCCGATGCAATCTACATCGATCTACTGGATTCATCCATCGCACTCAGGCTGACCGCTCAGCCCGGCCGCATTGCGGAGTTTATACCGCTGGAATATACCGGAACCGTGATCGTGGATGAGGTGCAGAAGATCCCGGAGCTGCTGGATGAAATACACAAGTTAATCGAGTCAACGCCGATACAATTCATCCTGACCGGGTCAAGTCCCCGCAAACTTCGCAAACTGGGAACCAACCTGCTGGCGGGCCGGGCTCGCACCCGGAACAGCTTTCCCCTAACTGCAGTGGAGCTTGGCAAAGCATTCGATCTGGAGCAGATGCTCAAGTACGGCCATCTTCCAACACTTTACGACGACCGTAAAAACGTCATCCCGGAAGACTATTTAAGCTCCTATGTACAAACCTATCTTAAGGAAGAAATTCTACAGGAAGGGCTGACACGAAATATTGGAGGCTTCACGCGCTTTCTGGAAGCCGCCAGTTTTTCCCAGGGTGAAGTACTCAACATTTCCGGCGTGGCCCGCGAAGCCGCCATCAACCGTAAGGTGGTTGAGGCCTATTTCGACATTCTGGAAGACCTGCTGATTGCAGTGCGGGTTCAGGTGTTTCAAAAAAAGGCCAAGCGAAGAATGGTTCAACATCCAAAATTCTATTTCTTTGATGTCGGAGTCTACCGCACCATTCGCCCCAAGGGTCCGCTGGATGCTCCGGAAGAAATTGATGGAGCCGCACTGGAGACGATAGTCCTCCAGGAACTGCGGGCCTGGATTTCCTATAATCATCTGGATCTTTCCATCTACTACTGGCGAACCACCAATGGACAGGAAGTTGATTTTGTTCTGTATGGAGCAGAGGGTTTGATTGCCCTTGAAGTGAAACGAAGCAATCGTTTTGACCGGAAGGATCTCAAAGGCCTCAAGGCCTTTAAATCAGATTATCCGTCCGCCCGGTGCATACTCCTCTATGGCGGCAAAGAAAACCTGTATTATGATGATCTTGAAATCATCCCCATGGAGAAAATCATCAGGAACCCACAGCAACTTCTTCCCTCAAATTAGAACAAGCTTGGCCCGGCTGGATATCGGAAACAAAATTCTTCGTCCCGACTTCAAACCTACTGATATAGGTGTGATTAAGCGAGAACAACGCCTCGGCGGAGTCATCTCGTGGTATTACCGCGACGCTGCCTAACTCTGTCCCAACAAACACCATCAGAGCACACCCCTCCAACCGGTATGATCGGTAGCTCCGCCGCACCCTGACTGCATAAAATGAACCGGTCATTCTTCCCTATTTCCTGCGGAAATTATCTACGGTTGCCATTCCGCTTCGCTCCATTGCTGTCGCAAGCTCCTGCCTCACTTCGTGTCGCTTGCGGGACTATTTTTCGGGTACTCATCATCTATTTTTACCACTCACTCTACTCGTGCGGATATCTTTTCGCTGCACCGACCGGGACGGCGATACGAACCGATTCTCCGCTCATTGCGTCCCCATTGATGCGATGGGGACGGCAAAAGTGAAACCGGATTCTACCCGGATCGACCCGCCGGAGCCCCTTCCCCTCTTTTCAGCTTTTTCCGGGGTGTCCGGAAATGTATAACATCCCGTAATTTACTGGACAGTATAGATTTAAGCTTCATGGGGCACAAACGTATATGAGGGATAATTCCGGGATTCTCAGGGCTTTTCTTGTCCTTTTCACGTACATGCTTAAACCAAGGTATGATGTAAAACTGCAACTTTTGAACTATCAGCTTACTATGTTGCGAAATCGTATCGAAGACTCCCGAATTATCCCAACGGAACGCGAGCGGGCGGAGCTGCTTCGGCTTGGGGAACAGATTGAGCATGATATCAAGGACGTCATGGTGGTCGTGAAACCAGCCACCTACAGGGGCTGGTTGAGACAGCGTAATCCCAACCGGAAAAAGCGAGTAGCCGGTCGTCCGGGAACGCCGCAAGCCACCGTGAATCTGGTGATGCGAATGGCTCGGGAAAACCTTGGTTGGGGTTACTCCAGGATTCTGGGTGAGCTGAAGAAGTTCGGCATCCGCATCGGTCGCACGACGATTCAGGAGATCCTTAAACGGGAGGGGCACCATCCGGTTCCCGACAAGTCCAAGGGATATCCCTCTGGGAATTGGAAACAGTTTATCGGATCGCACATGGAGACGTTGGCCGCGTGCGACTTTTTCACCAAACCGGTTCTTACGTTGAGGGGATGGGTTGATGCCTATGTCCTTGTTTTCATCCATCTTGGAACCCGGAAGGTTTTCATGAGCCCGGCCACGTTCAATCCCACGGAGGACTGGGTGCTTCAACAGTCCCGTAATGCCTCCATGTGGTTTCAGGATTTGGGCATTCAGGTCAGGCACCTTATTCATGACCGGGATACGAAATACAGTAAAAGGTTCCGGGCGTTCTGGAAGAGCGAAAAGGTCAAATGTGTCAAAACTCCGATACGGGCTCCGCAGGCCAACGCGTATGCGGAAAGCTGCATCGGCGTGTTCAAGAAGAAATGTCTGAACCACTTTGTTTGCGTGAGCCTTGACCAATTCGACTACATCAACAGGCAATGGCTGGCGTACTACAACAATGAGCGACCGCATCAGGGTACGGATATCGGGAACAAGGTTCTTCGTCCAGACTTCAAGCCCTCGGACAGGGGTAAGATCAAGCGGGAACAGAGGCTGGGCGGAATCATTTCGTGGTATTACCGAGATGCCGCATAACCCTGCCCCGGCAAACATCATCTGAGTGCATTCCTCCGCCCGGTGTAACCGGAGCATCCAGTACGCCCTGCCCTCATAAAATAGGTTGTTTTCGGTTCTTTCATCATTCGCTTGCATTAAAAAATCGCGCTGTCACTAAGAAAATTCTCCTCAAAACTTCCGGCTTCTGCTACTATTTAGCTCACTTCAGCGCGTGTATTCGTTTCCGCATAGATCACCAAACGCACTGGGCATCGCCCAATGGGATATCCGCGCCCTGCCCGGCTTTCATGCGCTGTTTTCGCTGGAACCCGCTTTCCGAACACAGCACAACTTTAGAAGTCGGCTCCAATTATCTGATCAGCAACTGAATCAGGTCAATGAGCTGATTCATGATTTAACGAGAGAATCCGAGCTGCGCAATCCGGGCTACCGAGTCATGGCCAAGGGGTTGTTTATGCAGTTGGCCGTGCTCCTCTCGCGCGCCTATTCCGCTGAACCAACGGAAGAATCGATCGACCTGCTGCGCATCGGCGATGCCATCGCGCACATCGAAACACATTTTGCCGAAAAAATAACCCTCGACGAGCTGGCCGAAAAATCGCACCTCTCCAAACGGCATTTCACCCGGGTATTCCAAGACTGCATGGGACGTTCACCCATCGATCACCTGATGCACGTGCGCTGCCAGAAGGCGGCCGAACTATTGAAAGGCACCGACCGCACCATCACCGACATTGCCTTCGACTGCGGCTTTTCGGACAGCAACTATTTCACCCGTTGCTTCCGCAAAGTCATGAACCAAACCCCAAAGCAATACCGCCAAGACTAGGCCTTCAGTAATTCGATCAGGCGGAAGCCGACGAGGCAGACATCGTCGTCGAACGCTCCTTCGTCCGCGAAATTACAGGCTTCGTTGAGCAGTGCGGGAAAGAGATCCTGCAAGGGAAGATCCTCGTGTTGCTGAGCGGCGGCCAGGAGGCGTTGCTCGCCAAACTCTTCCTGTCCGGCTCCGGCGACTTCATAGATGCCGTCGGTAAACAGCACGACTCCATCGCTGGAATGAATGGTGCGCTCGACCGTTGTGTACTCAACATCCTCGCAGATGGCCAGCGCCGGGCCGGCGGACGAACGGTCTGCCACAAACCACTCGGCACGTTCGTTTGCCGCATCCAGCAGTATCGGGGTCGGATGGCCTGCATTGGCCGTACGTACGCGTCCTGTTGAAACATCCACCACCATGTAGCAAGCGGTGGCATAAAGGAACTCGTCCTCCTGCCGGAGAATCGGCAGCAATACCTGGTTCATATGCCGGAGAAATTGCCCGGGATCTTTTTTCTGGTGCGAAATTTCCTCCACCATGGCTCGCACGATCGCCGTACCCAGCGCCGCCCGAACCCCGTGGCCCATGACATCACACAGGAAAATACCGGCTTCGGTCGCCGATAGTTTCCGAATGGAACAAAAGTCGCCACCCACCATGCCGCCTGCATGATGGTAGTGATGAAACCGCATCAGGCTGTCAGCGGGATCCACCCCTTCGGGAAAGACGGGATAGGAGGTGGGAAAAAAGGTTTTCTGCAGTTCGCCCGCCATATGCAGGTCGTCTTCCAGCTTTTCCCTGAAGAGCCGGTTTTCCTCGGCATATTTCGCGGCGCGGATTTCGGCTTCTTTATGTGCCGTGATATCGCGCGATACCCCGAAGACTCCCGCGATCTCTCCATCCTCATTGCGCAACGGCATCTTGGAGGTGGAGACCCACGTATCCTTTCCATCCGCCCAGGTTTCCTTTTCCTCTTTTCCAAGAATAGGAATCCCTGTTTCCATGATGCGCTGCTCGTCTTCATAGGCATCGCGACCATGCTCGTTAGTGAATATGTCCAGGTCGGTTTTTCCAACGACCTCATCGGGAGAGTCGAAGCCCAGCCACTTGGCTCCGGCCTCGTTAATCAGGATAATGCGACCTTCGCGATCCATAAAATAGATGTTGTCCTGAATGTTTTCCATCAGGTGCTTCATCAAACTGGCATTTTGTAATGGGTTCATGAATCGCCTCGACCTGCACGCAACATAGACGCAGCTCCCCCCGGGGGTCAACCTAGGATGCTTTTTTAGAATCTACCCCGGAGACTCGAAGCCTGAGGAAAAGAGGAGGAGAACTGCTCAAGCCAAGGTACGATACAAAAATGAAATTGTTGGCTTATCAGAACACAATACTGAGGGATCGCATCGGAGACTCCAGAATCGTGCCAACTGAGCGAGAACGAGCCGAGCTGCTCCGCCTTGGCGCGGAAATTGATCATGATATTTCGGACGTGATGATGGTAGTCAAACCAGCCACCTATAAGGGCTGGCTGAGGCAACGTGATCCCGACCGGAAAAAGCGTGGAGCGGGTCGACCGGGTACGCCGCAGGCCACCATTAACTTGGTCATGCGAATGGCCACGGAAAACCTTGGCTGGGGCTACTCGAAGATTCTGGGTGAGTTGAAAAAACTGGGTATTAGAATCGGTCGCACAACTATCCAAGATATTCTTAAGCGAGCTGGACATTATCCGGTTCCAGATAAGTCCATGGGGAGTCCTTCCGGCAACTGGAAACAATTTATTGGCTCCCATATGGATACGTTGGTTGCTTGCGATTTTTTCTCCAAGCCGGTTTATACGTTTAAGGGGAAAATGGATGGCTATGTACTTGTGTTTATCCACTTGGGAAGTCGAAAGGTTTTCATGAGTTTTCCGACATTTCATCCACACGATGATTGGGTGCTTCAACAAGCTCGTAATGCCACCATGTGGCTGGAAGATATTGGTGTTAAGGCGACCGGATTGATTCGTGATCGCGACACAAAATTTGCGCCACGCTTTGATGCTATTTGGAAAAGCGAAGGTGCGAAAGTCCATAAGACTCCCGTGCGTTCTCCTAAGGCCAATGGATTTTGTGAATGCTATATCGGAAAAGTTAAACGTGAGTGCCTGAATCACTTTATTTGTTTTAGTCTGGATCATCTGAATTACATCAACCGAGAGTGGATTTCGTACTACCATACCCAGCGACCTCATCAAGGTGTGGATATTGGAAACAACGTTCTTGATGTTGGTTTCAGACCGACCGATCAGGGCGAAGTCAAACGGGAAAAACGCCTCGGCGGAGTAATCTCTTGGTATTACAGAGACGCGGCGTAGTTCTCCGTACGCTGTCATTAGAATAAGTCCCCTTCCCGTTCGCACCGAACGGAAAATTTAGTGTGTCCAGGTCGCATCATTCTGACTAGTTCTTCCATCTTCATCTGTCAATTCTACCACTTTTCGTTCACTCACCGATTCGATTTTCGCTTCAAACAGCTTTCTTCCTACTGATTCCATTGGCTGAACTCGCTGCGATTAATTTTCGGACAGTCCACTCATTTACATCAAAACAAGTCCCCTTCCCATTCGTACTGAACGGAAAGTTCATCACGCCCTGACTCCGTTATTTCTACTATTTTCCCAACTTTCATCCAAGGGCTTTACTGTTTTTCGGCTATCCACCGATTCGGTTTTCACTTCAAACAGCTTCCTTCATACTGATTTTACTGACCAAACTCGCTGTGACTCATTTCCGGACGGTGCAGAAACGTGATGATTTTGCGGGAAACTATATTACTCAATAATCTCCAGCTCTTCGTGACTGGCATTGGGCTTGAAGATCGCTTTCACTCCTTTAGGAGCGCTGATAGAGATCCTTAGCCGTCTCCCTTTGATCTTCCAATCTACAGAAACCGGTCCTTTCGGAGAGGCCATGGCTCCGCTTGCGTGCCGGAGCCCCGAAATCCAGGGGCTGATCTCAAAGGCCGTACCGCCGGGTTCAGTCTGGCGGATACCCAATACGATACGCGTCAGGAACCAGATGGGGCTGGAGGCCCAGGCGTGGCAGTGACTGCGGGTCGGAAAACCGTGCGTATCAAAATCACTGCCGGCAAACATTTCCCAGACGGTGCTGGCACCGACGTCGATCATTGGCTGGAACTTAGTACGGATGGAGTCGAGCAGCGCATCGTATTCACCGGATATTTCAAGCGCCTCATACATAAACTGCATAGCGAACGGCGAACCAATCGTGGTCATGCCTTTTGGTGGATTGAGCAGGTTATTCAGCGCGGGCTTCCGAATACTGGAAGACGCGACATCACACATGATGGAAAGCATTGAGGTATGCTGACAGACCTTTTCGCTCGGCTTACCATCAGAATCCAGCAACGCATCGGGATAGCTCCCCTTCTTCTCATCCCACTGTGCATTGATGGCGCGGATGAGTTTGTTGCGGCGGATTTTCAGTTTCTTACAAACAGATGTTTCTTTTAAAACGTCAGCGCAGTTTTCAGCGGCCTTCAACACCCCGACCAGCAGCATGCTGTTGTGCAGCACGGTTTCGTTATCATGATCGATCGGCGCCCATTCGAGCAGGTTCCACAAGGGTCCGCTGAAGAGCCCGTGTTTATCTTTGTACTGCTCCGCACCTTCGAGGTTTTTGAGAACGGCGGGCCACAGTTTTTTCAGGAACCGCTTGTCGCCGGTATGGAAATAGTGATCCCAGACCTGCATGCCCCAGAGAAAACTCCAGGCCGGCAGCTGGCAGTCCCACGACGACGGAACCTGGCATCCAACCATCGGAAATTGATCAAGCGACTGCGCACCGAGTTCAAGGCTGCGTGCAGAGACATCATAGTTTCCATACGCGGAAAAAGCATAGAGCGCTTCGTTTCGCGCATCACCGATCCAGAGCGTCTGCTCATAAAGCGGGCAATCGGTAAAGGTGTCTTCCATACAGAGCTTTAACGCGCGTTCAGACATTTTCCAAACCTTGTTCAGCGCCGGATCGCTGGATTTAAATGCTTCGACCGGCGTCACCGGTGCTGTCGATTCAACAATGCGCACCGATTTAATTTCAACCGGCGACTTTGCATTACGAATCGTCACAAACAGATACTGCCCTGAGCGGCGTTTGAGCGACGTAAAGCGGTTGACGCCCTTTTTCGTGATGTAACGCATGCCGTTGCGGTTGAACGGAAGCGTGTGCTGAATGGTTCCGTCGGGTGTAATGTATTCCACGGCATTGAGATCAACGATCACCTCCGCTTCGGCCTTGATTACGAATTCAAAATAGCCGCAGGTCTGCTCACCGAAATCATAGCAATATTCCGTATCGCCCCGCGCGGCTGTTTCCCGGTCGGCAAATTGCGCCGCGGGATCCTCCATGAACACCTGCTCCATGGGCATGTCCAATGCGGTAAATCCTTTAGGATACTGCTCGATAGACTTCTGCCAGCACCGCTCAACCTTTTTGGCTTCTTTATGTTCAAAGCTGGCAAACCAGCGGCGGTCGTTATCGATGAACAGACAAGCGGTGGCCAGCTCCACCGACCAGCAGCCCCACCCCTTCAGGTTCAGCCAGGGGAAGGCAAGTTCCTTATTGTGGCCGTAAAAGCTGTTGCAGAAAAAGCGGATATCATGCTTCCCCGGCTTCAATGTCACTCTACCCGTTTTAAGCAGGCGACCGTTTACCGTTACCTTCCATTCATTGGAACCGAAATCAAACTGCTGCTTATTACGTACCGTAAGAGT